>JADZFD010000032.1 GCA_020850225.1 Saprospiraceae bacterium | reverse complement strand
ATGCTTCTGTTACTGCAGGCGGTATCGTCAATACTGCCTTGTTCTGCTCTCCAGGATACTTGTACAGCATACTTACTGTCTCTGCCTGTACTGTCTCTAAGTCATAACACTTGAACTGACACTCAGGCAGTGTTGATGCATTCTGTACTTTTTGTGCTGTTCCTGCTGTTGATGTTACCGTTACTGTGTATGGTTCAGGATATGTATTGATAAAATCAAATTCCCAATACGTCGTATATACATAATAGTACTTCACTCCAGCTGTAAGCGTCGCTGTCATAATTGGTGAGTCGTTCTGTGCTACTATATTAACACATGGGTTGTTAGGATCAAAACTATTCTCATATATGTATTCATATGAGTCATTTATCACTACAGCACTGAACGTGTACGATCCTGTAGCTGATACCTGGAATTCAGTCACATCATAATATTGAGGTGTATACGAAGCTCCACATCTGTTGAATAATGGGTCTGTCTCTTCCAATACACCAGCAAACTGCGTAATAGGCGTAATGATGTCCTCATCCACACAATTACATGCCAATACCGGTGCCAACTTGTCTTCAACCTTGAAATTACCCCAACAACGGTTACCTGTAACCGGATCTATTATCTCAAACATATGAGTCCCTAAAGGTATGTTTATAGCTACATTCTGTTCGATTGTATATTTATTGGATTCGATACCGTTTGGCCATATCTTTATGATATAATCACTGTAACAGCCGTATGGGCCTCCTTCCAAAAACATATCGGCATTTAAGCTAACCTGGCAGTTTTCATCTGCTGAAATATAGAGGTTATTGTTGCATACAAGGTTTTTTACTGTTGTCAACTGGCCTTGAACCGTAACTGTAAATGTACACTCTTTAATTAACTCACCCAGATTTGATACCTCTCTGTATTTTATCTCATAGGTTCCTTTCGGTAAAAATTCTCCGGGTTTAGGACCGGATACCTGCTCAATTGTAAAGTTCTTGCAATCTCCTGCCATGGTTACCAGATTAGGCAACTGGTATGCACATTCTCCAGGTGGCAATGTAATCGTCTGATCCTGAGAACATACCAAATAACACGGTGGGTCTACTACGGTAATCGTCGCCTGAGCTACTGCTGAACAGTTATTGGAATTGGTTACTGTTACTGTGTACGTATAGGTTCCGGCACTTGGTGGTGTAACTGAAATGGATGCTGTTGTTGCTCCTGTGCTCCACAAATACGTACCGCCTCCTGTAGCTGTTAATGTCGCTGATGATCCCGTATATATAATTCCGTCGTTCGGTACTACTCCGGAGTTTTCTGTAACTGTAATATTAACTACCGGAACTGGTATAACTACTATCGTTCTTGTAGCTGTTCCCGTACATCCGTTTACTGTAGTCACCGAAACAGTATATGTAGTCGTCGATGAAGGACTAACAGTTATAGAAGACGTTGTCGCTCCTGTACTCCATACATAGGTACCACCTCCACTCGTCGATAAGGTTGCTGAATCACCCGCGCATATCGTCCCGTCATTATCAGTTAATCCGGATGTTTCCGATACATTAATGACAGGAACTGGTTTTGGATATACGGTAATCGTAAATGTAATTGGTGTACCTGTACATGTCTTGTTACTAAAAGTGTATATTGGTGTAACAGTTATTGTTGCCACCTTATTCGAACCTGTATTATTAACAGCTACAAAAGATGGTATATTCCCTGATCCACTTGCGGCCAGACCTATTGTTGGGTCATTATTTGTCCAATTAAATTGTACTCCGATTGGTGTTCCCGTGAAATTAACAGGGATTGTACTCGCTCCACTGCATAATGCTTGATTAGACACCGGATTCGCTACGGGTGTCGGAAGTACAAGTACAACAATCTTTGAAGCAGGACTGACACATCCATTATCTACATTCACCCAAATTGATTGTGGTGAAGTAGCAGGTGTTGTCATTGGGTCATACGATGAACCTATAGCTACAGGCGTAGCTGATGGATTTGCATCCGGATCTACATTGTACCATCTGTATGTCAATGGTATTGAATACTGTCCGGCGATATCAAAATTATCGATTCGTAACGCACCCATAACACTGCTTGCACTCCAGTAATAAACCCTGTAACAAGTCGCAGTATTGAGTGGTATCGTACCTCCTGCAGCTTTACAGTTACCTGCTGACGTAAAGGTGCCGGTAAGAATGGCTGTATTAGGATTAGTTGCTGCAACTAATGCCCAGGAAACAGGTCCTGTATTGGAACTTCGATGTCTCCAATTCACAGCACTTACTCCATCAAAAGTATAACCTCCTGCTGCACCACCTATACAGAATTCAAAATAATCACCTGATACCACTGCATCTGCAAGGCTTGTATTTCCTGCGTCAAAACCTGTTGCCGTAATAGCATTACTACATCCGGATCCTGCTGATTGAGGCGCCACTCCCTGAAGCCCTGGCCCTGTCGTTTGTACAGGACCATTATCAGCTACTAATGGATCTGAAACGATTCCCTGTCCGGTTATTCCGTTTTCAAAATCCCACGTAGTGGTAACGATACTTGGTCCTGATGGTAAAGTAATTAAAGTACTCTCTCCCTGACAAACGATAATGGAATCCGGCACTGGAGGCGAAGCAGGCAAGTCTCTGATATCTATGATTATTTCACCAATAGCATAACATTCCGTTACAGGCAACTCATATCTTACAAATATCGATCCTGCCTGGCTAACTGAACCTAAGCCGGAAGTAATCGGATTGGTCTTATTTTCTGCATCGTTAAATGTATTGTAATATGTCTTTGATCCACCCACAGGGCTCTCACCCAAGTCTACAGATATTACATCTATTGTTCCCGGCTTACATACATAATCCGGCTGATTAATATCCAGGGTAGGGTTTGGATGTACCGTAATCGTTACAGAATCAGGTAAACTTTCACAGTTTAATACGTCATCAAAAACCGTAATAAATATTGTCTGCGGGCTTGTACCTACTGTCGTACCAGGATCGTAGGTCAAACCTGTTGCGACCGGTGTGGTTCCAGGATTAAGAACTGGATCAACCAGATAAAAATTATAGGAACCTGAAGCAACCTCATAATCAGCTGACAATGTCATTTCTGATATCCGTACAGTACCTGTAGCATTCGTTGCCCCCCAATAATAAAGTCTATAGCATGTTTCTGATGGATCCTGTGTAATCGTTCCTCCAGCCGCAACACAAGTTGTTCCTGATATAGTACCAGTGAGTACAGGTGAACTTAGGTTACTAACCGGAACTATAGCCCATGATATTGGACCTGTTCCGGATCTTCTGTGAATCCAGTTGATGGCATTTATTCCCTGATAGGTTACGCCCAATTGTGGTGAACCTACACAAAATTCTATATATTCGGCATCTGCCACTGCATCCGCCAGGCTACCATTTGCTATGTCAAAACCTGTAAGGGAAATAGCTGCTGTACAGCCACTACCAGCCGTCTGATAGGTACTGGAAATACCAGCACCAACACTCTGTACGGGTGCATCACTGGCAGCTGTTGTATTAGATGATACTCCGGGTCCGTTGATATTTGCTTCGAAATCCCAGACAAAAGATACTGGTACAGTTGTAGTACCCAAGGCAGGTGCTATAATAACTGTACTCTGACCATCACATACTTCTATGTCATCAATAGCAGGTGGAGTAACACCATCATTTATGGTTACACTCGTTTGTGCCGGCTGTATACAACCCGGATACGCTGCTGTCACGCCTCCATCCGGAGATACATGTCCATTATCAACTCCCGTATAAGAGAGATTTATATTAATATTACCTGCAGGAAGTCCTGAATAATTAAAATTACTTCCTGAAACACCCGTTCCTGACCAAACATATGTCCCTGTTCCGTCATCACCAGTTATAGTTGCTGTTAATGGGTAGGAATCGTTTTTATTTATACAATTATCGAATGGTCCCATTGGGTTGATAACAACATCAGGATAAGCACATTTATTGCTTATGGTTCCAACGCCTGTTCCATTCTCTAATATAGTTGCTGTATATCCTACTCCATCCAGGTGCGTGAAACTATTGGAAACATAGGTTCCGGCTGGTCCTTCTGAAAAGGTCAGCGCTGAAGGAGTACATCCTGTACAGGTTGCTGTAATGGTTTGACCGGCAATGCCATTAACTGTGATCTGTTCGTCAAAAGTACCGTCATTACCTGCTATTGTGGCATCATTGTTACAGGAACAAGGGTCAGATATTGTAATGGTATAGCAACCTGATGATTTTGTAGTTACAACAACGGATGAGGAAGCTGTACAACCATTTGTATCCGTAACAGTAACGGTATAAGTACCACTGTTAGCATTTGTATAATTATTGATGACTGGATTCTGATCAGTGGAAGCAAAACTATTCGGTCCACTCCAACTGTATCCTATTCCACCTCCCGTACTTAATGTAAGTACATCTCCTTCACATACAGGATTAGGAGATGCTGTAGCTGAAACCATCAGGTTGCAATTAACTTCACACAATACCTCAACCTCATCAATAAAGGCTCTTTTTGCCGTTGTTTCGATTTTGAGTTTGGATCCTGCCGTCACACCTGTAAACGTAGCTGTTATTTTTTCAAATGGATCGGCCATCTTGGCTGTGTAACTTATTGTCTGATCCTGTCCGTCTATGGATATTTTAATCTGTCCTTCTACTGTAGTCCAGCCTTTAACCCATACATTTACTGTGATGTTACCTGAAACTGATGGCAATAGCATAGATTCTATTGATCCTGGCATTGAAGCTGTACCGATTCTGACAGCACCTCCTGCCTGATATGCTCTAACTACGGTCGGGAAATTTGTATTTCCGTTCCAAATAGTACCAGAGCCAGATGTTGAAGTACTGTTACCCGTGACTATATCTGAAAAATCATCACCAAAGCAAACTGACTGGCTTCCACCTGAACAAGACTGCGGATTTGTCGTTGCTGATGCAATAGTGCTTATACAGCCTGTGATATTATCCAAGCAACGTGCATATACCGTTTTAGCTGTTGTTGTATAATCAGGTGTTGTGGTGCTCCATGTTGTGCCATCTTCTGACCATTCCAGCGAAGTGCCTGTGCCACAACCTGAAGCACGGATACTTCCACTTGTACCTGAAGTACAATCATTGTCTGTGATTGTGATAACAGTTTCAGAAGGTACTTCACAAACTCCCGGACTGGTCGAAACCGGAGTAGAAGAAGCACTTACTATAGTATTATCAGCATCACAACTACATCTGGTAATTATTGTTTGAGCAGGTCCTGTTTGTGCATATACCGGCAAAGAATTGCCCCAGGTTGAACCATTATCAGTTGAATACTGCAAAGTAGAACCAGCAGGACATGTTATGACAGGAGCTGTAATAACACCACCATTTACAAGACATCCTGGTCCATTACAGGTACTGTTAATAATACTGACATTATCCGGTGTAATACCTGTCAAACCCAGGCAAGGAGCATCACATGCAGAACTGTGCATACCTAAACCATCAAAACTATCAATACTATACTGTACCCATTCTGCACTTGGATCAAAAACATTAGAACCATCCGTATCTCCTTGTGTTACTGAAGCTTTTCTTCTTAATGTCTTATCTAATGTAGTAACTCCTCCTGATGTCCAGGCTGTACCCGGATCAAAACCAATTTGCCCAAAGACATCCACATAAACATTGTTTACTTCAAGAGCAATTGCATCATCGCCATTAAAACCTAAAGTTGCAGTATGTATATAATTTGCATAGCTTTTTAATGTTGCATTGGCTTGTTGGTCAACTAACACATAAGTTCCATATGGAGTAATACTTCCTTTTCCCGTAAGATCAATCGTTGTAGTAGGATTTACATTGCCATTGGCAAAAACTTTAATTTTAACACCATCCAAACTAACAGATGCATTGGTTGGATTATAAATTTCAAGCGCTTTATTACTGGAAGAACCTTCAACATACTCAGAAATAAATAATTGATTACATCCTGAGGTAGCCGGAAGTACATATAATGTATAATCTTCCGCCTGTCCATAAAATATCTGTATACATGCATTTTGATGATAATTACCATAGTTCATCACTACCCTCATTTTTGCATTGCCTATCAACGCACTGTTAGGTATGGTGATATTACCTGTTACTTGTTTAGGACCACTACCGTAATATGGAGTTATTGACCCAATCTGAAACATTTCGTCTGTATTGTTCCAGGTACCATCATGATTCCAATCTATCCAAACAGTAAAATAAAAATCATAAGGATCTGTAAACAATGATTCTCCTTCCAGGACGATTGGAATAGAACTACCCCTATTCATATTGCCAATGATACCGGTAAAATCCTGAAGTGTTGTACTCCCGATTGGATTATCAGATGAATTATTAATATTACTCAACTGAACTTTCGTAACCGGCATAACGTAATCAATCACATCAAAAAAACATCCCTGAGCAGGATTTACACAGTCGGTTCCGAGGCATGGTTTTGAATCAATTGTGTTTTGAATGAGTGCTGCCGGCTGAGGTCCAAATCCATTATTAAAATTGATTCCTACACCACTAACCAAATGACAATAACTCATTATCGTTCCACCGTTACTTGGAAGTGGTGCATTACACCCTTCGTCATAACCTGCTGTAGGTCCGCAACCATCTATGGCAGTATTATTTCCATTCCATGCGCATGCATGAGTATGGGGAGAACCGAACCCATGCCCCATCTCATGAGACATTGCCATTATAGTCCATGAATAAACGGGTACCTGGGCATATGACAAGCTAATACCAGAATAAGCATACCTGTATTCAGAACATAAAGAATTTAAAAAAGCAACACTTGTTGTTGCCGGATATTTTACCAAATGAGCAATATCACCATCGAAGGTTGGTGTTAAATCTCTAAAAAGGTATAAATTATCTGAGTAGCTTCCTGTATAGGGATCTGCTGTTACCCAGACTTTAACCTCGTTTAGATTTACTCGTATGTCATCGTTATCATACAATGTTCCTATATTATTCTGAACCCCTGTAATCCAGTCAAGAACGTCCTGCATATTGGAACTGAATTGTAAATAAATTTCATTACCTATCTCATAATAAATACGTGCACAATTCGTCGTACTTCTTGTTCTTCTCAGTTTTTCAGGTTCATCTTTGATATAATCTTCGATTTTGAGTTTTAAATCTTCTGTAGCACATTTGAATGGATTGACACCTAACAGATTTCTGTCTGAATAACTTATATAATCCTGTTTGTCAGTAGATTTTCCGATAACAATATTACCAAATCTATTCGTAGAAATGACACCAATTATATTGTTGTCAAAAAAGCTTATTGCTACTAAAGAAGTATAATCTCCATCGACAATACCCCTATAGTATTTACCTGGTTTATAGTCAATTGAATTACCATTATTGTCATATGCTTCAAACTGATCACTCAGAGCATTTTCCTTGTACATTTTTACAGAAAGTACATCTTCTCCGTACGGAATTAATACAGATATAAAAGGTGGTGCATCATTATTGATTTGTGCCAGTGCTGTATAATCCAAATACAATACAGTAACATCAGAAGCTGATTGCTGATATTTCAAATTAGTAACTGAATTGGTATTTTTTGAAAATAATTCAAAATTTGCAAATGTCGCACCAGAACGTTCTAATTGTCTAATTTTTTCAGGTACTACCCTATTTTGACCATGCAATATACCTGAAAAAAATGCTATCAATGTTATCAGTACAAAATTTCTCATTGAAATAAGTTTTGGTTCAGTATCAATTTTACAAAAAAAAGGTATACTTACATCATTAAAAATAATAATGTTAAGCATACCTTTTTAATTAAGAATTCCCAATTATTTCTAATAAATGGTGCATCAATAAAAATTTGAGTTTTGGTTATTAATTTTACACGAAGGAAAAACGAATTTCACATCCAACTGCAAAGTTAAGTCTTCCTGACTGAAACGACAACAATATTATCAAATATTTATAATATAAATTTAATAAATATTTATACCATTGACAATTAGTAATATACACCTTATGATTTAATACAATGTAAATATCTTTTCAAAGATAAAATGACTAATGATTCAGTTAATATTCATATTAATTGATCTACATCTATCATAATAGTAATATAATTTACACTTAAGGTATCGCTACATCTTGTCTTGATCCTTCATCGGTTTGACAACCCATCTGTCATAGATTACTATGGAAATTGCTGAAACTATCCCTATCAAAAATATCACATACCATATTTTGTTGGGCTGATAATTCTCCCACAACATATTGGTCATATCCCAGTGGGACATATTGAGTTTTTGCTCAGCAAGAGCGAAGTATTCATTTTTGGAGAAAGGCAGATGTACATGATCCACATTTATTCCTTTGGATGCTGCGAGTTCATTAAATTTTGTTCCGATTGCTGCCCAGTCGAGGTGATCTGCTTTTAATTGCAATTGCTGCTCAAATCCTGAAATCGATAAATTCAATGATTTGGCACCTTCTTCTATGAATTGTTCTTTTGAAACTACATGCGGCATTTCAATATTTCGAGTACTCAATTCTTTTTGTAAAAGCGATAATTTATCCGACCAGGCCTGGTATAGATCTCCGGAAATATAACTTGTTACAAAATAACTGGCGGCTACCGGTAAGAAGTATGTTCCCTGATAGAGACCTTCCTTACCTTTTGGTGTAATCAGTGCTATAAACGACGAAAGAGTTGGACTGGACATCATTTCTCCTATGGCAAATATCATAGTACCCAGGATTGTAAACATAAAATTATTGGTATAAAATGTAAGACCAACACCTATTGATGCTATGACTGCACCACGTATCATAGCATGAATATGCCTCATTTTTGTAACAAAATAAGAAATAGTAATCTGAAGACAGATAATCATAAAAGAGTCAATGTTTGTAAACCATTCCGGTTTGACCTGACCATCCTGGGTAAATGTTTTTCCCAAAGCAGGTATGTTTTGGTTTATCCAGTTGCTGATGGCATTAGAATTGACCCAATCTTCTATAAAATTAGGCAAAGTATTGAATAATTGATTGAACATCGTCCAGAATCCTACCATTAATATCAACAGAATACTCAGTCGTTTATCTTTAAGTGCTTCAACAATATTCATCACAGAATCTTTAATAGCTTTTCCTATTGATTCTTTTGATTTTTGGATTTTCGGTTCTTTATAAAACAATAACAGTACTATCAGATTGATAGTAATGACTGCTGCAGCCTGAACAAAAATGATTCTCCAGCCATATTCTGTACGAAGATGAGAAGACATCGATGGACCGATGAAACCACCTATATTGACCATCATATAAAAGATGCCGAATCCGAGTGTACCCGTAGATTCATCAGTATTTCTGGCAACAATGGCTGAAGCTACAGGTTTGAAAAAGGCTGCCCCAACTGCTACCCACAGGAACACCATAAATACGCTGGAATATGTATTGACCTCACCCAGCATATAGTACCCGGATATCAATATCAAATAAGCGATAGTAAGCGACAATTTGTAGCCAATTCTATCTGCTATCACGCCAAATATAAGAGGCAGAAAATACAGAATACCGACGATATTACCCATGATGCTACCTTTTTGGATATGATTGAATCCAAGTCCGCCAACATCAGTCGATCCAACCAAATACAGTCCAAAAAGTGTATAAATCCCATACCAGGCCCAACGTTCCATGAGTTCCATAAAACTGGCTGTCCAGAAGTTTTTGTTGAAAGATTTTATTGTATCTCCAAGTGATTTTTTATTTGTGGTCATCCGGTATTAAATTAGAATAATTAAAAAAATGGAAACATTTCATTACATATTGAAATGCTTAAAATCTGTCAAAATTAATAATGTTTCTAAAATAACAGCGGATTAATGATATTTTTGATAAATAACACAGTAATGTTTTATTAAAAATTATTAAAAACATGACAATAATCCGTACAAAAAGTGGAAACACCTTAAAAAAACACCGGGTATATCAGGTATTACATGTTCTAATCTACACAAGGCTTTTACCTATATAATAAGATTTGTCCTGGCGTGTCAAAAAAACAAGTAAATCATTTTCAAATATAGATTAAAAACACGAATCAAAATGTTTTACAATATCAGATTAATTTTCTTTTCTGGGTATCCAGGCTACTTCTTCTGCGTTGTGTATATGAACTATATATCTGGAAAGCATAAAGAAATAATCAGAAAGACGGTTCAGGTATTGTATAATCAATGGTTCAATAGTTGATTCTCTGTCAAGAGATATTACCCTGCGTTCAGCCCTTCTGCAAACAGTACGGCATACGTGTGCCAAAGCAGCAGCATGATGTCCTCCAGGTAGTACAAAATTTCTTAGTGGAGGCAATTCTTCTTCCATATTATCCATCGCATATTCAAGATCGGATATATCCTCCGTTTTTATATCCGGTGTAATCATATCTTTGTCAGGATCCGAAGCCAGATTAGAGCCAATGGTAAATAGTCTTTTTTGAATTTCTGCAAGTTGGTTGTTTTGTATTTCGTCGGAAAATGACGTATTTAGTGTACCAACAAATGCATTCAACTCATCTACTGTACCGTAGGCTTCAATACGCAAATCATCCTTGGGCAAACGTTTTCCACCGAAAAGGCCTGTCATTCCCTTATCTCCAGTTTTGGTATATATCTTCATTATCTATTTATTAAAAATATTTAATTAATCATAAACATAATCTACTCAGACCTTACAACAATTCAACATCAAAACTGTTGATTTGTCGAGAATAAACAATAAAAATTAAATCCACCTTATAAAATATGTCTGAAAAACCAAAATTCAAGCTTCATCCGTGGCATGGCATACCATATGGTGATGAATGTCCGGAAAAAGTTACTGCTTTTATTGAGATTACTCCAAGTGATACTATAAAGTATGAAATAGACAAATTATCGGGCTATCTTAAAGTAGACAGACCTCAGAAATACAGTAATATAGTACCGGCACTATATGGATTTATACCACAAACGTACTGTGCAGAAAAGGTTGCTGACCTCAACATGGCTGTTAGTGGCAGAAAAGGCATCCTTGGTGACGGAGATCCGCTGGACATTCTTGTTCTTACCAATAAGCATATTGTTCAGAGTGACATACTGGTTAAAGCCTTCCCAATTGGTGGTTTGCGATTAGTTGACGATAATGAAGCAGACGACAAAATTATAGCTATTATGGAAGGTGATGACGTATTCGGAGCTTGGAAAGATATCAGTGATATTCCTGAATCTATTATCAACAGCCTGAAGCATTATTTCCTGACTTACAAGCAAATGCCTGAAAGTCAGCCTATACTAAGTGTGGATGAGGTTTACGATAGATTTACAGCATATGATGTAATCCGTGCAAGTATAGAAGATTACAGGAGACATTTTGGTGATTAAATTCCGTTTACCCGTTATTCAATAAGTGTGGTCAAAAACGATTTTACCGATCTGACCGCTTTTTTGCATTGTCTCAAAACCTGAAAGGATGTCGTCAAACTGAAGAACATCACTGATAACAGGCTTTATTTTATGTATATTTACAAAATCAAGCATTTCTGAAAAATCTTCATCTGAACCCATTGTAGATCCAAGTATAGAAATCTGTTTCCAGAATACCTGTTGTGGATTAATTCCGTCAATATTACCCAATGTTCCGCCATAGAATACGATTCTTCCACCCGGATTGGCTATTCGAATAAAATGTCTGAATCCCGGGCCACCTGCACTGTCTATTACTACATCAATGCCGCCCATATCATTAATCAGTTTTTTTGTCCACGCTTCATCCTTATACGAATAACCAAAATCAGCCCCAAGATCAGATGCACGTTGTAACTTGGTATCTGTCCCTGAAGTGACTGCTACCTGACAACCGGCTGCGAGTGCCAATTGCATAGCCATAGCAGCCACGCCTCCACCAACTCCTGAAATGAGAACTTTATCACCTTCCTTGAGGCCAGCTCTTTTAAATAAACTGCGATATGCTGTCAAACCGGCTAATGGTAGTGCTGCTGCTTCAGCAAAAGTAAGGTGTTCAGGCTTCGGATGAACATTTTTCTTATCAATTGCGATATAATCCGCAAAAGTACCATCATCCGGAACACCCAGAACCCTGAACTGTTTTGATTGAAAATGCTGATTATCACCCCAATCCAGACTGGGGTTTATTATAACTTCCTGACCCAGACTGTTGACACCACAACCATCTGATCCCATAACAGCACCCAAACGGATACCTGGATATAATCCCTGTGTGATGTACATATCCCTATGGTTCAGGGAAGATGCTTTAATCCGAATAATTTCCTGATGCTCATTAGCAACGGGCATAGGTATGTCTTTAAATACAGGATTTTGATGAATTTGTTCAATAATACAGGCTTTCATATAGAAATTTATGGTTTGGATATAAAACAAACAAAAACAGGTTGTGTTGCCACAACCTGTTTGAAAAACCCAGAATCATTTTTATATAAAAACACATTACTCAATAAGTATCATTTTTCTTGTAGCAGAAAAATCGCCTGTCTCTATCTGATAATAATAAATACCAGCTCCATTCAATTGATTATTCTGGATGTGAACAGTATTATATCCTTTTACAAAATTATCCTGAACCTGATAAACTACTTTGCCGGTAATATCCATAATATTTAAGACTCCTATACCTGCTTTAGACAATTCAAACGATACGGACGTATAATCTTTAAATGGATTCGGCTGGTTTTGATACAGAATATTTTGAGGCGTATTGGTTTCTCCATTTCTTACCTGAAGATCCAAACGTCTAACATTGGACTGCATATCATACACTTCCGGTGATAAACCACTCTGGAGTATACCGATATTCCTTGTATTACCATTTGATTTGGTTCTGAAGTCGATACTAAACAAAATGTCATTCGGATTCAAACGCAGCCCTTCTGCTATATCAATGCTCAAAGGAATAATACCTTCGGACACCTGATTAAAGTTGACATTCGATGATTTAACAGTTACTAATCCACTTCTCAGATTAGAAAATTCCAATTTTTCTGCATCAAATTTCATTGTAAACTGAGTACCCATGATTTCCATCAAATCTCCTGCTTTAATGTCTACCTTCAATAATTTACCCGGCTCAAATGTTTTGTCATCCACAACGAACAACGCATTTGATCCTCTGGTTTCTGTTTTGCTGCTTTGACTGTTGACTTCAGCACTATTGTTGATATCTCCAATCTTTACAGCTATAAAATTGACATTATTCTTATCTTCATATATCGAATCGACCAGTACTTTATCTTCAAAATCAAAAGGAAATTGAGGGTCAGCAAATACATAACTCTCAGGAACAAATCTCCATGAATTGTTATTGTCAAATTTATCTGTAACACCCAGAATCAATTTTCTAAGATTTGTCAGATCAGAAGAAGTAATTGATTTAGAGTTATTAATGTCTGCAGCAATCAATTTGTAAGGAGAATCCAGAGATTCAATACCCAGTATATGTCTTTGAATCTTAACTAAATCCAGTGTACTTACACCGTTTATCGGATTTTCAGCATTGTCAGCACTTACTGCTTTGAAGTCAAAAACATTCAACCCGGAAAACTGATAGTAACCATCATCCTTAGTTATATAGGAAGCTTCTGTTGAATTGGTCAGATTGTCCAATTTTACTTCAGTATTCTTCACTGCTTCCTGAGTTTCTGTAACGACTTTACCAGAAATAGTTGGTAATAAATTAGCTTTATCCGGACAAGCATTGGTTAGTGGAGAATCCTGAAGAATCAATATAACATCGCAAAAATCAAAATTTCCACTTTCATCGAAAACGTACATTTTCAATGGAATTCTTGCAGCCTGACCATTCGGTAAATCTGCACATGAAAATCGTTTTCCTGATTCCAATCCTTTCTCATCAAAGGCAAATGTCAAATCACCATTGGTACAATTAGCCGTACTCTTAAGGTCAAAATCGCTTGCCCAGACTTCAGTAGTTCCATCCGAATCCATGACCCATACCACTTCCCTGTAACATACAGGAGTAGGTTTTTTACTACTGGATACAGTTACATCAAATGTACAAGATGAAGGAACTCCACAACGGTTAACTACTGTAAACTTCACACTATGCGTACCTACAGGAAATATTCTTGTAAAAGATTTACCCGTACCTGACATATCAGATATACCGTCTTTATCCAGGTCAACAGTCCAACTGTAACGAAGATCATTCGGATCAGTACACCCGTCTTCAGCTTCAGCAGACAAAGTCAGTTCCATATCGCATTGACCCGGTACCGTTTGATAAGACTGATTTTTACAATTTTTAAATACAGCTCCACCTGTACCTGTCAACTTTATCACCTGAGTTCGCTCTGCGATAAGTTGATTGGTTGGATAGGAACACCAGTCAGTTACCTTCCAAGTTCTTAATATTTTGATACAGATATTGTCAACATTATAGAAATACTGATCTGAATAGGTGACACCAATATCTCTGCATCCTGTATTCTGAACAATTGGCTTACTATTAAGTGCTTCCGGAGTAACGTCATTAATATTACATGATGCTAAAGTTTTCTCACCTGGGAATGTAATATCATTTGCAGAAAACGGTGGAGAGACAACTGTAAGTGTCTGTAAACAAGTCACAGTAGGGTCTGAAATCAGATACCATTCCCGTTTAACAACACCAGTTTTACATTTGTTATCCAGCGAATTACTTACGATTTTACTAGCGAACAATCCTGTACCGCAAATTCCGCTTAATGTTGGTACTCCGAAGAATAAAGAATCAAATCTGGCTGTTCCGCTTACCCATGCATCAATCTTAGAATCGCCACATGTCAAAGTTTTATTGGATGGACAAGTTAGAACTGGCGGACGTTTATTCTGAACCTTTACCTGTGTTTCACAATCGTTATAATTACCCGCCTTATCATATACTCTTAGTATAACAGTTACATAAGAATCCGGTTTTGTAATATCCTGACAGCAGAATCTTACTTTTGGTCCGAAATTTAAGTCTGTCTCATATCCCGGACAAGTTGTTGTCTTTCTTTTAATTTCAAATTTTACTATAGGTCCACAATTATCAATGCTATGATCATCCAAAGATGTTGCATACAAATCAGCCCAACCGGATTCATCCAATGAAACTACCGTATGTCCTTCACAAATAGCTGTTGGTGGTATTAAGTCTACTACATCTACTTCAGTAAAACAATCTGTTGAGTTACCGCACTCATCAGTTACAGTGTATTTTAACCATGTTCGACCAAGAGGTAGTCCGACAATAGTGAATGGTCTGGCTGTAGGTGATATTGATGAAGCAAAAGCAGGACTTGTACCCTGAACTCTTGTATCACCATCCACTTTAACCCAAGTACCACTTACCGGCGGTTTACCATTAGCGTCAGCCAGCATAAATGTAACATCCCATGTAACACCTGAGCAATCAGAGACAGCGATAGGTGGCTTTACAGCCCAGCTTGCTGTACAAGATCCTGAAGATACGGGAACTACATCAGCCGGATTTATAGGACCTCCACCAGGTTGACTTGTAATATCAGCCGGACAAGTTATAACCGGAGCTATTTTATCTTCAATTTTGATTGTTTGATTACATTCCCTGTCTTCACCTGTACACCAATCCAGGATTGTCCATTTTCTCAATGCTTTAATCCCCGAACCACAAAGATCAAAAACTACATCTTCAAAATAATACTGAATATTATTGCATTGTATATTCTGTGGGAAACCACTGACTTCGGGTTTTGGTGTACCGTTCGGAAGCTTAGCAAAAGGCGTATTACAGTCTTTTATCCAGTCTGCCGGACATATAATATCAGCAACTGAAGGTTTTCTGAAGTACAGATACTGTACCAAAGTTACTGAATTTCCACTTTTATCTGTTGCTGTCCAGGTTCTTTTAATTACTTTACTAAATCTGTCTGCACAGGTTAAATTGATGACCTCATCAGATTTACTTAGTGTGACAGTCGTACATTCGTCCACAAAAGTGGGTTTATTTGTTGCATTGGCTGCAGTTTGTTTTAATATTGCTTCCTCATCACTACAAACAAAACTACATATAGTTGAAGCAACGGATGATTTTATATTACCGGCTCTGCTTTCTATCAACAATACATAGTCGATACCACCAGGAGGCACACCACCCACTACGGTACTGATTACCAAAGTATAATTCGTACCAGTCACAAGGTTGCCTGAATAAGAATTTACATTTGTGACGATCAGATTTGTACAAGGTGATGCAGGATTAAACCCATTTTGGTATAGTGAAAATTTTAGATTGATATCCAACAGATTAATATCTACTATCCCATTCTGGTCGACTGCAAACTTTTTAATTTCATAAAACACACCATTAACGGTAGTTCCAGGACATGCATCTGGCCTGTTATACTGACCATCTGTACTACTTACATTACCTGTAAACTGTGTGATCCTTTCTTCACAGGGAGCGGTTACAAGCACTGGAGGCAACTTGTCTTCAATAGTAGCATACCCCCAACATCTGTTACCGCATCCTCGTAAAGAAACAGTAACTTCAAGTTTTTGATTAATTTGAAGAACGTTGGCTACAACACGTTTAATAGGTCTGCCAAATACATCCGTCCCTATAACAACTTCAGGCATGGGTGTACCATCGGGTAATTTTGCAGAAACATCATATGCGTCTGCACTATAAGCCAAAGTTTCCATAACCATATCCGGTGATATCATCACTGTACAGTCTCCTTCCAGTGAAATCTGTACTCCTGCACTACATGCAAGAATCTCATTACAATCTTGTGCGGACAAATAAAATGAATTTAAAAGAGTAAAAGTTATTAAAATTGAGAATGCCCTTGTTTTTGCTCTTAATAGGTCTGCGAGTTGTAACAGACTATTGAAATGTGTAAAATTGGGTCTTTTCATTGTATGAAAATTTAATTTTTTAATTAAAATTTTTAAATTCTTATAAGAGAAATATAAGTGTACGAAATTGGATGCTTCGTCTTTATCCAACTTCGTACATGCATTCTTTACTTGATTATGATCATTTTTCTTGTAGCCGAATACTTGTTGGTTTCAATCACATAATACAGAACACCTGTACTACTTATTGATCCGGCGTCGAAATTGATTGTGTTGTATCCTTTTTTGAAAAGCGTCTGCTGTTGAAGTAACACCTTTCCAGTCACATCAAATACTTTGAAAGTGACATCACTTGTCTCCGGCAAATTGAATCCAATTTGAGTAACAGCATTGAAAGGATTGGGGATATTCTGATACACTTCGAATCTATCCTCACTAAGTGTTTCACCCGATCTCAATTCCAAAGAAAGATTATGTATTACAAACTTGTCGCCTTCCTTACTATAAACTTCAGGATGAATCATTCCATTATATAAACTTAATACTGGTTGATTTACATAAGCCTGTTTGAGTCTGAATCTGAATGTCATCAGATTGCCTGCCATGGATACCGGATCATAACTATTCCAGCTTACATGAATCAGCCCGTTCTCAATATTTCTGTAACTCACGTTATCATCGGTATTAATAACACCATTCGTTTTTGCATCTATGAGATCAACAGATTCCGGATCAAAAGCCAGTGAGAACTGAGTACCTGCTATATCTATGGTCTGATTCCATCCTATAGCGACTTCAACAACATCACCTGCTTTACCATTCACCGTACTTTGCTTCATCGATACTGTACTTCTTGAAGATACTTTATCGCCCATTATACTTCCATCCTGTGCGCTCTCATTCACATCCCCAATTTTGACAGCTATAAAATCTTTTCCACCAATATTTTTGGTCAGATTACCTGTTTCCAATGTTTCCTTTACAGGGTATGGATACGAAGGATCTGAGAATACAAGTCCAGCATCCACAAATCTCCAACTATTGTTATTATTAAAACCATCCTTAATTCCTAATATCACTTTACGTAATTCAGATAAATCTGAAGCAGATATATTCGATGAATTATTTATATCCGCTGCGATGTATTTATATGGAGAATTTAATGATTCAATACCCAGTATATGTCTCTGAATCATCACCAGGTCTAATGTTGTAACTCCATTAAGTATATCGTCGTTTTTGACTGGAGCCAATGTATAGTCATTATCTGTCAACAAATCACTAAACAAGAACAACCCATCCTGATTCGTATTTACTGACTTAGGAAATTCTGGTTGAACACTCATAATATCTACCTGAACATCTTTCAATGTTACATCATTTTCAGTATAAATACTGCCCTTAACAGATGCTCTGGTTTGTTGTTTTTTACAAACACCATCATTATCCTGTACATATAAAGCTACCGTACAAAAATCACTGTTACCTGCTTCATCAATATAATAGACATCAAACGTAAATTTTTTGATAGCAAGGCCATCCATATCAGCACATGTTATTGTACGTGATTTATCGTTCCTGTTGGTAGGTGAGAAGGAAGCAACAATATTGTCAGGTGAAGTACAGTTGTCAGAACTTCCTCTGTTGAAATCGGATGCCCATATTGACACCTCCTTTGCAGAAGGCATGATTACAGTGCCTATCTCTGTAAGACAGTATGGCGTTGGTTTTTTATCATCCTTAATGGTAAATACATTTGAACACCTGGATTCATTTTTACATCCATCTTTTACTATCCATGTAATCTTATGTGTTCCATAAGGGAAAACACGGTCAATCTTACGCCCTGTTCCATTAGCTACATCTATAGTACCGTCATTGTATTCATCAATAATGTACGACCATTCCAGTTTATCCTCGGGTGTACAATCATCATCCGCAACAGCTGAGACTGTTACTTTAGCCTGACACTGTCCTACCTGAGTGTAGGATATATCCGTTGAGCTGCACCCACTAATAATATCAGGACCTTTAACGTTGTTGACCATTATCAACTGAGTATATGTCCACTCTCCGGAGCCCGGAGCGAATGGATTACGCTGACACCAGTCTACAACCTTCCACTTTCTAAGTATTTTAACACATACATTATCAGCAAAATTGAATACGATATCTTCGTAACTGGATATAAGCTGAGCACAGTCTGTATTTCTAAAATATCTTGGCTTACTATATAATACTGGAAGTTTATCCGGTGTAAGTTCAGTATAACAACCACTATTTACGGTATATGTATCAGGCCAATCTATATCGTTAAAGGTAAATGGATTCTTATTAAGAACAGTAATTACCTGCTTTTTGGTTGATTTATTCCCAAACTGATCCGTAGCAGTAAATAATCTGACTATTCTTCCCAGATTACATTCATTAAGTGAATCAAGTCTTTCTTCTTTAACAGTGACAGAGCAATTATCTGTAGCAGTAGCATTGCCAAATCTCGTTAATGATGTAAAGTCTTCGTTACAATTGGCTGTCACATCCGCAGGAATTGACAATACTGGGAAAATATTATCCTGAACTTTAGCTTCTACCATACATGTATTGAATAATCCTGCAGCGTCCCAAACTCCAAGCTCCACCTGAACAGTTTTACCAGGGCCTATATCATTACAAGTAAATTTTAATTTATTATCACATTCGATCTGACTCCAGGCCACAGGATTATCCATTCTCCTGATTTTCATACAAACGATGCCACAGTTATCGTGACTACCGTCATCAAATGTCAATACACCTGCGAGGCCTTCACCATTCGAACCTATAGCAACAACACTATGCCTATCACAAACCGGCACAGGTGGTTCATTATCAACTACATCTACTTCGGTAAAACAGTATGCAAAATTACCACATAAGTCTGTAACTGTATAACGAATCCATGTACGACCTTTTGGAAGATTGACGATTGTATATGTATTATAAGTTCCTTTAACCTCTGTAGCACCGTCCTTACTTACAAAATCAGCACCAACAGGTGGATTACCGCTGGCATCAGCAAGTTTGAATTCTACTTTCCATGTTGTAGGCATACAGTCATATATGGCAACAGGAGGAAGAACAACCCAGTCTCCAACACACTGATGTGCTTTGGTTACTACAACTGCTGCAGGTTTGACTGGACCAGGACCTGTTTGGGTAGTCAAATCAGCCGGACAAGTTATAACGGGTGCTTTGGTATCCATAACAGTTATCAACTGATTTTTCTCAATTACATTATTGGCAGGATCTGCACAATAATCAATCACCTTCCATTTTCTGATTAATTTATATGAATGCGGATTAGTTCCACATAGAAGTATTTTCTTATCTGTATAGGAAACAGAAGCATTCATACACAATGTACCTATCGGATAGCCGGTAAATGCCGGATCCGGAACTGAATCAATTTTAATAACTCCATCTTTATCAACATAAGTTTGTTTGGACCCATTCACTACATAAGCTATTTTGGGCCAATTGTCGCATGCTTCCAAAGATGGATTAGGTCCGGTAGCACTATCAAAGTTATTAGGCATAACTACATCAATCAGAGATGCTCTGTTTACGCTGATAGTCTGTGAACATACTGATTCATTGCCAGAGTCATCCCTGATACTCCATGTCCTTGTTATAACAGAAGAATAAGGGCCTGTACAAGCATTATTAATAACTTTATCTGTATATTTCAACAGTACATTACTACATTTATCAAAACCATTTACAATCCAGGAATCAGTTGTTCCAGATACAGGAGTACTATTGGCACCTGTAGGTAAAACTGGAAATCCTGTTACACTTAGATCATTCAGATTATCACAGGTAATCGTAACATCCGGAGGACAAACCATATCCGGTATTGACTTATCTTCTATTTTAGCATAACTCCAACATGAGTTTCCTGAACATTCATGAATTACTTTTACTTCCAGTTTTTTTCCGACATATTTAAAACCCAGTGTTCCGTTAGGGACAATTGTATCAGCCTCTATATCCCGAATCATTATATCGTATGATGAATTGGGAAAGAGTTGTCCTTCGAGAAACTGATCCGGTGAAAATGACATTTCACAACTTGGATTCATCGAAATATTTACATTATTGTTGCAGGCAATAGGTAGAAGTGGTTCATTAACAATATCTACTCTTGATATCGTCCTGAAAAAACAAAAATCAGGATCACTAGGAATCAATCTGAACCCACCTGTTACGACAATATAGTATACACCAGGTGTGTTGGGCCATTGAATTGTCCTTGTTCTTGCTGTTCCTCCAGGATTTGTTACTGTTACACCTGATGCAGGTAACAACCCTGCCGGATCTGTATACACACCCCATGTAATATTAGGAAGGTCCAATTGATTTAAAGCTGCTGATATTGTATATTGTTCAACAGCTCCTACACAATTGCCAAAATCACCACGAAGTCTGGTATAAACAGCAGGATCAATAATTGTCACATTTTTGCTAACCGAAAAATTACAACCTACAGGTTGACCTGCATAGCTTGTTTGATTACCCGTTGCTTTTAATGAATAAATTCCGGGTGTAGGTCCCCATTGAATCAAAACATGATCCAAATTATTTGCACCACTTATAGATCCTCCACTTGCAATTGTCCATAATACATTATGATATGTATTATTGGGTGGTGCTGGAGCCAAGCTATATGCATAGTTGGATAATAATGCCGACGTACAAACAATTGAATCACCTGTAACATTGACTGCAACAGGATGTGATGGATAACGACAATTCTGAATAGAAAAAACGTGTACTAATACACCTGTATTAACATTTCTGATATATACACTCCAAGGTTGGCCGGAAATACGTTTTCCTTCAATAGAAAACTGTCCCGGAGAAATCTCAGGAATTTGTGTGCCAATCAGATACAGAATAGGTGCAACAGGCGGTGGCAAAGATGCAGGATGATAAAATCCTACTATTGGACCTTCCAGTCTCCAGACATGTCCGGGAGTGCCACTAAACGAAAATCTTTCAAGATATTGACCATTGGTATTGTTAGTGGCGTTATTAAGGCAGGAACATTCAGTCTTATTGACTACCTGTGCCTTTAACATCCCAGCAAACATAACCAATGTCAGTATCATGACATTGAGCAGTCTCAATTCGAATTGACTAATCCGAATTAATTTGTGTTTAAGTAATGGGTTCTTCATCGGTTGATGGATTTTTGTAAAAATTCGTAATTGCATAAATCATTCAATATTGTCATACCATACTATATCAACTATAATATGGGTGTGTAAATATTTAGTTATTATCCTGAAGCAACATCCAATAAATTGCATCCAATCAAATGGAAGTTTTGCTTCTACCCTACTTTAAATCCAAATTTCAGACCAATATTTATAAAGCATTAAACTCTTTTTTAATATGATATTAACATTAAAATTAATGCTAATATCTAATTAGCTTTTGGTCAATGACATTGATTGATAATATTTTTTATAATTTTTTTATAATTTTTTTCACATCAAACATCAGTACAAACCTGATCATAATAATTTTCAATTTGAAAAATGATCTGATTCATTTGTATACACAGAGCGTATATACAAATGATATACTGAACAATTGTAGAAAATTCGACATATTAAACATTGAAATATGCTGCAATCATTCCTAAGATCAATGTTCTGATCCGGCATGTTTGCGTTAAGCTCTGTTCATATAAAAGCTCTGAATATTCTATAGAGAGTAATTAAAGATTTAAGGTATAAAACAAATAAAAGGTTATAATTATACCGTACATTCAGAACTTACAGTACCCATATTTAGCAATATAAAGCAGATATTGTTTATAAAGAGCAAGGACTTTACTTAATGTAAATGAATTTAAGTGATGCACTGGTAGTAGCATCCTGTATTTTAATCCAATATATACCTGGCAGCATACCCTGTGGCATATCTATAATAAATTCTGAAGCCTCCGATATCGGAGACATCATTCCTGTCTTATAAGATCTTCCATCCGCATCTATGATTTCAAATCTATAATCAGTGGATTCGGCTTTGTTAGCCAATATTATCAATTGATTGGATACCGGATTGTTCTGTAGTTTAAATTGAGTTGTATAATTATTTTCAGTCAGTTTTTTAAAACGGACAGTACGAATTTTTCCATTTTCCAAAATTTCTGATTTGAAATCTAATTTTTTTAAAACAGTTGCATCTTCAGTATCCAAATCTGTATAAATTTCAAATAAAATATCTCCTGATTTTAAAGATTCAGGTTGAGCATGGTACATCAATAACTTTATAGTCTTTCCATCAGATACATAGTCATGCTCCATATTCAAATTATCATTAATATTAAAACTCAATATCTCCCCTGCATTATAAAAATCAAGGCCAGCTTGTAAAGCATCCAAACCCAATGCATCGGATGCAGTAAATACCCACCTGATATGATTCATTTCTTTAACAGCAGTGTAATTGATTACATAAGAGCTTTCTGTATTGATACGATTCTCTGTTTGATTATTGGGTTTAAACTCATTCAGTGCGGAATTATTAACATCTCCAATCTTTACTGCTACAAAATCGACGTTATCCATGTTGTTTTGCAAAATATCGGTGTCATACAAAGACTTATAAATAAGTGGCGTATTAGGATTGGTGATACCATCCTTTGCTACAAAAACCCATGAAGGAACGTCTTTACTGAATTTATCAGTAACTCCCAGAATGAGTTTTCTGATTTTGGTAAGATCTGATGCAGATACATATTTATTATTATCCACATCTGCTGCAATGAGCTTGTACGGGCTATCCAAAGTTGACAAACCCAGAATATGTCTTTGTATCAGAACAATATCCAGCGTATTTACACCTTCCAAAGGATCACTGTTCAAAGAAGCACCTATGGTATAAGGCCGTCCTCTCAATAAATCAGGGAATACGTATCTACCATCCTTATCCACTATAGCCGATCCTTCTTTTTCTGAAGAATGGTAGCTAACTTCAACGCCATCAACAACTTCATTATTTTCTGTTTTGACACTTCCTGAGACAGAATGCTTTGTTACGACATCTGGGCACACATCACTGTTATCCTGCATAATCAGGACAACCTCGCAGAAATCTGAGTAACCATTTTTATCAAAAACAGTCATTTGAAAAGAAACTGTATCCGAAATACCATTATCAATATTACTGCAATCAAAATATTTTGTTGAACTTTTTTTAACAGGATCCCATCGTTGTGCTTGTCCGGACAGATAATCAGACAAATTTGCATTAAATCCGTCTCCTTTAAAATAATGTATAGAATCCAGTTTTGAATGTACGGGAAATGCTCTGTCAAATGTAAATACTAAATCATCATAAACAGTACAATTGTCAGAACTGCCTTTATCAAAATCTATGGCTGAAATTTCAAGTTCACCGGTTACAGCATCCAATGATTTGGTCAGGTAACTGATACAGTAAGGAGTTGGTTTTTTACAGTCCTCAACTGAAAATCTCCTTACACATTGTGTATAGTTACCACACTGATCAGTAACTGTCCATCTGACACTATGGCTTCCCATCGGGATATCAACTTCAAAACGCGATGCATTTCCCTGAATATCGTAAGTATTATCATTGTTCAAATCAAGTTCATACGTCCATGACAAGTAATCAGAGGCAGTACAATCATCGGAAGCCGAGGCACTTAATATTATATTTGTAAGTCCGCAATCCAGAACAAAAGAGCAGTATACCGTATCCTGACATGAAGATATTATTTCAGGACTTTGATTGTTGCTCAATTTAATTACCTGAATTTTAGAATATATTCCTTCCTTAGGATTCGATTGATCAAACTGACACCAGTCCATCACTGACCATGTTCTGAATATTTTTACACAGGCACTGTCCGCCATATAGAAATGCTGATCAGTATAACTGTGCGTTACATTGCTACAAGCTGTATTTTTATATTCAGGATAACCTGTCACTTTGGGGTCTGCATCCAGCAATTTACAACCATTTCCGCTGTAATTATCCGGCCATGTTATATCCGAGCCATCAAATGGATCCGGATTTAAAATCGTAATCGTCTGAACACAGGAATCTGAATTACCACTCGCATCTGTAGCTACAAAAGTCCGGTAAATAAAGCCTGTATGACAAGCTATATCCATGCTTGTGCGGGATTTGACAGCTACACTACAATTATCCTTTGCCAGACCATCTTTACCTACTACACCTTTGTGATAAAAATTATTTATTATAATATTCTTTTGTTCGGCCGCAGTAGTAACAACTGTACCAAACCGACTCATGTCAGACGGATCGTAATCATCCGAACAAGCCAACGTGATATCTGGCGGACATGTAATCGTCGGTTTTAATTTATCTGCAACATTCACTTCCACCATACAGGTATTACGGTTTCCTGAAGCGTCCGTCACCTGAAAAACTACCATTTGTGTAGTACCGATATCAGCACAGCAAAAATCTACATAATCTGCCCAATCATCATTTCTTCCACAAGCGGCTTGCATTCTTCTAACCTTAAAATTATCGATTGCACAATTATCAGAGCTACCGTTGTCAAAAGATGCTGCAAAAACACGCCCGTTTCCGGTATTGTCAAGGGTCACAGCAGTATGTTCCTTACAAACTGTATAAGGTGCTGTTTTGTCTGAAACTATAACTATACTAGTATCTACTGATGTATTATTACAAAGATCCTGGCTGATATATTCCAAATTATAAACACCTTGTGGAAGTGATTTGAAATAATATTTATTATTAACGAACACTATTTTGTCGTTGTAATTTTCACCTGATAATCGCTTTAATTTATATGTTGTTGTAAATTCAGAGCAATCTGTCGCAAGTATTAAGTCAGGCACAGCGATTTGTGCAGTATTACATGAATATGGATCAGTTACCAGATGAATGGTATCCTGACTTACTATTTCAGGAGCTCTGGTATCTTTGATATAAATCAATTGATTGATGCTTCTGCTGGATGAAGTACACCAATCTATAACGAACCAGTTTCTGGCTATTTTAAAACTGTTGCCACATTCTGCGAAAACAATATCGCTGTACTGATACTGAAGGTGTCCGCAAAATCCAATACCCGGAATCCCTGTAGTATCAGGTGAAGGATTACCATTTGTCAATACTGGAAAAGTATCACCGCATTCGAAGAAGGGTGCCTGTAAGCCGTCAAAATTAACAGGAAAAACCACTGAATCCAGCGGCATTCTCTTGATAAAAATGATTTCTGTACACTCAGATGTATTACCACTGACATCATTTGCCTTCCATTTACGGGTAATAATCCTGTCAGCCTGCCCGAAACAATCAGGTTTCAATTCCTGATCTGTATATTCCAGAGTTACATCTGAACATTTATCCCAATTTTTGACTAAGTACTTTTTATTTATAATTGTATCTACCCAGGCACCTGACGGTATAGGAAACCCAAGGCTTTCAGGTACAACAGATGCATTACAGAATACGGTATCATTGCTACACTTAAAAACAGGCGGAAAGAAATCTTTAACAAAAAATGACCCGTAACATACATTGGATGTACACTGATGTCCCAACTTATAAGAAATTTCTTTACCAATATGATCTTTGGTCAAAATATTATCGGGTATTATTTTACCGTCTTTTGTGTATAGCTCAACGATATAATTGGTGTAAGGCGGAACAGGATTGGATTGCAGCATGGTCACATCCACCTTCTGACTACATGACTCATTCAGTGCGATCGTAAAATTATTTGAGCAAAATAAAGGAGGTGCAGTCTGGAAACTGATTTTAACTTCATCTGTCTTTCTTTCCTGCGGATTACCTACGGGCGCATCAGACAATAACATTAGTCTGTAAAAACCGAGTGATATATCATTACTTCCGGGAACATACCTGATTTGCTGTGCCTGTGCCACACTATACCTTACTGTCAGTAAATTACCCGGTTGAAACCTGCCATCACCAAAACTGATCCAATCTCCATCGCTTACATCACCATTGATTGTTGCCTGAAGTTCCTGTATCAGCAGACTTTGACCCAAACAATCTGTACGATCGTTGCCGGCAAAAACATGTATACTCAATGGACTTAACACTACTACATTATTATGCTGAATGGGTGCAACCCAAACAACTAAGCCTGTGAGCAATAATAATGTAAAAAATACTTGTTTCATCCAACTGACATTATAAATAAATATATAATATTAATGAATGCTTTTCAGCACTACTATATATTACAATTTAATTTAATGCAATAACTATACCAAAAAGGGTATAAAAAACCGAAGTATATCTATCTGAACTTGAAATACTTTTTTACAGATAACGACTTGAATGACATCCAAATCAGATCAGATGGTTATTGATGCCCGATAGTGACATGCAATATATAATCCATGCACAGCTAAAACTCAACTTACTAAAATTCAAAAGCCTGATAATAAATCAATTATCAGGCTTTTGAATATATTAGTCTAGATATAAGAATTACTCCTTACTTTCTTTAGGATTGTCCAGTAATGCTTTTCTGGAAAGTCTGAGTTTTCCCGTTTTAGGGTCGGTACCAATTATTTTAATTTTTACTTTATCACCAACTTTCAATACAGTACTTACATCCTCAATGCGCTTATGATCCACTTCAGAAACATGCAGGAGTCCACTTTGTCCAAAGAATTTGACAAATGCCCCATATGGCATGAGTGATTCAACCTCAGCTTCGTATACATCTCCGATAGAAGGTGTGAATGCAATTCTGGAAATAGCTTCTCTTGCACCCTGAAGACCTTCAGCATTTGTACTGGCAATGGTCACAATCCCTTTATCTCCTACTTCTTCAATATTGATAATGGTACCTGTGCGAGCCTGAATTTCCTGAATAATTTTTCCACCTGGCCCGATTACAGCTCCTATAAATGTTTTGTCAATAGTCATTTCTACCATACGCGGAGCATGTGGTTTGAGGTCGTCAGCCGGTCTATTAATCACTTTATTCATCTCTCCCAATATATGTAAGCGTCCGTCTTTTGCCTGCATTAATGCACTTTCGAGCGTCTCATAGGAAAGACCATCAACTTTAATATCCATCTGACAACCGGTGATTCCCTTTTCTGTACCTGTAACCTTAAAGTCCATATCTCCTATCGCATCCTCATCACCAAGAATATCAGACAATATAGCAGCTCTTGTGCCGTCAGCTATCATTCCCATTGCGATACCTGACACCTGACTTTTTATCTGTATACCACCATCCATCAGCGCGAGTGAACCGGCACAAACGGTAGCCATTGACGAACTACCATTGGATTCAAGAATATCCGATACCAATCTAACCGTATAGGGCAATCCTTCAGGCATAACTTTCTTAAGAGAACGTCCGGCAAGGTTGGCATGACCTACTTCCCTTCTTCCGGGACCTCTGTTAGGCTTAACTTCTCCTACTGATAACCCCGGAAAATTATAATGGAGGATAAACTTTTCATCATACTGCTGCAAAGCATTATCTATCAGCATCTGATCCAGTTTGGTACCCAGCGTCAGCGAGGTCAACGACTGAGTTTCACCTCTGTTGAAAATGGCACTACCGTGAGCTGCCGGCAGGTAAGCCACTTCACACCAAATAGGTCTTATTTCAGTTGTCTTTCTTCCGTCCAACCGGATTCCAGTATCCAGAACCATTTTACGGATAATCTCTTTTTTTAATTTTTCAAACAATTGACCTATGCTATTTGCTTTCTCTTCATAATATTCTTCTCCTTTTTCTTCTAAGACTGAAGCTTTGACTGCATCCAAAACCTCCTTAAATCCTTTCTTGCGGGCAGTCTTATCCAAAGCAGATGATGCTACTTTCAACATAGGTGCTGATGCTAAAGAAGTAACCAAGGTCTTTAATTCAGTATCTTCTTCAGGTTTTACCTGTTCGCGCTTGATCAAAGCCTTATCACCCACTTTCTGAGCGAGTGCCAATTGTGCCTGACACTGTACTTTGATGGCTTCGTGCGCTACTTTGATAGCTTCTATCAGTTCGGATTCCTGACACTCATCCGCTTCTCCTTCTACCATCATTACATTATCCATCGTAGCAGCAACAATCAGATCCAGAGATGCTTCACTTAACTGACTACGTTCCGGATTAACTATATAATTTCCTTTGATTTTAGCAACTCTTACTTCAGAGATAGGTCCATCAAACGGAATATCTGACACTGCCAATGCAGCAGAAGCAGCCAATGCAGCATAACTATCCGGCATATTGTTCTGATCACCGGAAATCAGATATATGATAATCTGTGTATCGTTTAAAAAATCATCCGGAAATAATGGTCTTACTGCCCTGTCTACGAGTCTGGATATTAAGACTTCATAATCAGACAACTTGGATTCTCTTCTGAAAAAATTACCCGGTATACGGCCTCCTGATGCAAACTTTTCCTGATAATCAACTGACAACGGAAAGAAGGACTGATCTGCCTTAGCCTCAGAACTGGCAACAACTGTAGCCAGTAACATTGTGTTTTCAACTTTAACTACAACAGATCCGTGCGCCTGCGTAGCCAGTTTTCCGGTTTCTATAATGACTTCCTTACCGTCAGGAAGATTAAATGAAACGGTAACAGGAACGATATTCCCCATAAATAATAAAATTTTAATGTATAAAAAGAAACAATATCTTGTAACAGATAACTAAATGCAAAATCAACTTTTACATCCTGATTATCTTAATAATATATCAATAACTTTAAATTCGGGAGGCATGAATTATATGATTACTGACAATTTTGTGCAAAAATACTTAAATAAAATTCAATTATAGAATTTTTATCAAAAAAAAAGAGTGGAACCTTCCACTCTTTTTTTTATTTACTTTCTTATTCCTAATCTTTCTATCAGGGCTCTGTAACCTTCGATATTTCTGGACTGGTAATATTTTAACAATTTTTTTCTTTTTCCAACCATTGTCAACAAGCTTCTTTTTGAAGAATTGTCTTTCTTGTTAGCTTTAAGGTGTTCGGATAAAGACTTGATTCTGTGGGTAAATATTGCAATCTGAACTTCTACCGAACCGGTATTGGCTTCAGATTTACCAAATTCTGTGATGATTTCTCTTTTTTTCTCATCAGATAAATAAACAGGCATGTTTTAATTTTTTATGGTTACCAATGATACAAATTACGAAAATCTGTAAATAGCGGTGCAAAAGTACGATTTTATTAATATTTCAAACTAATTTTATAATAATATTTTTTTAGATTTTAAAATACATCTATCATTTTGACAATATTCTCAAACCATACAGACCCATAATCAGACATTTAATCCGAATTATACTATAAATGTATACATAAAAAACCAAACAGATAAATATGATTATATTTGCTATTCAATTCATAAAATCTTTCTGAAAATGAACCCTCAATATAAATTTATTTTATTCCTCATTCTTTTGCCCTTATTATCCACAGGTCAGCAAACACCATTGGAAAAATCAGAATATTCCTCACTCACTTCTTACGAATCTTTATCAGTTTATATACACGAACTAGATGCCAAACATGAAATACTCAAAGTTAAAAGTATAGGTAAATCAGTTGAGGAACGCAATATATATACGCTTACTTTTTCGCAAAATGACATGAAGGCAAATAGTAAAAAAACAAAAGTGCTCCTATTTGCACAACAGCACGGCAATGAGCAGTCCGGAAAAGAAGGTATGCTGCTTCTGGCGAGGACTTTGGTATCTCCTGAATACCGATATCTGCTTAATAGACTGGACATCGTTCTTATCCCACAAGTCAATCCGGACGGAGCTGAAATCAACAGGAGACGAAATGCCAATAATATGGATCTGAACAGAAACCATCTAATAATGACAGAACCCGAAACACAGACTTTACATCATTTAATTGATAGTATTCAATTTGATGTAACAATGGATGTACATGAATATTCACCTTATGGTGCATCCTGGAAAAACTTCGGGTACAGAAAAAATTCAGATGTCACTCTTGGTACATGTACCAATATCAATATATCTGACAAGTTAAGGAGATATTCGGACAGTATTGTATCGCCTTATATTTTGTCTGATTTGAGACAGCATGGATATTCCGCTTTTACATATTGTCCTGGCGGCCCTCCGAATACTGACTACATTCGGCACAGTACATTTGATTACAATGATGGTAGACAAAGTCCGGGAATTCAGGGTACACTGTCATTGATACAGGAAGGTATGAATGGACAGGACAATTATGCTGACAATATTAAATGGAGATCTGAAAGTCAGATGCAGGGAATGCTCGCATTGCTGAAGTTTATTTATTCAAACAATGTGGAGATTAAAAAAATCATTGGGGAAGAAAGGAAGGCATTATTGAAAAAATTAAAAAATGGCATCACTTCAATTCAGATGAAACATGTAAGTAATGGTTCTATTCTTAAGCTACCTGTTTTTTGCTATAAAACACAAAAAGATACAAACATTGTTATTGACAATTACAGGCCAGTAGTACAATCCGTATTGTCAGTTACCAATCCCGAAGCCTATCTGATTCCAAAATCCGACCAACTTCTTACAACGTGGTTGAAACACCGTGGAATAGTTTATACTGATTTCAAAATAAAAAATAATACTGTGATTAATCAATACCATATCGAACGTCTGGATTCTATAGATTTTGAAGGAGACATGATTATAAATCCTTTTGTAAACCAACTGAAAACAAACATCTCCAATCCTACCGAATATTATTATGTTCCTGTCGTTCAAATCAAAGGATCTATGCTTATTCAAGCATTAGAACCACAATCCATGACCAGTTTAGGCACATATGACCAATTTGCATATCTCATACATAAATACAAAAGATATCCGGTTTTAAGGGTTGAAAGAAATATTAAAAACAAATCCAAACAATAATTTTTATAAACATATCATCCAAATCAATTTACGCATTATATTAGTGCCTGAATTCTAAATTATCTGATCAGGATGTCAAAAAAATATCAATTTCCCAATACATATGTCATAGTTTTTTTCATAGTTCTTTTCGCCGGAATGCTTACCTGGATTGTTCCCGGAGGTGCCTTTGACTATGAGACCAAAATCGTCAATGGTATTGAACGTTCAGTTGTAAAAAACGGCAGTTTTCATTATGTAGACAATACACCACAGACATGGCAGATATTTTCAGCTATTTTTGATGGGTTTGTTGACAAGGCTGACATTATCGTATTTATATTCCTGATTGGCGGTGCCTTTTGGATAATGAATCAAACCAAAGCCATTGATATCGGTATTTATGCATTTTTGAACAAAACTAAAAAACTAGAAAAATACAGGTTTATCCAATATTTGGGTATAGACCATATTATTATAGTTTTGCTGATGCTCGTATTCAGTATTTTTGGAGCTGTGTTTGGCATGAGCGAAGAAACCATAGCATTTACAATCATTTTTGTTCCTTTATCGATCAAGATGGGATATGATTCTATAGTAGGTTTGGCCATGTGTTTTATTGGAGCCGGTTTGGGTTTTGCAGGAGCTGTACTCAATCCTTTTACAATAGGTATCGCTCAGGGGCTTTCGGATTTGCCTTTATTTTCAGGATTGGAATACCGTATTATATGCTGGATTATCATCAATATTGCAGGTATAGCTTATATCCTGAGATATGCTAAAACAATCAAGAAAGACCCTTCTTTATCTCCGGTTTATAAGGACGATGCTTACTGGAGAAAATATACTGAAACGGCAGTAGATACTGAATCATTAAAACCATCCCGATCTGCCTGGATTATTTTTGGTATATTAGTAGCTGTAATGTCAGTATTTGCATATAAAAATCCTGAAACAACACTTAATATAGGTAAATCTACGTCTGAATTACCATTGATACCCATTTTAACCGGATTATTTGTTCTTACGGGTATTTGGTCTCTGAAAAAATCAGTTCATTTTTTTATTCTGAATATTTTACTTTTTACCATTCTGTTTCTTGTTGCAGGTGTTATGGGATATGGATGGTACATTATGGAAATTGCCACCTTGTTTTTTGTAATGGGCCTTGCTTCAGGGCTGGCATTTGAATTCTCTCTGAATGACATTACCAGACATTTTCTGGATGGTGTCCGGGATATTTTATCTGCAGGATTGATTGTCGGTCTTGCAGGAGGTATTGTGGTCATTCTAAAAAACGGACAGATTATAGACACAATTTTACATAGTGTGGCTGATTCCATGTCAGGATTTGGCAATTATGCAACAGTAAGTATCATGTATATAATACAGACAGGTATCAATCTGATTATGCCGTCCGGATCTGCAAAAGCAGCACTTACGATGCCCATTATGGCTCAATTTTCAGATCTGATAGGTCTATCCCGTCAGGCAACCGTAATGGCTTTTCAGTTAGGTGATGGATTTACCAATATGATTACACCTACTTCAGGCGTGTTGATGGGTGTTTTGGGTGTTGCAAAAATCCCCTATGACAAATGGTTTAAATGGGTTTGGAAATTTATACTTATGCTGGTTATTTTAGGTTTCTTTTTATTGATTCCGACAGTCACATTAGATCTGAATGGATTCTGATGTTCTATACTTAATGTTCAACTAATAATGTAAAAATATTTTGATGAGCTTTTATTCAAACACAACTTTAAAATATCTTATCTTTGTGGCTCAATATTGTGTTGAAACCTATTTAATGACTTTCACTGCAAATATTCATTAGTTTTTAAAACATTTTTACAAAATAATGTTTTATAATCATATAAATACAATTGTAGTTTTAAAATAAAATTATTCAAGCAATGACAAAAAAGAGAGTAGCTATTAACGGATTCGGTAGAATCGGCAGATTGGTCTTCAGAGAAATTTTTGATTTGGATGATATTGAAGTTGTTTCAATCAACAATCTTACTGACACTAAAATGTCCACACACCTGTTGAAATACGATACTGCTCAGGGTAGATTCAATGCGGATGTTCAACCAGGTGAGGGTTGTTTTTATGTTAATGGCAAAAAAATAATCAATCATTCATTCAGAGATCCTGCCCAGATACCATGGGGAGAAGATGGCGTTGATATTGTACTCGAATGTACAGGTGTTTTCAATGACAAAGACAAAGCATATGCACATATTACAGCCGGAGCCAAAAAAGTAGTTATATCTGCACCTGCAAAAGGAGATCTCAAAACAGTAGTATTCAATGTAAATCACGACATACTGGATGGTAGTGAAGAAGTTATCAGCTGTGCCAGTTGTACAACCAACTGTTTAGCTCCCATGGCCAAGGTACTAGACGAAAAATATGGTATTGTTACGGGACTTATGACTACTGTTCATGCATATACCAATGATCAGAACACTCAGGATGCCTCGCATGCTAAAGGTGATTTGCGTAGAGCAAGAGCTGCTGCACAGAGTATAGTGCCAAACAGTACAGGCGCTGCCAAAGCAATTGGATTGGTATTACCTAATCTGAAAGGAAGACTGGATGGTAATTCACAAAGAGTGCCTACCATAACAGGTTCGTTAACTGAATTGGTAACTGTACTGAATAAGAAAGTAACTGTAGAGGAAATTAATCTTGCCATGAAAGAGGCGGCCAATGAAAGCTATGGCTACACTGAAGACGAAATCGTCAGCGCAGATATAATTGGTGTAAAATTTGGTGGTCTTTTTGATGCTACACAAACCAAAATCATAACTAACGGTGACACTCAATTAGTAAAAACAGTTAGCTGGTATGACAATGAAATGAGTTATGTAGCTCAATTGGTAAGAACATTGAGATACTTCGTTCATCTGAATGATAAATAATATTTTGAAATGAAAGAGATGCCCATTTACATTAATAAGGCATCTCTTTTTTTTTATAAACCATACTATCAAATCAAAAAAACCTATGCTGGATTTTAATACTACTTCCTTCCATGATAAGAAAGTTGTCATGCGTGTAGATTTCAATGTACCATTGAATGAGCAATTTCAGGTAACAGATGAATCCAGAATAGCTGGAGCTGCACCTACAATTCAGAAGATACTGGAAGATGGAGGATCCGTAGTACTCATGAGCCACCTTGGAAGACCCAAGAATGGTCCGGAAGACAAATTTTCACTTCGACATATTATACCGAATTTAGAAAAGTATTTTTCCGGTCACACAATTTTATTTGCAGATGATTGTATCTCTGATCAGGCACAACTTTTGTCTGCTTCTTTGCATGCAGGTGAAATACTGCTTTTAGAAAATCTTCGTTTTTACAAAGAAGAAGAAAAAGGTGATGTAAATTTTGCTGAAAAACTGAGTAGACATGGCAATATATATATCAACGATGCTTTCGGAACTGCTCACAGGGCACATGCGTCAACAGCAACTATCGCACAATTTTTTGACAGCGCTCACAAGGGATTCGGGTACCTTATGGCTGCTGAGATTAACAATGCAACCCAACTACTGCATCACCAGGTAAAACCGGTTACAGCTATAGTAGGTGGCGCCAAGGTTTCTGATAAAATCGTACTTCTGGAGCGCCTGATATCAAGTATGGATAATATACTCATAGGTGGAGGCATGGCTTTTACATTTATAGCTGCACAAGGAGGTAAAATTGGAAATTCATTACTGGAACCTGACTTTATAGATACAGCCAAAAATATATTGGAAAAGGCTAAAGCAAACAATACCTATATCTACCTACCGACCGACAATATTGTAGCCAACAAATTTGCTGCTGACGCTGAAAGTATGGTTGTCGATGCTTATGAGATACCTGATGGATGGATGGGTCTTGATATAGGCCCAGCTACTTCGGAGCAATTCAGTAAAATAATTCTGGATTCAAAGACGATTCTGTGGAATGGCCCGATGGGTGTTTTTGAATTTGACAAGTTTGCTGATGGTACTTTCAAAGTTGCAAAAGCTTTGGCAGAAGCAACCCAACAAGGTGCATTTTCTCTTATAGGCGGAGGTGATTCAGCATCGGCAATCAACAAGTCCGGATTAGAAGATCAGGTCAGTTTCGTTTCAACCGGTGGAGGTGCCATGCTGGAATTTCTTGAAGGTAGAGAATTGCCAGGTATTAAGGCGATAATGCAGGACTGATAAATATACAAATAAATATTATCCATAGAGTACAACATACAATCCATGTAAAAAGTCTTTAAGCAACAAAGACTTTTTTATTTTCAACAAGACACACATGATTGAAAAGAATCATTTCATGGATATTATGAAATCTTTCTCACCTATCCGGTTTGTTATTGCAAACTATTTTAAAAAATATTTCTTTTTACCTATTCTCCGAATAAGGGTATTCCTTACATTTTGCATCATATATTAAAAGCATGACGGATGAAACATATTTTTACTAAAGATGCATTAGCTGGAATAGATATATTTCAACATCTGACTGAAGAACAGATTGATGTATTATGTACCCAGATTAAAAAGGTACATTATAAAAAAAATACTGAAATTTACACATTGGGAGTAACTCCCGAATTTGTTTACATCATAGAAAAGGGAAGTGTTAAACTTGGAATCACAGCCCTCAATGGTAAATCGCTAACCAAAGAAATCGTATATGACAATGATATCTTCGGAGAAAATATATTTACAAATAATCCTCAAACACAAGAAGTTGCTGAAGCAATGACTGATTCAGTTTTATTAGCAATCCCAGTTCATATCTTTCGCCAACTTGCTGTTAAAAATGTTATTTTCGCCAATCAGGTTATGTCTTTGATTTTGTACAAGCTTCAGGATATAGAAACCCGTCTTCAGAATTTTGTATTCTGTAAGGCCAAAGAAAGAATTGTCGATTACCTGTTCCGATCTGGTCAACGTCGTGGTATAAAAATCGGATTTAAAGAATGTCTGATTACGCATGGTATAACCCACAAAGAAATTGCATATCTTACAGATACGAGCAGACAGACTGTCGCACGTATCATGAATGAGTTAAAAAGAGCCAATTTCATACATTACGAATCCAGAAAGAGTAGCAAAATATTAATAAGGGACATGGTTCTCCTACAGAACTACAGGGAAGATTAAAATTCAATCTATTAATACCTTTTTTATCTCCCGTAAAGTTGCATTTATGACTTGAATCTAAGTTTCTATTAACAAAAGAGAGAGACTCTCAATCAACGTTACCTGAACCCTATTATTGTTCCGGATGGTATGGATGCATGTTTTTTAACAACAACAATTCCTTTTCGGATGGCATACTGATCCGTTTCCATATCATCCAATGTATGGTGCCCTCTTACAATTACGTTATCAGCAATTCGTACATTTTTATCGATAATAGCATTTTCTATATAACAATCCTTACCTATTCCCATGGGTATCAGATCCGATTTGACAATTTCGTGCAATGGTTCAAAATAATCATTTCCCATGATATATGTATTTTTTACAACAGTGCCATAGTCTATCCTTGAACGTACACCCATGATTGAGTTTTCTACAAGTTTTGCCTGAATTATTGACCCTTCCGATACAATAGCACGAGTAAAAGTAACACCTGAAAACTTAGCCGGTGGCAATAACCTCGGACGTGTATAAATCTTGTTTTCATTGTCAAACATATTGAATGCTGGTATATCTTCAGTCATCGCTATATTAGCTTCAAAAAATGATTTTATATCTCCAATATCTGTCCAGTAACCATCGTAAGCATAACTCACTACATTCATTTGGCGTTTGAGTGAGTCCGGTATCAATTCTTTACCAAAATCCAGTGCATCCGCATTTTCTCTCAACAAAGTATTGAGTACTTCTTTATTGAACACATAAATCCCCATGGATGCGAGATATATTTTACCTCTTTTCTGAAGATCTTCACTCACATCAGAAGACCATTCATGTAATACTTCCTTATCAGGTTTTTCAATAAAACTGGAAATTTTATTTTTTTCATCCACCTTCATTATACCGAAAGAAGTTGCGTCTTTAGCCGTAACCGGTATCGTAGCAATGGTCAGTTCTGCTTTTTGTCTTACGTGGTTTTCAAGTACATCTTCTATATCCATCTGATACAACTGATCGCCTGAAAGAATCAGTACGTAGTCATAATCATGATATGCAAAATGTCTCTTGGATTGTCTGACAGCATCAGCAGTTCCTTGAAACCATTCCTTGCTTTTCGTGGTCTGTTCAGCAGCCAGAATATCAACAAACCCATTGGAAAATAAATCAAAGTGATATGTATTCTTTATATGCTTATTGAGAGAAGCTGAATTAAACTGTGTCAAAACAAAAATTTTATACAATCCAGAATTGAAACAATTGGAAATAGGTATATCAATCAACCTGTACTTGCCTCCTATCGGCACTGCCGGTTTAGAGCGATCTTTCGTTAAAGGATACAAACGGGTTCCTGCACCACCTCCAAGAATTATACATATAGAACGCTGTAATACATCAAAACTGGATTTCATAATTATAAGGTATGTTATATGATAAATAAAATACGGTAGCAATATTAATCAAAATTACCAATATTGTACCATATAATATACGAATAAAAATAATTATTGAATGTCTTATTGATTTCTATGTCAAATCGAACACATTAATTTATTACAAAAAAAGGCGTACCTGTGGTAAATTCCACAAATACGCCTCCTATTTTACTTTAAAAAAATAATTATTCTACGATAATCATTTTTCTTGTCGCAGAAAACTCACCACATTTCATAGTATATAATAATATACCGGATGCGCCCAGGTCTCGTCTGGATACCTGGATTGTATTCATTCCTTTATTTCCTGTGATATCATACTGCTTAATTACCTTACCCGTTACATCAGTGATAGTCATGGATACTTCAGATGCTTCAGGAAGATAATAACTTATTGATGTCTGACCAATAAATGGGTTTGGTTCATTCTGATACAACTGAATTGCATTTCCATCTGCGTGCTTCATTCTCAGTTCCACTTTTCCTACTTTCAATTCTGCATCATACATTTCAGCTTTCGTGATATCTGAATTGAATGACAATGCTTCTTCAGTACTTCCGTAATCCTTTGCTTTAAATCGGATTGTAAACAACACTTCACCTTTGCTAATCTTTTCGGTTGATTTACCGGCATAACTCATTGTAATCTTGTCCTGATTAGCAAATACACCCGTCTGACTTGCATCTATATTCAGGGCTCCTGATTGGATTTCTTCAAATTCAAGATTACCCGTATTCAATGTCAACTGGAATCCTGAGATGTTCAGATCTTCTGCAGCAGTAAACGGTACAGTTACGATATCTCCTTTATTGTAATTCTGTACATCTGTTTCCATCGTTAAAATGGCAGCAGTACGTGGCTCGGTAGAGATACTGTTAACGTCCAGTTTTGCACTGGAATTTACATCTCCAATTTTTACAGCAACAAAATCCTGTTTCACTTTATGTTCTCCAAGTTGAACATAATTATAATGTTCCTTATAAGGGAATATCTGCTGCATATTCATAGTCTGATGTTTTACAGGGAATCTCCAGCTATCATTTTTGAATGATTGCGTTATTCCCAGTATAAGTTTACGTATTTCTGATAAGTCAGACGCAGTAACGTATTTATCATTATTGGCATCTGCTGCCACCAGATTGTACGGATCCGTAAATGCTTCCAGATCCAGAATATGGCGCTGAATCAATACAATATCCAAGGTACTTACTCCATTGATATAGTCATCATTCTTAATGGTGTGCACCGTATAATCCAGATCTGCCTGTACTTCCATACTGTAATCTCCATTCACATCTGTAACAAATTGCTTAGGATATTCAGGAAGGTTGCTTTCAAATATTACCATTGCATCCTTTACATTATTGCCGGTGGCAGTCGCTACATGACCAGATACGATGAGGTTGGCACCGCATCCAATCACTTTCAGGTTTGCTTCGCAGAAATCTGTATTCCATGCTTCATCCCACACGCTTATTTTAACTGTAAAATCACCGCATGTCGTCCATACCTTACCGGAACTTCTCAATGAAGGTATCCATTTCTGTGCTTTACCGGATTCATACTCTGCTTTAGTCGCCACTACACTTCCTCCTGTACCAGCCTTAAAGTAATGCTCTTCGTTAAGCTTGCTGTATAAAGGTGAAACCTCATCAAAGGTAAAATATAACTTAGTCTGAGGTGAACAATTGTCAAATGATCCCTTGTCAAAGTCTTTTGCCCATAACTCTACCATCTTAGGTGTCGTCTGCATAATCGCTGTACTCAGGTGTACACAATACGGTGTAGGTGCTTTCTTATCCACTACCATAACTGTACTCTGACACTGATCCACATTGCCACATCCATCGGTAACTTTCCATAACACCTTGTGTTGAATGTTCTCTGATGGCAGGGTGAATGCAGGCATTTTAACTCCTTCTCCACTTGCTTTTGTTGGCTTGACATAGGTAACATACACCGGATCGGCAAGTACCGTTCCCTGGTGTTGTGCCTGCAAGGCTGCCCATACCGGATTAGGTACTCCGTTTATTGTCTTGTCAACACGTTCCCATCTGTCTTTCCATGCCTTATTAACAAAACTGGATCCCAATCTGTCCGTTGTGCCATTTGCCCATCCATCAAAAAACATCTGCCACTTAATCCAGCTCTCCTCTGCGCATACAAGTGCATCGCCTGCACTTGATTCCAACACTACACTTCCTTCACAGTATCCCTGTGGGTTAGCTGGATTAGGAACAGCAGCAAACATCTGGTCATTGCATGTTAATACCGGTGCTATATCGTCTTTAAATGCATAGTAATGTACAAATGGTCCGATCTCATCACCTGAACACCAACTTTTGTATGTATATGACACCTTCCACTTCTTACATGCTCCGTCTTCAAACAGGAAGGTATCAATTTTGACCGTTTCTCCTACAATATCACACTGTCCGAAATTCACTACAGGTTTTTTAATCTTAGGATTATTAGCGTCTCTGGCATCTGCCAATCCAAAATTACACTTATCCCAATCTGTTACTCCATTGTTTTGTGCAAATGTCACAGTGAATGGCACATCCAGATAGTTGATTGTTATCTTTTGTGTACAACTGGATTCAATACTGCCTTTCTTTACCTTAAATGTTCTTGTAACAACACCTTTTCCACAAGCATCCAGATTACCCTGATCTGAATAGGTAATCAACAGATTAGTACACAACTCTATGCTGTTTGGTAAACCTGTCATCGTCAGGTCTACTGTGTCTGTTGCTACTTCCTTACCTATACTCAATTCGATATCCATATCACATGTAACTGTTACATCCGGTGGACAAACGATTACAGGCGGTATCTTATTCTCAACCCTTATTGTTGCCCATGTAGTATTATAATTGTCTTTCAGACCATTTACAATCTGATTGTCACCGATGATTCCGTTCATATTACCGTCATCCCAAACACGCATTTCCACATCATGAAGTCCGAATGCTTCACCGGCTGGTATATCCTCACAACAGAATTTAACAAACTCACCACCATCCGTATCGTTTACGCTATCGTCCGGATGCAACCAGCTTACACCTGGAGTTGCGGATGTCAGTCCATTGTGATTGTTGTAGGTGCTGTTGTTATTGTGTTTGCCATCAGCTCCTGTATTGCTGCAAATACCTCCGTCTAACCTTCGGATTTCAAGTCTTACCTGTGTACACTGGTCATAGGATCCGTTATTCACCTGATGTGCAAACAATTTGGCTATTCCGTTTCCTGTACCGTCATTGGACAGACCAATCACGATATTTTGTTTGGCTATTGCTACTGGTGCTGTCTGGTCTACGACCGTTACTCTGAAGCTACATACTGACTCATTACCACATTTATCCTTATACACATATTTGATAGTATGAACACCTTTATACAATTCATTGGCAAATACATGGACGATACCAACTGAATCCTTTACAGACTTAATTTCTCCGCCTCCGTAAATCAGTTGTTTGAACTGAATACCAGGTGAGCAAGCATCCAGTACTTGTCCGGGCTGAGGTAATTCGATATTGATTCTACAACTCCACGGATCAACAGATACAGTCATATCTGCAGGGCAATCTATGATTTTCGGCCCCATAACATCCAGTATTTTAATCACCTGAACATGAGAACGTGGATTGTCTGCTGATACAGGATAGCACATATTAAATATCCTCCAGGTTCTTAAAATTACATAGCTTCCTTCACAAATATCATAATTATCATCAGAATAATTCAGACTTACCATACACAGACTTCCTGCCTTATTTACCTTAAGACCATTTAGCAATGGCCATCCTGTATAATCAGGATGTTTCAGTTGTGGATTGTTAATAATATCAGCACATGTTATAGCCTGATTAAATTCTATATCTTTAGGATACACAACATCATTGAGGTCAAGTGGTCGTATTGTAAAATTCTGAACACATTCAGCCTTTCTTCCTTCATCATCTATTACTGTCCATGTTCTTTTTACCAATGCTCTCGGGTTGTCACAGTTACCAAATGTTGTCCATTCGTCCTGATATGCGATTTTTGCATTTACTTCACATGATTCAAGTATGGCTTCTCCAGTCAGCAAATGTCCGAGAGAATCAACTGCTTCTATATCAAAATTACATGCTACCGTCAGGTCTTCAGGGCATTTCAGGACAGGAGTAAGTTTTTCCTCTATATTCACATAACCCCAACAGGAATTCAGGTTGCCTGACAAACAATCGCTGATACTAACTTTAAATCGTTTTCCTTCATCGGCCAGAGTAAACAGGTTGTCGTGAGGTATTCCAAAAAGATCTTCAATCTTGATACAATAATTGTCATAACATCTGTAATCAAATCCTTCAAGTATCATGTCAGCATTCAATACAGCCTGACAATCCGGACCTAATGAAATATTTACTTCATTATTACATGCCAGCGTTGTACTTGTTGGAATATACTCATTGACAGTCACCGTGAATGAACAAATGCCTACATTACCATAGATATCTGTCACATGCATTTCAATTATATAAGAACCAATAGGTAACTGACTAATGTCTGCAATTGTACCATCTTCAAAGAAATATTCAGTTTTTTCTATACCACAATTATCCGTAGCAGGAGGTGTATAGAAATCCAGTCTTCCGGTACATTCACCCGGACCCAAATTAATAACTCTGTCAGGACATCCGATGGTAAATACAGGCTTTTCTGTATCCAGGACAGTAACAGTAAATCCACAGGTATTAAGATTTCCATGAATATCAGTTAATGTATACTCAATTTTGGTAACACCCACCTTAAATATTCTGGTTTCTCTAAGTCCCTGAAGATTAGTAGTACCATTGGAATTTAGAATAACAACTGTTTCTTTTGAAGTTTCACCGGTCACATCATTCGTGAAGGTATAATCAACGGTAATGGTTCCAAAGCAACAGTTATCTTTAAGTATCGGATGAATCCAGGAGAAAGTTGTATCACATTGACCAGGTGCATTATGAAGCACAACATCTCCCTGGTCATATGGCAATTGGTAAAGAATCTCCAATTCCCAGTTTGTGATGACTCCTGTTACATTACCGGTTGTAAACAATTCAAGGGACCAGTCTCCTCCACCCTGTTCACCATAAAATGCCTTGAATGATTCTTCCGGTCTGTATGTACCACCTTGACCCATAGGATTACACAATGCATTCACCACACTTGGTGCCGGTGTCCAAACGATGGTTTCATCCAGATTAATGTTGACATTAGGTTGATTAAGACATACTTCATCAAACAACTTAATTCGCGTACCTTCGGGACTTCTAAGATATGCTGTTATAGCTCCTGCATTTGGAATGGTAATCTTAAGATTATGTATATTAACGTCATTAACTATTCCTGCAGGCATGCTCACTTTGGATATAACACATGTCTGGGCTCCTATCTGTGTTGGTACTATATTATTGATAACCGTAATAGAATCATGTTTGATACAATACGGTGCTTCAAGATCATTTACCGTGACTGTAAATGAACATTCATCAACCGAAGGGGCATAATTCTGAAGTCCTCTTGTTGTGCCATTCGGTGTCATGGTTGGTAAACCAGGGTTCAGGGTACCGAAACTTCCCGGATCACATGGAGTAGCTGCTCTGAAATCGGACTGTACATCGTGGTCGCAGACATCTTTTCTCAGTATAACATTGCCTTTGACGAGATCATTGATTGTTGCTTCATCTATGACTCTCTTCAGGAAGGTAAAGCAGTATTTGGCAATCTGTCCTGCCGGAATATTAGTATTGAATGTATGTGTAAATGTTTCTCCAACAGGTATTACATTCGGATTTGGAACAACCCACATGATTGGATCCGGTGGATATATCGGTGTACTACCGTATGTGGACTTATTATTGGCAGTAGGCACCATATATGTTTCAAGTACATTGCCATTCTGGTCTTTAAGTATAAAGCTGCTACAAGTAATATCCATAGCTGCAGGACCAAAATTGGTAATCTCCATGCCTGTCGTAACGCCATCCTGTACAATCTCAGTAATCAGTATCAACGGCTGATCTTCTACCCTATATTTCACTTTTGAAGTACCTACTGGGAAGAAATCTCCGCTGGCATCTTCAAAACCACAGGCAATAACTTTACCATCCGGATCTTTTGTTTCATAAATGATCGTAAGATTATCAGGGCAATTATCCTCTACTTTTGCTGGAGCTATATTATGAACAATAGCACCACACTTTTCAGGGTCATTGACCTGTGTCACATTCTTAGGACATTCAATAGAAGGTGGTGTATGATAATCATTAACGATTATTTTTAATTCACAATAACTTTGATTTCCCACAGTATCAGTTGCCAGGTACGACAAAATCGTCAAACCTACAGGGAACAAGTCGCCTGAATTTAATCCGGTAGAATCACCTCTTTCTATTCTGGCATTCAATCCCATACAATTATCCGATGCCCATGGTAGTTCAAAGTTAACGAAAGACGAACACCATCCTGCAGGTGCATCCACCACAATCGGATCTCTTGGACAATTCTGGAATTCAGGTGCCAGCAAATCTTCAACTGTTATGGTGTAGCAGAATACGTCAGCACATCCAAAAGGCGTTACCTGGAATGTGGTCACACATATTTCGTAATCCTTACTTCTGACAGCAGGAGCAAAAAATCCAGGTATGACTACTCGTCCGTCATGGACAACTACTGAATCCAGATCATGCACTGGTGTACCATCGGCATAATGTCCGCCATCTGCTCCAATCGCATCAAATCCAGTTGTAGAAACCACTAAATCCTTATCATCCAAATTAACAATCACCTGTTTTTCATCTACCCAATTGGCAGGGCAAACAGTGTAATCACTGATAGAAATGTGTAAATCCTGACATGTCACCAGTATCTCCTGCGTATATTTGAATTCACAAGGTTCGTCCCCAATAGCATATGTAAGAGAATAGGTACCATCCAATCCATTCGGATCAAACTGGAAGAATTCATCTCCAGTGTATTTGATACCGTCCGGATCGACAAATGAAACACCCTGACCTATCCATTCTCCGTATACATCACCCGGATAGCTACCTCTGATATCTGTAAGACTCAGCATACCAGCAGGAATGGGAGGAGCACCATTGCCATCCCAATTCGCTCCACCTAACCATACAGGAAGCTGATCACAACACATAAATCCACCCTTCCAAACAGGATCCAGTTTTTCTACCCTGAATACATCGTGTACCATTCTGAAACAGCCTTTAAGTGCTGTTGTATCATTAATCTGATTGACCTGACCTTCTATAGATAAAACATAAGAAATGGTTATCCATCCGGTACCAGTACCCAAAGTATAAATACCATCTTCTGTAATGGTACCCGGATCATTGGTAGAACCGGCATCCGGCAAGAAGGCTGAAATACCAAACTGACCTTCAATTTGCGGACCCAGGGTACCCACATCCTGATGTCTGATATTTTTACCTCCCGGTTGAGCAATTACGATATATGGAGAAAAGTCAAAGGTATCCTGGAATGGTTCAAAACAAACTTCAGGTACATCCAGGTCTAACTTATATCCTTCGAAATAATCCAAAACATTGACCACTGCCTTACATGAATTGACATTGCCACTTGCATCTGTTACTCTTAACAGTATAACCTGCTGACCTTTATCAGCACAGTCAAAATTCAATGAAGAAGAATAATTAACTCTGTCTCTTGAAATTTCCAATAATAATGCTCCTGTACAATTGTCATTGCTTCCACCATCGACATAGATGGAATCCTGAAGATCGGAGGCATACACCGTTCCATTACCTTCATTATTGAGATGTAATGAAACATCGATGCATACGGCATGTGGAAGCTGATTATCTTCGACTGATATACTGAAAGAACAATTCTGTGTTTCATTCGTATCTGCATAATCACCATCTCCGTTTATATCTACCTGCATGGTATAAGTAATCGAAGTTATTCCTAATTCAAATGCATAACCATCAGGTATATTATGTGTACCAATTATTGTACTATTGGTTTGTACCAGAGTACCTGAAACAGGATTGGTAAAGCTGTAATTGATAATACTGGAGCAACCCAATCCCTGATAAGGTGCCAATCCATTAACAACCGCTGTACACTTATCGATATCAGCTGATACTGTCAAATCCTGTGGACATTCCAAAATTGGATTTCCGGAAGTTACCCGGGATACAAAGGTACATAAAGAAGGTATACCATTGCAAGATACAGCCTGATAAGTTATTGTATAGTCACCAGGTGTCAATACAGATCCGGGTAACGGCCCTGCAATCTGATAGATACCCGGTTCAGTAATACTCGTAAAAGATGGTGGGAGCATTGTACCTGCATACAATGAAGCATCAGTCGTTGGATTTTCTACATAACCTCTGTAAACCAAAGCTTCCTTACTACAACCATCGACAACTCCAGGGATTGACCAGTTAACAGGAATTTCACAATCTAGAGTTTGGGCAAAAACATAGCCACTTGGGTTGCAACTAACAAAAATTGGAGGCTCATTATTCAGAATTTTGACAGATTCTGTTGCATCAACTGAAAATGCAATATTGACACCGCAACCAGCAGATGCCAAGATATCTTCAATTACTGCTCCTACTATCGGAATAGCTCCAATAGGCAATAAATCCAGCAGATTTATTTCTTCGATTCCCATATCACCACATACATCAGATGGGGAATTCACCCATCCTCCTACAGCTCTGACAGTAATATAGCCATTTGCTTTGGTTCTGTTGGGTATGGAGAAAGTCTGATTACCTGACGGAAACGGACCATCATCTATCAAGTAATCGAAAGCACCATCGCCATCTGTATCAGCCATCACAATATAGCCACCTCCGTCTCCACCGGCAAGGTTACTGATTAGACCTAAAATAAATTGTGCAATTGTTCTGTCACAACCTAATAAATTATATAATTTACCTAAAGGCCGCCATCCAAAAATTTTAAATCCAAAAATAGAACATATAACATTCATACCAGGGAATGACTTCAATTTTTGTCCACCGGCTACCTGATTGGCATCAATTCCGAACAATGAAACATTAAATGTACCAGTAACCATTTCGTCTGCACATCCGACTACTCCGTTATCAAACTCTACTTCAGATGTCAGTACATCCGGACCCTGGATGGTAAAGAAGCTACAACCAAAATCCAAACTTGGAGACGTGTCTACACCGCATACATCAATTTTATCATCACCACACTGGGAGGCAAAAAGATTGTCTGATCCACAATTACGGCCATCATTATATATTGTATAAGATTTACAAATCGTATTCTCACATGGTTCAGGATGTGGAGCAATTGCCCCACATCCTGAAGGTGTATTATTGGATTCTGTCAAACATATGTTATACTTTACATTAACATTGGCAGGAAGAGCTGGGAAATGAACTGTTGCATTTGTATTGCTACCGGTAATTGAAGCGGGATATAATGCATTATTAGTGGTAACTGTAAATACTGGATTGGGTCCCGTACTCGTTCGGGAAATATTGATAGATGTAGTTGAAGTTGCACATTGCGGAGATGCAGGTTGACCAGCATCAATATCAAATTTGGGATCCGGCTTTATTGTCACTTGCAGATATTTAGTATCTGTAAGGGTAGTTCCACAACTGTCAACAACTGAATAGGTGACAGGATAGCAGAAACCACTACCAACTTCAACTTTTCCATTGACTATAGTGACACCAGGAATAGAGAAAGTACCACCTCCTGAGTTATCCGGACCAAGCATTATATCTAAACTAATTGAATCTTTAGTTCTCGGATTTCTACAGAATATAGGCAAATCCACAAGTTCAGCAGATATAGCATTAAATACTTTAAATTCTTTATAGGCAGACACTTTACAACCATTCGTTGCCTGTCTGATCAGATATAATTCAAATACAGGATCATTATCAGCTTCATTTACTTCACCGTTTTCTATAGTAAGATCTCCACCTGTTATACCTGACACAGTCTGATAGAATCCATCAGGTAAAGTTGGTGCAGTATTAGTATTTGTTTCTGAAAATACGCCCATGGAAGAGTTCCCAAAAGTATTGGTACCTGTATGAAGACAATTTAATGCTTGTAAATTTGCAGGAAAAACAGGTAATGCAGGATAGAGTGTACTAGTCCCGCAATTTGTAGAACTCAGGAATAAATCCGGATCAAAATCAGAATCCGGATCATCTACTCCTGCACTGTATGTTCCGGCATATATAACATGTACTCTTAGATAATACTGACCTGAACTTATACCTGAAGGACATCCAAGTCCATCACAATACGAAAACAAAGCATTACCTATAGGTCCATTGGAAGTATTCAACAAACCAGTAGATGATGCAGGAATAACCCTGTAGTTGAGACCGGGAGGTAGTGGTGTTCCATCCTGATTAGCAATATAAAGTGTAACAGAGTATGTTCCATCATTATTATTAGGTGTCTGATCGTTATTACATACGCATTGAGATGTATATAAATTTGCTCCATTGATTGTAAAAGGCGCACTTATATCGGAAAGCATAACCGGACTGGATGATCTGATACGCAATCTGTAACCTGTTCCATAGGGAACACTTGGGATTGTACCTGTTATATTAGTTGCACCTGTTGACCCTACCATACCAATTATTTTTGGATAACCAGTAGCAGTAAAACTTCCAGTGGCATCACTCATTTCGATGGAAAAAATATTTCCAGTATTCATAGTGACACATTGTAAGTTAGCAGTTACTGTCAATGTTGCTCCAATATTATAACGTTGTACCGGTGAAGCAACAAATGGATAAACAGGTAATATAGCTGAAGGTAAAACAGTGAGATTGTTTCCATTATCATCATAAGGTGAAGTAAAATTCAAAGCCGGATCTGTTGAGACTACGCGCATTCTGTATCCTGTACCTGTTGTCTGACTTCCTGGTATTGTGGCTGTAACCGTACCCGTCAGTGCAGTTGATGCAACAAATCCTATAACATTGGATGAATTATCTATTGGAAATACTCCGCTTGCATTACTTATCTGAACTCTGAATTCATTTCCTGTATTAAAGGTGCCTGTTCCCGTCCATCCAACCGAAACACTTGCACCAGGGCAAAAAGAAGTAGGGCCAAAGTTATTAGTACTAAGAGTTTGACCGATTGCTGTATTGTAAATCCCAAAAACAGAGAATAATACAGGTAGCCAAAATACCTTTGATTTAAAATCAATTGCGGATTTGAATCCTGACATTAAAAACACATATGATTTATTTAAAAATAAATCCATTTTTGTTTTAAAATTCGGGTACGTGTTGAGATTCATACTTGTTGATTTAGATTTGCTAAAAATTTAATTTGGGGTTAAAAGCGGGATAAAATTTCAATAACCTTTCTTTGGTCATTCCACTTAAGTTAATATAATGCCAGGTAGCACCATTATCATCAGATATGGCCAATACCTTTTGTTCTTCTGTTATATCACCAGTCGGGGTTTTAATCGTCACATCCTGATTGATGATTGACTGTATGTTATTCCCTTGTTGCTCAGTCTGTACGATATTGACAAACTTTATATTTTTATATGCTCCTTTCTGATCTTTATATGCCCGTAAAGCCTGGTTAAGAATATCCTTCATTTTCTGTTTGGTACCATAACTCTGGACTATCATGGGATGATTATATTCAATGAAACAATCAAAATCTCTGTCTATCAGACATTGTCCCATCTTTTCAATATCGTTTTTGAAGGTCTGTTCCATTGATTCCTTTGTAGGTATACCTGAAAATTTGATTCCGGAATAATTAAAAAACAAAACACCTGCCATTAGAGTGATCAAAATCAACGGAATATATAATGGCCATTTACTTTCTGAAGAAGAAGAGCTATCTTTAATAGCTGCATAAAGACCTGACAATGAAAAAAGCATAACACCTAATCCGGCAAAAACCAAAATATATAATCCGGAACCCTGCGTAAAGCCTGCAAATGCAGCTCCTATGAATGGATTATCAGATTCAAAATTAGTTTTTTCAAATTCTATTTCATAAATTTTGGAAATTCCGGCAATCAGCATCAATAAACCCAAAATGGCATTGATAATTTTAAATACAACTATTTGCTTATGTTTAAAAATTTCTATGCCTGAAAGTATACCAACCAAAATAAAAACGAATCCTGTAATGAGACCATCCCCTACATAACCATATAAATCAGTATTGCCTTTTGGAAAGTGAACCCAAGGCATAAATGTGGCAGCTAAGCCAACTATTGCAACAATAAGTGTAATAGCAGAAGTGGTCACTTATGTGAGAGTTTTGGTTTTTTAGTTTGGTAAATTATAAAATCATTGGCGAAGATAAATGTCAAAAAAGCATTCTGCAAATAGTTAATTTTGACTACAAAATGCAATAAACTTATTTTCTGATATTTACATATATAATAAATCAATAATATTAAAAAAAAAATAAAAAAAATATGATATTTGTCATATTTTACCTAAAAAATTGCATATTTGCTATAAATTTTTCTTATAATATACCCCAATTCATATTTTATGTTCAATATTTTAGTTTATGATGACAAACCTGCTTTAATCAATGGACTTGTTTCCTACTTTTCAAACAATAAATTTATTCGTATTCAGGAAAGTTTTCTTAATTCAGATGAACTTTTGAAATCATTAAATACAAATAACCCTGACCTGGCACTAATTGAAATCAACACGCTTGAAGAGAACGGTATTCAACTCATATCACAAATATATAATCTCAATGCTAAAATAAAGATTGTAGTGTATACCTCAAGTAATCATGATTTTATATCCGAGGATTGTATGAAAGCTGGAGCTACAACATTAGTCAACAAAACCATTAGCCTGAAACAGCTCGAAGATGTATTAATGGAAGTATTAACTAAGAAAAAAGACATAGATACCCTGATCTGGTCAATACCAACACTTACAAAACAGGAAAAGATCATTATAACGCATCTTGCCAAAGGTCATACTGCTAGAACTATTGCTAATGAACTCAAGGTGTCTCCCAATACTATTCACAATCAAAAAAATCACTTACTTAATAAATTCGGCTGCGATAATTCTATTGAACTTATCTTCAAACTGGTAGGATACGGATATATGAAAATGTAATCAACCCGAGCTAATCAAAGTCAATCCGTTTTAAAAATTATATTGCTTCAATATCTCTGAATCTTATTTTAATCTGTAAGTTTGCTTTTGTATTGCAAGCATACAGCTTTACAGGGATAAATCTTCAATATCTTCATTATGAATATAAAATCAACAAGAGATATACATAGATACTTCGCTACATATTTCAATGCAGGTGAGTTGGAACCCTATATTTATATACTGTCCAAAAAAATGAGTGAGGGACATATTTGTATTAATATTGAAAATACAAAACATGCTGATTTTGGTGAATATTATCCTGGTACAGTGACTCAACCTAAACACTTGCATCTGCACCATTTGGTATCGGATGGCACACAAAATAAGCCTTTCGTAATCAATAACGGCAACCTGTACATGCAACGTTATTATAAATATGAAAGTAATATTATTAGCAGTATTCAATCAATAATCAGTTATGAAAACGAGGTGCTTGAAAAAAGAATGCAGGATTTAACAGCGAACAAATACATAATCAAACAATTATTTCCTGAACTACTGGCAAGTCGCACTGACTGGCAAATGCTTGCCACACTGTCAGCAATTATCAATCAGTTTTCGATAATAACAGGTGGACCCGGGACAGGCAAGACTACTACCGTATCCAGGATATTGACAATGTTGCTGACGTTGACACCCGATATGCATATTGCACTGGCAGCACCTACCGGAAAGGCAGCAAATCGTATGGCAGAATCCCTTAAAAGAGTTCAATATAACAATCCGGTTATCCGCGAAAAAATAAATAATCTGATTCCTTCCACTATCCACCGGTTGTTGGGTAGTCAAAAAAACAGCATCTACTTCAAACATGATACCGGCCGGCCTCTACCGTATGATCTGGTAATAATTGATGAATCTTCGATGATTGACATCGCATTATTTTCAAAGTTATTGTCTGCCATTCAACCATCAACTAAAGTTATATTACTGGGAGATAAAGACCAGTTGGCGTCCGTTGAAGCTGGAAGCATCTTCGGCGACTTGTGCAATGCTGAAGCACATATCAACATATTCAGTACTCAAAGAGCTCGTTGGTTTGGACAATTCACCCAAATGCCTTTACCTGTATCAGAACATATAAATAATACCACCATTCTTTTCGAACATGTGATAGCATTACAGTACAGTCATCGATTTTCTACTGAAAAAGGAATCGGGCAGTTAAGTAACGCTATAATCAGCTCCAACAAAGATGCTATACAATTATTTTTTAACAATGAGGACGATGAAGTATTTATTGACGAAACTTATTCTGAGGACATTTTTAATAGATTTTTGGATGGCTATCTCGATTATATTCAGGAAACTGATATTAATACTGCATTTAATAAACTGAACCGACTGAAAGTATTATGTGCTGTGCGCGAAGGTAATGAAGGCATTGTCAACATCAATGGGCGTATTGAGAAATATCTTCAATCCAGGAAATGGATACACAGGAATACAGAATTTTACGAAAACAGGCCTGTAATTATCACCAAAAATAATTATGAACTCGGGCTATTCAACGGCGATACCGGAATTGTAAAAAGAGACGAACATGGAAATCTGAAAGTATGGTTTGAAAGTAGTGAAGGATCGCTGATTTCTTTTCAACCATCCTCCATCGAAGCAGCAGAAACCGTTTATGCTATGACCATTCACAAAAGTCAGGGTTCAGAATTCGATAATATCATGATCGTAATGCCCAAAAATGAAGATACCGCATTGCTGACACGCGAATTACTGTACACGGCAGTTACTCGTGCCCGTAATCGTGTTATCATTCAGGGAAGTCATAACGTCATCCTTGAATCGGCTGAAAAAAAAGTGGAAAGAGGATCAGGTCTGGCAGGACGTATGCGTAATTCTATTGATTAATTCATGTGATTTTACATAAAATACTTCTTTTTATTTATTGAACATATTATTAACATTTTATATATGGCAATTCAACTTAAAGTATCCAATTCATTAAAAAGCCTTGTCAATCAATTAGCTGGGGAACTGAGCCATACAGCACCCGTTTTTGAACCTGTCTATATCGTAACACAAACTGAAGGGATGAACAACTGGCTACGGATACAGCTCGCTGAAAAATTGGGCATAGCCGCAAACATTCATTTTCTGAAACCCAATGATGCAATACAGCTTATCTACCAGGCGACCGGAGGTAAACACAGACAAACGTTGTCTTCCGGCGACATGTCTTGGCTACTTTATCAGGGCTTGAATGAGAAAATATTCATTCACAAATTTCCGGATATAGCAGCCTATTATGCACATAAGGAAGTTAATGCACGACAAAAACGCATGGCACTGGCAGTGAAAATGGCCGACCTGATGGATCAGTATCAGATATACCGGACAGATATCATTGAGCAATGGGATGCCGGTGAAGGAGGCGACGACTGGCAAAAATGGCTCTGGAGATATATCAGGGATATCGCAGGCAATCTGTTTCCGGACAAAACCAAAGTAGGCAAATACATTATTGAAGCACTGCAAGACCGCTCAAAATCTGAAAATCTTCGGCATAAAATACCGGCAATCTATTTTTTTGGACTCAGTTTGATTACTGAATATCATGTACAACTCATCCATTTTATAGCCCAACATATTGAAATTCGATTCTTGATCCAAAATCCTGCTCCTGAACAATATTGGCTGGAAGATATGAGTCAGAAATATATAAGCCATATGCAACGCAAAGGGAGATTGCCCAAAGATGAAAAATCAATAGCCAATCCGTTGCTCGTTGGATGGGGAAAGCTGATACAGGATACATTTTATCTATTGTTCAAAGATGAAGAAAATTACAATATATATGATGATTCCGGTATAAAAGAGCCTTTACAGGATACTTTATTGCATAAAATTCAACATGCCATTTATCATAATTCTAATGAAAAGAAACATTTTTCATCTGATATTATCAACGATGGATCCATTACGATTAATTCTAATTACAGTCCATTGCGGGAAGTAGAAGTATTATACAATTACCTTGTTAAATGTGTGGATGCACACCCGAATCAACTGTCTGCCAGAGATATTGTAGTTATGGTCTCTGATATTGATACATATGCATCCTATATAAGGGCTGTATTTGACAATGCTCCCTATTCTTTCAGATATACCATTACGGATGAGAGCTATGCTGTTTCCGACAGTATTACCAATACTTTACATGCATTGCTCTCCATTCATGCGGAAGAATTCACTTCTGAAAAAGTAGTCAGTCTACTCGATTATTCTTCTATTCGCAATCAGTTTCAGATAACGGATACAACATCAATACGACGATGGACAGATGCAGCCAATATCCGTTTCGGATATAAGGGTAACAGTGAAGATGAAACTATATATGTTAGTTGGGAATACGGTCTCAACAGATTGATGTATGGTATATGTATGTCCGGATCAGAAGAATTCATCACAGGTGATTCGAGTTTTTATCCTGTAGATATAACCGAGGGAAGAGATAGTCTTGAAGTTGTCCGATTTACACATTTTGTACAATCACTGCAGCATTTTATCAGAAATCGCCAAGGTGAGAAAACGCTTGATGAATGGGTTGCCTACGTTCATGAAGTTATAGCTGAATTTATTGGAGACACTGAAGATAATGATCAGGAAGACTTCCGTTTATTACAGCAACAACTTGGTAAATACAGCATTGTGTCCGGTATTTTTACAGGCAAGGTTCCGTTTGAAGTTTTTATATACCAGCTACTACCTCTATTGTCATCTAACCGCAGGAGTCATAATTATGCCAGTCATGGTATAACTTTCTGTTCTCTCATACCTATGCGTAGTATTCCATTCAGGGTAGTTGCATTGCTTGGAATGAATTTTGACAAATTTCCCCGTAAAGATCAGCGGGTTAGTTTTGACCTGATGTTGAAAAATCCAAGAAGAGGCGACAGAAATCTCAAAGAGAATGACAAACATCTATTACTAGAAACATTGCTGTCAGCCGGGGATTATCTCTATATCAGTTATCTGGGACAAAGTGTCAGAGACAATTCACACTTACCTCCTTCATCTCTGATTGACGAGTTAATTGATTATATAGCATCCCATAGCAGTGAACCTGATGAAGTAAGAAAAAACTTTGTACAGCGACATCCACTCCATAGCTACAGCCGTAAATACAACGCAGGTAATCCACGGTTATATTCTTATATGTCAGATAAAAAAGCAAGCGAATTGTCATTGTCAGGCACAGCAGATATACCTGTTCAAGAAATGGATGAAATAACTTTCAGCCAACTCATTTCGTTTTTCAGGAATCCGGTAAAAGCATTTTATAATAATGTATTGAATGTATATTTAGATGAGACAGATTTGGATTTACATGAAACAGAAATATTTGAACTGGATAATCTTCAAAAATGGAGCCTGAGGAATGATCTATTATCTATAGATAATGCAGAATACGACAAATTCAGACTACAAGGCGTTAAAAAAGGATTTCTGACCCTGAAAAATAGTGGGGTAGTTGCTATTGATAAAAACCTTGAAGAAATTCAATATGTAAAGGATATGATGGGACGTATAGCTGCAGGACATAACAATGAATGCTATTCACTTAATTTAACCATAGGTGACACAATTCTTACAGGCGTTATTGATAATATTTTCGGAGATAAGGTAGTACAGTATTCTTTTTCAAAAAGCTACGCCAAGTATCAATTCCAGGCATATCTGACAGCACTTGTTCTTGCTGCTGCTGATCATCCGGCACAGGTTATTTATATCAACAATACTGAGAAGAAAATGTATTCAGTCACAAAGCTTTCCAGAGATGAAGCTATCCTTCGGCTACAAAGACTCATAGCCATATATACTGAAGGACACCGGAATATACTTCCATTCTCTTTTGAATTCGAAGCTGACAAATCCGGCCATTTTGATGTGGATTGGTATAATAAATCAATACATAAATATTTCAATAGCAATTCAGATGACAAGATTGATATTTACCTGAAGTATGCCAACGAAAGGGAAACTTTCAATCATTCGGATGCATATGAACAATGCAAAGGTGTTGCAGAAGCAACATGGAAAATGATAAAATCCTGTCTGCATGAAATTTTGTTTTAAATTAGCAAATCAATATTGAACCCTTTTAGAAAAATATGCATAAACTGCAATAAATACTCATAAATAATCCACAATGTCCATATCAAAACAAGCTACTCCTTTTGACGTAATGACTGTTCCATTGGAAGGAAGTAATCTCATTGAAGCAAGTGCCGGAACAGGAAAGACCTATTCCATAGCAATCTTGGTTCTACGTCTTATTCTGGAGAAAAATATTCCTCTTCAGGAGATATTGATGGTTACATTTACAAAGGCTGCTGTTGCTGAATTGGATGACCGCATCCGCAACTTTGTAAGACAGGCTTCCCGTTATAGTAAGGGTGAAGATATCCGGGACGCAACCATAAAAAAAATAGTAGACCTCACCGGCAAAGATATTGTTTCAGAGTTGTTAGATACAGCTGTAATCAATCTGGACGAAATCAATGTAATGACCATTCATGGATTTGCTCAGGTGACGCTGAATGAATTTGCCTTCGAGACAGGACAACTTTTTAGTACTGAATTAATCCCAGACACTTCAGATATAATTGAAAAAGAAGTACAGGAATTCTGGAGAAAACAAGTCACTGTCATTCATGAAAAATTGCTTGCCGGACTAATGGATTCAGAAGTAAATCTAAACCAAATAACAAAAGTAATCCAGGAATATCTCAGTGGTAAAAGTTATAAATTTTATGATTCAACTGAAATATATTTGCTTGATGAGGCAAAACAACAGGAATATCTGGAAATACTTTCTGAGTTACAAATTCAAATACTTGATTTGAAAACTAAAATATTCAATTATATATCTGTAAATAAATCCTATATAATTGAAGCATGTAACAGGAACAGTTTTGCTAAAAAAGCATTTGAAAATAGCATCAACCATCCAGAGACTTTTTTAGCCATATTTGAGAAAAAAATAGAAACTAATTATATTGATAATTTATTTCCTGAATTAAAGGAACTGGTTACTAAGCAAATCAAAAATAAAGAAGAATCAAAAATAACAGGTAAGCTAGCGGCAAATTACCTGTATGCAACTGCCATTCAGATCATCGTACCCAGGATTGAAAGCTATAAGATGACCAATAATCTTATCTCCTTCGATGATATGATAAACAAGCTGCACAAGTCGCTGGTATCCGGCAAAAACACAAACCTGGCAGTACGGCTGCAAAACAAGTACAAGGCTGTTTTTATAGACGAATTTCAGGACACTGACAAACTTCAGTATGAAATATTCAATACAGCCTTTCATCAGAGGTCCATTATGTTTTATATCGGAGATCCCAAGCAATCCATTTACGGATGGAGAAGGGCTGATATTGCAACCTACTTTGATGCACGCAATCACGTTGACAGGCTTTATAGTATGAATATCAATTATCGTTCGACAGGCCAGCTTCTGGATGCACTCAATCATTTTTTTCTGCCGAAACCAGACTTTGATACTTTTCACTATGGCAGTGATGAGGATAGAATAGATTACCATAATGTTCAGTCACCTGCTGAGAATACAATAGGCCAGCTGCTGTATCAAAATCAGCCATGTATTCCGGTTAGTATCTATGATTCTACCAAAATTGAAGGTACTCTACAGAATTTGACTGGTTTGATATTAGATATGTTGTCTCAACCGGATTATTCAATATACGATATTCCAACAAAGTCACAACGGCCAGTCAGACCGTCCGATATAGGTATTATAGTAAGAACAAATAAAAAAGGTTTGCACATCAAAGAAGAGTTATCCAAACTGGGCATTCCGGCTGTGACTGTTTCTGATGACAAAATCCTTCAATCGGATCAGGCCAGAGAACTTGTCTATATTGTGGAAGCTATGCTCCTGCCCGTCAAATCCAATATTCGACGTGTGTTAGCTTTAACGATGTTTCATTATGATATTAAAAATATTCTGAGCATGGATATTGAAAAAGCTACCGAAATATTCCGTTCTTACCACGAACTATGGAAGTCCAGAAGTATCTACAGCGCTCTGACGCAACTTTATCACGATTTTGATATAAGGCAAAAACTGTTACACCCTGATGAAAATAATGGTGAAAGGAAATTGACAAATCTGCTTCATCTCACTGAGATGTTATATAAAACAGAGCATCGGCGCAATTTTAGTCCACCTGAGCTAATCAACTGGCTGAAAGTCAATCTCAAGAAAGATCAGAGCAGCGACGATGAATGGGAACAACGGATAGAAAACGATGAAGAATCGGTTAAAATTGTTACCATTCATAAAAGTAAAGGATTGGAATATCGCATTGTATTCGCTGCTGATTCTGACTTTGCGACGGCAAATAAAAATAATAATATGGTAGGTTTCAGAGATGACAATGGCATCTATGTTACGGCATTATACGGCCAACTGGAAGAAGGAGAAAAGATACTCTACGATAAACAACAACAGCAGGAAAACAGACGGCTACTATATGTAACATTAACCCGTGCCGCTTATGCATGTTTTATTTTTAATAGTAAAACTAATGTAAGTAATTCTACACTTTCTTTTTTTACAAAAGAGATAGAAAACAACTCACTTATTCAAACTTTTCAGGAGCAATATGTAAGAAAATCCAAATCGAAATATACCGCTCCAAACCATGAAACATCTCAAAAGTTATTGAAACCTGACCTGTTTTCTCTCAAAGATATCAACTGGAGTAAGGTCAGTTACAGTAGTATTGCCAGGCATCCTGAAAAACCTTTCAGGAACAATATAATTACCGAAACTGAAGGATATGAAGCGTTTATTTTCAATGATTTGCCTAAAGGCAGCAATACAGGCAATTTCCTGCATTACATAATGGAACACATCGACTTCACCCAATCCGACATCTGGAGTCAAGTAATAGAGAGAGCAACAAAGCAATATTTTTCTAATAAATCCAACAACTTCACTGAGTATATATTCCAATTGCTCGAACATGTTATGTATACGGATATTCATGTAGAAACAGGCAATCTGAAATTGTCTGATGTACCATTATCACAATGTTTGCATGAGTTTGAATTTGATTTTCCCATATCCGATTTCAACGTGACACAATTGATGGATCTGATGCCGGGAGGTATTATAACAGGAGAAAAATATAACGAAGTTGCTGGAATGATGAACGGAAAAATCGACTTGTTTTTCGAATATGGAGGGCAATATTATATTCTTGACTGGAAATCCAATCACCTTGGATACAGCCTGGATGCATATACAACGAACAAAACATCAGAAGCCATGTCGGATAATAATTATCATTTACAATATCTCATATATAGTTATGCCATCCGGAAATACCTTCAATTCAGGAAAGGTGCGTCATTCGATTATACAAGAGATTTTGGAGGCGTAATATATCTTTTTTTAAGAGGTGTAAGAAAAGATAGTAACCACGGTATTTTTTATTATAAACCAAGATTGGATCAGATAAAGAAAATGGAAAGGCTGTTTGGGTGAATTAGTATAAATTACAACCTCTTTAAATAAACATTTTTCCATTTTGCATACATGCAATCCATAAATATTGCGATATTGCTTCATATTTTGTAATGAGTGAATAATCAAACATGACGCAAGCACCATTAAACATATGGCCTGCATGGTCTAAAAATATCAATATCTATGAGGTCAATATCCGTCAATATACGCCAGAAGGTACATTCAATGCATTTTCGGTACATTTGAAAAGGCTCAGGGATATGGATGTTGATGTGCTCTGGTTCATGCCCATTTTTCCTATTAGTAAAACAAAGCGCAAAGGAAGTCTTGGCAGTTACTATTCAGTTTCCGGCTACAGGGATATCAATCCTGAGTTCGGCAGTAAGAAAGATTTCAAAAAATTAGTCAAATCGGCTCATGACCTGGGTTTAAGGGTCATTATTGACTGGGTGCCCAACCATACAGGATGGGATCACGAATGGATTCATAAAAGACCCGAATTTTACACACTTAACCGTGATGGACACATTACTGAACCTTTAGACAATCAGGGACAGCTCTTAGGCTGGGAAGACGTAGCAGAATTGAACTATGACAATACATCCATGCGGGAGACGATGATTGCAGAGATGCTGTACTGCATGGCCGAATACAATCTGGATGGTTTCCGTCAGGATATGGCTATGCTGGTTCCGATGGATTTCTGGGAAGAAGCTAACCGAAGATTACGCGCCGTCAAACAGGACATACTTTTGATAGCAGAATCAGAAGATCACCAACATACAACAACAGGACTTTTCAATATCATCTATTGCTGGTCGATGCATCACATCCTCAATCAGATAGCACAAGGCAAACAGGATGTTACAGCCATTGACAAATGGTATCAGGATGAATATCCCAAACTAACACAGGGTGCCTATCTTTTTTTTACATCCAATCACGATGAAAACTCATGGTCTGGTTCGGAAATCGAACGCATGGGTGAAGCACACCAGGCATTTGCCGTACTGACTGCCACACTCAATGGTGTACCCCTGATATATTCCGGTCAGGAAGAACCCATGCCGCAGCGGTTGAAATTTTTCGACAAAGACGATATCGGATTCAATCACTATGCATATGCTGATTTTTACAGCAAATTACTCCAGCTAAAACATCGTAATCCAGCACTTTGGAACGCTTTCTACGGGGGCGTTCTTATGCGAATTAGCCCACATAATCATATCTTTGCTTTTCAGCGAAAATCGGACAATAATACTGTTACAGTAATCATCAATCTCAGCCACCAGCTCCAGATTTTCAATGCAGACAGAGATATTGCCGGAGAAGAAGTTTTTACACAGAGAATGTACAACATCCACACTGGAGACAACATCCGTATGCAACCCTGGACCTATCTCATTATTCAATAACGGACACAATATAACAAAATCATAATTGATGAAAAAACCAATCTTACCTGTAAGTGCTATCTGGAACATGAGTTTTGGATTTTTGGGAATTCAGACAGGTTTTGCCCTTCAGAATGCCAATGCATCCCGTATATTACAGACATTAGGTGCCGACACACATGAGTTGGGCTGGTTTTGGCTGGTTGCACCGATCACCGGAATGATTGTACAACCCATTATAGGTCATTACAGCGACAATACCTGGACAAAAATGGGCAGAAGAAGACCATTCTTTCTGATAGGTGCTATCATGGCCTCCATTGGATTGATGCTCATGCCCAATGCCGCTTTATTTACAGCATTCCTACCGGCACTGTGGGTAGGTGCAGGTATGCTTATGATTATGGACGTTTCATTTAATGTTGCCATGGAACCATTCCGGGCACTGGTTGCTGACAAACTGTCTACTGACCAGCGAACGGCGGGATTTGCCATTCAAACCATATTAATCGGTTTAGGTGCTGTTATTGGTTCCTGGCTTCCGAATATACTGGTATCCTGGTTCAATGTTTCTGCTCAGTCTGCACCAGGACATGTACCGGATAATGTCATCTATGCATTCATCATCGGCGCCATAATCCTGATGGCTGCCATTATCCGCACGATTGTTACAACATCAGAATATAATCCGGAAGAATTAAAATCATTTGAAGACGTTCAACAAGTAGAAGACAAACCTACTGAAAAATCATTGTTGGTATCCAGTATTTTCAGGGATTTTAAGGAAATGCCTTTTACTATGCGTCAATTGGGTTTGGTTCAGTTCTGTTCCTGGTTTGCATTGTTTGGTATGTGGGTATACAGTACTCCGGCAATAGCTGAGCACATATATGGCTTACAGGCCAATGATACGACGTCTCCACAGTTTCAGGAAGCCGGTAACATGGTGGGTTCTATCTTTGGATTTTACAATCTGGTTTCAGCAATTTATGCCTTTGCCCTGCCGTTGATAGCTTCCAGAATAGGCAGAAAATACACGCATATGATCTCACTGATATGTGGTGGTATTGGATTGATATCCATCTATTATATCAGTAATCCTGACTTGTTGTATATATCGATGATTGGAGTAGGCATAGCCTGGGCAAGTATTCTTGCCATGCCCTACGCAATGCTTGCCGGTTCGGTACCCGCTTTGAAAATGGGTATTTATATGGGACTTTTCAATTTTTTTATAACTATCCCTCAGATTGTAAATGGATTAATGGGTGGTGTACTGTTGAAACACTTTTATGGCAATCATTCTATTTATGCTATCGTTATTGCCGGTGTTTTTTTATTACTTGGAGCCCTTGCTACGCTATTTGTTCAGGATAATGACGATAAGATTTTATTAAACGGATAAACCTATTTTTTTATCATAAATCATGACTATTATTGTTGGTAGGTTTAAATCGTAATTCATGTATTTGAATCGGTAGAGGAATTCATTTTTATAAATAACTAACCCAAACAACCACTTATGTTGCAAATGATATCTCACAAAACAATTAACTTGCTTCTGACACATGTATTCATTTTTTGTATACAATCAACCATTTTCGGCAATGTTTGGAAGGTCGGTCCAACACATACCTATACCCTTCCGTCTCAGGTTGCATCCTTGGTAAAAGATGGCGATATAGTCGAAATAGATGCCGGAATCTATTTATCAGACGTTTGCAGATGGACGGCAAATAATCTGATAATCAGAGGAATCGGCGGTTATGCTCATCTCAAATCCAATGGTAAAAGCTGGGGTGAAAAAGCTATCTGGGTTATTCAGGGCAATAATACTACCATAGAATGGATTGAATTTTCCGAAAGTACTTCCAAAGACAGGAATGGAGCAGGTATCAGGGGTGAAGGACTTAACCTTACGATACGCAATTGTTATTTTCATCATAATGAAAACGGCATTCTGGCCGGAAATTTTACACCATGTACCTACCTGATAGAGCACTGCGAATTTGCATACAACGGGCATGGTGATGGTTACACGCACAACCTCTACATCAATCATATTGATACGTTGATATTCAGGTTTAATTATGCTCATCACTGCAACATCGGGCATGAACTGAAATCACGTGCCCGTGTCAATTACATTCTGTACAACCGTATCAGTAATGAAAAGTCCGGAACAGCCAGCCGGGAAATCGATTTACCCAACGGTGGAACATCTATCATAATGGGCAATATAATCCAGCAGGGAGAAAAAGGTGAAAATTCAAATCTTGTTGGATTTGGCTTGGAAGGTCTGACAAATACCAGTCCACATGAATTATACCTGATCAACAATACGCTTGTCAACAATAAAGGTCGTGGCACTTATGTGGCTGTAAAAGACGGCACCCATCTGTATAAAGGATACAACAATATTTTTGCAGGTAAAGGAACTCTGCTTAACGGTCTGCCTGAAAAGACGGACACATCGGGAAATATCGTGTTGGAAGAAATCATGAATGCCGGGTTTACAAATTCTGATTTTTATGACTATCATTTGAACGAATCAGCTACAGCAATTGACTATTCTTCTGACCCGGAACCGGCTTCCAATGGTTTCAAACTTGTTCCGGAATTTGAATATCAGCATCCTGTTTTAAAAACAGCTCGTACCCTGTATGATAAAGTTGACGCAGGCGCATTTGAATACCACAAATCTTCCCGGATAAAAGAAGCAGACATCAATCAAATTCAGATAGTACACCAAAATAATACACTTTATATTCTTTCAGATTCAGAGATTCACTATGTTCAGCTTACTGATATGAATGGCAGGCTGATTCTGCAGGAATCAAAATCCCAACTAAATCTTCCAACGTTGCCTGCCGGCGTCTATTTTCTTGTTTTGTGGTTGAAAAACGGGCATAGGTTAATAAAAAAAATAAAGTTATGATTATTTAAATTAGGTCTCCCTATTTTTATCTGAATGGTTGACGATACACGTAGTTGTTTTCCGGATTTACTACATTTATGAGCATCTCCAGTGATTTATTGATAATGGGGTTGGTATGTCTGACAAAAAGAAACAGCTCTTCTGGAACGGCACCAACTGAAGATTTAATTTCAATGGCCGTCCGGGATAAATCAATGACAGCAACCTTGTTTTCTATTCCTTCACAGATGATATCCAGCAAAATATTGAGATAAAGGTGATACTTCCTGTTGTCTTCGACATTATATCCCAAAAAATGGGCATTCATAACATTATAATTATCTACACTGGTATAAAAGGCAATCATACGACCTTCCATCCAGTATGAATTAAACTGTATCTTGTCACCAAGAGCAAGTTTAAGGTTTTCAAAGTAAAGCGGATGTAACAGAAAAGCATTAAACCCTGCCTGATCTGAAATACATTTATATAACTGATATATAACATCTCTATGTGCAACTATATCCTCATAATCCAATCTTTTTCTTTCCAGTATCTTACCGGATGCTATCGCTTTCTTCGCTCTTACACGATACTTGGATTTGAGTTGTGACATATAATCGCCGATGGAATCCCATTGTGGGTGCACATCAAAAATCATTTTGGGTTGTACAGAAAATCGGGTAAAACCTTTCTGAAGTTTCTTTGAATGTGGTAATTCCATTGTATACAAATCCTTAATCAGCATCAGATCTACATATATTTTATCCTTTTCAAGATATACTTTTAAAACATCCATTGCCTGAGTAACAATATCAAATGTTCTATCAGGTGATTGGTCCATTACACATTTAAAACCATAGCTGCCCGTTACCAACAGATTGCCACATATCAACGTTTGAAACTGTAGTGATTTAACAATAGCATTTCTCAGTGGAACAACAGCTTTTTGTATCATTGAAGCGTTTTCATCATCAGCAACCCTCAGATTTTCTGCAAGACGTACATATTTAAGCTGAAAATAAAGCAAACCAACTACCTTATTGTTATATCCGACCTGAACGTAGTAAGGACGGATACCTTCCGGCATATAATGCTCAAGCAGTTCCAGGTAAGGGGCTTCAAAAAATATATCATTACCTGCCTGACACAACATCCCGTAGGAAGTTATATCCGATAGCCTGGTATATATTGAAAACTGATACTGAATTTTTTCAAACTGCTCCCTCATGATTTTCGTTGACAACATTGTCATGACTTATAACATAATGTTGAAAACTCAAAGTTAAAAAATTATTTAATAATATTCCGAATTGATATCAGAAGTAGATGCAGGATTAAGGTATTGTCAATAGATAAATGTGTAATAAGAAATAGTACCGTTCTGAATAATTGCCAGGTAAAAATTCACAAAGTACATTCCAATAAAATTGCAGTAAATCATAAATAATCATCCTCAACATTATATCTGTTCAAATTATACCTTTTTAATTTTTTAATAAAAATATACGATAAATATTTATTGTATATCAATATATATTTATTACTTTTGCCTAAATTTAAAATATCATTAAAATGCAAAAAACAAAAAATTTCATCTTTACAACACTCCATGTAATTACATGGATGATTTTTGTTGGCTTATGTATAGATTTAGGAGGTATAATAGTAAATTTCGTTTTTAATATATTATATCCGGAATTTATAGGCAGGTTATACCAAAAACTAGATTTATCATTATTATATCAACAAAGACAATCGGTATTTTTTATAACATATGCTATTATAATAATAATTGCCTTTTTAAAGGTGAAGTTATTTTATACCGTAATTAATATGCTACTTAAACTAAATTTAGATGAGCCGTTTAATGAATTTATTTCAAAAAAAATCCTGAAGATTGCATCTATTACTTTTTCAATAGGAATTGTAAGTTTTATCGGAAGGTGGATCATTCAATTTTTCCATCGTCAGGGATTTGAAATGAGTAAATTCAACGATTTTTGGATTGATAGTCATACATTCATTATGATGTCAGCAATTATATACATTATAGCACAAATATTTAACAGAGGCGTTGAGCTTCAACATGAAAAAGATTTAACTGTTTAAGACATGGCAATAATAGTAAATTTAGATGTAATGATGGCCAAGCGAAAAATATCACTTAACGAATTGTCAGGTAAAGTGGATATTACACTCTCTAATTTATCCATTTTGAAAACTGGTAAAGCAAAAGCTATTCGCTTCAGTACCCTGGAAGTAATTTGTAAAGCATTGGAATGTCAACCTGGTGATATCCTTGAATATGTTGAATAAAGTTTTTTTTTTAAAAAAAATTTTAGGAGTATACCCAGAATACTTACAGATTCTTATATCCCTGAAATATGCTTTAATTTTCACGATATCATAAAAACTTTTTAGGTAATCATGCGTTTCTAATTAACAAATTGAACTAAAACATAATATGAATCAGTGTACAATAATTATCTTATATTAAAGGTCGTTCATTTCTTTGTGTTAATCTTCAGAAACGTATAGTATATTTGTAGCATATTTTGGTAAAATACATTTTTCATGACATATAAAAAGAAAGAAATTTATAACGACGAATTGACAAAATCATTGTCTGAACGTTATGAATACATAATCAGTTCTATAGGCGAAGATGTCAGCAGGGAAGGTTTGGCAAAAACGCCGGAACGCGCAGCCAAAGCAATACAGTATCTGACTCAGGGATATGAACTGGATGCAGGTGCGATATTGCAATCAGCCCTTTTCAAAGAGGATTATACAGAAATGGTAATTGTAAAGGATATTGAGCTGTATTCTCTTTGCGAACATCACATACTTCCGTTTTATGGCAAGGCACATATAGCATATATTCCCAACGGTTATGTGGTTGGATTAAGTAAGATACCAAGAATAGTGGATGTTTTTGCCAGAAGACTTCAGGTTCAGGAACGACTCACACACGAAATACTCGAAGCACTGGACAAATATCTGAAACCTCATGGTGTCGCTGTTGTGATTGAAGCAGCACATATGTGTATGATGATGCGTGGAGTACAAAAACAGAACTCAGTAACCACCACATCAGCATTTACAGGAGAATTTAAAATAGACGAAACGAGAAATGAATTTTTGAGCCTTATTTCAGCTAAATTGAAATAAAAGTTCAGTCACCTAAAACGATTTTTTATGAAAGCATATGTTTTTCCAGGGCAAGGAGCTCAGTTTGAAGGTATGGGTAAGGATTTATACGATCAGAATGAAGCAGCACGTTCCATATTTGATCAGGCTGACACTATTCTGGGATATAAACTGTCAGATATCATGTTTAACGGGACAGCGGATGAGCTGAAGCAAACCAAGGTAACACAACCTGCCCTGTTTGTACATGCTGTGGCCACACTAGCTGCACATCCCGACAACAAACCGGATGCTGTAGCAGGTCATTCGCTCGGAGAATTTTCTGCTTTGGTAGCTAATGGAACGCTATCTTTTGATGATGCATTAAAACTGGTATATGTCCGTGCTTTGGCTATGCAGGCAGCCTGTGATGCTGTACCCGGAACTATGGCAGCCATTCTGGGCCTTGACAATGATGTCGTAGAAAACATATGTGCTGAAATCAATGATGTTGTAGCACCTGCCAATTACAATTGTCCCGGGCAATTAGTCATTTCAGGTTCAGTTGAAGGTGTTCAAAAGGCTATTGTCAAACTTCAGGAAGCAGGAGCCAAAAGAGCTCTTATGCTCGAAGTAGGTGGTGCATTTCATAGTCCACTGATGGAGCCAGCTCGCCAATCTTTGGCAGAAGCCATTTCTGGAACACATTTTCAAACTCCTGTTTGTCCTGTTTACCAGAATGTAACCGGTCTTCCTGAAACCGACCCTGCAAAAATCAAGCAGAATCTTATTGATCAGTTGACGGGTTCAGTACGTTGGACACAGACAATAGAAAAAATGATCGAAGATGGTATCCATACTTTCACAGAAGTTGGAGGATCCGGTAAGGTTCTTTCAGGATTAATCAAAAAAGTAAACAGGGAAGTTTCTACAGAGACATTATAACTATATGAATATAAATGCTGGTAACATACTGATTGCTGAGCCATTTCTGTTGGATCCCAACTTCAAACGTTCTGTGATACTCATCTGCGAACATCATGAATTTGGAACAACTGGTCTGATGCTGAACAAACCGATTGAAGTTCGAATTCATGAGATTGTACCCGAATTTCCGGAATCTGATGCTCAGGTGTACATTGGAGGGCCTGTAGAAACTGATCGTCTGCATTTTTTACACAATGTAGGACATATGCTCGATGACACACTCGAAGTAAGTCCGGGCATATTCTGGGGTGGCGATTTCGAAAAACTTCAGTTTCTAATGGAAAACGGTGTCATAAAGGATAATAATGTTAAGTTTTTTCTCGGATATTCGGGATGGAGTGAAGGCCAGTTGGAAGATGAATTAAAAGAACAATCCTGGATTGTCGATGAAGTTGACCCGAATTACTTATTTAAAATCAAACCAGTAGTCCTCTGGCAGACCGTATTGCACAATAAAGGTGACAGATATACTGTCATTGCCCAAATCCCGGATACTGAGAGCCTTAACTGACAGATTTTATATTGAAAACAGTCCTGACAACGTCATTCAGGCAGTAATTGAATAAAAGTAATTATCAACATATACCAGGATGTTGATTTTAAAGTACCTATCAGATTATTCGTGCGCTCTCGTTTTCACATTTTTATCAGGAATTATGAGTTCAGGTACAAGTTCAAAGTCTTCCTCAAAGTCCAAAACTGGCTGACCTGCATTAACCCAGGCTGTATAAATCAATGATCCAACAGCAATAATCGAAGAACGCATTTGTTCTTCTACCATCGAACCCATCGCATTCATATAAGCTTCAGCATATTCAGGACATTCCAGCCTTACTGTTCTGCCTAAACGTTCGTCATAACAATACTGCTTATCTGAATCAAAGGTTTTGCTCAGTCTGAGCTCAATTGCCAGGACACTATCCAGATGACTGTGTGCCTTAATGATAATATCCCAGATGTAGTCTTTAGGATTCTCAACATATTCAGCCTTTCCTACAAAAAAATCAAAGTTGCGTTCGGCAAATAATTCGGGAATACGGGATTCCCAAAATGCATGGATTCCATTTTGATTGGAAAGTTGCCCGTTGTAGTTCTTGGTTGTATGCAATGGGACATGTGCATCTCCGATATAATGTCCAAACTCAGTTGACAATCTTAAAATAGCAGACTTGTCTTTTTGTTCAAAGGCATAAGTCAACCTGGACAAACTCATTTCCAGCTGATATGGTACTATACCGTACTCAGAAAAATGGTCTTCAATCAGAATATCTACCTTATTTTTTTGAAAATATGTTGTTCCGAATAATTCATCAAAATCATAGCCGGATAGTCGCCATTGATCATCATAATACAGAGGTTTTATAACTTTTTTCCAGTATTTAACGAAGGTTGGATAATCAATAGTCAGATATATTCCACCAAGATATGGTGTCTTCAGAAATATAGAATCATTTTTGATCTCTTTATTAAAATATACGGAATCCTGACCAAATACCAATTTAACTGAACAATGCTGTATTATTGCTTCTTCAAAATCCCTGGGTACATTGTCAAATGGTATTTTATCCCAGTGATCAATATCTATAAAATGACGGGGTCCTTCATGTTTGGTGGCATAGCGTCTTTTATCCGGATCAACAGCGTGTTCTGTGATATATTCGATATGTTTTTTATAGAAACCGATGAGCTCTGGCGGAAGCGTGAATACGGCCATTCTGTTAATCAGTTTATGCCCGTAAAATCCCCACATCACAGGTCTTGAAAAAGATAACAATACACCTACAGCCACTATTAATGTTATATCCGGTATGAAGCTTCTGTTTTTCATTATTTACTGTAATATACCATGCAATTATACAATAATTTACTGAGTCAGGCGGCCTTGCTAAACTTTTTTTATCAAAATAAAATTAAACTTCATATATTTGTATCATAGATATCAATAACTTATAGGAAAATGAAGACTAAAATATTGATTTTTGCAATATGTATGTTCTGTACTTACCAGACATATACACAGACATTGCATGACTTTACAGTTACAGATGTGACTGGCCAGCAGCACAAGCTCTACGATGACTATTTAAATAAAAATAAGATAGTTGTAATAAAATTCTTCTTCACTACGTGTCCGCCATGTATAGCCAATGCGCCTTATTTTCAACAGAAATACATAGAGTATGGCGAAGGTAATCAGGACGTCGAATTTTTCAGTATCACTACTATACCAGGTGATTTTAACCCGGAAGTTCTCGCTTTCGAACAAACGTATAACCAGACGATGAAAGGAATCAGTGTGGACGGAGGCGCTCTGTCACTGTCCTATGAATTTAAAGATGGGTTGTATGGCCCTTGGTATGGCACACCATCATTTGTAGTCATTGCCCCGGATAAAACCATGCAATATCCTGTTTTTTTCAACAATCTGGATAATGCTATCACCATTGCAAGAAGCAAAAAATCACAAATTTCAACCAAATATACATTTTCAGCTATAGATCCTGTAACAGGTAATCCCTATGATTTGAAAATCAACTTCTTTTTAAAGCCCCAAAGTGCAGGTTCTCCGAGATTGGAAATCAGGAAAAATGTTCAGGGTATTTATACTTTCGATTATCCTTCAGATAATTATCCGCAAATGAAGAACCCCGTAATAGTTATGGAAAGTCACGATGAAGCATTTTCAGAAAAAATATCTGTACTCGATGTAGTCAAAATACAGCGTCACATACTCGGATTGGATATTTTTACTAATCCGGTTCAACTTATCACAGCAAATGTTAATGGAGACGACTTCATATCCGCATCAGATTTGACGATCCTGAAAAGAGTCATTTTGGGAGTTTTAAACAAATTTCCCAATAATGTACCTTCATACCGGTTGCTACAGGAACCCCTTGAAATCATTGAAGATCCGGGTAAAACTATAGAACTGAAAATCGATATTCTGAAAATGGGCAATGTAAACTAATGTCTGACCTATGATCAAACGAGTCTTTTCTACTTAATCAACCCTAAAGGTTATCGGATTAGCTGTTATTTTATTAAATATGCGTTAATACATTATTTCTGCTGTCAAATAGTTGGAAAATATGTATCTTTGCAGGCTGTAAGAACCCTTAATTATTATCATTTTTGAAATACTTGATTTATTTACAACATTTTATAAATAAATATTCGGTTACATATATTTGTTATAGGGTTATTTAAAAGATAGTATAATGAACATCAGATACCTAGGACAATCATCATTCCAGATTCAATTAAAAGAAACGACTCTGATATTTGACCCGATGATATCGTCGAACAACTTAGCAGATCATATAAATACTGATGCACTTGAGGCTGACTACATTCTACTATCACATGGTCACTTTGATCATGTTGAAGATTCAGAGAAAATTGCTAAAAACAATAATGCACGACTGATTTCAAATTTTGAAATCGTATCCTGGTACAATCAAAAGGGCATCGACGGGCATCCGATGAATCTGGGAGGTAAGTTTAACTTTGATTTTGGCACTGTCAAATATGTCACAGCCGTACATTCCAGTATGCTGCCGGATGGCAGTTATGGTGGGCCTTCGGGAGGTTTTGTAATCTGGAATCCAGATATCAGCTTTTATTTTGCCGGTGACACAGCATTAACTATGGATATGAAACTCATTCCGTTAACGTGTCCGAAACTGAACTTTGCAATTCTACCTGTAGGAGATAATTTTACTATGGGATATGAAGATGCTGCCATTGCTGCATCATATATAGAATGTGATACCATAATCGGATGTCATTTTGATACATTCGGCTATATCCGTATAGACCATGCAGCGGCCAAAGCGCACTTTAAAAATGTCGGAAAAGAACTGATTCTATTGGAAGTAGGTGAAAATATAGAAATTTAATAAATGGGAAAAGTAATTGCAATAGCAAATCAAAAAGGTGGTGTTGGTAAAACAACCATGGCTATAAATCTTGCCGCAGCATTGGCGGTACTGGATATCAAAGTGCTCATCATTGATGCCGATCCTCAGGCAAATGCAACTTCAGGAGTCGGCGTGAGACCAGAACAAATATCGATAACAACATATGAATGCCTGACTGAAGGTGTGCATCCGGCAGATGGAATAGTCGCTACTTCCACACCTAACTTATACATTCTTCCATCATCCATTGACCTTGTCGGAGCAGAAATTGAACTTGTCAATACTGCTGAAAGAGAATATAAAATGAGGCAACTGATTGAAAAAATCAAAGATCAGTACGATTATATTTTTATTGATTGCCTACCTTCATTGGGACTGATAACACTGAATGCTTTATCTTCAGCTGATAGTGTTATCGTACCTGTACAATGTGAATTCTTTTCGCTGGAAGGTTTTGGAAAACTTAAAGACACTATAAGCTTGGTGCAACAGTCGCTGAATCCGGATTTGGAAATCGAAGGCATAGTATTATCCATGTATGATCAACGGCTCAGAATGGCCAATATGGTACTGGAAGAAATTAGAACCATAATTTCCGACAGAATTTTCGAAACCATCATTCACAGAAATAGTAAAATAGGCGAAGCTCCATCGTTAGGACAACCCGTGGTGGTATATGATGTAAGCAGCAAGGGAGCAATTAATTTTTTAAATTTAGCTAAAGAGTTTTTGACCATTCAGGAGACAGAAAATATTTTTCAAAATCAATAATGAGTATGAATAAAAAAAGTGAAGTATCGAAGGGGCTCAGATCTCTGCTTAATAATATTGAAAAAACGAGTAATCCCACAGAAAGGAATCAGCTTGTCAGGGAATTATCCCATAACATAATAATGATTAATCCTGACAACATTGAGGTTAATCCATTTCAACCCAGGACCGAATTTGATCAGGAACAACTTGAAGAACTATCCAGATCCATAAAATCCAACGGATTGATACAACCTATAACTGTACGTTCTGTTGGAGGCAATAAGTATCAGCTTATCTCCGGTGAGAGAAGATTAAGAGCCTCAAAAATTGCCAACCTGAAAGAAATACCTGCATATATCCGCGTTGCCAACGATCAGGAAATGCTCGAAATGGCACTTGTTGAAAACATACAACGTGCAGATCTTAATGCCATAGAAGTAGCAATCTCCTACCAAAGACTCATGGAAGAATGCAATCTTACACATGACGCCTTGTCTGATCGGGTTGGTAAGGACAGAAGTACAGTAACCAATTATGTAAGGTTATTGAAATTACCTCCACAAATTCAGTCTTCTGTAAAAAATAAAATGTTGTCAATGGGTCATGCGCGTACTCTTGCAGGAATAGAAGATCCGGTTTTGCAACTCAGACTCCATCAGGAAGCTATCGAAAAACAACTTTCAGTACGTGCATTGGAGTCTCTGGCAAAATCATTCAGTCAACCCAAATCCCAAGTAGTTGTATCCAATAACATCACTACAGGTGGCATTACTCCTGAAGTTAAAAAAATAAAAGACAAGCTGAGTCACCATCTGGGTCAACCTGTTGATATAAAAAGAGCAACTGACGGCAGTGGAAGCATCATTATCCGGTTCAATTCAGATGACGACTTCAATAATATCATTGATTCCATAATAAATGATTAAACAATACTGAAAAAAGCCATGAAAGAGGGAATAACAGGCAGATTCATTGCTATCTTACTTTTTGCTTTGAGTACCATTTGCTCTTTACATGCTCAGTTCAATAACAACACTGATCCGTTTGGAAAACCGATAGTTTTAGATACATCAGCACTAAACGACAACGATACCATTATCAACAAGAATGGTTTTTTTTCATTGTTTAAGGGAAAGCCAGGCAAAGCAGCATTATACGGGCTATTAATACCATCCGGAGGTCAGATTTACAACAAAAAATGGTGGAAGGTACCTCTTGCATTAGGGATAGACGGCAGCCTTACCTATGTATTGATATTCAACAGACAACAGTACAATAAGTCAGAAAAAAGATACCTGGAATTATTAGCTGAAGGCAGTCCACTTGCATCCAGATACAAACAACAAAGGGACTACTATCGAAAATGGAGTGAATATTCCTGGTTATGGCTGATTGGAGGCCATCTCATCACTGTTGTGGACGCTTTTGTTGACCGGCATCTAATGGATTTTGATATCAGCCCTGATTTGAGTATAGTTCCTGAATATATACCTGTTCAAAACGGATTTTTTGTATTAAATGCTGGCATCAGACTCAACATTTCAACTAAAACCACCCCTATTCCGAATCCAGATATTAAGTATATATATCCTTAATGAAAACCACAAATAAAAGAAATAAAAACCTTTCAATAAGAACCAGTAAAACTGGTTTACCTCCCGGGACACCTGTATATACAGGTAAAAAGCATAGTGAAAAAATCGATATAGACGTTTTTACATACAGCTCTACTGATTATCATCGTTTCAGCCCGGATACTGAACAACTACTTAAAATGGTTGATGTTGAAAAAAAATGGATAAACATCACTGGCCTGAATGATGTAGACGCAATAAGATCTATCTGCGATAAATTTGGTATACATTATTTATATCAGGAGGACATCCTCAACATCGACCAAAGACCAAAGGTTGAAGAAGATGATGAATATCTGTTTATTTGCTTCAAATCTCTGACATGGGTTGACGAAATCAAAACTATAGAAGAAGAACAGATTTCTTTAATTCTGACGCAAGACACAGTAATCTCATTTCAGGAGTCACCGGGAGACAATTTTGATCCGATCAGAGAAAAACTAATGGCACCATCTTCAATTATCAAGGAAAGAAATATCGATTATTTATTTTACAGGTTGATGGATATAACAGTTGATGGTTATTACGATATTATGGATAACGTTGGAAAGTACATCGATGAACTCGAAGACGAAGTTATTGATGAGCCGGTAAGACAAACTCTGATCAAAGTACAGAATAATAAGAAAGACCTGATGATACTTAGAAAAAACATTTATCCACTTAGAGATGTCATCAATAAATTAACATACAATGAAAATACATTGATTGATGTCAAAACTCGTAAGTATTTCAGGGATGTTTTGGACCACACAACTCAAAATATAGAAAATATTGAAACTTTCAGAGAAGTCAATATGAGTTTGAAGGATATATATCTCAATACCCAGAGTAATGAAATCAATAAAATCATGAAAGTACTGACAATAATTTCTACGATTTTCATACCCTTGACTTTTATAGCAGGAGTTTATGGTATGAATTTTGAAAATATGCCTGAGTTGCAAACCCAATACGGATATTTCATAGTTCTGGGAGTTATGGTAATTATAGGAATTTTACTTGCCTATTGGTTTAAAAGAAAATCCTGGATATAACCTTTAGGGAACGATACAAGATGTTCAGTATTTATGCACTCAAATCCAATAAAATCTTTTTGAAAATAAATTTTTAAAAATAATATTATAAAAAAATATATATTTATTTTTAAAAAAACTTTTGCAGTTATAAATAATTCAATTATCTTTGCAGCCTGAATTAAGGAAGTATGCTTACTTTATAATGTTTTTGAAATGATAAAACATTGAAAGATAGCCAGATAGTTTCATAAACGTCGGGCTCCGTAGCTTAATTGGATAGAGTACCTGACTACGGATCAGGCGGTTGAAGGTTCGAATCCTTCCGGAGTCACAAAATAAAACATTAGTAAAGGGATTTTATTCCCATAGTATTAATCATACTTAAACAAAAATAGAGATGTCAAAGATTTGCCAATTAACAGGTAAAAGACCAATCAAAGGTCACAAAGTATCCCACTCCAATATCAAGACAAAAAGGAGATTCTTACCAAACCTTTTTGAAAAGAGATTTTTTATTCCTGAAACGGGAGAATGGATAAAATTGAAGGTAAGCGCAAGTGCATTAAGAAATATCGATAAAAAAGGATTGCACGAGTACCTTAAAGAATTAAAATATCAGGGTGTTGACACCGGCATCAAACTTTAACAGATAAAATATTGTTATAACCATGGCAAAGAAAGCAAAAGGTAACAGAATACAAATAATTTTAGAGTGTACAGAGCACAAGACGAGTGGTATGCCCGGAATGTCAAGATATGTAACTGAGAAAAACAGAAAAAACAATCCTGATAGAATGGAAATTAAGAAATATAATCCAGTCTTGAAGAAATATACAGTTCATAAAGAAATTAAATAATTAAAAGATGGCTAAAGTATCTAAAAACTCAAGGGTTGCACAAAGAGCAGCCAACGCAGGTTCTGGAAGAGATCACGTCAAAGTAATCAAATCAATTAAAGATCCGGTTACTGGCAAGTACTCTTACAAGGAAACAATGGTGCACAAGGATAAGGTTAAAGAATTCTTGCAGGAAAACAAATAATCTGTTTTCTTAATTAAATAACACAGATAGGGTTTTTCTTTGTATTAAGGGAAACCCTATTAGTATTTATATTTCATTCAAAGCGAAACAATTATCGTATGAGTTTTTTTAAGAAATTTTTCTCTAAGGATAAAGAAGAAGACTTAAATAAAGGTTTGGAAAAAACCAAATCCAGTATTTTTAGTCAGATAACCAAAGCTGTAGCAGGAAAATCTAAAGTAGATGTCGAGTTTTTGGATCAGCTTGAAAATATACTGATTTCATCCGACGTTGGACTTGATACTACAGTAAAGATTATAGACAGACTCGAAGCCAAAGTTGCTGAAGACAAGTACCTGAATACAGACGAACTCAATTCCATCTTAAAAAAAGTTATTATTGACATCCTGTCTGAAAACAATACAGTAGATATTGAAGATTTTGATCCGCCTACCGGAACTCATCCGTATATTATCATGGTCGTAGGTGTCAATGGTGTTGGCAAAACAACAACAATCGGTAAATTAGCCAATCAGTATCATAAAAAAGGCTATAAAGTCGTTTTAGGTGCAGCAGATACTTTCCGTGCTGCAGCTGTAGACCAGTTAAAAATTTGGGCTGAGCGCAGTTCCAGTGCTTTTTTCTCCAAAGGTATGAATACTGATCCGGCTGCTGTTGCATACGAAACTACGCAGTATGCTCAGAATAATGGTATGGATATAGCTATCATTGATACAGCAGGAAGATTGCACACCAAGATTCAGCTTATGGACGAATTATCCAAAATAAAACGGTCTATAGATAAGAAATATCAGGGTGCACCACATGAAGTATTGCTGGTATTGGATGCTACAACCGGACAAAACGCCATAGAACAGGCTAAACACTTTACAGCTGCTACCAATGTGACAGCACTCGCTCTTACAAAACTGGATGGAAGTGCCAAAGGAGGAGTTGTACTGGGTATATCGGATCAGTTTAAAATTCCCATCAAATATATTGGCGTCGGAGAAGGTATGGAACAATTACAGGTTTTTAATAAAAGAGCTTTTGTAGAATCACTTTTTTCATAATTTTGTATATTCATAACACCTATCGTAATTATCAGTGAGTATACACAAAAGTACTGTTATTATTTTATTTTCTCACTTGCTCTTCAAGTGGAAAAATTGGTTAATTCTTGTTATAATTTGCCTGTTTCACTTAAACATTGTTGCTCAATCTACCAATCAGAATGATCGAAAGGTAATACTGGAAGACAGTACTGCTACCCTACTGTACAAATATACTACTGTAACTGATATCCGGACTATATATGAGGCAGCCGATACTGTTGAATATTCAGCATTTTTAAAAGACCTGGATGGTTTCAAAAAAAATCAGTTTATTAATACAGGAAATTACGGGAGTGCGATATTCCCTCTGTACTGGGATTATCAGGTTAATACCGGATTTAATGCCGGATATAATCAGTATCAGAGATACCAGGTCAAAAAAGAGACTTTTCGTTTTTATCAACAAAACCGACCAGTTTCCAATCTCTATTTTTCACAATCCGGAAATCAGGATAATATATCTGTAGGTGCTGATTTCTCAAGAAGTTTTAAAAATGGGTTTTCCGTCAGCCTGAATTACAAACGACTTAGTCAAAAAGGTTTTTATAATGAACAGGATGCTAAAAGTACAGCATTTGGATTCGGTTTGGGTTATTCAGAAACATCCGGAAAATATACAGCATTCCTACTTTTTATTCAGAATGCGAATGAAGAAAAATTCAATGGTGGTATTCTGGCAGATAGCCTGCTGTCCGAAAGATTCAGAAAAAGTATTCCTACAAAACTTACAGGAGCATCGGGTAGGCAACAGGAACAGACATATTCACTCATACAGTATTATAACCTGCATGCAGCCACCAATACACGATGGAACCTCTATCTTTCCAATGATTTTACCTATCAGCCTGGATATTATAAATTTTGGGATAAGACCCTGGACTCACTTGCCTATACTGTATATAACCTATCAGCGGACAATATTACTCCAGGTGGGATACGCCGGTATACTGATATTGACAGATTTTCAGATGGTATCTTTATTCATGGCTACAATGTCAATGGATTGCATGGTAAATTAGGCCTTGTTTATGATTATTGGACTGTAAAGGACTACCCAGTATCTTATAGCAGATCGGATGCTACCATCGTTGCTGAGGGGAAAATTCCTTTTTTAAGAGTTCTTGAGATTGATACCAGGGGTAAACTGGGTATCCTGAAAAATATCGGCAACTTTGACATTTCAGGTAGTATTGGTATCCGGGTAGGAAAAATCGGCTCTATAAATGGTGGAATTCAATTATTCAGATCAGAACCTTCATACCGTGAGACGCATCTTAATCTGAATCAACTCATTATTACGGATACTTCTTTCAGCAACCCTTTCGGAACCCGTATTTTCGCAACGCTGACGGTTCCGCTGATACACCTTACAGCTTCTGTTAACCAAACATTGATTAACAATCCTGTTTACTGGGATAATGATGGTAGAGCTGCTCAATATGAAGGTCTATTTACTTTATCTCAATTGGAAATCAACCACAAATTAAATTCCAGATTTTTTGGTTTGGAAAACAACGTATTCCTTCAGTTTCAGGGCAATCGATTATTACCATTACCTGGAATTTTCTCTACACACAGACTTTACTACAACGGTAATTGGTTTGATAGTGCAATGCAGATACGCATTGGGTTGGAAGGAAGGTTTATTCCTTCTTACAATGGACCTGCATTTCAGCCGCTTACAGGAGCATATCACTTGAGCACTACTACGCTTCCTTTAGCTCCTGAAATCAACTTTTTCGTACATGCAAAAATATCAAATTTCAGGGCTTTACTGGGTATTGAAAATTTTTCCAGATACTGGGACAAGTCTTATATTTTTAATGTAGCAGGATATCCGGTCTTTGATCCGACTTTCAGACTTGGTATTCAATGGTTGCTTGAAGACTAATATAAATTCTGAATTTAAAAACTATCTTGAATTTTCCAAAAATATAATACAAATATCCGATTTGCTCGTACCATTTTGTATGCGCCGAGTCTGATATAATTGTCGAAGTTATATCAGGCATTAAATTAAGCTCTGGCTTGAGTCAAAGCACTTTTTATAACTTCCCTGATATTCAGTATCTTCAGTACTTAGTGCCTTGTAAAATCGATCAAGATTATGAAGAAGTGCAGTTTTAAAATAATTTAATAAAAAAACAATCTCCTCTGTCTTAATATCATATCTCCTGAAAAGGCAACCTCATGGCCATCTTTTAAACGGATGATAAATGATTCCCCATAGAATTCATTGTCAATCTTTGTTATTAATGTTATTCTTTATACTTCTGAATTATGGTTTTTGGGGTTACCACTTTAAACGCCAAAAGATTCAGCTTTTCCCACAATAAAAAGACTTTGATTGCAAATTTCAAATTACATCACTTACAAATTAATCCACCCTATACTTGTGTAATAATTTAATATACCTAATTTTGCACTGTGAGTAATATACAGGATCTGACTGGCTTGTTCGTCTGTGACACACAGATATCAGAACTAAATAGACTGTTGGAAAGTAAAGAGGCCGAACATATAAGAGTACTGGGACTGAAGGGTGCTATGGATTGCTTTGTCCTTGCAGGAACCTTTCTGCAACATAGACGTTCACATATTCTGATAGCCGGCGATTTGGAAGAAGCAGCTTACATACAGAATACACTCCAGTCTATCCTGGGAGACAAGGAGGTATATTTCTTTCCGGATTCGTTCAAGCGGCCCATGCAATATGATGAACTGGACAAGCAGAATATACTCAACCGTACTGAAATCATCAATAAGATACACACAGCCCGCGGAAGGGAGCAGATATTGGTCACCTACCCGGAAGCAATCTTCGAAAAGGCCGTGGATCCAGCACATCTCGACAAGGAAAAAATCAAAATAGTAAAAAACGATGTACTGGACATAAATCCGCTGATAACTTCTCTGGTTCGATTTGGGTTTGAGCGTGTGGAATTCGTCTACCAACCCGGACAATTTTCAATCAGAGGTGGCATCATAGATATTTTTAGCTATGGCAATGAATGGCCTTATCGGATAGAAATGCTGGACATCGAAGTAGAAAGTATTCGTACATTTGACCCTGTAACACAGCTCTCACTGAACAACATCAGCCAGTTATCCATTATACCTAACATCAACAATCAGTTTCGTCAGGATCAGAAAATCAGTCTGTTTTCCATCTTTCCCGAAGATACCTGTATCTGGATCAGGGAACCTGACCTGCTGGTCGAAAAACTGCAGTTGTGCTTTGACAAGGTAGAACACTACGCTGCCCGATTGTCCAATATCACAGAGGAAGAGCTGCAGCAGACCTTTGCAGAACGAGCATTCATCTATCCACATGATATCGTCGGTGAAGTTACAATACACCATACAGTATGTCTTGCACATTCGCAATATTTTCCTTTGGAAAAGGAGTTTATATATGACGTATCGGCACAACCTGTGTTCAATAAAAACTTCCAGTTACTCATTGAAAACCTCAGGGAAAACACACAAAACGGCTATACCAACTATATATTTACGGACAATGTCAAGCAAATAGAGCGTTTCTACAGTATCTTTGAAGATTTGGGTGTGGCTGTACAGTTTCATCCCCTGCTTTTTTCAGTATACAGCGGATTTATTGACCATACACATAAGATAGCCTGCTATACCGATCACCAGATATTCGAGCGATTTCACAGGTATAAGACTCGTCAGGGATTCACCCAGGATATGGCTATAACCCTGAAGATGCTCAGGGAGATGCAACTCGGAGATTATGTGACACATATCGATCATGGTATAGGTAGGTATTCAGGTCTTGAAACAATAGAAATCAACGGTCACAGACAGGAAACAGTCAGACTGATATACCAGAACAATGATGTCCTATATGTAGGCATTCAGTCCCTGCATAAGATATCCCGCTATGTAGGCAAAGACGGAACAGAACCCAAACTCAGCAAAATCGGCGGTGATGCCTGGAAAAACCTCAAGCGTAAAACCAAGGCAAAAGTAAAGGACATAGCAAAAGAACTGATCAAACTGTATGCCCAGAGAAAGGCATCAAAGGGATTTGCCTTCCAGCCGGATGGTTACCTTCAAACCGAACTTGAAGCGTCATTTATCTATGAGGATACACCTGATCAGTATACCGCCACACAGGATGTTAAGGCTGATATGGAGCGGAGTTATCCGATGGACCGACTGATCTGCGGGGATGTAGGATTCGGCAAAACTGAAGTTGCAATCCGGGCAGCTTTCAAGTCCGTAGTGAATGGCAAGCAGGTCGCTATACTGGTTCCAACCACCATTCTGGCCTTGCAGCACTATAAAACCTTTTCTTCCAGGCTTAAGGAATTCGGCATCAAGGTCGACTATATCAACAGATTCAGGAGTGCCAAAGAAAAAAAATTAATTCTGAAGGATATTGAAGCCGGTAAGACCGAAATTCTTATTGGTACCCATGCCATGCTCAGCAATAAAATCAAATTTAAGGATCTGGGTCTGCTGGTTATCGATGAAGAACAAAAATTTGGTGTTTCCGCCAAAGAAAAATTGCGTGCATTACAGATAAATGTAGATACACTTACATTAACGGCAACGCCTATTCCACGTACACTTCAATTCAGTTTGATGGCAGCCAGGGATTTATCCATCATAAGTACACCACCACCCAACAGACAACCCATTTATACAGAAAGACGTGTATTCAACGAAGCCCTGATCAAAGAAGCTATATATCAGGAAGTACACCGCAATGGGCAGGTTTTCTTCGTGCATAACCGCGTTAAAACCCTGTATGAGATGGCTGAAATGATCAAAAACCTGTGTCCGGGCGTAAGTGTGGCTGTAGCACACGGACAGATGGAAGCACATCAGCTGGAGACAACATTGGTGGATTTTATCGATGGCAAATACGATGTATTGGTTTGTACCAATATTATCGAAACCGGGTTAGACATACCAAATGCCAACACGATGATTATCAACAATGCACATCAGTTCGGACTGAGCGATCTGCACCAATTGCGGGGGCGGGTCGGGCGTTCCAATAAGCGTGCGTTCTGCTATCTGTTTGCACCACCACTGTCTGTACTGACGGATGATGCCCGTAAGCGAATCCGAACACTGGAAGAATTTTCGGATTTGGGTTCCGGATTTCAAATTGCCATGAAAGATATGGATATACGCGGAGCAGGCAATCTACTGGGAGCAGAACAAAGCGGATTCATTGCAGATATCGGCTACGAAACTTACCAAAAGATACTGGAAGAAGCCATACAGGAACTTAAGGAATCAGATTTCAAGGAATTGTTTAAGGAAGAAATGTCTAAAAAACAGACATTTGTGCATGGTGTAGAGATTGATACCGATATAGAAATGCTCATCCCTGATTCCTATGTTTCTAATATCCAGGAACGGCTTTCCCTGTATACGATGTTAAACAAGCTGGAGAGTGAAGCCGACATAGAGCAATTTGACAAAATGCTGAAAGACCGGTTTGGTACCGTTCCCAATCAGGTTTATGAGTTGTATGATGGCTTGAGAATACGTAGAATAGCCAAAAAATCGGGTTTTGAACGCATCACGCTGAAAAACAAAAAACTAATTTGTTTTTTTATCAGCAATCCACAATCCGTCTATTATGAGACAGAACTATTTCAGAAAATTATTCAGTATATCGGCACCATCGGTCAGTTCAAAGGTATTACCATGAAACAGAACAATACGACATTAATCATGGTTAGAGAAAATGTAAAAACACTACAGGAAGTCAGGACATTACTGGAGGAAATCCTACAACATGCAGATAGTACTAATTAATGCCTGTAGAAATTGGGTTTCAGATAGCAGATAAGCAGAATTTCTTTAGATTAATATGAGAGCGGATATCAAATGGATAGACCAAAATTGGATATAAATATTTCACTTAAGGATTTCAGCGAATATTATTGGCTGAAAGAAGAACTAACAAACTTTTGTAAAGAAACAGGCATTTCAACAAAGGGTGGAAAAATAGATATAACAAACAGGATTCGTCATTATCTAATGACAGGAAAAAAATTACATCATAATAAAAAGACAGATAATGTCATTTCGTCATTCGATTGGAAAACATCACATTTAAACCATAATACTATTATCACAGACAATTATAAAAATGGAGAAAACGTAAGGAGATTTTTTACAAGGGAGATTGGGAAACATTTTAAATTTAATGTTATATTTATGAAATGGGTCAAACAAAACGTTGGCAAAACACTTGGTGATGCGATTACAGAATGGCATAGAATACATGTTTTAAAAAAGGATAAGAGTTTTATCAGTGAAATAGAACCACAATATGAATACAATAGGTATATGAGAGCTTTTTTAGCTGACAATCCAGGTTTATCGGGTAAAGATGCTATGAAATACTGGAAAATAAAACGTACACAGCGAGGGACAACCGAATATGACCGAACAGATCTGGAATTAAAAATCAACCAAAATTCTTAAAAAACGCAACAGTTACATCAGGCTTCCATTTCAATAACAGTTCGTGCTACCTTTCCTCCCAGTTGAGGTTGAACTTTCTGAATTTTCACTCTTGCAGTATCAACATGGTTCAACTGCGTCTTTAAAGCTTGTAGGATACGAAATGCTACAGTCTCTATCAGACGTTGGGTATTTTTCATTTCAGTGGTACATATTTTGTAGATTAGTTCATAATTGATCGTATTGTCGATGTCATCACTACCCATAAATTCAGTAATCAGAACGACTTCAGCATCTACAATAAACACATTGCCGGCTAGCTGTTCTTCATCATAGAACCCATGATATGCATAATATTCTGCGCCTTCTACGGCTATTCTCGTTTTCATATGTACCGATTTGAAAATTTAAACAAAATATAAATTAAAAATTTCTATTGCGCCTTAAAAACAGCACGTAATCAGAATCCATGCTTCAGATTAATTTCGTTCAGTTGTGCCTCTTCAATTTAACTTTATGTACAAATGATGCTACCATTCCTTCCATTTGTAAACCAAAATATACTGAATTTCAAGACTTATCTTTCGTTAATAAAAAACGTAGCCATAGTCAAAAAGTTCGCAAACGTATTAAAACACACCAAAACTCATCTACCCTACCCAAAACCATGACATATGTCAGTCTTCATAAGGAATTATTGATGAATGATATTGAGATATATTGGTATGAAGACCGTATCTTTGCACAGCTTTTATTGAAAATTCAATCATAAATCATATAGAAATGAGTCAGGAAATAAAAAAATCATCCAAAACAGATCTTTACGAACATCACGACTATTATGCCATTGACAGTTTGCTCAGCGAAGATCATTTGCTGGCAAGAGACGCCGTCAGACAATGGGTCAAGCAGGAAGTTAGTCCTATAATCGAGGATTATGCCAACAGATCGGCATGTCCTGAGCATCTTTTTAAAGGATTGGCGGAAGTAGGTGCTTTCGGCCCCAGCCTGCCCGTAGAATATGGCGGTGGAGGCATGGATGAAATGGCATACGGCATCATCATGCAGGAACTTGAGCGCGGTGATTCCGGTATACGTTCTATGGCATCCGTACAGGGTTCTCTGGTGATGTATCCTATATACAGATTTGGCAATGAAGAACAAAAAAGAAAGTATCTGCCAAAATTAGGGAATGGAGATTTCATCGGATGCTTTGGTTTGACAGAACCCGATCACGGCTCCAATCCAGCCGGAATGATTACTAACATCAAGGATGACGGAGATGCCTACATCCTCAATGGGGCCAAAATGTGGATTACCAATTCACCGGTTGCCGATATTGCTGTCGTCTGGGCAAAAGACGAAGATGGAATTATCCGGGGTATAATCGTAGAAAAAGATATGAAAGGGTTTTCTGCACCTGAGATCCACGGAAAATGGTCGCTACGTGCATCCGTTACAGGAGAGCTGGTATTTGAAGATGTACGCGTTCCCAAAGCCAATGTTTTGCCTAATGTTCAGGGATTAAAAGGACCATTGAGCTGCTTGTCTAAAGCCCGGTATGGAATCGCTTGGGGAGCTGTTGGTGCCGCTCTGGATTGCTATGATTCAGCATTGAGATATAGTAAGGAGCGGGAACAATTCGGTAAAAAACTGGGAGAATTCCAGTTAACACAGAAGAAATTGGCTGAGATGATTACTGAGATTACCAAGGCACAACTCTTAGTTTGGCGATTGGGTACACTTGCCAATCAGGGACTTGCAACACCGGCACAGATATCTATGGCCAAACGCAACAATGTAGCTATGGCACTGGAAGTAGCCCGCGAAGCTCGTCAAATGCACGGTGGAATGGGTATCACTTCAGAATATCCGATTATGAGACATATGATGAACCTGGAGTCTGTAGTCACTTATGAGGGTACACATGATATTCATTTACTCATCACAGGTATGGATGTTACCGGATTCAATGCTTTTGGATAATACAACATAGTTTCTTAAATAGGTTAATAAAAAAAGGAGTTTGCAAATAATACTACAGACTCCTTTTTCATTATTCGGATTATTATCCGTCAATACCTGTCATCCAATGCAAATATTGGCTTTCTTGTCATCCATTTGCCGTCAGTAAAATCAGGAAATGACTGAGGTTCACTTCCCTGAGCGATGGACTGTTCGGACAAGCATGTAATCGCTGACCAGGATGCATGATCATATACATCCAGTGGCATAGGCTCTTTGTTTTTGAATGCCTCAATAAAAGCGTTTAAAACGAACCAGTCCATACCTCCGTGTCCGGCTCCTGCAGCATCACTGGCATATTTTTTCCACAATGGATGGTCATACTCTTTAAGGTATGGTTCTGCATCTTCCCATTTGTGCGCAGGGCTGATACCTTCAATATGCAATGACTTGTTCAGATCCATCCACAATCCCTTTGTGCCCTGTACCCGGAATCCAATTGAATATGGTCGTGGAAGATTGGTATCGTGTGTAAGCGTGATTGTTTCGCCATTGGATGTCATAATATGCGTAGTGACTACATCACCCAATCTGAACTTGACTTTAGCATTTGGGTGGTCCGGGCCACCCTTAGGGTGATTGACGATATAGTCATGCAAACCTCTTGCTTTAGACGACATGGAAGTCAGATATTCAAAACGGTTACCTCTGTTATTATTGATGTAACTACCTATCGGACCAATACCATGCGTAGGATACAAGTCGCCGTTTCTGTGTACGGAATGGGTCGTGCGCCATCGTGCTTCCGAATATCCCTTATCGCCGAATTCAACGCCACCTCCATAGTATTTAACACCATCATTGAATTTAACTTCTCTGAGATCGTGTTGATATCCACCCTCAAGGTGAATCATTTCTCCGAACAATTCCTGACGGGTCATATTGAGAATAGCCATAACGTCTCTCCTGTAACATACGTTTTCAAGAATCATAAAAGGTGTCTGTGTTCGTTCATGCGTTCTTACCAGTTGCCAGCATTCATCCAAACTCATTGCACCTGCTACTTCACACCCAACCGCCTTACCGGCATTCATAGCATCCAATGACATAGGCGTATGCCATTCCCAGGGTGTACTGATAATGACGGCATCGAGATTTTTATCCTCCAACATCGTTTTATATGCCAGATCATTTCCTGTAAACACCTTAGCTTCACGCTTTCCAGCTTTGGCAATCATATCTGATGCCCGTTTGAGCGTAATCGGATCTGTATCGCAAATGGATGTAACTTCTGTATCATTGCGTTCAAGTGCCAGCTTCAGCGTCGTCAATCCCCGGGCACCTACCCCTATGAATCCCAATCTAACCTTATCTTTACCTATACTTGACAGAATGGACAATCCGGGAGCCATCATTAATACAGCAGTTGCCTTAGAACTATCCTCTATAAACTTTCTCCTTTTCATTTTAAATCGTATTTTAACCTAGAATAAAGACAAATATAAAAGATATTTTGCCTTTCAGACAAGTAATTTTAAATTCTATCTGTTTAAGGTGTAAATTTTCAAACGATTAACTATGATAATATCTTCCACAAATCTTTAAAAATACGTCTATATTGAGTCTAAAGATGATCAAAATCACCAGTTTATTTAAAAAAATCATCATTATTGATTATTTTTTTTAATAAATATAGATATTATGATAATAATATCTTAAATTTGACTTCTATAAAAGTAATATTTAATATTAAAAAAATTTATAAAGTTGTTTCTGATAGTGTAATAATTGTATAATTTTTAATTTAAAATATTTCATAATTATATTTTACAATATTATCATTCATAGACAATAGATTATATTAATTAACAATTAGTAATTATAATATTATTTTTATTAAATTATACATAACAAGTTATATAATCCATAAAATTCAGATTGTTTTAATTTTTAATAAATAGCTTATGAACCTCTTAATTACACCCTTATCGATACAATCTACAGCTGCTTTTGTATCTCTTTTAGGAGCAATGTTGGTGGTGGGTGTTGTATTGTTTTTAGTAATCACTTCATCAGATTATGAAGACAAGGCATCTGCCAAAGCAAAAGTATACCGGATGCGGGACAAATACTTTATAGGTCTGGCATTGACCATACTCATTGTTCTCATAACATCACTGGGTATGCTACCCTACCCAAAATTCCAGAAAACGGCAGACATGGACGTTACAGTAGTTGCCATGCAATGGTCATGGAAAATGGGACAGGGAACTATACCTGCGGATCAAGACTTGGTGGCCTATGATGGTAAAAATGAAATCACATTGCCAGCAAACAAATTGATTAACTTTAAGGTTACATCAGCCGATGTCAACCATAATTTTGCGGTTTACAACAGTAAAGGTACTTTAATCACACAGACTCAGGCTATGCCCAAGTATTACAACAATCTGCAGTACCTGTTTACAGAAAAGGGAGACTATGAAGTCATATGTCTGGAATACTGTGGGCTACCGCATGCATATATGGTAGCTAAAATTCATATTGAGTAATTAAATATAACATATTATAATATCATGATACAAGTAGATATAGCTGAAAAACAGCAACATAAAAAATTATTCGTAACCTGGAGTATTACATTTCTGATTCTCTTTCCAGTACTCATCACACTTGGTTTTCTTATGCGTGCCAAGCAAGGTCAGTTGATAGACATCTCAATGAATAAATTTTATTCGTTTATGACGCTGCATGGATTAGGCATGGCTGGTGTATTATTCAGTATAGCCATCGCTTCATTGTATTACCTGATCGGTACCAGATATGCGAGACTAAGTATCAAAACCGGGTATTTTGCCTATTATTTTATAGTTATAGGCGTTGTAGGTCTGGTTATCGGTACATTGATTGGCGAATTCGGAGCAGGCTGGTATATGCTATACCCGCTACCTTTCAAAGGAGCCTACTGGACAGAATGGTCAATTGGAATGTCATTTTTTTCTATACTTATATTAGGTGTAGCATGGCTGATTCAATGCCTGCATATACTGATCGAACTGTCACGTAATTACGGAGGATTTAAAAACATGATTGGATGGCAATATTTTTCTAAAAATAGCCCTGTTAAAGAATTGCCATCGATTGTGTTGATCAGTACTATTAGTTTACTTGCAAGTGTATTTGCCGTGCTTGCCGGAGCTGTTATGGACATTCTTTTTCTGATGCAATACTTTGAACCAAGTCTGGAACTTGACCCTCTGATGATGAAAAACATCATATTCTTTTTTGGACATACTATAGTAAATGCCACCATGTATCTGGGCATAGCATGGTTGTATGCTTTACTTCCTGAATTCACCAAACGAGACTGGAAGGTTACAAAATTAGTTGTGATTGCGTGGAACTGTACTTTCTTCTTTATTCTGTTTGCATACTTTCACCATTTATATATGGATTTTGTACAGCCTATGTCACTTCAATATATCGGACAGTTTGCATCCTACTTCAGTTCAATACCAGCAACAGCAGTGACTATGTTCGGTGTTATCGGCCAGTTTTACCGTTCAAAAACCAGATGGTCTATGGTTCCCACCATGTTCTTGCTGGGAGTTGCCGGTTGGGCTATTGGTGGATTCGCAGCTGTTGTTGACTCAACGATAACTATTAACAAGGTGCTGCACAATACACTTTGGGTTCCTGCACACTTCCATACATATATGTTGATGGGTATTGTACTTATTATATTTGCATTTCTCTATTATATCAGTGCTAATGAAAATACAGATAATGATATCAAACCAGGCTTGTCATTTTGGGTATTTATGGGTGGTTCATACGGGTTCCTGCTAATGTTTTACTTAGGTGGATTGTACAGTATACCACGCAGATTTTCAGACTATGCCGGTATTGACACAAGTGCTGTACGTGAAACAGGAACAACACTTGCACAGATAGCAGCATTTAGTGTACTTATACTGCTCATCGCACTACTATCAATGTATGTAAAATTAATAAAAAGATTATTTCATTCATTAAAAACTATAACAGTGTAAAAAAACAGAGGTTAGTAAACATAAATCGATTAATTTATAAATAAATTAAACATTTAAAATGCAAAGGATAATTTTCCCGGTCACTACATTCGTAATATGTTTTTTAATAATATTCACCTGGACTGCCGGTTTTACTGCATTTACCGTATTTTCGGATACATTGTACAAAGCCGGCAGTTTACCTCGTGAATTTCCTGATATTGCACTTATTAATCAAGATAGTATTATATTCAAATTGAGCAGTAAGAAAAAGTACAAATTGGTAAATTATGTATACTTAAACTGTCCTCTGGTATGCCACAAAGTCAATAACAGACTGGAAGAAATATACCATTCCATTGACACAACCACCATTCCATCAAAACTAGAACTTGTTACAATCAGTTTTGATTTGACCTATGACAATATTCAAAAATTAAAAAATTACAGAGCCCGTTTTACAGACGATATACATGGTTGGTCATTTGCACTGCCCTTTAAAACTTCAAGTGCAGACTTCGACAGGTATCTGCTTGATGTTGGCATCTGGGCTAAACCATCAAATCTGACAGGCATTATCAATCATTCAGTATATTTATTTCTGCTCTCACCTGACAATCAGGTTGTAGATGTTTTTGATCCTGCAAGAGACGAAGATGCTTACATCATCAGCAAGACACTTGAATGGACAAGAAAAGTTTAAAAATATGGTCAGTTTTGGTTATTATAGCCATTGTGGTCACCATTGCCTTTCCACTGAATCATTGGTTGACTTTAACTATGCTGAGGCATCAGTTGATAGAAATCCCTGTTTTATTGTTTACTGGTGTTATATTCGGTAAAATAATCTGGAAACCAGATGCTAAAAATGTCAGTTTTTCAGTTTCCCTGATCATTTTTTTTATGTTTTCACTGATTTTCTGGATGCTGCCCAAGTCAATCGATTTAGCTGTATTGAATCCGTTATTCAACAAACTAATGAATATCCATATTTTCATTGCAGGTATATGTGCTTTCAGTATTATAAAGGATTCAGTTTTTGAATTAAAGGTTTATTTCACAGGTATGATTTCAGCGATGCTGATGGCAGTTGGTATTACATTACGTGTTTTCAATCTGCTCCTATGTAGTTCTTTTAGTATTGAACAGCAGCGTGAAACAGGTATATATTTGATAACGATTGCTATAATCATGTTTATATATACCACCTTCATATTAATGAGCAACATTATCAATCCGGAAAAAAATTAATGCAAAACATTGTAACATTCGATACTTAAAATGACCGTATCTACCAGTATTTTGTCTTGTTGCAGAAATATTTTTCCCTTTGGAAGGGATTATATACTCAACTCAAAAAGATTTGTATTAACTTTGCCCAATGCAGATAAAAGCCAAACAAATCGCTCAGTTAATAAATGGTTCAATAGTTGGTGATCCGGAAGTTGTCATTCACGGACCATCCAAGATCGAAGAAGCTCAAAAAGGCACCATAACATTTTTGGCCAATCCTAAGTATAAAGAATATTTATATACGACTGAAGCATCCATAGTATTGGTGGATAAAACACTGCAAACCGAACGTCAAGTTACACCTACACTGATACAGGTTGATAATGTATACCTGGCACTGTCTACACTTATGGAACTCTTTGGTTCAAAAATTTCCATACATTCCGGTATTGCACTCACATCCATTGTCGATATTTCAGCTAAAATAGGCAAACATACCCATATTGACGACTACGTCATTATCAAACCAGATGTAACAATTGGTAATAACACCAAAATATATGGCCATGTTTTTATTGGTGACAAGGTGACAATCGGTGATGATGTAATACTATATCCGGGTGTCAAAATCTATCATAACTGCAAGATAGGAAACCGTTGTGTTATTCATGCCAATACAGTTATCGGAAGTGATGGATTCGGTTTTGCAAAAGACGAAAATGGTAACTATAAAAAAATCCCGCAAACGGGCAATGTGGTAATAGAGGATGATGTCGAAATCGGCAGTAACACCGTTATTGACAGAGCCTCTATAGGTTCTACGGTTATAAGTCAGGGTGTAAAATTAGACAATCTGATACAGGTGGCACATAATGTTCATATCGGAAATCGCACAGCAATCGCAGCACAGACCGGAATAGCAGGCAGTACAACCATAGGAGAAGATTGTATCATAGGTGGTCAGGTAGGTATCGTGGGACATATACAGATTGCTGACGGTGCGATGATACAGGCACAATCAGGTATAGGCTCCTCTGTCAGGTCTCCTAAAAGCAAACTTTATGGTACACCGGCTATCGAATATTCAAACTATCTGAAATCCTATGCCCATTTCAGAAATTTACCAGATATTGTACATCAGTTACGCAGTCTTGAAAAAAAGGTAAATGAACTGGAAAACAATAAAACAGAATGATATCTATATTCAAACTTCTAATAAATAATCAAATAAAATGAAGACAAAGAATATCCTTAAAAGTGATGTTAGTATAAGCGGAATTGGTTTACATACGGGAGCTGAGGTAAATCTTCTGATTCAACCAGGTGAGGAAGGCTCTGGTATACAATTTATCAGAACCGATGTTAATCCATCTGTTACCATAAAAGCAGATGTATCGCATGTTTATACAACCAATCGGGGTACTACTCTTAAAGTTAATGAAACCACCATTGCCACTGTAGAGCATTTACTGGCAGCTATTTTTTGCCTCGACATAGAAGATATACTCATTTCAGTTGATGGCCCTGAAATGCCTATTTTAGATGGAAGTTCTGCTATTTTTCTTGAAAGATTGAAAAGTGCTGGTTTAGAGTCCGCTCCTACCGAAAAAGAAGTATATATTGTAACAGAACCCTTTTCATTCACTGACCCTGATACAGGTTCTGAATATGCCATTTTCCCTTCAGAAACGTTTGAATTGAATACCATTCTGCATTTTCCAGATGACATACTGGGGGATATGGTCGCCATACTTAAAGATAAGCAGGATTTTGCACATGGATTTGCCGATGCACGTACCTTTGTTTTTTTATCTGATTTAGAGAAGCTTTTCAATGCCGGACTTATCAAAGGAGGAGATGTCGATAATGCATTGGTAATCATTGACAAAACAATGACTGATGAAGAATTCTCAGCGTTAAAGACAAAATTGGGCAAGCCGGATGCAATTATGGAAAAAGGTGTTATCAGCAGTACACCACTCCGATACCACAATGAACCAGCCAGGCACAAATTATTGGATCTGATCGGAGATCTCTCTTTAACGGGAAGAAACATACGCGCCAAAATCATAGCTACCAGACCAGGACATACATCCAATGTGGCTTTGGCCAAAATTCTAAAGGCTAAATATTTGGAATACCGCAAAAACAAGGGACGACCCATCTACAACCCTGAGACAGAGCCTGTCATGAATACCGAAGAAATCAAAAGTTTTTTACCACACAGATATCCTTTTCTTTTGGTCGACAAGGTTATTGAATTATCAGATACACATATTGTAGGCGTAAAAAATATCACCTACAATGAAAGTCTGTTTATGGGACATTTTCCAGGTAATCCGGTATTTCCGGGTGTATTACAGATAGAAGCACTTGCTCAGACAGGAGGACTACTTGCATTGAAAACACTCAGTAAGCCTGGTGAAAAATGGGATACCTATTTTTTAAAAATCGAAAATGTTAAGTTTAAGGTAAAAGTAGAACCGGGTGATACATTATTACTGAAAATGGAATTGATGTCTCCAATCAAGAGAGGCATAATTCAGATGAAAGGCACGGCATATGTAGGTTCCAAGCTTGTGTCAGAAGGAGAATTAACAGCACAAATAGTAAAAAGAAACGATGATTAGTCATTTAAGTTTTGTTCATGAATCTGCTAAGATAGGTGATAATGTGACAATTGAACCTTTTGCCTATGTGGGAGAAAATGTTGAAATCGGTGCCGGTACCTGGGTAGGTCCGCATGCAGTCATCCTGACAGGTTCCTTTATAGGACGCAATTGTAAAATATTTCCGGGAGCAGTGGTAGGTGCCATTCCACAGGATTTGAAATACAAGGGTGAAAATTCTACTGTGGTTGTTGGTGACAACGTCATCATCAGGGAATGCTGCACTCTGAATCGGGGAACTGAAGCCAGTATGACTACAAAAATCGGCAACAACAGTCTTCTTATGGCCTATGTTCATATAGCTCATGATTCCGTAGTAGGTTCCAACTGCATCCTTGCCAACAATGTCAACCTCGCCGGTCATATTGAAATAGGTGATTATGTCATTTTAGGGGGTCTTACTGCCGTACACCAATTTGTAAAAATAGGTAACCATGCTATGGTAGGCGGAGGTTCTTTAGTCAGAAAAGACGTTCCACCTTTTGTCAAAGCCGCAAGAGAACCGCTTTCCTATGTAGGAATCAATTCGGTTGGACTCAAACGCAGAGGGTTTTCTACAGAACAGATCAATGCAATTCAGGATATCTACAGAATCATATTTGTAAAAGGCAACAATGTCAAAAGGTCTCTGGAAGCGGTAGAGGCAACCATACCTGAATCCAATGAAAAACAACAGATACTTACTTTCCTGTACCAGGCTGACCGTGGATTAATGAAAGGGTTTAAGCAGTAATGATACAAATTGATTTAGAAAACATCAGAAAAAGATATGGTTTCCAATGGATCATCCGGGATCTTACCACGTCTATGAATAATAGTGCCATAAGCGGAATAACAGGAAATAACGGAAGTGGAAAATCTACCCTGATTAAAATTCTGTCGGGTTATTTAAGTCCCACATCCGGAAAACTCACTTTTAATATTCGTGGGAAAGATATACCCGTCGAAAAAATATATCAGTACATAGCTCTTGCAGCTCCGTATACAGATCTGATCAACGAATATTCACTCGATGAAATGTTTGCATTTCACACAAGATTCAAGCCATTCAGATCCAGAATGAGTTATATGGAGTTTGAAGAAGCAATTCAACTCAAAGTATCTCCTGATAAGAAATTAAGCAACTATTCATCAGGAATGAAACAAAAAATCCAACTAGCATTGGCTATACTGAGTGATACACCTATATTATTGCTGGATGAACCTACCTCATTCCTTGATGCAAAAGCTAAACTTTGGTTTGAAAACCTAATCCGGCAACATCAACATGACAGACTTATAATTATAGCATCCAATGACAGCTTTGACCTACAATTTTGTGATAATTTGCTAGATATGAATACTTATTAAAATCTCTGTCTCATTACGGAGATAACCTTTCTATTTTCCAGCTATCTTCGCCTACTTTTGTATATAAAATGCGATCATGCAATCTGTTAGGTCTGCCTTGCCAGAACTCAATTGTTTCAGGCAGCAACCTGTATCCGCCCCAATGAACCGGCACAGGTATGATGTCCATATCCTTATAATGATTTTCCAGTTCTTCCAATTTTTTTTCAAGAACATCACGGGATTGAATCACACTACTTTGATGCGATACCCAGGCGCCAATCTGACTGCCGCGTGGTCTTGAATGAAAATATTCTTCAGTTTCATCCCTGCTGACTTTCGATATAATGCCGCTAATCCGTACCTGCCGCTCCAGTTCCAGCCAAAGGAAATTGATATATCCATTCGGATTATTATCAATTTCCTTAGCTTTATTACTCTGATAGTTTGAGTAAAAAACGAATCCTCCGTCACTGACACCTTTAAGCAGGACAACCCTTGAACTGGGCTTTCCATACATATCAACAGTTGATAATGTCATTGCATTAGGCTCATGAATACCGGCATGCTGAACCTCATCAAACCATTTTAGAAACTGATTCAATGGATTTTCCATCATATCGGTTTCATCCAGTTGGCTTTTTCGGTATTCCTGTCTCAGATTTTCTAAATCATTCATGATTTACATATTTTTAGATCTGATTGCTATACGTTCCATTCCATACTGGTCTTCCTGTCACCCATCGCACCAGATACATAATACCCACAAATATAAAGAAAAATGGTCCTAAAAATCCAAGAATCGCCATAAATTTTGTTCCATAGAATTTAGACATAGGCCTTCTAAGACGTTCCGAAATAATGTACATACTCGGAATCATCAGCAAGGTCATAAAGAATGACAAAATCAAGCCATAAATAATCGTCCATGCCAGTGGCCCCCAGAAAACAACACTTTCACCTCCGATAAAAATTTTGGGGTCCAAATGTGTAAATAAAGTTTCAAAATTGATATTGAAACCTATCGCTAAAGGAAACAATCCCAGCATTGTGGCTACCGCCGTCAGCATCACAGGAATAATTCTGATTTTACCGGCCTGAATGGTAGCTTCTTTTGTCTTTAATCCACGGGATCGCAATTCATCCGTAAATTCAATCAAAAGGATACCATTCTTGATAACTATACCAGCCAAACCAATGACTCCAACCATTACCATGATTGTTGGCATTGTCTGTCCCGTGAGTGCGAATCCCAGAAATACACCAATAACTGAAAACAATATCTCTGACAATACGATAAAAGGTTTACTCAAGGAATTAAATTGAAGTACCAAAATCAGAAATATCAATCCAAGTGCCACAATAAAAGCCATACCAAGGAAAGCATTCGTTTCTTTCTGTTGCTCACTTTCACCCGTTTGCTTGATATGCACACCGTCGGGTATTGAATGGCTACTCTTAAACTCTTTTATATTCTGTCCTATTTCCTTGGTAATAGTTGGAACTGCTGTTAAATCGGTAACTGCAGACTGTAATCTTATAATGCGCTTCAGGTCCAGTCGTTTTATAGCACCAGTTGAATTAGTAAAATCATAAGTTGCTACAGAACTCACCGGTATCTGTTTGATACGTCCTGTATTAAAATCCCGAAAAGTAATACGCATATTCATCAGACTTTGTAGATTGTTTCTTTCCAGTTCATTGAATCTGAGCTGGATTTTAAATTCATCTTCACCTGATTTGAACTTACTGATTTCTCTTCCGAATAAAGCTGTTCTGATAGCCATACCTACCTGTGCTGAGCTTACTCCTTCGATAGCTGCTCTTTGTTTATCTACATTAACTGTTATCTCCGGATTATTAAGGTCGACATCCATAGCTAAATGGTTAACACCATCAATATTTTTGGTATTCAGATAATTAAACAAATCCGTTGCTACTTTAGCATTATTATCAAAATCATCGCCGTACACTTCAATATTTACAGGAGGATCTGTTGGTGGTCCTGACCTTTCCTGTTCAACAGTTACTTCTGTTCCGGGTATTCCCTGCAATGCAGTTCGGATAGAATCCATATAAGGTAAGGTTTTAATACCATTTCTCTTGGCGAATTCAATGAAAGAAATCTGAATTCGACCCAAATTAGGCTGAACACTCCTGTTATTATCCATTGGATTATTAGCATTAACTGCGACATTGGACAATATACTTTCTACTATAGAACCTTCTTCTGTAGGTTTCAGGTTTCCAAGACTTTTGAAAACTTTCATTTCCATATCAGATAATACCCTATTCGTTTCTTCGGCTTTTGTTCCAACCGGCATTTTCAGGTATACATATATTATATTGGGTTGGCCACTTGGAAAGAAAGGCAGATCCGGCTTACTTGCTATCAAAGCAATCAATGACATCGCAAAAATTACAAAAACCGATACAAACGCCATAATGGGCCTTCTTCCTACTAGCAGCCATCTGAGCAGGTTTTCATAAGCCAGCATAAGTCGTGGTAGTATTCTGTCCTGGAAAAAATGAATAATGTCAGTAATAATAAACTTATTCAATACAATCAGAACAGCAAGTAACCCTAAGAAATTTCCTTTTCCAGGATTACCCGTCAGATGAAACAGTATACTTAAAGCTACTATGAGCCATAGCCACCATTGTTTGAATATGGACATCTTCGGCTTTTCATATTCCCTACCTTCCGGTTTCATAAAACTTACAACAAAAACCGGATTCATAACAAAGGCAACGATTAATGAAGCAAATAGCGTAAAAATCAGCATTACAGGTAGGTATATCATAAATTTCCCAATGATACCTTTCCAGAATAATAATGGTACAAACGGAGCGATTATCGTTAGTGTACCGGCCAGTACAGGAATAAATACTTCTCCAGCAGCAGCTTTTGCCGCTTTTACAATGGGCACTTTCCCATTTTCATAAATCCGATGGGCATTTTCTACCACAACGATAGCATCGTCCACTATTATACCAAGACCGAATAACAAGGCAAACAAAACAATGAAATTCAGTGTAATATTGGTACCGACAAGCATATCTGCAAAAGGTAAAAACATAAATGCTACAAATACACTCAAAGGAACGCTTAATGCCACAAAAAACGCATTGGTTACACCCATGAAGAACATCAGGATCATCAACACCAGTAAGAATCCAATAATAATAGTATTCACGAGCTCCTCAAATGAAGTAGCAGCCTGACGGCTCTGGTCTCCAGTGATCGTAATTTCCAAGTCTTTCGGAAGATCATTAGCCTTCATATCTTTGACGATTTCCTTCACTTGTGTTGCACAATCAATCAGGTTCTCTCCAGGTCGTTTGATAATATTGAGAGTTACCACATTATTACCATTTAATCTGGCATAGCTCTCCGTTTCTTTTATGGTATCTTTTACTGTAGCTATTTCATTCAGAAGAAGCGTTCCGCCCACAGGGGTTTTTACGATGATATTACCTATAGTCAATGGGTTGGTTATCTGACCTTTCAGTCTTATACTCCTATCCATAGTTCCCATGGATATTTTACCAGCAGAAATATCCATATTTTCGTAGGCAACGGCATTAGCTACATCGTCAAAACTGATTTTTGCCTGCTCCATTTTTACGGGATCTACATTGATCTGTATTTCACGTTCAGGAGCACCTACGATCTCGGCTCTGGATATCGCAGGTAGCGATTCAAATCTGTCCTGAATGTCATCAGCAAATTTTTTCAGTGTAAGTCCGTCATACTCACCGCTGATATTTACAAACATAATCGGCAAATCAGATAATGAGAACTCCTGTACATTTGGTTGTTGCGTCAGGTCTGTCGGCAAATCAGTCTGTGCCTTATCGACTGCATCCTTTATCTTTTGTTTGGCTAATTCAGGCTTAATATCCGTATCAAATTCGACAATAATCAAACTGTAATCCGTTTGTGATATTGAATTGATCTTATCAACTTTAGCCCCTGAAATACCCTTAATCTGCTTTTCTATCGGTCTGGTAATCAGATTTTCGATATCCTTGGGTGAATTTCCCACATATACGGTAGTTATGGAAATAGTAGGCACTACAATATCAGGAAATTGCTCTTTGGGTAATGTAAAAAACTTATACATACCAAAGCCGGCTATCATCAATGTAACGATATACATGGAAGTCCGGTTATCTATAGCCCAGCTTGTTGGGAAAAATTCTTTAAACTTTCCTCCTATAAATTTTAATGGATTGGACACTTGATGATTTTTAAATATTAACGGATATTGTCTTGTTTTGAAAGCATTTTATCAGCATCGTTGCCTGTACTTCGTATTAGCTGACCTTCATATAAACCCTGATAACCAACAGTGATAATTTCGTCTCCGGGTACTAATCCTGACAGGATCTCAATACTATCACCATATAGCTGTCCTAATTGAACAGGTTTTCTGCTGGCAACAAAATTATCCCCTTCCTTTTTCATTACAAATACAAATTTTCCGTTATCGTCACTTTGTACTATGTTTATCGGCACTACAATAGCTTTGGAATTCGTATGATTCAGTATTTTAACGTAGGCTGCCATATTCGGTTTGATGTTTTCGATGGAAGGGATTTTAATTTCAGCTGTATATCCCCTGCTACTGACATTGATAGAATTACTCAATCTGAATATGGTACTTTTAATTGATTTATTCAATGCAGGAACTTCAACAATCACCTGAGCTCCTTTTTGAATCTGACCGGTATAGTTCTCCGGAATGTCGACATTGACTGACAAATCTGAATTATTAACAATCTGAATTTGGGGACCCAATGCACTCATACCCGTAAACATCTCACCTACTTTGATATTGACAATGTCTGCTATCCCGTTCTGGTCAGCATAAACCCAATATGTTTTAAGTTGTTCCTCCTGAGTTTTTATCTGGTTTTCAAGCGTTTCCATATTTGTTTTACTTGACAGCAACTGTACTTCCGAACCTATTCCCTGATTCCAGAGATTTTGTGTACGTTCATATATCGATTTTGCCATTGTCAGTTGTGTTTTGACAGCTTCTATACTCTGTTTTAAAATCTGATCATCCAGTTTAAGCAGTAACTGACCTTTCTTCACACGATCACCGGCTTTGACATAGATGTGTTTTACATAACCACCTACACCGTTTCTTGGAGCAACGTATGATATATTTGTTGAACTAATCTGTCCCTGCAAATCAATAAAATGTTGAAATCCTTCCGGAGCAATTGACTGAGTGGTAACAAGTTTTGCCGATTGTCCTCTCGAAGGATCCAATTGGATTATTTCGGCTTCTGTTGATGCAATTTTATCATTAATCTGTGACAACTGCGACTTAAGTGCTTCCAATTGTTTTAATTTGGCTGTAAGTTGGATATTCTTATCACTTGTTTGATTTTTATTGCCACAGGCAACAAGTGTCACAACAAATAAAACTTGAAAAAATACTTTCATTTTCATTTTTGATGTATTATATATTATTTTAAAATTTAAAATCTATAATTTTCCTAATGATTTTAGGTAAGAAGTCTTGGCAACTGCTGCATCATACAGCGCCTGAAAATAGCCTCCACTGGCGCGCTGGAACTCTGTATCCGCTTGTAGCAATTCAATACTTGTACCCAAACCTTCTTTATATTTCTTTCTGGTTGTTTCAAATACAGATTCAGCCAAAGTTATATTTCTTTCCTGAATATCCAGATTGAGCATGGCATTGTCCAGTAAATTACGGGCAACTGTTTGCTCTAGATCAATTCCCGCTTTTAGTTGTACAATCATATTGTCTACTTTTTCAACGGATAATCTTGCTTGCTGAATCCTGTGTTTCTTTTGTAATCCATCAAAAATAGGCTGATTCAAAGATAGGCCGATCAACCCTGAATTATAAGAAAACCATGGACCGGAACCATCGATATCATAACTTTTATTTCTTTGGCCGGATAGCTGAAACTGATAAAAAGCAGCAAGATTAGGAGCATAGGCCAATTTATATCTCCTCAGATCCAGTTGTTGCAATTCCTTAGCAGTATTGAGTAAATCCATTTCTTTTCTGTCTTCATATTTGAAACTATGCTGCATAGTAAAAATTTCGGCACTTAGCGTTTTACCATCCAGCGTTTCAGTAAGTATAATAGAGTCTGACTGTGGCAACATTAAAGCATTTTTTAATAAAGATTCGGATATATGAATTGAATTATTGAGCTGATTCAGTGCTGTACGTGTATTATTGATTGAGACATCCAGCTTGTCGACATCCAATTTTTCAATAAAACCATTGCGCAACATTTCTTTCATTTCTTTATGCAACAGGTCTAATCTTTCCTGCGTTTTTTGGATTACCTGCTTTTGTTTATGAGCAACCAATACGCCATAATATGCTTTTTCTACATTAGCTTTTACATTTTCCTGCGCCACCATTGTATTTTTCTTTGCATAATCCATAACTGCCTTTCGAGCCTGAATGGCAATAAATACATCCGGTTGAAACAACAACTGCTGAACATCTATTCCTGCCTGATAATTCAGGGGAGCAACCAATGATATTGGTTGTTTACCAAAGGTAGCATTGCTTAAATCTATAGGATTGCCGTTACCATCCTTCACACCTTCTTTTGACAACACCTGATATACTGATATGTCGGATGTTGGAAATACAAATTGTGGAAGATTTGTATAATATGAAAGCATACCAGTTGCTGTTATCTGAGGCATAGTCATTCCGATAACTTCTCTGTTTTTTTCAAGCTGAATCTGTTCGTCAATTTTAAGGTTTCTAAGTTCAACAGAATTATTCAGCGCTATATTTACTGACTGATCCAATGATAACCTTACAATATTCTGTGCATTTGACAAGGATTGAACCATGACAAACAATAATATTATCCCAGTTTTAAAAATAAACTTCATATAAAAAAATGTTTTTTATAATGTTTCAACAATGACTTTAAACCTTTTTCTGAAATAATCCCGAAAAAGTGATACTTAATAATTTCCTTGTACAATGTTTTCCTGTCAAATAATTCAGTTGGAAAAACTTCGTGATCTGTAATAGAACTGGACTTATACACAAATAACCTTGCAACAATCTGCGGATCAAAATCCCTTCTGTAAAGCATCTCCTTCTGACCCCTTACAAGATTATTGTATATCTGTTTTTCTACTATAGTACGTTGGTATTCTTTGACTTTTTTCCAGCTTTGGGGGTGATATTTCTGCAAATCATAGATAATTGTCGGGCTCATATTGGCTATAAAAAAAAGTACATGTGAACTAACCTGCATCATTTCATCAATAGCATCTTCTGATTTTTTAAGCAAAGCATTCAGTTCGTCCGCACTATCCTTTAGATGAAAATCCAAAACAGCATTGATCAAATCATTTTTATTTTCTACAACTTCATACAGTGTTTTCTTGGAGATACCCAACTGTCGTGAGATATCGTCCATACTTACACTCTTGATTCCATATTTTAGAAACATTTGAGCTGAAACAAGTAATAGCTGCTCTTTTAAATCCATAGCGCAAAGATAAACTAAATAAACTTTTAGTGTCGCTAAAGTTTCTAAAGTTTACAATATTTAACTTTTTGTTAAAATTATCTTTGTAAATCTATTGGCAGCATCATTTATCCTTTTTGTGGCATTTTATTATTTTAAATTTGTCTATTATTCAATGTCATAATTAAAAAACTGCTAAATTTACAGAAATCTTAATATAATTGACCTTAAACAATTTATCATGGACATTACAAACCATAAAGACACTTCACATTACGAAGCTACTGATAGTTTCATTATAACCCAGATAGCCAAAAATCATTTATTAACGACAGCAGGCTGGGCAAGACTATTATCAATCACAGGATTTATAATGGGTCTGATATCGTGTATTGGAATTACAGTGTTTTTCATATTCTTCAAAGAGATGGGTCCTGTCTATTTTTCTGTTGGATTTGGAGGACTGTACCTATTTCTTGTCTGTATAATATACATGTACCCATTGGTAAAACTATACAGATTTTCAAAACTATGTACAGAAGCATGCAAAAATGATAATGCATTCCTCCTTGAGCAGGCATTTGATCAGCAAAAATCTCTGTACAAATTTATTGGTATCATCACGATAATATTCTTGGTTTTTAACTTACTGTCGTTATTACTGTTTATACCTTTTTTTGAATTTTTATCGTTCAGGTAGCCAGAGATTACCTTCATTTGGATTATATTTGCAGTTTCAACATACTTGCTGAATTTGTGAAAGATAATATATTTTTAAAAACTATACAGGTTTTGACCATATTGTACCTTTCCATTTTCAGTGTAAAGGCACAATCCAAAGTAAATTTTATTGAGGGTGGTATATCCTACTACGTACCATCAGGTTTGTTCGGGCAAAATAATGGCAACAAAGTTGGTTTTGAACTTGCTTATCTGAATCAGATAAGAGAAAACAATCCCTTTTTCTGGGGTATTTCCACACATTACACATCTCTTGGTTCGTACAATGCCATTGTGAGTCAGGTAGTTGATTTCTATATTTATGACTTTAATAGTACCACGACTACCAACTTGTGGGGATTCAATGGAAAACTCCGATATTATCCGGACATATATACAGGTCGTTTTGAGGTTTACTTTGAGGCATTAATGGGTTTCAACTGGATATTCACATATACCAGTAAGATACTTGAAAGCGACCCCGACAATTCCAGCGGACAGTTTGATGAAGGACATATTGCTGTCAACTACGGTGCTGCTGCCGGCATTCAATATCCAGCAGGAAAGAATTTTTATATTAATCTGAAAGGTGGTTACTATCCGGGATTGAGTGTACCCTATTACGCACTGAGTAATAAAAATACAAACTTGCAGACAACATTGGATGCATTTGAACTTAAAAGGAGTACAACAGACATAATGCGTTTTGAATTAGGAATGACATATCGGTTTTAATAAAGTATGGTAGCTATAAAAAATACAGACCTCGAAGGTACATCAGACGAATTATTTGAACATCAGCGTATTCTCTGCGATAAAAATCAAACCTCTGTCCGTATTGACAAATTTCTGATGGATAGACTGGAACGTGTATCCCGTACCCGGATACAGAATGCAATTCAGATAGGATGTGTACTGGTCAATGAAAAGCCTGTCCGATCTAGTTATAAAATACGACCGGGCGATGACATATCACTGGTATTACCTTCCAATCCGGATGAATCAGAAACAGTTGAACCACAACCGATTCCTTTGGAAATAGTATATGAGGACGAACACCTGATGGTAATCAACAAACCGGCAGGCCTTGTAGTACATCCAGGTGTAGGAAATACATCTGGCACACTGGTAAACGGTTTATTATATCATTTTCAAAACCATCAATTACCCGTGATGAAAGGCAATGCCCCTGACCGACCCGGGCTTGTACACCGTATTGATAAGGATACATCCGGGCTGCTACTGATAGCCAAAACGGATTATGCCATGACACATCTTTCCAAACAGTTTTATGACCATTCCATTGAACGGGAATATATTGCTCTGGTTTGGGGTGATATGGAAGATGAAAAAGGAACTATCACCGGCAATATTGGAAGACATGAACGCGATAGAATGCAAATGGCCGTTTTTCAGGATGGCAGTCAGGGAAAACACGCTGTAACACATTACGAAGTTTTGGAAAGAATGTACTATGTTACATTGGTAAAATGCCACCTCGAAACCGGTAGAACACACCAGATACGGGTACACATGAAGTATATTGGGCATACACTTTTTAACGATGCCAGGTACAACGGAGATAGTATTCTCAAAGGTACTGTCTACAATAAATACAGACAATTTGTTGATAATTGTTTTAAAATATTGCCCCGACAGGCTTTACATGCCCGTAGTCTTGGATTTATACATCCGGTAACTGAAAAACCCATGTATTTTGAGAATAAATTGCCGGAAGACTTTGAATCTGTGTTGACAAAATGGCGCGATTATGTGGCTGCAAGAAAAGAAATCATTGATTATGAAGATCATTCTGATATTCAATGATATAAACAAAATTTGTCGTAAATAAAAGTAATTTTTACAGATGATGACATTAGTACAGCGAATTAGTAGTCTTACAGAACTCGGTAAGGTACTTATACAGAATAACAACACACTGCAAACTGATATTTTTAAAAAAGCATGCGTAGAAAATCCTTGGTTTACACCGGAGAACATCTATTTATCCCTGGAAGCCATTACATCACATTATCTGAATGAACAATCCCTGAGTGATCTGGTACTAAGATATCATATCGATAACAACATTCAACCCAAAAAAATCGGACTCGTACTTGCAGGAAACATTCCTATGGTTGGTTTTCATGATATATTATGTTGCTATCTTACTGGACATATATCTATGATTAAATTGAGCGACAAAGACAAGGTTCTAATACCGTATGTTCTGAATCTGCTCATTGTAAACTATCCCGAAGCACAACATTATTTTGAATATGTTGAAAAACTTTCCGGTTTTGATGCTGTAATTGCCACGGGTAGTAATAATACTGCATTACATTTCGAGTATTATTTTAGAGATTTTCCACACATCATCAGGTATAACCGGAATGCAGTTGCCATTCTTAAAGGCAACGAAGATCTGTCAACAATGCAATTACTCGCCCAGGATATTTTTTCCTATTTTGGTTTGGGTTGCAGAAACGTAAGTAAACTCTTTTTGCCTGAAGGATATCCTTTGGAAAGACTTATGGAAGCATTCGATTCCTATAAAGATATAATTCTATATAATAAGTACAAAAACAATTACGATTACAATGTAGCATTATACCTCCTCAATAAAGAAGCATTTTTACAGAATGAATTCTTCATTCTGCGACCTTCAACAGATGTGGCATCCAGAATAGCAACTATCCATTATGAGTATTACAGCAATGTCAGCCAACTTACAGAAAAAATAAAAACAGACATGGATAAAATCCAGTGTGTGGTTGCAGCTGATCCACTACCGGGTATATCTACTGTGTCATTCGGGCAAGCCCAGCATCCCGAAATAGATACCTTTGCTGACTCCGTCGATACGATTCAATTTTTATTATCCTTATAGATTTGTTCACACTTACTTCTGATTATTTTTTAAAAATTCTTTTCAGATTTTCAAAAACCTGAACGTTGCCACATTATTACTGTTACTGATTCTGACTATGTACATGCCGGAAGTAAGCATTGAGACATCAATCAGCAGACCATCATTAATCTTTGATTTGATAGTAGCCGCAGTTTTGACACCATCTACACCTATTATATCCACGTGATAATCTGATAACGATTCCATTCCTCGGATATAAAGTTCACGGGACACAGGATTGGGATACAATACAATCCTGTCAGCTGCAAGATCCTGTGCCTGAGTCAATACAGCTGTACCTGTTATATCACATCCATTCTTATCCTTAACAACAACGCTGTAAGTACCTGGATCCAACTCAGTATATAGATTCGTGTCTAAAAACAATCCTCCGTTATCAATACTATAGCGGTATGGTGGTGTTCCTCCATTGACAAGAATATCCAGTGTATCTTTACTGATAAGCAACTCAATTGACAACGCTTCCGGATTCAAAATCTCTATTTCACCGGTCAGGCTATCGGCCTTACTGTCACGAACTGTATAATTATAGATACCAGCACTCAGGTCTTTCCATTCACGGGTTGAGCTAAAATTTCCATTATTTAATTTGTACTGAAACGGTGAGGCTCCACCCTGGCTGACCAGCTTGAGATATCCGTCATTTTTATCATGACATGTTACATCCTTTTTAGTTACATTTATGGCTTTGATGGCATTAATCTGAACAGTTGCATTCATTGAACAAAGCACTGAATCTCTTACATAAATCCGATAAACTCCATTATCTGAAAATTCAAAAATATTATTATCAGAATAGTCTACGTCATTTTTACTGTATACCAACGGACCGGTACCGCCTGTTGCCTGTACAGTAACGGTAAATCTCTTCACATTGAATGCAATGTGAAGTGGTTGTGGGTTTTTGGTCCAAACAGTATCGGAATGTACAATCTTTCCGCCTGCATCCTTAATATATACAACCGGATTAGGGATCAGCGTTTTGACGACATCCGACTCAGTATAATTCTGATTGTTGGTACTGTATGTATATGGTGGAATACCACCGGATCCCTTAACTGAAAGTGTGATGATCTGACCTGCACATACCGCATCTGAAGTAACTTCTGCTTCAACGTTTAATGGTTCTACACTGATACTGACAGTATCTTCCTGAATACATTCAAATATATCCTTAACCTGAATTATGTGTAAACCGTTCCCCGGGTTTTCAAATAGAAATGTATTTAAAAAAACACCTCCGTTCAAACTATATGAAAGCGTACCCGTACCTCCAGCAGCATCAACAGTAATGTCATAGAATTTTTGCTGGGCATCGACTACTATTTTTGAAGGAGCCTTTAAAATTACCGGATCTGACTGCGTAATATCACCTGCGTCGTCTTTAATATAAAATGTATATATCCCTTCGTCCAAATTTTTAAAAACAGTATCATCAGCAAAAGTATTTCCATCTACTGAATACTGGTAAGGAGGAACACCTCCAAAACCTGTCAAGGCTATTTCAGCATTGTTATCTCCATAACATTTTAGAGTTTTGTTTCGTATAGCAATCAATCCTAATTCTGCTGTTTTAATCTTCACAGGTATCACAACCTCAGGAATCCATCTGCTGGCATCGTCCAGAACGCTAACAGTAATCGTATCCGAAGTAACAAAACCACCGGCATGCCGGTACTCAACTTTACCATTCAATACATCAGTCATACTGAATCTGTCACCGGTATCCATAGATTTTCCCTCGATAAAAAGTTGACCTTCTACCGGTAATCCCGTTATTGTATATATTATAAAATCAGGATTATCTCCTCTGACATCTATCTCTTTGTCTGTGAGAAATGCAGATTGTGCCTGATCAACTAACAGTGTTTCATTTCTTAAGAGAATGGCTGAACCTGTAATAGCTCCTGAAGTCCTGAAACTAAAAACCTCTGAATATGGTAAATCTACACAGTGACTAACCGGTTTAACCCTCCAGTAGTAAATGGTAGATTCTTTTAGATTGACTTTTATCTGCGTATCCTGAGTCCGATTTTCAAAGATCAGGCTATCAAATGCAGGAGATTCGCTGATTTCAAGTAGATAATCCTTAACTCCGCCCAGTTTATTCCATGAAAACAGCACATTTGATGGTAAAATAGCGGCTGAATTCTGAAGTGGTGATACTAACTGGATGTTATCCTCAGCCAAACCTTTAAATATGTGTATGGTTGAGTTAAGTAGTTCTGTTCCGGATATGGCATTTATAACAACTTGATATTCATCCGGATCCAATGATTTCAATCCGGATATGGTAAGTTTTACCGTATCCGGCAAGGAAGAAATAGTGTTATCTGAAAAAGTATAAGTCAACCCAGCAATGGGTGACGGAACAGAAAGTACAACAGGATTCTTTATAGTCGACACTTCTTTCAGATATATGGAAGTTGTCCATTCATCTTCATCACAAATATTTAGTTCAGATATATCCGTACCCATTGTAAAGCTGGTCGTAATTTTGAAGTTTTCATCTGAAACGTCGAAGAATACATTATCTGCAGCTTTAACCATAATACGGGCACGATCAGTAGGATAAGATGGTACCTGAATCTGATATGACCCAGTATTGGGAATGCCCGATACCAGTTCAAAAGGATAAGTTGCACCACCATCCACAGACAAAACTATACTGACTATCTGGCAATTAACGGGTGACTTATCTGAATTTGCCACATCCCATGAAACGGGTTGGATAGTACCTGCCTGCCACGAAACCAACCTGGTATTAGGGTTTGTAACCAAAAAAGGTCCGGATTCCGTTGTGGTCTTGATTGTGACATTGACATCTTCAGTACATCCGTTCTGAGGATGATTGTCACGTACAGTACATTTGAAATTCATATTTCGTGATACAGTTGGGAGTACTTCCCACTGTCCGTATTTTTTCTTCAGATCCGGGAAGAATCTCGTAGGGTTTACATCCGGAAATACAGACCTGAATAAAGGTCCAGCCGAGGAATTAGCTTTAGGAGGCATTGAAGCAGTCTGACTATCTGTTTGCTCCCAACAGTATGTAAGACCTTTATCTTCATCATCTTGACCTGTTGCTGTGAGTGCAAATGATGTAGAAACAGGAATGGTATATTGTTTTCCTAACACTTCTATGACAGGCTTGGTATTGGGTACTTCAATGATGGTTGCACAGGTATTGCCCAATCCATTAACAATATAGTTGTGCACTTCATTGATACTCACACCATGAAAATACCCATCACTGTTGGATTGTACATCCGGAGGGCATATACCCGCATATCCCATTATTGTACTTGCACTTCCCGGTTCTATTGCCGTAGGTGAATTCCTGTTACAATTGTTATTCTGCGTATGATTGGCACCGAATTGATGTCCCATTTCATGACAAACATAATCGATATCAAACGGATCACCAAAAGGCTTGTCGCTTCCGGTTACACCCTTGGCTTTGTTACTGGTGTTGCATGGGGAATTTAAAAAGGCTATTCCACCTCCACCTGTACTGAATACATGGCCGATATCGTAATTGGCAGAGCCAATAATCCGATCAACAGTACGCTGATTCTCACCCAGCATTACGTCTCCATTATTATTGGAATACGGGTCTGTATTTCCTTCCAGAAAAATCAATGCATCCGTATTCCCTATCAACTTAAGTGTGATACCCAAATCTCTCTCATACACACCGGTTACACGTGTTATTGTAGTATTGAATGCAGCGAGTACACGTTCAATCGTTCTTCCATGAAAGGAAGCATATTCGCCTGTACATGCCAGTGCGAGCCGGTAGGAACGCAACTGACAGTCTCCAAAACTTCTGTTAGCTACTTCATTTGAATTATTAATATCCCGGTATTCCGGATGATTACTTACATGAAATTCATCCACACCACATGAAAACGGCACATCCTGTCTGTGATAATCACTTTTATAATATACCTGATATATCTGATTATTGTTGGTAGGTGTCAAAGGGTCAATAAATACATTTTTGGATGCATCTGCAGCCAGGATCATACCGTTGATACCAAAGGGAGAAACACTTAATTTCAGCACAGATCCCGGAGATGAAGAACTGTAGCCCGTATATGCTGTAAATCCCGGATATTTCCTGGATAATTCATCTTCAAATACACTTGTTTCTGTCAACATATATGTATCAAAATCTCCGTCCGGAAGAGGAACTGTCAATTCGAGTACATTTCTGCTCTTTTGGGATTCCCGTACACTTCCAGCAAATGTATTAAAATCAAAGGTATACAACAAGTATTTGTCTGGTGTAATATATCTGGCTTCCCTTTGTTGGAAATCATGTACTTCACTCCATAATCCGGACTGAGCCTGTGCACTACAAAATCCCATAACAACCAACAGCGTATAAAAATAATGTCTCATAATTGAATTAATAAATTATAAAGGTAAAAGTAGAATTTTTTTCACAACACACATTTTAAAAATATACTTAAATGCAATGCAAGCGACTAATAAAGCCAATAAAACAATTATATATACACAAATACAACCACACTATGCTATATCCAATGCCAGTTCTATCATTTGGCGTAGTGACTTCTCCCTGTCTTCATGACTGATATTTTCCCCCGTGACGATTGAATCCGAAATCGTACAGATTGCCAGAGCCGATGCATGTAAAGCAGCAGCAGTGAGAAAAAGCGCATATGCTTCCATTTCGATACATAGCACTCCCATATCAGCCCATTTCTTCCAGCTTTTGATTTCAGAATCATAAAATGTATCCGAAGATAAAATATTGCCAACGTGATATGGCAGGTTTAATTCTTTGGCTCTGTTTACAGCATCTGACAACAATCCATAATCTGACAGGGCTGCTATTTCACCCCGGAGCCTGTATTGTTTACTGAAACTCGAATTGGTGGATGCTCCCTGTGCTATGACGATATCTTTAATCTGCATATCCGGCTGTACAGTCCCTGCAGAGCCAACCCGTATCAACCGTTTTACATCATAAAATTTAATCAGTTCAAATGCATAAATACCTATTGATGGCATACCCATACCGGTACCCATGACAGACACACGCTTCCCTTTATAATACCCGGTATAACCGAACATATTACGCACTCTGTTGAACTGTACAAAGTCGTCCAAATAATTTTCTGCAATAAATTTTGCTCTTAACGGATCTCCGGGCAATAAAATAGTCTCTGCTATTTCTCCGGATTTGGCTTCAATATGTGGTGTTGACATAGATGATATCTTTAAACTATTCTTAATAGAGAAAGTAAAGATATTAACTATTATGAAATATTAGTATTTTTTCTTAGGATAAATTCTGAATGTCTGATATAGTTTCAAAATACATACTATAGTATTTTAGCATCAAAATTGGTTTGAATGCAATAGAACACACGATTATCAGTCTATTACATTACTTTAAAATCTATGGTTACCGTACCGCACTGACTTTCTATATCACTTTTGGAAAACCGGTATTCGTGAGCAGTTTTAGTAGCTAATGATATCAGGTAGCTATCCGATGTTGTTGAACCTTTTTGTGTATAATCGGCACCGGTAACCTTCCCATTTTTATCTACACAAATAATAAGAGCTACCTTACCCGTTCTTTGGGACTTATCCTTGAATTCAGGGGTATAAACGATACCGCGACCATTCAAGCCACCTCCTACTCTACCTGTTCCCTTTGAAAGTCCGTCCAGTGCTTTCCCGTCAGGCAATCCGCCATTATCACCAGCTTTACCATCCGGATTATTATTTCCATTACCATTGCCGGATGCATTGCCCTTACCAAATAAACCCGAATATTTTTTCTTCTGTTCCAAAGCAACATCAGATGATTTATCCTCAACAAACTTATCATCACCCTTCTGACTACCATCTGTTTTAGTTGAAGTGGAACCACCGGATTTAGGAGATGCCGGCAATGTATTTTTATTGGTTCCGGCGGAACTTCCAATGGTTTTACCTGCATCATTTCCTTTGACTGCTCCTGCATCCTGGGTTGGCTTAGTTGCCTTAGACAGATTATCTGCCGGCGTATTGACCAATGGAGTATTATCAACTACCGATTCTTCGGGTACTTCAGGTTCCTGGCGTTCAGGTTCTGTTTGTATATCGATATAGAAACTTTGTTCAACGGGAGTTTCAATTTTTTGCAGCATGGTATAAAACGCAAGTAAAGCCAATGCCAGGTGCAAACAAATCGTAATAAGCAAACTTTTGTTTCTGTTATCCCTGTTCAATTTATCTTCTGTAATCTCCATGAAGTCAATCTTATATTTAAATTAAAACTTTCATTACTTTAGAAACTTTAAATTCAATTAAATCTGATATACAATTGTTTATCAATTATTTAAACATTAAATCGATTCACAATATAAATCAACAAAAAGTAGTATTATGTTTCTATTACGGATCATCTATTAACATACAACCCGAATAATTATGCAAAATTACATAAAATTATCATACAAGATATATTTATAAAGTATTTTTAACTTAAAATCATAGCATAATACATTATCTAAAATACACATATAATAAAAATACATCCTAAAAACAACAATTTATCCTATCAAAAAAAAATCAACTTTTCGATTCGTTAGCTAATTTTAATTCAATTTTTAGCTACAATACAAAATATACCAAAAAAAATATATAATTTTGCATATCGTATTAAATATTTTGTAAGATAAAATAAAATTTCAAATGCTTTACCATCCGGAAAATATTGAACCAAAATGGCGCGCTGAATGGATTAAAAATCAATTGTACAGGGTACATAATGACACCACACTGCCCAAGTATTATGTACTTGATATGTTTCCCTATCCTTCCGGTGCAGGTTTGCATGTTGGTCACCCATTAGGTTATATAGCATCTGATATTTTTGCACGCTATAAACGCCTCAAGGGTTTCAATGTTTTACATCCTATGGGATACGATGCATTTGGCCTTCCTGCCGAACAATACGCCATTCAAACGGGTGTACATCCTGCCGTTTCTACAGATAAAAACATCAAAAGATACAGAAATCAATTAGACAATTTAGGGTTCAGCTTCGACTGGAGCCGTGAGGTTAAAACATCTGATCCTTCTTATTACAAATGGACACAATGGATATTCCTTCAGTTATTTGACCACTATTACGATAATTCAGTCCAGAAGGCAAAACCTGTCAGCGTACTTACTGAACATTTCAATCAATATGGCAATCAGGGTCTCAATGTGGCGACTTCTATTGATTACATTTTCACTGCTTCAGAATGGTATGCCTTTACGGATTCAAGAAAAGATGAAATATTAATGAATTACAGACTGGCTTACAGGAAAGTAGGTTATGTCAACTGGTGTGAAGCTTTAGGTACAGTTCTTGCCAACGACGAGGTAAAAGATGGCGTTTCGGAACGCGGAGGGCATCCTGTGGAAAAGAAAGCAATGATGCAATGGGCGCTAAGAATCACAGCATATGCAGAAAGATTGCTCAATGATCTGGATACCCTTGAATGGACTGACGCACTCAAAGCCATGCAGCGCAATTGGATCGGACGTTCAGAAGGTGCTACCCTGTTTTTTGATATTGATGGATTTGAAAAGAAACTTGAAATTTTTACTACCCGGCCAGATACTATTTTTGGGGTGACCTTTATGGTTCTTGCACCCGAACATGAATTTGTCAAACTGATCACAACACCCGAACAAAAAAATGCCGTCAGCAAATATTTGGATTATGTTAAATCCCGCTCAGATATAGACAGGATGTCAGAATCCAAAGAAGTGACAGGGGTATTCAGCGGAGCCTTTGTCAGACATCCTTTTACCAATGTTAAAATTCCTGTCTGGATCGGAGAGTATGTCCTGAATGATTACGGAACAGGTGCTATTATGGCAGTTCCCGGAGATGATGAAAGAGACTATGCCTTTGCAAACCAGTTTGATCTGGATATCATTGACATCCTGGATAGAAGTGAATTTCCTGATGCTGCTCCTCATGCAAAGGTAGGAAAAATGATACATTCTGATTTCCTGACAGGAATGGAAGTTAATGCGGCCATCCAGCTGATGTTTGAAAAAATAAAAACTAAAAAAATAGGAGATAAAAAGGTAAATTACAAACTACGTGATGCTAATTTTAGCCGGCAGAGATACTGGGGAGAGCCTTTTCCGATAGCATTTGACAAGCAGGGTATTGCCCATCCATTGGAATATGACAAGCTACCTTTGGAATTACCCGAACTGGAAAATTTCCAACCGGCATCAGGCGGTAAATCACCACTTGCAAGAGTTGATACCTGGACACATCAGTACGACGGGTTAGAATTAGAAACAGATACCATGCCCGGATTTGCCGGATCTTCATGGTATTTTTTACGTTATATGGATGCTGATAATGATATGGCATTCGCATCAGATGATGCACTTAAATACTGGAAAGATGTCGATTTGTATGTAGGTGGTACGGAACACGCAGTCGGTCACCTGATGTATAGCCGGTTCTGGCATAAGTTTCTGTTTGATCTCGGCTTTGTCCCTACAACAGAACCATTCAGAAAATTAATCAATCAGGGAATGATTACCGCATATGGCTATTACGTAGAAAATCTCCGGTTTAAGAATGGTGACACTTTGATTGGCAATGCAAAGGACTTATCCGGTGTAGCGGAATATCAGGCAGGTAGCCCTATCCGATTACCCTATATTCATAACTATATCGATATTCGGGGAAGAATAATTCGGTCAAAATTTATAGAATATTATGAAACAATCGGCAAAGATTTTTATGTAAATGGCGATATATCCAGATACTATTGGATAAATGACGAAAACGGAGATGCATACTTTACTGTCAATATCATCCAGGAGAAAATGTCCAAATCCAAGTATAATGTTCAAAACCCGGATGATATTGTCGAAAGATATGGAGCAGATTGCTTCAGAATGTATGAGATGTTTCTTGGACCGATTGAACAGTCCAAACCATGGGATACCAAGGGAATCGATGGTGTTAACCGGTTTTTAAGAAAGTACTGGGGTCTGTATTTCGATGAAGACGGGTGGGCTCTTTCACCTGAAAACCCTACAGCTGAAGAATTCAAAGTGTTGCATACGACAATCAAAAAAGTCACTGACGATATTGAAAAATTTTCGTTCAATACCTGTGTCAGTGCGTTTATGATGTGTATTAACGAGCTTAAAAGATTGAATTGTAATAAAAGAGCTATTCTTGAGAATGTAAATATTTTATTAGCGCCATTCGCACCATTCATTACTGAAGAGTTGCATAGTCTGATGGGAAATGAAGGATCTGTACACACTGCAGCATACCCAATATTTGACGATCAGTATATGACAACAGATACGATAGAATACCCGGTATGCATCAATGGAAAAAAACGAATTCTAATATCACTTGATGCTGCCTTATCACAAAAAGATATACAGGAGTTGGTTCCAAATCTGGATACTGTACAAAACCTGATAGCCGGCAAACAAGTACAGCGAATCATAGTTGTACCAGGAAAAATGGTTAATTTTGTAATTAAAGAATAGTTATCAGAAATTATTTATTTACATGAAGGATATCTTATCAGTATCCTTCATAAACTGCGCCGGAGGTAGGTGTTTCATAGAGTTCTACTTTTTTCAGAGCAGGAATTCCGGGCTTTATTCTTTCCCAAATCCAGATTGCAATATTTTCACAGGTTGGATTACTAAGGCCTTCAATATTGTTGAGCGTTTTATGATCAAGTATATTAACAATAGGTTTTACTATGTCTTTTAAATCGGCAAAATCCATTACCCATCCCAATTTTACATCAGGCTTTCCTTCAACATAAACAACAAGTCTGTAAGTATGCCCATGCATTTCCTTACATTTGTGCCCATCGTGGACATTAGGTAAATAATGAGCTGAATCGAACGTAAACTGCTTAAATATCAACATTTTAGATAACGGAATATATAATGTAAAACACACTATCCAATAATTTTGAATGGATACAGAAAGCGTGTGATATAAAATGCAAAGATAGGGATTTTTTAAACTTTCTGAATACTCGTTATCAACATTTATTCTATAGTATGTATTTGTAACAATAATCTTACATAGATTTGACTGGATGAGTGGACATCACTGATAGTTATGCCAGAAAAATACATGCAAAACTATATAGTTCAATTATATGCAGATGATAAACATTATCCAGAATCAAAAACAAATCATCAGTATCTATATACATGAGTACAAAACAACAACACAACAATATTTTATATAGCCTTATCACTCAATTATGACAAAATTTAAAATAATGTTAAAATAAATATATAAATGAGTAAAATCATACAAATATTGATGAATTAATTTCTTAGCTTTGCCGAAACATTAAGTATTTTATTAAAATTTAGTTTCAGATTAAATTATGGATACAGGAAGCATGACAGGTTCAAATATGGATTACTTAGCAATATTAATCCAGTTTCTGGTAGTATTATCATTTGTCGGGATTACGATTATTTTAACACACCTGCTGGGACCTAAACGCAAAAATGAAGAAAAACTATCCAATTTTGAATGTGGTATCGAGTCCATTGGTGATGCCCGTCTTCCCTACTCTGTTAAATATTTTCTGGCAGCTATTCTTTTTGTGCTGTTTGATATAGAGATTATCTTTTTCTATCCGTGGGCTGTCAACTTCAAAGAATTAGGCATGAGCGGATTTATTAAGATGATTATTTTTGTCACCCCATTTCTACTGGGTTATTTTTATGTAATTAAAAAAGGTGTTTTAAAATGGCATTAAAACCTACTATAGTCCCTGATGGTCCGGAAATGTATTCCGGCGAAGGATTCGGACTTATGCAACTGGATAAAGTTGTCGGATTGGCAAGAGCTAATTCTCTTTGGCCACTTCCTTTTGCGACCTCTTGTTGCGGCATTGAATTTATGGCAACTATGGCAGCAGGTTACGATATTGGTAGATTTGGTGCTGAAAGGCTAAGTTTTTCGCCCCGACAGGCAGATTTACTTATGGTTATGGGTACTATAGCTAAAAAAATGGGACCTATTCTAAAACACGTATATGTACAGATGGCAGAACCCAAATGGGTTATGGCCGTCGGCGCATGCGCCAGTTCGGGAGGCATTTTTGACACATATTCAGTATTACAGGGCATAGACAAGATTATTCCTGTAGATGTCTACGTCCCGGGTTGTGCACCATCTCCTGAAGCCATATTGGATGGTATTCTCAGAGTTCAGGATCTCGTTAAATCTGAACCTATCAGAAGAAGGGAGTCGCCTGAATATGCTCAATTACTTGAACAATATCAAATTGGTAAATAGATATGGTAGATAATAATGTATTAAGCGAAGCAGTTCACACTCAATTTGGCGATGACATTCTCAGTATAGAGGAGAGTTATGGTATGCTCGATTTTATTGTTACAAAAAATATCATTATTGATCTGCTGTCATGGTTAAAACAACATGATACATTCAAATTCAATTTTCTGACTTCATTGTGTGGAGTACACTACCCTGATAAAGAAAACCATGAACTGAGTGTTGTCTACCATCTGTATAGCATGACCAATAATGTACGGATAAGAATTCACACCTTTTTACCTATCACCAAGCCAGAAATACCAACAGTAACACATTTATATCCAACTGCCAACTGGATGGAAAGAGAGACTTTTGATTTCTTTGGCATACTTTTCAAAGGACATCCCAATTTAAAAATCATATTGAACGTAGAAGATATGGATTATCATCCTATGTTAAAACAATATCCTTTAGTTGACAATACCAGAACAGATAAAGATGATAAATATTTCGGAAGATAATTTGAGAAACCTTCCCGGTTTGGAAGAAATTTCAAAAAACGAGGAAGATATAAAAATATATAATTACCTTAACCTCGGACCGACACACCCGGCTACACACGGTATATTTCAAAATGTACTGAAAATGGATGGGGAGGTTATTCTCGATGCAGAACAAACAATCGGTTATATACACAGAGCTTTTGAAAAACTGGCAGAAAACAGACCTTTTTATCAAATCACACCTATAACTGATAGGATGAATTACTGTTCTTCACCTATCAACAATATCGGATGGCACATGACAGTTGAAAAACTTCTTGGTGTAACAACACCTAAGCGGGTAGACTATATGCGTGTCATCATAATGGAATTGGCAAGAATCAGCGACCACATCATTTGCAACAGTGTTATAGGAGTGGATACAGGTGCATTAACCGGTTTTTTGTATATATTCCAGTTCCGCGAAAAAATATATGAGATTTACGAACAGATATGCGGAGCGCGACTCACAACCAATATAGGAAGGATCGGCGGATTTGAAAGAGACTTTAATCCTTTGGTGATATCAAAAATTGAAGAAATCCTGAAGGAATTCCCTAAAGCACTCATCGAATTTGAAAAGTTACTGATCCGTAACCGAATATTTATGGACAGAACCATCAATGTAGGCAGTATATCGGGAGAAAGAGCTTTGGAATACGGATTTACCGGACCCAATCTGAGAGCAGCAGGTGTTGACTACGATGTAAGGGTAATGCATCCATACAGTTCATACGAAGATTTTGACTTTACTATACCATTAGGCACCCAGGGTGACACCTATGACAGATTCTGTGTTAGGCAGGAAGAAATGAGACAGAGTCTTTACATCATTGAACAGGCACTTAAAAACATGCCGGATGGAGATTATCATGCCGACGTACCTGAATTTTATCTGCCACCTAAAGACGAAGTGTATACCACTATCGAAGGTCTGATCTGGCATTTTAAGGTAGTCTATGGTGAGATTGATATACCCAAAGGTCAGGTTTATCATGCAGTCGAAGGTGGAAATGGCGAACTGGGATTCTACCTTATCAGTGATGGTGGAAGACAGCCATACAGATTACATTTCAGAAGACCCTGTTTTATATACTATCAGGCTTACCCGGAAATGATCAAAGGATCACTCTTGAGTGATGCGATTATTACCATGAGTAGTATGAATGTTATAGCAGGAGAGCTGGATGCATAATATTTCAATACAAAAATTTATAAAAGAAGCATATAGATAATGGATGTACAGTTTTCACAGGAATCAATAAACGAGATCAACAGGATTATCGCTCAATACCCTAAAGAGCGTAAAAAATCTGCACTCCTACCCGTTTTACATGTCGTACAAAAAGAAACGAACGGATGGCTATCTGTGGATACAATGGATAAAGTAGCAGACATCCTTGCAATCAAGCCTATTGAGGTATACGAAGTAGTAACTTTCTATACGATGTATTTTACAAAACCGGTAGGCAAATATGTAATCGAAGTATGTCAGACAGGACCTTGTATGATATGTGGTTCTGATAAAATTGTTAGCTATCTCGAAAGCAAATTGGGTATAAAAGTTGGTGAAACAACTTCAGATAATATATTCACATTACGTACAGTTGAATGTCTGGGAGCTTGCGGTTATGCACCTATGCTTCAGATTGGCGAACAATATTATGAAAATCTGACTGAAGAGAGAATAGATCAAATAATACATGAACTGGGAAGTACATATTCCGACAAATATTAATAATAATGGGCGTACAATTATTACTCGAACATCTGAATAAACCTGAAATAAACACCATAGATGGTTACATCAAACAGGGTGGCTATCGCACTCTGGATAAGGTGTTGGGCAAAATGACTCCGGATGAGGTCACCGAAGAAGTAAAAACGGCAGGACTTCGCGGACGTGGTGGCGCAGGCTTTCCTACCGGTATGAAATGGAGTTTTCTGGATAAATCGACTGACAAACCCCGCTATTTGCTATGTAATGCCGACGAAAGTGAACCGGGAACATTCAAAGACAGGTTGCTGATGGAGAAAATCCCTCACCTGCTTATCGAAGGAATGATTGTTTCCAGTTATGCTCTGGGTTGCAGGACAAGTTATATATACATCAGAGGTGAATATATGTTCATCCTTCGCATCCTCGAAAAAGCCATTAAGGAGGCATATGCCAAAGGATTTCTGGGTGAAAACATCAAAGGATCTGGATATAGTCTGGATTTATATGTTCATCCGGGAGCAGGTGCCTATATTTGCGGGGAAGAAACTGCACTCATTGAGTCTCTGGAAGGAAAGCGGGGAAATCCCCGTATAAAACCACCCTTTCCAGCTGTTTCGGGTCTTTGGGGTTGCCCTACGATAGTTAATAACGTAGAAAGTATTGCTGCAGTCGTACCCATCCTGAATATGGGTGGTTCTGAATATGCTAAAATAGGCATAGGTAGATCTACAGGCACAAAACTGATATCTGCATCCGGCAATATCAACAAACCCGGGGTATATGAAATAGAATTGGGCCTACCCGTTGAAGAATTTATATATTCCGATGAATATTGCGGAGGAATTAAAGGCGGTCTTGATATAAAAGCCTGCGTACCGGGGGGATCTTCAGTTCCAATTCTGCCAAAAAGCCTCCTATTTAAAGAAAGTAATGGAAATCCAAGGCTGATGTCCTATGAAAGTCTGAGCGAAGGAGGCTTTGAAACAGGGAGTATGCTAGGTTCTGGTGGCTTTATCGTTTATGACGAGAAACAATGTATTGTGAAGAATACCTGGACCTTTGCCCGGTTTTATCACCATGAAAGTTGCGGACAATGCAGCCCGTGCAGAGAAGGGACTATATGGCTGGATAAAGTTTTATACAATATCGAACATGGATTGGGCAAAGAATCAGACATTGATCTCCTTTGGGATATACAACACGGTATCGAAGGCAATACAATATGCCCGTTGGGAGATGCTGCTGCATGGCCTGTAGCTGCTGCCATAAGACATTTCAGACACGAATTCGAATATCATGTCAAATATCCGCACCGTGTCAAAGATGATGATCACGTGTATCAACCTGAGATGAATTATACAACAGCATAATTAATAAATTTAAAAAGCTTTTAAATATATAAAAATGAAAGTTACAATAGATGATATAAGCATAGACGTACCACCAGGTACTACCATACTTGAAGCAGCCAGAATGATAGGAGAAAATGTTCCTCCTACTATGTGCTACTACAGTAAACTGGAAGGCTCTGGTGGTAAATGTCGTTCATGCCTTGTCAAAGTAACAAAAGGCTCAGAAAAAGATCCACGCCCTATGCCCAAACTGGTAGCCAGTTGCAGGACAAATGTAATGGACGGAATGGAAGTAAAAAACACAACTTCGCCAGAAGTATTACAGGCACGTAAAAGTGTAACTGAGTTTTTATTAATAAACCACCCTATAGATTGTCCGGTATGCGATCAGGCCGGTGAATGCGATTTACAGGATTTGTCATACGAACACGGATTGTCTAAAAGTCGGTATGATTTCAAAAAACGTATTTTTGACCTGATAGATATAGGAGAAAATATACAGATGCATATGACACGATGTATCATGTGCTACCGATGTGTGATGGTTGCCGACCAATTAACTCCGGAACGCGTACATGGAGTACTTAACCGTGGGGAAGCTTCTGAAATATCCACATATATACAGAAAGCTATTGACAATGAATTTTCAGGGAACATGATAGATGTTTGCCCTGTGGGTGCACTTACAGACAAGACATTCCGGTTCAAATCGAGGGTTTGGTTTACCAAGCCTGTATATGCGCACAGAGATTGTAAAACATGCAGCGGAAAAGTTACCCTTTGGTATCAGGGAGCTGAAGTCTTACGCGTTACCGGCCGCAAAAACAAGTGGCATGAAGTAGAGGAATTCATATGCAATGACTGCCGTTTTCATAAAAAAAATACAGAAGACTGGGTTATTGAATCTGCGGCTACAATCAGCAGACATTCAGTAATATCACAAAACTTGAATGTGTATGAGAAACCGGTCATTCATAAAAAACTTCAAGAAAAACCAAAATCTGAATAATTAATAAGTGAATTTATTTCCTGTTGATGATCAATAAAACAAAACATGGAGCTAATAATATTTAAAGTAGGATTAATTGTAACTCTCTTCTTGTTGTCCCTGCTTATTGCAGCATACAGCACATATGCAGAAAGAAAGGTTGCGGCGTTTATGCAGGATCGTATCGGTCCCAACAGAGCCGGCCCTATGGGTATTCTGCAACCATTGGCTGATGGACTCAAAATGTTTATGAAAGAAGAAATCATACCACAGGAAGCCAACAGATACTTGTTTATACTCGGACCTGCTATAAGTATGGCAACAGCTTTAATGACCAGTGCGGTAATTCCTTGGGGACCTGATTTAAACCTTTTTGGACAAACTGTTTCTCTTCAGGTTGCTGATATCAATATCGGCATCCTTTATGTAATGGGAGTTGTCAGCCTTGGGATTTATGGCATCATGATAGGCGGATGGGCATCCAACAATAAATATTCACTTCTCGGCTCCATCCGGGCTTCAACACAGATGATTAGTTACGAACTTGCTATGGGAATGAGTATAGTTGCTGTAATCATGACTACCGGTTCTTTGAGTATTGGCCATATGGTCAGTAGTCAGGCAGGTAGTACAGGAATGGCATGGAATGTATTTTATCAGCCATTGGGATTTATTATCTTTTTGATATGTGCATTTGCAGAAACTAACCGTACACCCTTCGACCTTCCTGAATGTGAAACTGAATTGGTAGGAGGATACCATACTGAATATTCAAGTATGAAACTCGGTTTCTATCTTTTTTCTGAGTATGTAAATATGTTTATTTCGTCGGCTATCATTGCCAGCCTATATTTTGGTGGGTATAACTTCCCTTTTATGAATATTGTTCAGGAGAATACAGGTGAAATTATGTTTGCCATCATATGTGCAGTCGTTTTCTTAATCAAGATATTGTTTTTTATCTTCTTTTTTATGTGGGTAAGATGGACAATCCCAAGATTCAGATTCGATCAGTTGATGAATCTGGGTTGGAAAATATTGCTTCCATTATCCATACTAAACATGTTAATTACAGGATTTTTTATTTTATATAACAACTAATATTATGCAATCGCTTACTAACAGAAGTAAAATAGTATCCAACAAGACCATGACCTGGTCAGAGCGGATTTATTTGCCGGCGATTCTTGCAGGCTTAAAAATTACGCTGGTTCACTTCTTCAAGAAAAAAGTGACACTACAATATCCGGAACAGACAAAAGACCATGGCCCCTACTTTCGTGGCAGACATGTACTTAAGAGGGATGATCAGGGTAGAGAAAATTGTACTGCTTGCGGTTTATGTGCACTATCATGTCCTGCTGAAGCTATCACTATGATTGCTGCGGAAAGAAAACCAGGTGAAGAGCATCTTTTCAGAGAGGAAAAATATGCCATCGAGTACGAAATAAATATGTTACGATGTATTTTTTGCGGCTTTTGTGAAGAAGCATGTCCTAAAGATGCCATTTACCTTACTGAAATGATTCCTACGGCTGATTATACCAGAAAAAAGTTTGTTTACACCAAAGATATGTTATTGGAAGGTATAGAACCTAAAGATAGAATTGATATAAGCAAACGTAGAAAAGGAATCAGAGAAGGAGCGATGTAAATTCATTTAAAAAAAACTTAAAATCAACTTATGGCAGCAGCACTTTTTTATGCACTATCCCTGATTTGTATAGTAAGTAGTCTAATTATGATTTTTCATAAAAATACTATGTATAGTGTATTATTTTTGTTGGTCACTTTTTTCTCAGTAGCCGGACTATATGTCACGCTGAATGCTCAGTTTCTGGCAATCGTGCATATTATAGTTTATGCCGGAGCCATCATGGTTCTATTCCTTTATGTAATTATGTTCCTGAATATGAGTCACATCATTAACTTTCAGAAAAGTAAGGCGATCAAAATAGCTGCTACCGCTACAGGATTGATGTTTCTCCTGGTAATAATTGCAGCGCTATCTTCGGCTACCTATAATGGCAATGTTACAGCCGGTCACGAAATAGGCTTAGCTTCTACATTGGGACATATCATTTTTAATGAATTTCTTATTCCTTTTGAAGTATCAAGTATATTGTTTTTATCCGCAATGGTCGGAGTTGTAATATTTAACAAAAAAGATTTAATAGATGAATGAGACATTAATAACTCCGGATTTGGTTATGGCTGTGCCTTTGGAACATTACATAGCTGTAAGTGCTATCTTGTTTAGTATTGGTATTATTGGCGTATTGATGAGACGCAATCTGATAGTTATGTTCTTAAGTATCGAACTGATGCTTAATTCTGTAAACTTATTGGCAGTGGCATTCTCTATATATCACAATGACTCAAATGCACAGGCTTTTGTATTTTTCATAATGGTCGTAGCAGCAGCAGAGATAGCTGTAGGTTTGGCTATGCTCGTAATGATATACAGGAATATTCGCACGATAGATATCGATGCGCTGAAACAATTGAAATGGTAAAACACTAATTAAAATACAATTATGGCGAGCTTTGATACTACGCATATAATAAGTCTTCTCGTTCCACTACTTCCTCTTGCAGGGTTTTTTGGATATTTTCTCTATGGTGATAAGTTATCTGAAAGTAAGGTAGGAACCTTAGCATCAGGATGGGTCATTTTATCTTTTCTGCTATCACTGGTATTATTCGGACAGATACCGGTTGACGGTGCCATTCAAGTCAACTATTTTAATTGGATGCAGGCTGGCAGTTTCACTGTGCCATTTGCATTTCAAATCGATCAATTGTCCGTAATCATGATGATGCTGGTGACAGGAGTTGGTAGTTTGATACATATATATTCTATAGGTTATATGCATGGAGACAATGGATTCAGCCGGTTTTTTGCGTACCTGAATTTATTTATTTTCTTCATGCTTCTCCTGGTTATGGCTAATAATTATGTATTGATGTTTGCCGGATGGGAAGGTGTAGGTTTGTGTTCCTATCTGTTAATTGGATTCTGGTACAAAAACCCCGAATACAGTGCAGCAGCCAATAAGGCATTCATTGTCAATAGGATTGGAGATTTGTTCATGCTATATGGCCTGTATATGATATTCAAGCATTTCGGCACTTTTGTTTACTCCGATATCAATGGAATGGCACAAAGTGTTTTCAATGCGGATACAGCTATTATAGGAATTATCACACTGTTATTGTTTGCCGGCGCTACCGGTAAGAGTGCCCAGATACCTTTACATACCTGGTTGCCGGATGCTATGGCTGGTCCTACACCTGTGAGTGCGCTGATTCATGCTGCTACGATGGTTACTGCAGGTATTTATCTGATTATCCGTTCTAATGTTTTGTTTGCACTGGCACCATTAACCAATGAAATAATTGTTATTATTGGTCTGGCAACAACTTTAGTAGCAGGTATGATTGCTCTTAAACAAAATGATATAAAAAAAGTACTTGCCTACTCTACTGTCAGTCAGTTAGGTCTTATGTTTTTTGCTTTAGGTGTTGGAGCCTATGCTGCTGCATTCTTTCATTTACTGACACACGCTTTCTTCAAAGCCTTGTTATTTCTGGGTGCAGGAAGCGTTATTCATGGTATGCATGGAGAACAGGACATCCGTAAGATGGGTGGCTTAAGCGGCAAAATGAAATATACACATATTACCTTTCTCATCGCAGTAATTGCCATTATTGCATTGCCACCACTATCCGGTTTCTTTTCGAAAGATTATATTCTTGCGTCTGTCTTCGGTAAAAGTCCGGTATTATGGTTCTTTGGTGCCTTATCAGGACTATTGACTGCATTTTATATGATGCGTTTATATCTACTTGTGTTCAAAGGTAAATCACGAATGCCGGAAGCTGATGCAGCTAAAATTCATGAATCGCCGTCTGTAATGCTGATGCCTTTATATGTGTTGGCAGGATTATCGGCATTGGGTGGCTTTATGAATATACCTTCCATCTTCGGTGGATCACAATGGCTTGAAAATTTTCTAAAACCTGTAGTTTCCTTATCCGAATTACACATCGATCACGGAACTGAATGGATATTAATGGGTATTTCTACGGTTTTGGTATTGGGGATTGTATTCTGGACCTATAATATGTATGTTAAAAAGAATGACGTACCTGAGTCAGATGCTGTGCTTGCAACCATGCCTTTTGCCAATTTTTTAAACAGAAAATTTTATTTTGACGAATTCTACGATGCTGTCTTTTCACAACCATTATTGAAATTTTCAACATTTATTCAAAAATGGATTGAGACCAGTATTGTAGACAAGGTAACAGACAGCTTCGGGATGCTTTCTTTCTTTTTGTCAGGACAGGTTAGAAAACTTCAGAATGGTCATATCAGTTTTTATTTATTTGCTATGGTTTTGGGGATATTGGGAATTTTAACAATTTTTATACTATTATAAGGAGATGGGCGTACTACTTACATTACTAATACCATTTATATCGGCAATACTAATATTGCTTGCCGGCAAGAATACAAGTCAGAAATTAGCTGTCATGTCTACAGCAGCATCTGTTGTAGTTACCGGAATTCTAACTGCCATGTATTTCAAAGATGGAGCTGTTATTGCAGGTGTAGATTGGCCATGGGTATCGTCGATGGGTATTCGATTTCACCTGGAAGCTGACGGAGTCAGTTTACTCTTATTGCTCATTTCCAATGTCGTTGCATTAATCAGTATTTATGTTTCACTTGGCGATAATTACAAAAATGTACATCAGTACTATGCACTTATTCTGATGATGCAGGCATTTATGAACGGAGTTTTTGTTGCTCAGGATTTGATATTGTACTATATCTTCTGGGAACTCGTACTTATCCCTGCCTACTTCCTTTTGTTGGGTTGGGGCAGACATGATAAAATACGAAGTGTAACGTTAAAATTCTTCCTGTATACTTTTTTAGGTAGTTTACTGATGTTGGTAGGTATAATCTGGTTGGGAAGCTATAATGGTACACCTGATTTTAGTTTGAATGCTATCTATGGTCTTAGTCTGACTACCAACACACAGATAGCTGTATTTGCTGCTTTTATGATAGCTTACGCCATAAAAACGCCATTCTTCCCTTTTCATAGTTGGATGGCCGATACGTATACAGCTGCTCCTGCACCGGTTACGATATTATTTTCTGGTGTAATGTCTAAAATGGCATTGTACAGTATATTCAGATTTGTTTTACCTGTTGTACCTGATGCTATTGCAACCTACGGACCATTCGTGATGCAGTTGGCAGCGTTCAGTGTTTTATATGCTTCACTTATGGCGTTGGCTCAAAAAGACATCAAACGTATGTTTGCTTATGTATCTATGGCACACGTGGGTCTGATTGTAGCTGCTTTAATGATTAATAATATAGAAGGTGTACATGGTGCCCTAATGTTCATGGCTGTTCATGCTATCGTTACATCCGGGTTATTCTTTACAGCTCAGATTCTGTTCAGAATGAAAGGTACGCATGATATATATTCATTTGGAGGTATCCGTCAGTATATGCCTGTATTCGCTGGTTTATATATGGTCGTTTTATTTGCCAGCATCGGTCTTCCTCTGACGAATGGCTTTATAGGAGAATTTATGATTCTGACTGCCTTACTTAAAGCGAATACCTTAGCTATGGTACTGGCAAGTATAAGTATAGTAATCGGAGCTGTCTATATGCTTTTAACCTACAGAAAAGTCATGTTGGGACAGGATAATACAAGTGGTAATTTCAGCGATCTTCAACACAATGACAAATTTTTGTTTTTAAGTATCGCATTTGTAATAATTTTTATGGGTATTTACTCTACGTGGATAACTCAACTTTGTGATAACACAGTACTTAATATCTTTCAACCCTAGATTAAGAAAATGAACGCTATTATTCTACTTGCCTTAGTCGGTGTATTCAGTATGTTTTGTGGTCTTTTCAGATTGCGGACATTAGCTTTACCCGTGATTTTATTGTCTTTGATTGCTTCGCTGGTTATCTATCAGTATAATATGCATGGAGACTTTAGTAACCTGCTTAACAATATGGTTCGGTTTGACAGTTTTTCTGACAGCTTTAGTATTGTTATAGTCTTTTCTTCCATTTTCCTGTTTATCATGAGCAGATACTATTACAGTGAAAAAATAGAACATCTTACAGACATATATGCACTGATTACATTCTCAGTCGCCGGCGGTATCTTACTGGTATCATTCCAGAATCTGGTCATGCTGTTTTTAGGAGTTGAAATATTGTCTATTCCACTATATATATTGGCTGCCAGCAATAGAAGAAGCCTGGAATCCAATGAAGCCGGATTAAAATATTTTCTGACAGGTGCGTTCTTCACTTCCATCATGCTTTTGGGCATCACGATGATTTACGGAGCATACGGCAGTTTTGATACGGACCAGATAACAAGTCTTATCCAAAGTCAGGGTGCATCTCCATTATTTGTTTTGGGTGCCGTTCTTATATTATGTGCCATGTTTTTCAAACTTTCTGCCGTACCATTTCATTATTGGGCGCCTGATGTTTATCAAGGTGCTCCAACCGTACTAACAGCATATGTTTCCACAGTTGTTAAGATTGCTGCAATGGGCGCATTACTCAAGTTTGCCATGTTCATAACCCATTATGAAAGTAATATATGGGTAAATCTATTCACATTTGTCGCTATCATAACGATGGTATATGGCAATGTCGTTTCGATTGTTCAGCATAATTTCAAGCGGTTACTTGCATACTCCGGTATAGCCAACGTCGGATTTGTAATGATTGCTGTAATCATACTCAACGACAACAGTGTGCCCTATATCCTGTACAATCTGCTGGCATATACAGTTGCTGCAATACTGGCATTCAGCATTTATTCTACTGTAAAAACACATACGGGTGTTGATACTATAGATGAGTTGGCGGGTTTACTTACAAACAATAAATTGCTTTCAGCAGGATTTTTGGTAGCTTTATTATCCTTCGCAGGAATACCTCCATTATCCGGTTTTTTTGGTAAATACTTTATCATAGCACATGCAGTAGTTGCTGAATATTTCTGGCTTGCTATCATCGCTGTAATACTATCTGTTTTAGGTGCATATAATTATCTGCGTATATCTGCTGCCATCGTAAAATCCAATGATTCAATACCGGCTATACAGTTGAGTATGCCATACAAATTATATATCATCGGCAGCATAATCGTAATATTAGCTTTAGGTATTTTCCCTGATCAGGTGCTTGACATCTTACGTTAACCGACAGTATACCACTCATTCAATCAGATATCATGATTTATAGTAAATCATTTGTACCGTATTTGTATCTGTTTAATAATGTTTTTCCAGGTATATGAATCCTGGATCTGTTAAAATTTCCCCTGAATGGCGTGAAGCTCTCAGAAAAGAATTTGAATCGGAATACTTCGATACGCTGACTATAACTTTAAGGCAGATGATTAATATGGGTATTCCTGTTTATCCTGCCGGACCTCTCATATTCAATGCCTATAATCAGCTCGCTCCGAAAGATATCAAGGTCGTGATTCTGGGTCAGGATCCGTATCATAATCCGGGCGAAGCTATGGGATTAAGTTTTTCAGTACCCAAAGGTGTTAAGATACCACCGTCTCTTAAAAATATTTACAAGGAGTTGGTTCTTGATCAGAATTGTTATTTTCCTGAAAGCGGAGACTTGAGTTCATGGTCAAAACAAGGTGTTTTTTTACTGAATGCTTTTCTGACTGTTGAACATAACAAGGCTGGATCACACAGAAATATAGGTTGGCAACAATTTACAGATGCTACGATCAATTATCTTTCCTCTCATTTTGATGGTATTGTATTTATGTTGTGGGGAAATTTTGCCAAAAGTAAAAAAGGACTGATTGATTCAGAAAGACATCTTGTACTTGAAGCTGCTCATCCGTCACCACTTGCCGGAAACGCCTTTTCTGGTTGTCAGCACTTCTCCAAAGCAAATACTTATCTTGTAAGTAAAGGTAAAAGCCCCGTAGACTGGCAAATCCGTTAAACCTGTCACTATACAAAAAAACAGGCCAATCCACAATGTGCAGATTGACCTGTTCTCATAAACAACTAGATTTTTATAAAAAAATAATCTTAAAATCTACGACATACCGCTGTATGTCAGTTTCTCATCATTGTTAAGCATTTCTATTGATACAATTCAAATCATCAAATGCTTCTTTAAGCCTGGTGACAAAAGTAGTCTCACCACTTCTTAACCATACACGCGGATCATAATGTTTTTTATTAGGCTTGTCAGCACCTTCAGGATTACCTATCTGACCTTGCATATAACCTTTATTATTTTCATAATAAGCCCTGATACCGTCCCAGAATGCCCATTGTGTATCAGTGTCAATATTCATTTTCACTACACCGTAGTCCAAAGCTTCCCTGATTTCCTCCTTACTACTTCCTGAGCCTCCATGAAATACAAAATTGACAGGGTTGTGACCCGTATTGAATTTTTTCATAATGTATTCCTGACTATTCTTCAGTATGACTGGTTCAAGTTTTACATTACCGGGCTTGTACACACCGTGAACATTACCAAAGGCGGCTGCAACAGTAAATTTATTACTGATCTTTGAAAGTGCTTCATAGGCATAAGCCACATCTTCTGGCTGAGAATAGAGTTTGTGACTTTCAATACCTGAATTGTCCACACCGTCCTCTTCTCCACCAGTTACACCCAATTCAATCTCAAGTGTCATACCTAAGTCATGCATTCTCGCCAGATAGTCAGCTGAAATCTGTATGTTTTCATGAATGGGTTCTTCTGACAAGTCCAGCATATGACTCGAATATAAAGGATGCCCGTAGGTCTCATAATGCATTTCACTCGCTTCAAGCAGGCCGTCAATCCATGGCAACAGCTTCTTGGCGCAGTGATCTGTGTGCAGTATCACGGGTACTCCATATGCTTTTGCTACATTATGTACATGCAATGCTCCGGATACGCCACCAATAATCGCTGATTGCTGATTATCATTACTGAGACTTTTTCCTGCAAAAAAAGATGCTCCACCATTACTGAATTGAATGATTATAGGTGAATTTACCGCTCTGGCTGCCTCCAAAGCTGCATTGACGGTATTGGTTCCGATAACATTCACAGCCGGCATGGCAAATTTGTTTTGATTGGCATAGTCCAACAATTCAGTGACTTCATCACCAAATAATACTCCGGGTCTAAATCTGCTTACAGACATCTTTTATATTTTAATAATTAAATAATCCCTTTATCAGCCAGATAACGTTCAGCATCCAAAGCAGCCATACAACCAGTTCCAGCTGCAGTAACTGCCTGCCTGTAGATATGATCCTGTGCATCACCACTGGCAAATATCCCTTCTATATTGGTTAGTGAACGTCCGGGTACGGTTACAAGGTATTTATTGGCATCCATATCTAACCAACCTTCAAATATCTCAGTATTCGGTTTGTGACCGATAGCCACAAAAAATCCTGTAACTGGCAACACTGTTGATTCTCCGGTTTTATTGTTCAGTACTCTAACACCATCAACTCCTTCTGATCCCATAATTTCTTCAGCTTCTGTATTCCAGTGTACTTCAAGATTGGGTGTTTTAAGTACGCGTTCCTGCATGATTTTGGAAGCACGCAACTCATCCCTTCTGACAAGCAAATGTACTTTGGCACACATTTTTGCAAGGTAAGTAGCTTCTTCTGCTGCAGTATCACCTCCGCCTACTATTGCCACTTCCTGTCCCCTGAAAAAGAACCCGTCACAAACTGCACATGCAGAAACACCTCTGTTCATTAATCTTTGTTCTGATTCCAAGCCTAACCATTTGGCACTTGCTCCTGTGGCAATTATCACTGTATCAGCCTGTATCTCTTGTCCTGATTCAGTCCATGCCTTATGTACAGGTCCAGTGAAATCAACTTTATCGATAATCTCATACCGTACATCCGTACCGAATCTCTCAGCCTGACTCTTAAAATCTTCCATCATTTCGGGTCCTATTACACCCTTGGGGTAACCCGGATAATTTTCTACTTCATTGGTTATCGTCAACTGACCTCCGGGCTGTACTCCTGTGTATAAAACAGGAGACAAATTCGCTCTTGCAGCATAAATAGCCGCTGTATAACCGGCCGGACCGGATCCGATAATCAGACATTTCGTTCTTTCCACACTTGCTTCAGACATAAAAATAAATTTTAGCAAAATTAATAAATAATATTATAAATCACACATTTCCAAATAACAATTATCTCAATAGAGAATCTAATGATAACCCTAAAAATTCAAATGAGTTTTAAAAGCATTATTAAATTCGCACCTTAAGTAACATAAGTAACACTTATCTGGTTATAAGAGTATATTTTTGAGTTATAAATCGTACATTTGTATCTTAATTACACAAGCATAACATGCAGATCAAAGTAATTTTTTTATTTTTTTTCGGTTTTCTGACAGTATCGCAACTACCTCTGCCCGAAACGAAGGCGGAATTGGGTGAAAAATTGTTTTTTGATCCTATTTTATCCCGTGACAGTTCTATAAGCTGTGCTTCCTGTCACAAACCACATCTTGCATTTGCTGATTCACTCGCAGTAAGTCCGGGTATTGAAGGCAGATTAGGGAGGAGGAATGCACCTTCTGTAATGAATATGGCTTTCAGGAGTGTATTTTTTTACGATGGCAGGGCAAAAACGATAAGAGATCAGATTCATTTTCCGATACAGGATTCAGTTGAGATGGATCTGAGTTATGAAGTAGCTGTCTCCCGATTAATCAGCAACAAATACTACAAAACGGCCTTCAACCTGATATATAAAGAAGATCCCAATGTTGACAATGTCGCTGATGCAATATCGGAATATGAAAGCACACTTGAAACGGCAAATACTGAATTTGATGCATGGATGAATAACCGTCCCAATGCCATGAGTGCATCAGCTATACGTGGTCGGGATGTTTTTATGAGTGATAAGGCAAAATGCTTTAATTGTCATTTTGGTCCGGATTTTACCGATGATGATTTTAAAAATATCGGATTATACGACGATAGTAAATATACAGACAGAGGAAGATATGACATTACCAAAAAACCTTCTGATATGGGAAAATTCAAGGTGCCCGGTCTCCGCAATGTTGCTGTAACAGCACCATATATGCATGACGGTAGTTTTAAGACATTGCGCGAAGTTATAGAATATTACGATAATCCGTATAAGATTGTGCATGACCCAATCAACATAGATGAGGATCTGTCAAAACCTTTGAATCTGACAGAACAGGAGAAAAGAGATCTGGAAGCATTCCTTCGAAGCCTGACCGACAGAAGGTTTTATCAGCTGAATTAATCAATAAGTCAGGTCTTCAGGGTTTCCTTTTACTATATAACGGGCAAATTGTCTTGCAAAGAATGGAGCTAAGCTGGATCCTTTCGTTCCCAGTCCATTGAAAAGATACATTCCAGGATGTTCAGAATGAACCCTAAGCAGAGGTCTTCTGTTAGCCGTTGCCGGACGTACTGCAGCCTTTTGGTCAATAATTTCATACGGGATTTTTAAAATCCTGTTTATTTCTTCTATTAGTACTTCACGGGCTTCTTTCGTAGGTTGTTCAGATAAAAAATTCCATTCGTACCCTGATCCAACCCAATAGATATCGTCATATTGATGGACAAAAAACACTTTATCCTTGTACATTTTTTTAAATCCTGCTTCAGGTATTTTTATAAGAAGAACCTCTCCTTTAGCAGGCTGCATATGGAGTTTATCAAAAAACGGGTTGTCTTTAGCCAAATAACCCTCACAAAATACTATCCTGTTAAAATGATATGCTTTATATTTGTAACCGTCCTGACTAATTTTCAGATCGCTGTAATTCATAAATTCATCCAAATATGCATTTTTCTTTTCCCAATATTCCCTGAATGTTGTCAGAATATCTTTTAAATGTACATGGAATGAATGTTGGATTTCCCCATATTGCAGAGGTTTCGATATTATTCCATCCATCTGGCTGAAATCCGTTTCCTTACTAAAATATTTACTGTATAATTCATCTTCCGATCTGGATAGGAAGTTATTCTCATCTTCAATAGTCTCCAAAGCAAAAATTACATTGGCATCCGTATAGCTTTTGATACCCATTTTAGTGCCAATATCTGAATAAATACTTTTGGCAGCAGGCAGTAAGTCGTCTATACGCCAGCTTTTGACAAATTTCTTACCGGTAATGGGATTAACTATACCGGCAGCTACCATTGATGCTGCTCCCTGATGATGATGGTCTATTATCAGCACTTTCATACCGGCTTCTTCCAAAAAATAACCCAGTAAAGTACCTGCAATACCTTGACCAACAATAGCAATATCAAAATTTTGGGGTTCAGTACTCATAACAAGGTAGTTAAGTAAGTAAGTAAGTAAGTAAGAGAAGGCTATTTGGTAAACAAATGACCCATTTCATTCGCTTTAACCTTCAGATAGCTTTCATTTTCACGTTTGGAAGGAATAATCAGAGGTATCCTGCTATGAAGTACAATGTCCGAATGATCAATAGCAGCAATTTTTTCAGGATTATTGGTCAATAAATCTATTCTGTTGATATTTAAATCCTTAAGAATAGTAATAGCTATATCAAAATCCCTTTCATCTGGTTCGAAGCCCAAATGTATATTGGCTTCTATTGTACTGAGACCTTCATCCTGAAGATTATAAGCATCCAGCTTGTTAATAAGTCCGATACCTCTGCCCTCCTGTCTCAGATAAACCAAAACACCATGATACTGGCTTATATAATCCATAGATGCTTCAAACTGCTCGCCGCAATCACATCTTAATGATCCCAGCAAATCACCCGTAAGACACTCCGAATGAATTCTTACCGGCACAATCGTATTTGCATCCATATCCTTATGTACCAATGCAAGATGTGGTTGTGTTTCATCATGATTTTCCGCATAGGAATACAATTCAAAATCTCCCCATTTGGTAGGCAGATGTGCTTTAACCTGTCTAGTATACAAGATTCAAATTATTAATGTTGAAAAATTAAACAACACACATCTATGTAAAGTTTTTAAAAATATTATATTATTTACATTAAAATCATTTACATTTGTGGCCGTTTTTAATGACATTGAGGTCCCATAGTTCAACGGATAGAATAGAAGTTTCCTAAACTTTTGATACAGGTTCGATTCCTGTTGGGGCCACTTTTCAAACTAAACATCTCACAAAATATTGATACCTAACATTCTCTACATAAATTGTCATCTCTCAAAACTACCGATTACGCTAATAACTTCAGTGTCAACAATAGTATAGAACCATTGTTAATCATAACTTACCTGTATATTTGTACTCCTTTATTATATTATAACAAGGTTTTATAAATGAATTTGATTATTGAAAGTGGATCAACCAAATCAGACTGGGTTTTCGTTCAGGATAATGGGAGTGTTTTAACTTATACTACGACTGGTATAAATCCTATAACACAAGCGGAATTGGATCTCAATTTAGTCAATACTGAAATCCAAAACTACATTTCACAGACAAAAAAAATATGGTATTATGGCGCAGGTGTGGCCAATCATAATGCTGAAATTAAGGTTGAAGCATTCCTGAAAGATTTAGGCGCTACTGCACCTGTTCGTATTCACAGTGATTTATTGGGAGCAGCCCGGGGTATTTGCGGCAATAATCCAGGTATAATCTGCATATTGGGAACCGGATCAAATGCAGGCGTTTATGCAGGCGGACATATTGTGTTCCAGAAACCATCTTTAGGATATATTTTAGGAGACGAAGGTGGTGGAGTTGCTTTTGGGAAAGCATTGCTTACAGCTTACTTTTACGGAACAATGCCCCAGGAGTTGGCTATCCTTTTCGAAGAAAAGTATGCATTGACCAAAGATATTCTATTGTCAAAAATATATGGAGAACGACAAGGTAGTAGCTATATAGCGTCATTTGCATCATTTTTATCTGATATCGATCATTCATGGAAAACAAGTTTATCAGAAAAAATATTTATTGAATTTATTCAATTAAGAATTTTACCTTTGCTGAAACAATATTCTTATCCGGTGTCATTTACGGGATCAGTGGCATATTCCTATCGGGATATATTACTTAATCTGCTGAAGGATGAAGGTATTCAAACAGGTAAAATCGTTCAGAAACCTATTGAAGGATTAATAGAATATCATATAAAAGAAAATTGAATGAGTAATATTAAAAGGATAGCCGTATTAACCTCTGGTGGTGACGCACCGGGTATGAATGCTGCTATACGTGCAGTTGTCCGAACATCTGTTTACCATGATTTACACGTTTATGGAGTAATGAGAGGCTATGATGGATTAATCAATGGAGATATTCGCAGGCTGGAAGCCAGAGATGTGGCCAACATAATACAAAGAGGTGGTACCATACTAAAAACGGCAAGAAGTAACCGATTCGAAACGACTGAAGGCAGGAAGACAGCCTACGACAATCTGGTCGCCAACGATATCGATGGATTAGTCGTTATCGGAGGTAATGGTACCTATGCCGGCGGGCTTCAGTTCATGCAGGAATACGATATTCCTGTTGTTGGTTTGCCAGGAACCATTGACAACGATCTCTATGGAACAGATTACAGTATAGGTTTTGATACTGCCATCAACACAGCCATAGAAGCTGTGGATAAAATCAGGGATACAGCAGATTCGCACAATAGAATATTCTTTATTGAAGTAATGGGCAGACATTCGGGTTTTATTGCACTGCATACCGGCATAGGAAGTGGTGCAGGTGCTATCTTTTTACCTGAAAGAGAGATGAATGTTGAAGATTTATCTGAATCGTTGCGCAAATCTGCAAAGAGGCAAAAACTTTTCAATCTGGTAATAGTGGCTGAAGGCAATAAAAGTGGAGAAACCAATGAAATTGCAAGACAAATAAAAATCATGAACCCGGAGTTCGATGTGAAAGTAACCATAATAGGACATCTGCAAAGAGGAGGATTCCCCACAGCCATGGATAGGGTACTTGCTTCGAGAATGGGACATTCAGCAGTTCAGGCCCTGATGCGCGGTGAAAGCGGAACAGCCATCGGACTGATAAATGATAAAATCACATTTACACCTTTTCACGATGCTATTCATAAAAGAAAAGCACTGAATGAGGAATTGATAAGAATGGCTGAAATTTTAGCTATGTAATGTATGAAAATAATTGTATTCTATGTTCCTTATCCTACATCAGAAGAAGCCCGGTCTGTAGTTGTCCGTGCTTTAGAGCAAAAGTTGATTGCATGTGGCAATATAGTATCATCCCAAAGTTTATACTTGTGGAATCAGGTTTTAAACGAGGAAAATGAATTTATTGCCATTTTGAAGACTACTTCAGCATGTGTTGAAAAACTCACATCATTCATCAGTGACAATCACTCATATGATTTACCCGCAATAGTACACTGGGAAGTCAATGTCAATGAAGAATATGCTGCATGGGTAGAAAAACAGACTATTCAACACCAATAACATTTCTTACCTGCAAAAATCTTTTGGAATAATAAGGATCATACAGATGGTCAATAGTAATACCTTTTGATACTGAAGAGTGAATAAAATATAACGTATCATTGCTCCAATGGTGAACAAGTCCTACATGGCCTGGTCGGTTATTTCTGGCGTTTCTTCCCCTGAAAACCAATATATCTCCGGGTTTTGCTGTTTTAATATCAGTTACCCTTTTTCCGTCATGCACCTGAGTCACTGAACTTCGCGTAACTGTTTTTCCAATTTTTGACATTAAAAACTTAACATATCCGGAGCAATCAAAAATCGATTTATTAACCTTTGACCTGTATCTCATTCCCAAATATTTTTCACCCTCTTTGATGATCAGTTCTCTCTTGCTTGCAGGCACTTCAGATACAATTGGCACCTGTGAACGCAACCCACTTGAAGTTAAAAATAAGCAAAAAAACAGTACAATAAACCTGTACATTGAAAAATAGATTTGATATTGTTTCGCCCGGAATGAGCAATTAAATAACAATTATAACTCAAATTTTTCACAATTCAGTATAATTTAGGGTATAATTTAAAAAACAAATTTTTCCGACCCATTTATTCCTACATTAAACCTAACCAAATATTAATTTATTACCGGAATTATTATTTAATGAAAATTGTTATATCTGTACAATATCAATGAATATAAAAAATTAAATAAAATGTCTGTATTCAGAGTAATTCTGGCTATTATACTACCACCTTTATCTGTATTGGACCGTGGATGCGGATCTATACTGATTGTATCTATTTTGACATTTGCGGGTTTTGTACCAGGTATCATCGCCGCATTGATCATTTTAAATAAAAATGAATAGAATTTGTACTAAAATTAAATCTCTTAGATAAAAAAACTCATAGTCAGAAATCTAAATAATATAGATCTTTATTGTCCTTATATACCGATTCAGGCTCAAAAAGGATTAATAAAGGGTATAAACTTACGCTTTAAGTTTATACCCTTTCAATGACAAAAAATTGCCAGATGATTATTAACCTTAAGGTTATTTAAAATTTATTTTACGCATCCGTAGGTTTTGAGGAGTTATCTCCAGATATTCGTCTTCTCTGATATATTCCATAGCCTCTTCAAGTGAAAACAAAACTTTAGGTGCGATTTTTACATTATCATCAGAACCGGAAGCCCGCATATTTGTCAATTTCTTACCTTTAATGACATTGACTTCTAAATCATTATCCCTTGTATGTTCACCAACTACCTGACCTACATATACCATCTCTCCCGGATCGATAAAGAATCTACCCCTATCCTGTAATCTATCGATTGCAAAAGGCAATGCCTGACCTTGTTCCATAGAAACAAGCGACCCCTTGATTCTTCCAGGGATATCGCCCTTATAAGGTTCATATTGATGAAATCTGTGTGTTATAACGGCTTCGCCGGCAGTCGCAGTAAGGATATTACTTCGTAAACCGATAATACCTCTTGAAGGGATTTCAAATTCAAGATGCTGGACGTCACCTTTAGGTTCCATCACTTTCAGTTGTCCCTTGCGTTGTGTAATCTGTTCGATAACCTTCCCCGATGATGTTTCCGGTACATCTACTACCAGGATCTCAATAGGTTCGCATTTGACACCATCTATTTCCTTAATCAACACCTGAGGTTTACCGACCTGGAGCTCATAGCCTTCTCTTCGCATAGTCTCAACCAGGACACTTAAGTGTAGGACACCACGACCAAATACATTGAATTTATCTTCTGTATCTGTAGACTCAACCCTGAGTGCGAGGTTTTTCTCCAGTTCCTTATAGAGTCTGTCTCTAAGGTGTCTTGATGTTACAAATTTTCCTTCTTTACCAAAAAAAGGTGAAGTGTTGATCGTAAACAGCATACTCATGGTAGGCTCATCTACCTCAACTCTTGGTAATGGTTCAGGATGCTCCATATCGACAATGGAGTCACCGATTTCAAAATCATCCAATCCAACGACAGCACAAATATCTCCACTTCTTACTTTAGAAACCTTCACTTTACCCAAACCTTCAAAAACGTACAGTTCCTTTACCCTTGCCTTCTTCATGGATCCATCTTTTTTACAAACAAAATAATCCTTATTCTCCAGCAAATCGCCTCTGAAAATCCTGCCTACTGCTATCCTACCCTGAAATACATTATAATCCAGAGATGTAATGCCCATCTGTACCGGACCTTCTTTATATGGTGCTTCAGGAATGACATCAATTACGGTTTGCAATAATGGCTGCAAGTCCTTGGTCCTTACTTCGTGGGAATGACTCATCCATCCGTTTCTTCCGGAACCGAACATTGTAACAAAATCAAGCTGATCTTCAGTAGCACCCAGATTGAACATCAGGTCAAATACATCACTCTGAACTTCAAGAGGACGGCAGTTTTCCTTATCTACCTTATTGATTACCAAAATAGGTTTCAATCCTAATTCGATAGCTTTATTTAATACAAATCTTGTTTGAGGCATTGCTCCTTCAAAAGCATCTACAAGCAATAAAACGCCATCCGCCAGATTCAGTACGCGTTCAACTTCTCCTCCAAAATCGGAGTGTCCGGGTGTGTCAATGATATTGATTTTAACATCACCATACTTGACTGCAACATTTTTAGACAAAATTGTAATGCCTCGCTCCCTTTCCAAATCGTTATTATCCAGAACCATATCTGATGATTCCTTACGTTCGTCAAGTGCTTTACATTCATGAATTATTTTATCTACCAAGGTTGTTTTACCGTGATCGACGTGTGCTATGATAGCAATATTTCTTATTGATTGCATGAATTATTTTTAAAATTTTAGTATTTAAACTCTTCTTTTTTGATGGTTATTCTTCTTCCCCTGTATTTCAATACACGGTCGTTGAGCATTTGTTTGGAAAATTTCTTATCCACCTCAACCAAGCAGTGTCTTTTCTGAATATCAATATTACCAATGTGCTTTTTATTGGTTCCTGCATATCCAGCTATAATATCTATCAGCACTCCGGGATGTATATTATCGATTTTACCTATATTTATAAAATACGTATCCATGTTGGAACTCCTCTGCTTTCCTCTGGATGAAGGTACATCGTCATTCCTTTTGCTACGTCCTGACCTGTCATCTCTTGACTTCTTTTTATTGTCACCCTGAAGATCCTTAACACTTACATTCAGGTCATCCTTTTCAATTTTTTTATAAAGTCTGTTGAACTCGAGGACTAACATTTTATCGAGCAATGCTTCCTTCGTTATATCTTTAAACAGTTCATGTGCTTTTTGTATAATCTCTTCACTAAGTTCTATAGTATCTGTACCAATGACCTTTTCAGACCATTTTTCGAGCTTTTTGCTGTACATCTGAGACTGCAAGGGAACTTTAATATGTTTGATTTCAATATCCAGCATTTTTTCAAAAAAACGAATACGGCGTATATCAACAGGTGTTACAATAGCAAGAGATGTACCCTTCTTACCAGCGCGGGCAGTACGACCACTTCTGTGGGTATAATACTCAGGATTTTCAGGTAACGAATAATGAACCACGTGTGTAAGGGAATCTACATCAATTCCTCTGGCAGCTACGTCCGTAGCAACAAGAATCGGTGTAGTCTTATTTCTGAATTTTGCCATTACAGCATCTCTTTGAGACTGAGACATGTCACCATGCAGAGGTTCTGCCCTGTATCCTTCTTTCTCGAGATAATCTGCCAGTTCCTGTGTATCCATTTTAGTTTTACAGAAAATAACTCCATAAAAATCCGTCAGATAATCCAGGACTCTTTTAAGAGCAGCTTCCTTGTCAGCTTTATTTACGTATATATATTTGTGCTCAATATTCTCATTTGTTTTTACCTCCGCATGAATTTTTACTTCAAAAGGCTGGTCCATATATGTTCCAATAATAGCTCTGATTTCTTTTGGCATTGTGGCTGAAAACAACCATAATGATTTTTCTTCAGGTGTATATTGGAGGATTTTATCAATATCCTCCTGAAATCCCATATTGAGCATTTCATCTGCTTCATCCAAAACAAGAAACTCTATCTGATCCAGTTTGACCGCTTTTCTGTCAATCAGGTCCTGAAGCCTTCCGGGTGTTGCAACAAGAATATGCGGCCTGCGATTTTTTAATTCGCGTATCTGGCTCATGATAGGTGTGCCACCATAAACTACCTGAACTTTCAGTCCACTTTTGTATTTGCTGAAGTTTTCAAGTTCCTTGGCTATTTGTTGAGCCAATTCCCTTGTTGGTGCCAAAATGAGTGAAAAAATGTGATCTACAGATGGTTCCAGGAAATGGATCAATGGCAATCCGAAAGCGGCTGTTTTACCTGTTCCTGTTTGCGCCAGTCCAATAAAATCAGGCTTGCTTTCTAATAAAACCGGTATCGCTTTTGCTTGAATTTCTGTAGGTTGGGTAAATCCTAAATCATCTAAGGCTCTGACAATATCAGCTCCTAAACCCAATTCAGTAAAAGTATGCAATTTATTTTAATTTAAGGGCGCAAAGATACGACAATAAATTATAAATCTACCATTTTCTTTATGTGCAGTCAATAATTATTTTGTTAATTAATTATAAACAAAATAATTATTTAAATATTTTGATAAATAATATTTTCATTTTTTGAAAAGGTCATCTATTACCTACATAACCTCATGCTCTAAACTAAATCATATGGCGCCTCTTGCTTCCATCTCATAATACTCTTTGAAAGTAATCATTCTCTGTGAAGCTTCATCCCATAGCTTATTGGAAGCAAGTTTCAGGCTTTTCCAAAATGTAAGTATAGTAGTATACTGGTTTATCCATTGATTCTGGCTCAGAGCTTCTTTCAAATTATAATTAGGTATAGCCGGATTGAGATGATGAATATGATGAATACCTATATTACCCGTCAACCAATTGAAAACGACCGGCAGTTTATAATAGGTACTGCCTCTGATAGCAGCTGTAAGATAGTCCCATTTATCTTTCCATTGTTTATATGCTTCTTCATGCTGATGCTGAACATAAAAGAACCAGATAGCCACAATGGAGAACATAACGATAATGGTAAAATGAGTCATCAAAAATTTATACCAGCCCAACCAGTAACCTAATGTTATAAATAATGTGAGAAGTACCACGTTATTCAGATAGAGTCGCCATTTTTCATTTTTAAAAATATCCATCTGTATCATTGCAAGCCTATTATGTATCAAAACATAATAAACCGGGCCTAGTACAAACATAACTGGAAATGACCTGTACACTCTGTATCCAAAACGTTGCCATTTACTTGATTCCTTATATTCTTTAACTGTAAGTGTATTGATATCTCCTATATCTCTTACTTCAAGCTGACCATTATGACTGTGATGTATATGATGGGATTTGGCCCAATAGTGATATGGGATGGTACTGAAAAGACTGCAAATGTATCCTACTGTATCTCTTGCAATATTATTGCTTAAAAATGTTCTGTGTCCGCAATCGTGTTGAATTATAAAAATCCTCACCAGAAAAAAACTATTGATTATACCAAGGAAAAATGTAATCCAATAACTATAATCCAATGAAATATACATTAATATCCATATACCTATAAACGGGAGAAATGTATTCAATAATTGAATAATAGCCTTTGATTTGTTTGTTTGAGTAAATTTATTAAACCCTTTAATTAAAGACTTGTCTATCTTAATATTTTCCACGTATTAAATAATTTTAATATATAAACAAATATAAAGCACAAATTTAATAAATTTGGATCAGATTCTATCTTATTTTTAAAAATAAAAACAAAATATTTGAAAATTTACATAAATATGAAAGACAGACAACAAATAATGTTAATTTTAACCTGTATTAAAGAAATATAGCTTTTGAAGAAGATAATATTTTTGTGGTCTTTGTGTTTTCTGATATTGACTGAAACAGGTTGTTATAGTTTTAAGGGTATCTCTATTCCTACTGATATTCATACCTATTACGTTGAAAATTTTCAAAACAATGCCATCAGTGCACCTGCGGATATCAATCAACGATTTTCTGAAGCGCTTCGTTCCAAAATAAGGAATGAATCCCGGTTAATCTATAATGAGCAATCACCCGATCTGGAATTTACTGGTACAATAAGCAGGTTTACACTCACACCAGAAGCTCCGCAAGCTGGAAATACCGTTGCACTCAACAAACTTGAGATTATCATTACTGTTGATCTGACAAATAATAAGGATGAAAGCAAGAACTGGAAGTCTAAACAATTTTCGTATTTCCGGACTTTCGAAAGTGACCAGGACTTTATAAGTATCCAGGACAATCTTATCAACGAAATATTTGACCAGATTTTAGAAAATATATTTAATGATGCTTTTACCGGTTGGTAGAAACTCGCAGATGGACAGACAATCCTCTACAATTGAAAAAAAGAACAATCGCATTTGAATATTAAAATAAGTGCGATTGTCCTTACATTATTTTCCTTTAATATTGAATGTCATAATTCCACACTGAGCATCGTAGTTACCGGTTGCAAATTCAAATTCTTTGGCTTTTCTTAATGCCAGTGCCACTAAGCTCTTTTGAGTTATTGTAGACAGAGCAGCATTGAATTCAGCCTTTGTTACGACTCCGGTTCTATTGACACAAATGTTAACCGTAACTTTTCCCAGTTCATCTGAAAGTATTAAAATACTGGGTATTTCATTAATTTTTCTATGTCCCAGTTCCTGTCCCGATATGTCAATACTCAAGTCATCATCTATTACAAAACTATTGACAGTATTATCTTCCTTGGGTATATTTTCTTCCTGAACATTGACTTCAGAATCATCAATATGTACATTATCAGAATTAGTTGAATTGTCAACTACATTTCCGTTTTCGGTTTGGTTTGTCTGTTCTGTATTTTGAACAGGAGGATTACCCGGTTCCGGTGTATTAGTTACAACTTTATCGGATTGATTATGTCCCGAAGATTTCACACCTCCACACAGTGATTTTACTTTTGTGGCTGCCTCAGCGTTGCCTTTTGCATTTGCCTTAGCATAATCCTGGCATGCTTGTGTCAGTCTCCCACTGCTTTCCAGATAAGATCCTCTCCAGAAAAAATAATCAGCATTGGTGTCATCCAGTGCAATTGCAGCAGTCATATTATTTGCAGCTGCCTGATAATCGTCAGAATCAGCAGATATTCTACCCAGTATCGCAGCTGATGTAGCCTGAATACCGTGCAATTCTATTGATTTCATCGCATCAGACTTCGCTTCATTATTGTGTCCTGCAGCAAAATTTGACAGACTGCGATACATTAGCGCCTCCTTGTAGTTGATATCCTTATTGATAACCTTCGTAAACTCAACAATGGCCTCATCATATCTGGATGTATTATACAAGTATTCTGCTTTAACATATATAAAGCCGATTTCCTCATCCAATTCCTGACTGATAACCGTATTAATTGAAAAAAAAGTACATATAACTATAAAAAATAATGATCTCATTACTGTAATGTGTATTTTATTGATGGACAAATTCATGATTAACCAAATGGATTGTAAATATATTAACAACATCCATTTTATAATTATTGTTAGTTAAATTTAATTTAAGATTTCATTTATATATAAATTTATTATGTTTCAAATAAATCTTAGAAAATTCCGATCTGATTCCAACTATTTCTTTTTTACTGACTTTGCCTTTTTAGTGGTTTTACTTTCCTCAAAAGCATTGGGTAATTCATTTTTGATCCATGACTTCACTGTATTCAATGAAACATTTTTCAGATATGCTTCTTCAGGTTTTACACCATCTACCTTAGGAATTTTGATATTATTTTTTCCGAACCTAACAAAAGGTCCCCATCTTCCATTCTCAATGGAAACAGATGCTTCAGGCCATTGCTGAATATATCTGTTAGCTTCTTTATCTAATTTTAGTTTTATTAATTCTACAGCTTCATCCTGTGTTAAAGTATCAATATTATATTTAGCAGGAATATTTATAAACATTTCATTCCATTTAATAAATGGGCCGAATCTTCCTTTTCCTTTTGTAACAGGCAAGTTATTATACAGGCATATAGGTGCCATTTCTTCGAGTTTTGCCTGAATCATCGGTACTGCATCCTCTAACGACATCTGCATGGGATCGGTAGTTTTGGGAAGATTAATATACATTTCATTGATTTTAATGTACGGACCGAATCTACCTGTATTAACAACTACATCATCTCCTTTATATGAGCCAATGGTACGTGGAAGTTTAAATAAATCCAAAGCATCCTCCAGATTGATGGTTTCAATGGATTGCCCTGGCTTAAGATTGGCAAATCTTGGTTTATCGTTTTCACCTATTTCTTCTTTATCACCCAATTGTATAACCGGGCCAAATCGGGTCATCTGTGCTATAACAGAAAGACCGGTATTGTTATCTTTACCAATTATACGCTTTCCTTTGGCTCTTTCGGCATTCTCCATTGTATCCGATACTTTAGCATGAAATGGTTTGTAAAAATCTTTTAACATTCCTTTCCAGTCCAACCCGTCTGTAGCTATTTTGTCCAACTGATTTTCCACATTGGCTGTAAATCCATATTCCATAATTTTACCAAAATGCTCTGACAGAAAATCAGAAACTACCATACCTATATCTGACGGATACAAGGTGTTTTTGGTTGCTCCTGTTATTTCCTTTTTTTGTTTATGGCTGATAACACCTGATTTTAGTTCAATTACTCTGATCTTTCTCTCAACGCCTTCTCTATTCTCTTTTGTGACATAACCTCTGTCTTCTTCCATAATCTTGGAAATAGTTGGTGCGTAAGTCGAAGGCCTGCCAATACCCAGTTCTTCAAGTTTTTTTACCAAACCTGCTTCCGTATACCGTGCAGGTGGTTTGGTAAAACTTTCAGTAGCATTCATATGGTTCAATAGCAGTAACTGTCCTGTTTTAAGTGGAGGCAACATTCCTTTTATGTCGTCATCATCGTCATCATCTGTTGACTCAATATACACCTTAAGAAAGCCATCAAAAACCAATACTTCACCAACAGCTTCAAGTTGATTTTCAGGCAATGTTGATATGTCAATTTTAACTACTGTTCGTTCCATTTTTGCTTCAGACATCTGTGATGCTATGGTGCGTTTCCATATCAACTCATATAATCTGGCCAGATCCCTGTCAGCCACTATTGACTTATTTTCGATGTTGGTAGGTCTAATCGCTTCGTGTGCTTCCTGAGCAGTTGCCGATTTTGCCTTGAATTTCCGCTGATGCAGGTACGCTTCTCCAAAACTGCTTCTGATTTCACTGGCTATACTGGCCATAGCTTCTTCACTGATATTAGGGGAATCTGTCCTCATATAGGTTATCAACCCGCTTTCATATAATTTCTGTGCGGCAGACATCGTTCTGTTGACTGAAAAACCCAGCTTTCTGGATGCTTCCTGCTGTAAGGTAGATGTTATAAATGGTTGTGACGGACTGCGTTTTACCGGTTTTTTTTCAATGGAAGCAACTTTAAACGCTGCACCATTACACTTTTCAACAAATGTAAGTGCTGATTTTTCATCCTCAATTTTTTCAGGATATTCCGCTTTCAGATCTACCTTATCACCTTTACTGTTATTTACATCAAATATAGCATGAACTTTGAAAAAAGGATGTGTGTCGAAATTTTGTATTTCCCTTTCCCTTTCTACAATAAGCTTGACCGCTACGGATTGTACACGACCAGCGGATAATTTGTTCTTTACCTTTCTCCATAGTACTTCTGACAATTCATAACCTACGAGTCTGTCAAGAATACGTCTTGCCTGTTGTGCATTGACCAGATTAACATCAACAGTTCTGGGGTTGGAAACAGCTTTTTGTATGGCTGGTTTGGTAATCTCTGAGAAAACAATGCGTTTCGTCGTATTTACATCCAGATTAAGTTCTTTACACAAATGCCATGATATGGCTTCACCTTCCCGGTCATCGTCCGTTGCGAGCCATACTTCTTCTGACTTGCCAACATAATCCTTTAGTTCTTTGACGACCTTGTATTTTTCAGGTGAAACAATATATTTCGGCTCAAAATTATTTTCAATATCGATGCCTTTATTACCTTTATCCAAATCCCGGATATGTCCAAAACTGGATTTTACGGTAAAATCCTTACCTAATATTTTTTCGATTGTCTTTGCCTTTGCCGGAGACTCTACTATCAATAAATTTTTAGTCATACACTTTGATTTTACTTTCATTCAGTCTTCAAACATCATTGAAAACCTAGAAAGTTCATTCTCTAAAAAAGCACAAAACTATGTGTTTTATTTATTTATTACATAAAATTATCATATTTTAGTTAAAATAAAAATTAATGCTTCCAGATTTATAAGTTCAAAATCACTACATTTGTAATTCATAAACAACCTCCTGTTATGTCAGAATTCAACCATTTAAAATCGCATTTTTTATTGAACCCCGAAATCACTTTTCTCAATTTCGGTTCATTCGGAGCCACACCCAAATCTGTCTTTGAGCTGTATCAAACATATCAAGCAGATTTGGAAAGGGATCCTGTTCAGTTTATTACGGTTAAAACACCACAATTACTCCGACAATCACGGGAAGCATTAGCCGGTTTTCTCCATTGTGATGCTGATGATTTAGTGATGGTTACCAATCCTTCCTACGCTGTCAACACAATAGCTAAAAGTCTAAACTTAGAACCCGGTGACGAAATCCTGACTACCAATCTCGAATACGGAGCATGTGACAGAGCCTGGGATTATGTATGTGCATCCCGTGGTGCATATTATGTACAGCAGCCCATCACGTTGCCTTTAACGTCAGATGAAAAATTTATGGAAGAGTTGTTTGAAGGTGTAAGTAATCAAACTAAACTCATTTTTATCAGTCATATTACCAGTGCTACAGCCTTAATTTTACCTGTAGAAAAAGTGATTAAAAAAGCTAACAGCTACGGTATTCCTGTATTTATTGATGGCGCACATGTACCAGGACATATTCATCTGGATCTTCAACAGTTGGATCCGGATTTTTACACAGGTGCTTGTCATAAATGGCTGATGACGCCTAAAGGCTCCTCTTTTATGTATGTCAACAAAGCATGGCAGGAGCAGATTTTTCCTTTGGCAGTGAGCTGGGGCTATAAGGCTGTTAAACCGTCTCACTCACAATTCATTGACTGGCATGAAATGAATGGTACAAATGATTACGCTGCCAGACTTTGTATCCCTGAAGCACTTAAATTCAGAAAGGACTACAATTGGGATGATGTAGCGCAGCAATGCAGGACGATCGTTCAAAGTAATGCAGAAATATTTGCCAGACTTTTGCACAGCCATACACTTGCACCGGTTACTGACCATTATATCGGGCAAATGTTGAGTGTACCTATCCAAACCAACGACCCCGACAAATTATACCGTAGCTTTGTAGATGAGTATAAAATTGAGATACCTGTCATGCATCAGAATGGTATTAATTACTTACGCTATTCTATCAACGGATTTAATTCACAGGCGGATCTGGACATATTGTTTGAGGTAATAGAGCAAATCATTAAGAAAGGGTTGATACAATAGCTGCTTAACTTTAAAACCCTGCTAATTTTTTAATTAATCAGGGGAATGTTTATCTTTGCACTTTCTAAAATTTTAATATACAGTTATGAATTTTGATTTGATTATATTGGGAAGCGGACCCGGTGGATATGTAGCAGCAATCAGAGCATCCCAATTGGGATTGAAAGTTGCCGTAGTTGAGAAAGAGAATCTTGGAGGTGTGTGTCTTAACTGGGGTTGTATTCCAACCAAAGCACTTATAAAAAGTGCACAGGTATTCGACTACATACAACATGCGGAAGAGTATGGTATCAGTGTCAAAGAATCAAATCATCATTTTGATAAAATCATCAACAGAAGCAGGGATGTGGCAGGCGGCATGTCCAAGGGTGTAACTTTTCTGATGAAAAAGAACAAAATCACAGTTATAGAAGGTTATGGTAAGCTGGTTCAGGGTAAAAAAGTTGTAGTTACTGCCAACGATGGCAGTAAAGCAGAATACAGTGCGACCAATATCATCATAGCGACAGGAGGAAGAGCCAAGGAATTGCCCAATCTTAAAATAGACGGTAAAAAAATAATCGGATACAGGGAAGCTATGAGCTTAGCCACACAACCCAAAAAAATGGTAGTAGTTGGTGCAGGAGCTATAGGCGTTGAATTTGCTTATGTATATAATGCATTGGGAACAGAGGTAACCATTATAGAATATATGGAACAGGGTTTACTCCCGAGGGAAGATGCAGAAGTATCCAAAGAACTTACCAAAACATTCAAAAAAGCCGGTATGAATATCATGGCTAATTCGTCTGTTGAAAATGTGGATATTTCGGGCAATCAGTGTAAGGTTACCGTTAAAAGCCGCAAGGATGAATCTATTAAGGTTATTGAGTGTGACGTAGTATTATCTGCTGCAGGAGTAACTGCCAATATAGAAGAAATCGGATTAGAAACCTTAGGTATAGCAACCAACAGAGGAACTATCAGCGTGGATGACTTTTATCAGACCAATATACCGGGTATATATGCAATCGGTGATGTGATACCTACACAAGCTTTGGCTCACGTAGCCAGTGCGGAAGGTATCGTCTGTGTAGAGAAGATAGCCGGACTGAATCCTGAGCCTATAGATTATGGCAATATCCCCGGCTGTACGTACTGTGTTCCGGAAGTAGCATCCGTTGGATTGACAGAAGCTCAGGCCAAAGAAGCCGGCCATGAACTTAAAGTCGGTAAATTTCCGTTTTCTGCCTCTGGAAAAGCAAGTGCTTCAGGAAGTAAAGAGGGGTTTGTAAAAGTCATTTATGATGCCAAATACGGAGAATTACTGGGTGCTCACATGATAGGATCCAATGTTACTGAGATGATAGCAGAACTTGTTTTAGCTAAAAAATTAGAAAGTACAGGACATGAAATCCTAAAAGCCATTCATCCACACCCTACAATGAGTGAAGCAGTGATGGAAGCTACAGCAGCAGCTTACGGAGAAGTTATCCACCTGTAATATCTTTGATTCCGGACTTCAGAAATATTCAATCATGAAAAGGATAGCCGTCATTTCAGATAATCACGGCTATTACTGCGATGCTGTTGAGCAACATCTGCTGGATGCTGATGAAATATGGCATGCAGGAGATATCGGCTCACTGGATTCTATTGACAAGTACCGTCATATTACCACATTCAGGGCTGTTTACGGCAATATTGATGATGCTGATGTCCGGTCTGTTTTTCCTTTGAATGCAATATTTACATGTGAAGGACTGAAGATATTTATGACCCATATCGGCGGGTATCCCGGAAAATATTCAGCCCGTGTTCATCAGGTAATTGAATCTGAAAAACCCAATATCTATATATGCGGGCATTCGCATATATGCAAGATTGTACCTGACAAAGTCCATGCATTACTCCATATAAATCCAGGTGCTTACGGAATTCATGGTTTTCACCATTTCAGAACGATGGTAAAATTTGAAATACACGAAACCAAAATTCAAAATATGCAGGTTATCGAATTGGGACTAAGAGGCAAATTGCAAACATAACCTTGAAGTTAATACCACGTCATTTTCCATATTTTACTGAATTTTCAATAATATTCCGCTCTGATTGTAAAAATATTTGTTCATATCACTGACAGTGTGTATTTTTAGACCATGATATCAGGATTTGTACATATCAGGTTTTATTTACCAGTTATTTTGATTCTCATTATATTTTCAAATATAAATGCCCAGACTGGTTTTTCATCATCAGGAGGAGCCAATTGGTTGGGAATGGCACGTGCAGGCGTAGCGCATACAGGAGCTGCCTCTATCTACCTGAATCAGGCAGGAATGACTTCTGTCCACGATATGGCATTTGATATAAGTGCAGAACGGAGATTCAACCTGTCGGAACTGACTCAGGTTTCGCTCGCTGCAATAAAATCCTTCCGATTTGGTACGGTAGGATTGGTTGCATCCAGTTTTGGATTTGACCAGTACAATGAACAAAAGATTGGGTTCGCCTATGCCAGAAGGTTATCCGGAAACATATCTATCGGAGGCCAATTTGACTTATTGAGGTATAATATAGACAATATAGGTAGCAAAAATGTATTTTCATTTGAGACAGGAATGATTGCCCATATCAACAAGCAAATTACTGTTGGTGCCCACATATTTAGTCCGGTTCATGTAAAAATCAATGACATTGATAAAATATCTGCAAGATTCAGGACAGGCCTCAAATATTCTCCATCAAATAAGGTTTTTCTACTTGCTGAAGTTGATAAATCCATAGATCAGGATATGGAACTCAGGTTTGGAATAAGTTATATACCCATAAAAACCCTGACACTAATGACCGGCGTCAACACTACCCTTTCGTCCTTTCATTTTGGCTTACAACTTCATTTTTCTGACCATTACAGCATCGCTACGGCCTTAGGTACCAACCACATTTTAGGAAATTCTCCATCTATCTCATTACAATATCAACAGTAATCAAATGCCAAAAAAGTTTCTGCATGATTTTCGAACTTCCACAATAAAAAAAGCATATTCAATGCATTAGAATATGCATTGACTACAAACTGGTATTACCTTTCAACTTTATCTGTATTCAAATGTTAATTGAATGAATTTTTTATTAATCCACTAATCCGGAAGAATTCGTATTTTTTTATCGTACTTTTGCATAAATATCAGATACCTCTACTATGTCAGTTCATACATTAACCGATTCCGAAATTCATCTTAACACCATACAGGAAGCCCTTGAAGATATACGAAACGGGAAGTTAGTTATAGTCGTCGATGATGAGGACAGAGAAAATGAAGGTGATTTTATATGTGCAGCAGAAAAGATCACCCCGGAACTGATAAATTTTATGGCTACCTACGGCCGTGGGTTAATATGCACTCCGATACTTGCCGAACGTGCCAAAGAGCTGGATCTCGATCTTATGGTTAAATCCAATACAGCTATGCACAATACAGCTTTTACAGTATCCATCGATCTGATCGGCCAGGGTTGTACTACCGGCATATCCGCCTATGACAGGGCAACCGGAATCAAAGCCATTGTTAATCCTGCTACCCATGCGGATGATTTTGCACGTCCTGGGCATATCTTTCCATTAATAGCAAAGGATGGTGGCGTACTCAGGAGGACAGGTCATACCGAAGCCGCTGTCGATCTGGCCAGATTAGCCGGTTGCTATCCTGCAGGTGTTTTGGTAGAAATACTCAATGAAGATGGAACAATGGCAAGGCTGCCACAACTTGCTGCACTTGCCAGGCAATTAGATGTTAAAATCATTACTATCAAAGACCTTGTAGCATACAGAATGCAGACAGAAAGACTTGTAGCCAATGAATTTGAAACCCAACTCGATACACAATACGGACAATTTCACGTAAAAGCCTTCAGGCAAGTAACGACGAATGATATTCACCTGGCGTTCACAATGGGCAACACGCATAGTGATGACCCGATTATGGTCAGGGTACATTCTGATACAGAAACAGGTGATATTTTAGGACTGCTCTTTGATGACTACGCAGATCAACTTACCGAATCTCTGAAAATGATTGCCCGTGAAAAACGCGGTGTATTGTTATTTATGCGACATGGTGAAAAAACGGAGTCCATACTGCATAAACTGAAGCAACTGGGGAATGACATTCAGGTTCATAATGCTCATGAAGAACAACGGGATTTCGGTACAGGAGCTCAGATATTGAAAGAACTCGGCATATCCAAAATCAGACTCATAACCAACAGCTCAAAAAAAAGAGTCGGGCTGATAGGATATGGTTTGGAAATAGTGGAAAACATATCATGTAAGTAAAGTCAAATCGATTATCGTCAATTTTTTTCGGATAATATTTTTCTATATCCCAATCTTTAGGTTCAGATAGAGGAACAGCATATTATAAACCTATTTACAAGTGCTTCACTGCTTTTGTCTCAATACTCCCCACCAAACACCTTGACCAGAGTACCTTTGGCAAGCTGGGTATTCAGTTCCATACTATTGAGCAATGCCAGTTCCTTATGTCTGGCTGCAGGCATTTTAAATTGATTGAACAATTGCTGCAGTGACATTGACGACGGTACTTCCACTATTTTAATGGTCGTAGGTTTCTTATTGATTTTAGAAGCGTCTGACAGGGATTTGAAGGTTTTCATGGTAGTCTGAAACTGTCCGAAATACGTATTGAAATCCGTCCTGGAACTTACGCCATGAAACACATATATCATCTGATTATATTCTATAAGATATGTTAATACCTTGATGGCTTCTGTCTGACTGCCCGCACTGTTGTCTTGTACCACATCCGATAAAAGAGCTATCGCCGGCAATCCATTCACATTCACATTGGTAGATTCGAGTACACTAAGCCCGTACTGCTTGATTACTTCGTTTTTGGCCGCCTGCAGATTATTGCCTGGTGCCATTCCGAACAGCATCATAGCCTTACCGTCAGCAGGTGCCATCTGTACCTGCGCAGGTGTATTGACCAATTTCCAGGTGTCAGGTACTTTAAACTGAAATTTCAATTCAGGATGATAAAAAACACCGTTTTCGACATATCCCTGCTTGGGGTCTTCACCGTAGATAATGCCGTCTATACGCCTGAGATACTCGTTTCTGTTGACTTTGAGTTTGGACACGTCCATATTTTTCTGTATTTCGGCAGCCCATTGACCAGTTTTGTTAAAACGATCTCCCGGATCCGGGTGTGTAGAGAGAAATGTGGGAATTGCACCATCATCGCCGCCCAACTTCTTAAGTGTATTGAAAAATCCGGACATTTCCCGGGCATCATATCCGATTTTGGTGCTGTATTCTACTCCGAGTTTATCTGATTCGGTTTCATGATCTCTGCTGTTTTTCAAAAACAAAAGCCCGACACCCTGCTGAGCCACATCAGCAAATTGTCTGAATTTTTCAGAAAAAATGATGCCTCCCATCAGCAAAACCTGTCCCAGAATCTGGTCTCTTTGTTGACGCGCTCCATGTTTGGCAGCTATATGACCGATTTCATGGCCAAGTACTCCTGCAAATTCTGCCTCATTATTAAAGAAGCCCATGATACCCCTCGTAAAATATACATAACCGCCGGGAACAGCGAAGGCATTGACAATCGGCGAATCCAGTATTTTAAATTCATAGGCCAGATTGGGTCTGTGCGATATGGCTCCCATTTGCTTGCCTTTGTCATTGATAAAGGATTGCAGCGCTGCATTTTCATACAATCCATACTGAGCTACAATAGCCGGATCGGACTGCTTTCCCAAAGACAGTTCCTGACTTTCAGACATAAAAGACAATTCTTTTTTACCTGTTACGGGATTTCTTGAACAAGAATTGAGTAATGCAAGAAGAGCAATACCCAATAATATTATTTTATTTTTCATACAGCATTATTTAGAACACACAAATTACTTAATATAAAGACTCAAAAAAATAATAAAGTTACCATTTTGGGCAATATTTTAATAAAAAATAAAATACAAAGCGTGTCCTCGTTGGAGGTTTTGTCGCTTTCTTTGTATAAATGGGTAAAAATACCGCCAAAACATAGCTAAATTTTCTTTATTATACCGGACAAATCCGGAGACTGAAACAAATCAGCACTTCGAAAACACTGAATGCACCTGCATATTTTTACTAATCCAATATTTTCTTCAGTTCAACCAGCTTCAGCATACATTCTACCGGAGTCATACCGTTGATATCCAATTCAGTAATTCTATCCTTCAATTCCGTACCTACCGGATCGGCAGCTTCAAACAGATTCAGCTGATAATTATTGGGTACGATGTTCTTCACTGATTTTTTGTTGGTACCTTCGTTATGATCACCTTCTATTGATTTTTTTTCGAGATCCTCAAGGATTTCCATTGCCCTGTTAATAATCTCTCTTGGCATACCTGCCATAGCGGCTACATGAATACCGAAACTGTGTTCGCATCCGCCTTCAACGAGTTTTCTCAAAAAAATCACTTTACTTCCAATCTGTTTTGTTGAGACATTGTAGTTTTTAATACGCGGATACTTTTCAGCCAGTTCGTTCAATTCATGGTAGTGTGTAGCGAACAGGGTTTTGGGTCTGACCTTACCGTTGTGCAGGAATTCTGCCAGTGACCATGCTATGGATATGCCATCATAGGTAGATGTTCCTCTGCCGATTTCGTCCAGGAGAATAAGGCTTCTTTGAGAGATATTGTTCATGATACTTGCCGTTTCATTCATCTCAAGCATAAAGGTCGATTCGCCGCTACTGATATTGTCGCTCGCTCCTACCCTGGTAAATACCTTGTCCACGATTCCAATCTTTGCTTTTGTTGCCGGAACAAAGGAACCCATTTGTGCCATAAGTACGATCAGTGCCGTCTGTCTCAGTACGGCTGACTTACCGGACATGTTGGGTCCTGTAATCATCATAATCTGCGTATCATCATTGGAAAGGTAAACATCATTGGGCACATAAGCCTGATCTGTCCTGAGATTGCGTTCGATAACAGGATGACGTCCTTCAACTATCTCAATCTCTAACGAATCGCTTATAAAAGGTTTGCAATAATTATATTTTCCGGCTACGGTTGCGAAGGAAGATACACAGTCCAATTGTGCCAATACGCGGGCATTCTGCATTAAAGAATCCAAAAATCCGGTTGCTTTTACGATCAGTTCCCTGTATAACTGTTCCTCCAGTTCTGCTATTTTATCTTCGGCCGTCAGAATTTTGGATTCCAGTACTTTCAGTTCTTCAGACACATATCGTTCTGCATTCGCCAATGTTTGTTTTCTGATCCAGGTTTCCGGTATTTTGTCGTGGTCCTTATACTTGTTGGTCACTTCAAGATAGTAGCCAAAAACATTATTGAAGCCGATTTTCAGGCTTGGAATACCTGTGTTTTCACTTTCCTTTTGCTGGATTGCAAGAAGCAATTCCTTACTGTTGCGGATGACATTGCGCAGATCGTCCAACTCACTGTTGCATCCATCTCTGATGACATTGCCCTTGGACAACATGGAAGGTGGTTCATCAGTGATATATTTTGCTATTTCATCTTTCAGACCAGTACAAAGCTGGATCTTTTCAGATAAATACATGAGCGATTGCTGACCGCTTTCGTCCAGTATCAATCGGATATCGGGCAACAAACCAAGACTTTTTTTGAGTTGAAGTAATTCGCGTGGCGAAATTTTTTCGATGGCAAGTTTGGAAGCGATACGTTCTATATCTCCTATCTGTTTTAATAAATCAATTAGCGAATCGTGATCGGGATATTTTTCAACTAAGTACGCCACCATATCCAACCGTGTCTGAATCCGCTCTATAGAAAGCAATGGTTGTATGATCCAGTGCCGGAGCAGGCGTGCACCCATCGGTGTCACGGTTTTGTCGAGTATGTTCAATAGTGAAGCGCCTGAGTCGTGGGTACTTCTTACCAGTTCCAGATTATTGACAGTGAATCTGTCCAACCACACGAAGTGTTCGGAATGGATTCTTGTAATACCGGAGATGTGCCCGGTTTTGTTATTGTAGGTAGATGATAAATAATGCAGTACTGCACCTGCAGCAATCTGTGCCAATGGCATTTCTTCTATACCAAAACCTTTCAGATTGGCGACTTCAAATTTATCGAGCAGTTTTTCTCTGGTATAGTCCGGCAAGAATATCCAGTCTTCCATACTGTAATAGTAGTACCGATCTCCGAAAATACGGTTATAGTCATTAGTCCACGATTTTGCAAAAATTATTTCCGATGGAGCATAATTATCAATGAGTTTTTCAATCTGATCCTTGCTTCCTTCGGCTGTAAGGAACTCGCCGGTTGTGATATCCAGTAAAGCCAAACCATATTCACCTTTGGAAGTAAAATGAATGGAAGCAAGGTAGTTATTGGCTTTGCGGTCGAGTATGGAATCATCAAAGGTAATGCCTGGAGTAATTACATCTGTAACGCCTCGTTCTACGATTTTCTTTTCCTTATTCGGCTTCTCAAGCTGCTCACAGATGGCTACACGAAAGCCAGCCCTGACGAGCTTAGGCAAATAGACATCGAGTGAATGGTATGGAAATCCTGCCAACTCGGCATCGACACCACCATTATTGCGTTTGGTAAGAATGATCCCCAATATGCCCGATACCTTTATGGCATCTTCACCGAATGTCTCATAGAAATCACCAACCCTATACAGAAGTATAGCATCCGGGTGTTTTGCCTTCAGATGATTGTACTGCGCCATCAAAGGTGTGACTCTGACACTATCCTCATCCTGATTTTTTGTCTTTTTTGCCAATATAATTACTTGATTGATTCAGGTTATTAAAGAAACACAAATGTAATCAATTTTACTGTTTTTATACTGAAATTACATAGCCGTAATAGTATGATAAATAAAACATAATATCCTGAACGATGCCAAATCCATTAGATACCTCAAACATCAGAATTGTCATTGTAACATTATAATAAACTGAATATCAATATAGAAGGTAATAATATAATAAGGTTTGATTTATAAAATATAGTTATTGATACGGCTACTACTAAGGTAATAAGGTTCGTACTATATTATGAAGAAGTAGTAGTTTATTCATCCATAACACACATAAACAACCTTATTACCTTAGTAGCTCCAAGCATCCATAACACGTGCAATAACCTTATTACCTTAGTAGCTCCAAACATCCATAACACGCCCAGAAACCTTATTACCTTAGTAGCTCCAAACATCCATAACACGTGCAATAACCTTATTACCTTATTCTCAATGTGATGTTAACCCCGAGTTGATGTTGGTGCGCATTTTGAACAGATTACAATTAAAGCCGAAACTATGGATGACAATATTAATAAGCACCCTGAAGAATGATAGCCTGTAATATCGATTGAACAAGTTATTTATCTACAGCAGGGTCTTCTTCAGGCAGTACATATGCTTCCTGTTTTTTGCCGAAAACTGAGAAATGTGCGTAGCGCTTCGGATTCAATCGCAAATCCTGCAATAATAAATTCAGATTGCGTGTAGCAGCTTCAAGATTATTGTACAACTTTTTATCGTTCATCAGCTTACCCATAGATCCATCACCTGAGTCCATTTTAGTCAGCACACTGCTAAGGTTTTTAAGTGTAGATGATGTGGAGCTGAGCGTTGATTTTAATTCTTCAATAGCATTTCTGGAGCTACTCAATGTTTCATTGGCTTTGGACACAGTAGCATTCAGGTCAGCCTTTGCCAGATCACCGGTTACCTTATTAACATTGGCTATTATTCCTTCCAGTTTTTGATTGCTGTTAGCGAGTGCCCCCGTTATCTGTGTGATATTGTCTATCGTTTTTTCAAGATTCTGTGAAGAATGCTGCATCAGTTGGTTCGTGGAAACAGAAATGGCAGCCATATTTTTAGATATAATTTCCAGTTGTCTGACCGTTTCATTTATGGATCCGGGCTCTCCTTGTTTACCTATATTGGCTATAATAGACCTTACGGATGTTGTCAACTCGGTACTGTAGTTGGAGATTTCATCTTCGCCAAACATCGCTCCCAAAAGGCCAATTGTCTTACCTTCCAGCTTATCACCTGTTTTGGCACAGTCACTACCCGAACATGGTTTTTCGAATTCGAGGAAGATACCCTTGCCACTAACAAAACCCAGACTTTTTAAATTGGCTATTGTACTTTTCGGTATAGCATATTCATTATCAATCAGATAATAAACATCCATTTTCTTAACATCTGTCGGATTCAGTTTGATTTTTGTAACTGTACCTACTTTAAAGCCATTGACCATCACTGGAGATGAAACATTCAGATCGGTAACATCACTATAGGTTGTTATCAATTCTGTAGCCGGTGAAAGTAAATTTCTGCCCTTTAAAAATGTATATCCCCAAATCATTGCAATTAAAACCACTAAAGTGAGGATACCCAATTTTACTTCTCTGGACATAATATAAAAAATATTAATGAAATAAATAAAACGAATTTCAGCTCATACCGCATATTAAACGCAGATTACGTTCAATAAATTATCGCTGTCATTAAGCGTTATTCAAAAATTTGTGCAAATATAGTAAAAAAACATATGCATGTTGTTCTGTACCTTTCATAATTCATCAGTATTTGAATATAATTTCAGGTGATAAGTGAAATCATATAAAGTCTCAGATTGAAATTTATAAAATGATTAACTATTGGAATGAAACATTATTAACCATTATGTAGTTGATAATGCTATATAAATTAATGATATATGACAAATAGAATATGGATTGTATGCGTATTAATTATGTTTGTTGCGGATAGTAGCAAGGCACAAATTAAAGACTTGCTCAATAAGGCTAAAAACTCTGCTGCTGTCCTGTCAGGTGAAGAGAGTAAGGTAAGTGCAGGATTAAAGGAAGCCCTTAATCATGGCATTTCAACCGCAGTTGACCAACTTTCTGCTAAAAACGGTTACCTGGAGAGTTCTTATAAGATACTCATACCAAAAGATGCCCAACTAATAATAGACAAGGTAAAACGTGTTCCCGGATTTGAGGATGTTGAAACCAAGTTGATACATCAAATGAATCAGGCAGCCGAAATAGCAGCTAAAAAAGCCACTCCCATATTCGTTGATGCTATTCAAAAAATGTCATTCAAGGATGCCAAACAAATACTCAGTGGCCCTGATGACGCAGCGACAATCTATCTACAAACAACTTCACGTAAGCCACTGTATGATACGTTTTTACCAGTAATCCAAAGCAGTCTGGATGAGGTAAATGCCCGTACCTACTGGAAGTCAGTAGTCCATGCCTACAATAAGATTCCATTAGTCAAAAAATTAAATCCAGAACTGGATGACCACGTCAATAATAAGGCTTTGGATGGGTTATTCGGACTCATAGCTGTAAAGGAAAAAGGTATACGAAACGATGCCAGCCAACGTACTACTGAACTTCTTAAGAGTGTATTTGGAAAATAAATTCAAAATATATGTCAACATTCTGCTATATATAGCAATAACCATAGCTTAAGGTTACATCGGGTACACATTAATATGATTGTCCATCACCGATTTATTAACTTAAAGTTTAATTAATTGTTACTGATTTAAGATATTAATACGTATTTTTGTCGTTCTGATATCCCCAAACAGTATTTAGAGTGAAGCAAATATTCGGAATTTTTACAGCTTTAGCAGCAGCAGGTTTGATAGTAGTAATGGCTCAAATGATACGGGAAGGATTGTTTCCATGGCCGGCCAGCATGAATTTCAATAATAAGAAGGAAGTAGCTGCCTGGATGTCCAATCTACCCAATCGCATATTTATAATTATAGCTATCAGTCACGGTGTTGCGGCATTTTCAGCCGGTCTTATAAGCAGTCTGGTTGCCGGTAGTCATCGTGTAAAGACAGGCCTGGTAGCTGTATGCATACTTATATACATCATTATCATGTACCTGTTTGAAAATCATTTTCCACTTTGGTTCAAGGTTACGGATATCACAACAATTATCGTGATGGGCGGTATAGGTATAACCACAGGTAGTGCCCGTTATGTCAGTTGACATACAGACTTTCAAAAAAAAACAATTCAGTAAAGCTATAACTGTGAGTGCAGCTATTAAGAATTATTCCTCAAGAATCTCAGGTGCCATTCCCATAGAAGAAAATCCGCCGTCATGATAGAGATTCTGCATGGTCACCATTCTGGTCAAATCGGAAAAAAGTGTAACACAATAGTCAGCACAGGCATCCGCACTAGCATTGCCCAAAGGTGACATTTTATCAGCATAACCGAAAAAATCAGTAAATCCTTTTACTCCTGAACCGGCTGTGGTAACGGTCGGTGACTGAGAAACTGTATTCACCCTTACCTTAGCTTTTTTGGCATAATGATACCCAAAACTGCGGGCTATACTTTCAAGTAGTGCCTTGGATTCTGCCATTTCACTGTAATCCGGGAAGGTTCTCTGAGCAGCTATATATGTCAGGGCAACTATAGAACCGTGCTCCTGCATAGCATCCATATTATATGCCACCTGCATGGTTTTATGAAACGACAGTGCTGAAACATCCAAAGTCGTTTTCATCCACTCATAATTCAAGTCAGTATATTCCTTTTTCTTTCGTATATTAACGGACATGCCGATTGCATGAAGTACAAAGTCAATCTTACCACCCAAAGCTTCCATAGATTGTCTAAACAATTGTTCAAGATCTTCAAGGCTGGTAGCATCGGCAGGAATAACGGGTGCATTCAATTTGGTTGACAATTCATTGATTTCACCTAATCGCATTGCAACCGGGGCATTGGTCAATACTATAGAAGCACCTTCTTCAACGCTGCGTTCTGCTACCTTCCATGCGATAGATCTGCTATCCAATGCACCAAAAATAATACCTCTTTTTCCTGCCAATAATCCGTGTCCCATTTTATTTAAATTTTAGAGTTATATAAAATAATCAGTGCAAATATAAGCAAACTTACAATCTAATTTTATAATCTGCTAAAAAAGTGTGCATAACTAAAATCAAGGCTCAAAATTTGAAAATGTGATTCAGGTGCGCTTATAAGAAATTAATCATAATGCAAAAAGGGAGACCGATACCTGAATCGTCTCCCTTAATAAAACGTAATAGAAGCTATAATTATTTAACTGCTACGTATCTCCTTTCCTTAATCTTTGCTTTTTTACCTGTCAAGCCTCTAAGATAGTATATCTTAGCTCTTCTGACTTTTCCTCTTTTCAATACTTCTATACCTGCTATTGCCGGTGAAACGAAAGGGAATATTCTTTCTACACCTACGCCATTTGATATTTTTCTGACAGTAAATGTTTTGGTAGCACCATCACCGTTTATCTGAATAACATCTCCGCGAAAGACCTGAATTCTTTCCTTTGTTCCTTCAATAATTTTATAATTAACAGCGATATTATCTCCTGGTCTGAAAGAAGGAAGATCTCTCTTAAGTGTTACTTGTTCGTGAACGTAATCTATCAAATTCATTTTAGTAAAAATTTATCATTTCTAAATTGGAGCACAAAGATAACGCTTAATATTATAATGGAGGTAATTTTTACAAAAAAAATATCGAATCTTTCTCATTATTTTATTATTAAAAGCATAAAATATTAAAAAAGAACAATTTATAAATACCTGATAAGAAAAACTTTACAGATAATATATTAAAGGCTGTATAAAAATATATGAAACAGCTGGTGGCAATACGGAACCATGCGCACAATAATACTTATAAAAAACACTTGAAATACGATGATATCCATACAATACATTTTTTTTCCGACTATATCAATGATTCCTAGGTTTTTTACCAAAATTATATTTACGCGACATTCTGATCACTTTTGGATTCCAATTCCAGATAACGAGTTGGTATTTCCTCCACGCATAATCAAGCGGAGCAACCAAAAAATGTACGAAGCGCGTAAAAGGAATAATACCAATTATTGCAAATGCTGAAATTACATGAATTTGAACCAGCCATGGCATTTCAACCATTGCATTGATTTCAGGTTTAAAAGAAAATATTGATCTCAAATAAGGTGTCAAAACACTTGAAAACCATGAAGAACCCCATCTGACAAAGAAAGCAACACCTAATCCGGAAAGAACCTGTACAATTAAAACGGTATAAACAACCAGATCCATTTTATTCGCTACAACGAGTAATTTTTTTTCACTTAATCTTCTCTTAACCAATAATAATAATCCAACCAATACCAACAACCCAAATGCAAAAGAAGAAAATTCAAGGATCAATAATCTCACTGGGTTACCGTTCCAAGCCAATACTGTCTCAGGAAATATAAAGGATATCAAATGACCAAAAAAAAGAAAAAGAAGTCCCCAGTGAAACGGTAAGCTACCCCAAAACAATTTCCTGCCTTCTAAAAACTGTGACGACAATGATGAAACCTGAAATCCTCTGTTTCTATACCGGTAAATGCTACCAATCAATAAAACAACCAATGACAGGTAAGGCAAAACTATAAACATCAATGTATCTATCATTCCTGATTTCTTGGCCAGTATACCAGTTAAAAAATATACAATACCAGCTGCAACTAATAAGTAAATTAAGAAATAAAGTGTATAATTTGGAATACTATGAGGGTCAGAATAATATCCTATTTCATTGAGTTGCTTTTTCAATCTTTTCCCATAATACATCCATGAAGCACCCAATACTGCACAACATCCTATGATAATATACATTAAAATTGAGTTATGTCCTGAATTTGCTCCTTCGCTAATTGAAACTACTGGTTTTTCAGGTGCAGCAGCAGCAACAGTAGCAATTGACGGGCTTTCATTAATATATTTGATTACATTTTTTATATCCTCATCTGATAATTGTGGAAATGGTGGCATAGGAATCTTTTTATACTTTTCAAACATATCCAGAGCGTACTGATCTTTCGCATCAATCAATTCCTGTGAATTTTTAATCCATTTGATCAGCCACTCTTCGGATCTTCTGTCACTGATACCTTTAAGTCCTGGCCCCATCACAACATTATCTGAAGTAGAATGGCAAATAGCACATAAATCCTTGAATATCTTTTCACCGGATTCTGTATTACCTGAAATGGGAATGAACAGTATGCATATCAGAAATATAAAAGTTGTTGGTGTACGATTGAAAATAGTACCAAATACTTTTTGATATTTGTCAATAACTGTATTTTGTAACGGATTCATATTAATTATTTTTAAGTAACTGAGCTGTTGTAGAACATCCACTATTACAACTTTTTAAAAAATTTCCACCTACCAAAGGAATAAATGCAGGGTCGTTATATTCGATACAGACAAAATCTTTCTTTATTACACTGTACAATGCCTGTAATGCGTACTGAAAGATATTTTTATTTTTTAAATCCTGCTGAATAAGAACTTTATGCTTTCTTTTCAGTACACTGTCTCTGAGTTCCATTCTTGAAGCATCAAATTCTTCCAGCATTTTTTCAATTGCAGGTTTTACGATTCTGACTGCAAATTCAGATAAAAATTCTTCATCTTCAAGTAAAACCATAAGTGTCAAAATGTTAGGTAAATTATCTGCCAGTTCTTCTCCACAATCATTGTTAACCTTGCGTTGTTCATTTTTAACCTTGACTAAAAAATCTCCTCTTTTATAATCCTCAGCAAAAAGTACGTAACCCAAATCAAGAAAACAAATCGCCTGAATATGGAAAGTTTTTACAAAAACCTCTTCTATATCATAAATATCATTTTCATTAATATACTTATGAAAAGGAAAAATTTCAGTATAAGCCTCAGGATAGTATAATTTCAGTAATTCTACACAACATTGTACATTTTCCCTGTATGATTCATCCGGATATCTGAATAAATTGGCCAGATGATTATAATGAATTCTGTCTTTCATATCTCATAATATTAATTTGTACTACAAGCCTCTTCCTGGTTTTAATTTGAAGCCAAATCCAGTCTCACCCTTGGCATCAGCAGTAGCTTCAAGCATTTCAATTGATTCTTCTCTGTGTGCCGGTGGTATTACAAACCTTTCTTCAAAAGTTGCCAATGAAGTAAGTCTGAAAATAGCATCTGCCACATCAGGTTTAACCTGAGAACGTTCCAATAATTTTGAAAGCGTTTCTTCAGCCACATCTCCGACTGTTACACTTCTTCTATGCAGTTTAACACTTAATAGTTTTTCATAAATTGCTGCAATTTTTGTTGTATCACCGTTTGAAAACAAGGAGGCCAAATACTTCATAGGTAACCTGTTGTGATCTATTCCAGGAAACATTTCATCGGACTTGGTTGCATATAATCCCTTTTCATCGACCTGTGCCATGGCTGGCAACATAGGCGGTACATAAAAAAGGTTAGGTAATGTACGGAATTCAGGATGAAGCGGTAAAGCTATTCCCCATTCCTTGACAAATTTGTAAACCGGAGATTTTTGTGCCGCAATAATAGTAGAGTCATGTACACCGTTTTTTCTCGCTGCTTCGATTACTTCCGGATCATTAGGATCCAGGTAAATATCCAATTGACTTTCTATGAGTTTATCGTCGTTAGCAGATGCTACTTCTACTATTTTGTCCGCATCATAGAGCATTACTCCCAGATATCTGATACGCCCTACACACGAATGAAAACAAGCTGGAGGTTGTCCGGACTCCAATCTGGGGTAACATAATATACACTTTTCAGATTTGCCGGTGTGCCAGTTGTAATAACTTTTCTTGTATGGACAAGCAGTGACACACATTCTCCATGCTCTGCACCTTTCCTGATTTATTAATACTACTCCATCTTCACCTCTCTTATATATAGCACCGGATGGACAGGAAGCTACACAAGCCGGATTCAGACAATGGTTACATATTCTGGGCAGATACATCATTGTCATTTGTTCGAGTTGGAACATTGTTTCCTGATCCTGTTTATCCAGGTCTTTAAAATTGACATCTTTTCTGGCATAATCAGGTGTCCCACTGAGATCATCATCCCAGTTTGGGCCGGACTTAATGTCTATTGGCTCACCTGTAATGAGTGAAACTGCACGCCCTATAGGCTGATCATCTCCTTCAGGAGCTGTAAACAAATCACCGTATTTATATGCCCAGGGATGATAATAATCTTCCAAAGAAGGCATATTGGGGTTATGGAAAATATTTTTTAATCCTTTCAACCTACCGGCACCTTTTAAAGAGACGGTATCTCCATTCTTCTCCCAACCACCTTTATATGTTTCCTGGTCTTCCCATTTTGTTGGATATCCTGTTCCTGGTTTGGTTTCAACATTATTCCACCACATGTATTCTGCACCTCTCCTGTCTGTCCATACATTTTTGCATGCAACCGAACAAGTATGACATCCGATACACTTATCCAGATGAAAAACCATTGATATTTGTGCTCTTACATTCATTGTAAAGATTTTATTTAATTGTAAATTCTGTTAATATTCTACTATGTGCATCTTACGCACCAAAACATGTGTATCCCTGTTTACTCCAACCGGTCCCCAATAATTGAAATGGAAAGTAAACTGTCCGTATCCGCCGCACATCAGGTTGGGTTTAAGGTGAACCCTGGTAAATGAATTATTCATTCCTCCTCTTCTTGGCTCACCATTCTTACCCCTGAAAGTCTGAGATTTAGGAATATTGTAAGTACGTTCTACAGCATGATATACTATACAAACCCCCTTAGGGATACGTGAACTCACACAAGCACGTGCCACATATACACCATGATCGTTGTATACTTCTACATGGTCATTATCCTGAATTCCCAATTCTGCTGCATCCTCTTCGCTCATCCAACAAGGTTCATTGCCTCTGGAAAGCGTCAACATTCTCAGTGTGTCACCATAAGTCGAGTGAATATGCCATTTACCATGCGGTGTCAGGCAATTGAGCATTTTAGCATTTCCATCATTAATTGTTTTTCTCAAATCACCATAAACTTCAGGTGTAGGTGAAGGTTTAAAAGTTGATAAATGCTCGCCAAATGCAATATAAGCGTCATGATCAAGATAAAAATGCTGTCTTCCGGTCAATGTACGCCATGGTACAAACATATCAACATTGTAAGTATAAGCAGCATAGGTTCTTCCTTCATGCATCAATCCTGACCAAAGCGGTGAAGAATTGTACCTTTTCGGTTGTGCCTGCAAATCCCTGTATTCTATGGAAACCTGTTCATATCCATCTCCCAATTTTGCAATTTTCTCATTTCCAATAACCCTGGAAATATTCTCATATGCCCGCTTTGTCAACTTACCATTTGTCAGTGTAGATAATTTCAAAATAGCATCAATTGCTTCAACATCTTCCTTCAGGGATGGATATTCATTGCCATCACTCAGCCTGATTACATGTTCCTTATTGTTTATCATTTCCTCATACACATCCTCACATTTGTAATGATTGCCGTGAGCACCTAATCCATTTTTGGCTACACCTCTGCCCAAGGTTATGAATTTATCATAAATTTTGGTATAGTCTCTTTCCTTGAAAACAATCTTATGCATGGTTTTCCCTGGTACAGGCTCACATTCACCCTTACTCCAGTCCAGCATCCGGGGTTGAGTTATTTCATCATTAGAATCATGAGACAATGGCAGATTGACCACATCCATAACAGGTGCAGGTAAATATGTTTTGGCCATATCCTGTACTTTTTTAGCAAGTTCCTCAAATATTTGCCAATCTGTTTTTGACTCCCAGACGGGAGGAATTGCTTCTGATAACGGATGTATAAATGAATGCATATCCGTAGAATTGATATCTGCCTTTTCATACCATGATGCAGTGGGCAGAACAATATCCGAATATAAAGCTGAAGTATCCATTCTGAAATTGATATCTATAATCAAATCCATTTTACCCTTAGGAGCTTCATTACCTTTATAATTAATATCCTTAACTATATCACCTGCCACTTCATCCGCTATCTTATTGGAATGTGTTCCTAAATAGTGATCCAGAAAATACTCATGACCCTTCGCAGAAGTACCGATTGCATTACCTTTCCATATAAACCAAACACGAGGGAAGTTAATTTCTTCATCAGGATCGACGACTGCATGTTTCAATGTACCGGATTTTAATTGAGAAACAATATAATTTCTCATCTCATCTTCTGTTGTAGCTCCGGCATTTTTAGCATCCTGAACAATGTCAAAATTGTGTTTATTATACTGAGGATAGTACGGCATCCATCCATTTCGTACAGACATTACAACCCAATCGGCTGAATGCATGTTGGATATCTTATTATCCGGCGACGAATTATAGTATTTTTGGTTACCATCATAACGCCACTGGCATGAGTTGATATAATGCCATATTGGTCCTTGTTGCAGTCGGGGTGCTGTCTCCCAGTCTTTGGAACTCATTATTGTAGACCATGAATCCATTGGAGCCAGTTTTTCCTGACCAACATAGTGGTTCATTCCTCCACCATTTTTGCCATTACATCCTGTGAGCATTTGAGCCATAATTGCGGCACGATACATCAGATTACCATGAAACCAGTGATTAATACCGGCACCTACAATAACCATACATGCTCCTTCAGTAGTTTCAGCCGTACTGGCCCATTCTCTGGCCAATTGTATAACTTCTTTCCTTCCAATTCCGGTGAATATTTCCTGCCATGCAGGAGTATAAGCAGCTTTTTCATCGTCGTAGGATGATGGATATTCACCAGCCAATCCCCTACTTATACCGTACTGTGCCATAGTCAAATCATAAATAGTAGCAACAGCAACTTTTTGGTTATCGTTTGTTGTTATATACCTTACTGGAACACCACGAAACACTTTATTGTCCAATCCATACTCTGTAAATTCTATTTGCATGACTTCATCATGATTGGAAAGGAATGAGAGTTCCGGATCATAATCCTTACCCGTTTCTCCATCATTATGAAAAAGATTCCATTGTCCTTTTTTATCCTGCCATCTGTACCCCATTGTGCCCATCGGACAAACTAGTTCACCTGTTCCTGAATCATAATTTAAAAATTTCCATTCTCCGTTATCAATATGTTCATATTTTGATACTTCATTGGCACGAATCATTCTTCCAGGTGTATAAATATCCCCATCACTTTCTATGCGAACCAGAAAAGGACAATCAGTGAATTTTTTAACATAGTCCATAAAATAAGGTACCTGTCGGTTAACATGGTATTCCTGTAAAATAACATGTGTTACAGCCATCCAAAATGCACCGTCTGAACCTGCATGAACAGGAATCCACTGATCTGCATGTTTGGCTACCATACTGAAATCAGGAGACATTACTACTGTCTTGGTACCATTGTGTCTTGCTTCAGAAAAGAAGTGTATATCAGGTGTACGCGTCATCCCGAGATTAGCACCCATAGAAACGATAAATTTTGACTTGTACCAGTCGGCTGATTCGCAAACATCCGTTTGCTCGCCCCATATTTCCGGAAATGAGTTGGGTAAATCGCAATACCAATCATAGAAAGAAAGGTTGACACCGCCCATCAATTGAAGATATCTGGCACCCGATGCGTAGCTAAGCATACTTTTAGCAGGAATAGGTGCAAATCCGATAATTCTGTCTGAACCATATTTCTGAATAGTATAAATATTGGAAGCTGCAATGATTTCGATAACTTCATCCCATCTCAATCTACGAAAACCTCCCTTTCCTCTTGCTCTCTGATATCTTTTTCTCTTTTCGGTATCTGACTGAAGATTTGCCCAGGCCTTAACAGGGTCTCCACCACATTTCAGCTTTTCCTCTTTATATAAATCAAACAAAGCGCCTCTAATAATAGGATACTTTACGCGAATAGGGCTGTACAGATACCAGGAATATGAAATTCCTCGCTGGCACCCACGTGGTTCGTAAGGTGGAATTTCTTTATTAAACTGAGGGTAATCAACTTGTTGCATTTCCCAGACAACAATTCCATCCTTAACGTGAATAGCCCAGGAACATCCACCTGTACAGTTAACACCGTGTGTACTTCTTACTACTTTATCATACTGCCATCTGTTTCTATAGAATTCCTCCCATTTTCTGGTACTTGGTGATATTAAATCTTCAATCCAACTCATATCTATATTTTTTTGAATTTTATTTAACTTTTAAAATTTTGCATCTGATGCTTTTACCTGACGGTCAAAGATTGCCTGTTTAACCATTGTACGCTTGCGGATAAACCAGGTAAAATTGATGAGTATTAAAAAAATCAACATCCCAACAACCCCTGCTAACAACATATAGTCAAAACCTTTTTCTGGTTTGTTATATTCTTTTACTTCATTCACATATTTAAGGTAAGCCTGGATTTGAGCTCTTTCTTTATCTGTCAATGGATTATTCTGATAAGAAGATGCCATTGCGGGAAAAGGAGGTGCTGACAACCAGGAAGATATACCCTCACCCATTCTGGAATACACATCAGTTAAATTTTTTGCTAAGAGACCGCCCAATACAGCTTGATTATTGTCAACTGAATGACATGAAATACAAGAAGGACCAGAATTTTCAAAGCGTTTTACTCCTTCGAACAGTTCTTTTCCAGTAATTTCATTATAGGTCAGTGTTCTGTCCTTAGCCTGCATCCATAAACTACCAAAACACAGTACTATCACAAAAAACACCCTGCTTGTTAATATAATTTTACTTCTCTTTTCCATTACAATACGTTTTGAGCTGTAAAAATCATTTAATAACTTGCCTTAAAGTATGATCTGTATCATAAAATATGCATTTTCTTAATAAAAAGACATTCCAAATCATATATAATATTGATAACCCAACTATTTGAATGATAATATATTATACAATATGCACTTCAAAATACATTTTACTCGGATATATTATTATTAAAATACAATATAATAATTTTTCAAAATGATTTTAATGAATTAAAATCATCAGAAAAAATACCATATTTGCTTAAATTATTTCGATGAAAATGTTATTGACTTTCAAATTCAGATGAAAGCGAATAACTCCGCGAGAGCATTTTTAATTGTTAGGAGTTAACAGACTAATCTTAATATGAAGAATCACCTACCTTACTTGCTACCATTTAAATCTTATGTCAGATTTTATATTTTGTGGGTTGATACTTAAGAAATCATGAAGGAAGTAATACTGATGTTTCCCATATAGATTTAGTCTCCAAATTTTCACATTTCAGATTCAGATAACTATTATCTTTGTCTTTTTTGATTGTACGGCCTGAAACTATATTATCCTTACTTTTATCATCTTTAATTTTGTCGCCTTTTCTGGGCAAAAAAGGATACAGGATTGTTATTCTTTCATCTTCGGTTCTTACCATACTGAGAGCTGTCTCAAAGAGAATTTCTTCAAATTTTTCTGCTATAATTTCATCATTAAATTCATTTTCAGCATCAGGGTGAATATTATTCAGCCAGTTTAAAAACTTTTCAGTAGCTATTTCTTTTAATGGATTCTGAATATATTCAGGAAAAGGAGAACGGATGTGCTGATTGTCGTTGTACCAATATTTATAGGCTACTTCAAAAAATTCACTTTTTTTAAAATAATTTACATCTATTAATTTCATTACATATTATTTAGCTATACTTATAATTCTATCGTCCTTATATAGTTCTTCATGTACCAAAACATTGTTAGTATATCTTTTGAATACGCCGTTCAACAGATTATTCTTATAAGTACTTTCGATGACGAGATTACCGGTACTGTCAAATGTCTGCCATACACCTTCACGTTTTCCATCTACAAAATGTCCTTTCAAAATAACTTTTCCATTCTTATCGTACCAGGTCCACAGACCCTGATTTAAATTATTAATGACTTGTCCTTCTCTTTTTAAATTACCTTCACTATCATAAACTGAGGCCTCATTAATATGTCCCTGAAAATGATATACCGACCAGATAATAACTCCACACACCATGACTAATTTTATGTAGTTATTATACTTATACATCATTTATGATATTTCGATTCGGAGATAAAAATTAAAAAAAACAATACTATTAAAAATTGCTAATTTCTATACAAAGATATTCAATTTTGATGTTAAAAACATGATACATATCATAATATTGAATATCTTTACAGAAAATTCAATTATTTTCAAATATTCTGAGTTGACATTCAACATGCTTTTAGATATGAAAAGAAAAGACATTGATATTCCTACATGTGTTCATTGTAAAAATTCCAATGGAAAAGGATTGCTTTGCTGTCTTCCTGAATCAGACAAACAGCTGTTAAGTGAAAATAAATGCCATCGATATTACAAAAAGGGAGAAGTAATATTTTTAGAGGGAAATCATGCCAATGGAATATTTTGTTTGTACAAAGGTAAAGTAAAACTTGTCAAATTAGGGAAAGAAGGTAAAGAACAAATTGTTCGGTTGTCAAAGGAAGGAGATATTTTGGGATACCGTTCTTTGTTAAGTGCCGATGTATATCAGGCAACAGCTGTAGCACTGGATGACTCCTATATTTGTCATATTTCCAAAGATATTTTTCTGCAAACAATTAAATCCAATCCAACATTATCTTTTGAAATTATACAACTATTGTCCAGTGATTTAAAAAATGCCGAACAACACCTGATAAATTTTACTCAGAAAACAGTAAAAGAAAGGATTTCTGAAGCCATATTATTACTGGCCAGTACATTCGGGTATTTAATAGATGGCAAAACAATCAATATAAAAATGAACAGATCCGAAATAGCCGAAATGGCCAGCACGACCACTGAATCCGCTATTCGCACGCTTAGTGCGCTTCAGGAAGAAGGGATGATCTCTTTAAATGGAAAGTATATAGTCATTCATAATATGAAAGAACTGATCAGAAGTACCCATGTCAATGACTGAACCAGCCATAAACCTATATTATTGACCGGATACATCAGGTTTGCCTTATACCTTCTTTCAATTCGAATAATTTTTTTTCGTCTAAAATATGAATAGATTTTCCTTCAATTTTTATAATTTTATCGTTGTTAAAATCAGCCAGTGTTCTTACAATTGTTTCATACCTGGTACCTGCCTGTCCGGCCAGATCTTTTCTAGAAAGTGAATAGCTTAACATTGTGGAACTTCCTTCTGCATATCCAAATGTTTTGAGATTAGTATATAAAACGGATGCTATTACATTTCTAATGGGTAATTGAACAGCAAATTCTTCAGACTGACGTAGTTCATCAGCGAAGAATATCATCATAAAATAAGCAAAATCAGGATGTGTCCTGAAGGCCATGTCAAAAATTTTTAAAGGTATTTCCAATAATTCACATTTCTCCATAGCTATTGCTGATATAGTATATTTCCATTCACCTCCAAATCCTCGATGTCCTACTATTTCATGATTAGTTACTATACGTATTATGCGTTCTGTGTTATTCAATGCTGATGTGGAAACCTTCAATTTACCTGAATTCAAAATAAAAATTCCTGTTGTTTGATCTCCTGTTTTGAAAAGATAATCACCGGGATCGAGGCTGATAATCTTACTGTGAAATAAAATAAATTCAATATACTCTTTACTAAAAAATTTCTTTAATATATTTCCCTTCATTTGTTACAAAATTAATCAATGGTATTGTTTTTAATACTGATGAAACAATTGCTGAATATAACTACAATCAAAATAGTATCAATTTGTTTGACTTTTAATGACAAAAAAATACTAAGTTAACCTTATAATGAAAAAACAAATCAGATATGATCATTAATTATCTTAAAATCTGCTTCTGTCAGCAATTTTTGGGATAAAGGAAACAAGGTTTCATCTTCTCTAAAAATATGCAACCTTATCAATTCTACCAGTTCCCTACCCGTATTATACGCCAAATCAAAAGTCACAGACCTGGACTCCGGATCGTGAAGTCTGGAGGCCAATCCCAAGAAATTAAATGTAATGGAAGCCAATTGAATAAACTTAACGTGATCATCCTCCATAATATCGACGGCTGTACCCGGATTACTCCCATTTCCATGTTCACCAGATTCGATTAGACGTTTATGAATAATACGGAAATAATATTGTTCTTCCTTTCTGTTATGAGGTAAGATATGTTCATCAAAATATTTAAAAAAACGGTTGAATGATTCAGAAACATCTCTGCTGAAGATGTAACGACCTGCTCTGAATGTTGCCAGTGCTTCATCAAATTCATTCACTTTAGTAATCAATTCTTTATGTTCATCCATTAAATCCCTCAGAAATTTATTGTATTGTTCTTTATCTAATCCTACTGCAAATTCGTTATCATAAGCATCGGGTGGATCCATTGCGGATAATTCCTGAATTCTATGATCTTTTGAAGCATTCAATACTATAGGATCCGCCTCTTTTAGCTTCTTTTTATGTAACGAAAGCTCCTGATCTTTCAAAATATCTTTTTTTTCAGTATTAAAATCCATTATTAAAAAAATTTAACCATATAAATATCAGGTAAATTTCCAACATTTTTACATGTCAAAATATGATTTAAATCATATATCCTATATAAAAGATGAAAAATTAATCAGACTCAATTAACGTATCTGATATATTTAATCACTTAGTGGTCTCTCATATATTAACAAAGTTGAATTTGCCACCTCAGATCAGGTTTCAAAAAAATACTACATTTAAGTTACATATATACACTGAAGTACAATGTAGACCTTTTATCTTTGTTTAAAATTGTACGACAATGTATAATTTCGGTATAATATCAAAATAAAAAACAATGACCCATTTATCAACTTTAGACTTAACAATCACTGTAGGTTGGATACTGTTCATGATGGCATTGGGAATTTATATTTCCAACAGCAGCAAAACCAAAACAGCCAAGGATTACTTTCTGGCATCCAAATCCCTGTCCTGGTGGGCTGTCGGCGGATCACTGATTGCAGCCAATATATCGGCAGAACAATTCATAGGTATGTCGGGCTCAGGATATGCAATAGGTTTGGGGATAGCTGCCTATGAATTGATGGCTGCTGTCACACTCATTGTTGTAGCCAAGTTTTTTTTACCGGTGTTTATCAATAAGGAGATTTACACAATGCCGCAGTTTCTTGAAAAAAGGTTTGATAGAAGAGTTCAGACCGGACTCGCATTTTTCTGGGTATTGCTTTTTGTATTGGTCAATATTACGTCTGTCCTGTATCTGGGTGCCTTGGCAATAGGGCAAATCATGGGAATTCCATTAATTGTGGCTGTAATAGTACTTGCGATTTATTCAGCTACGTTTACAGTAACAGGCGGACTTAGAGCGGTTGCGCTTACTGATGTCATACAGGTTATTGCACTAATATTCGGTGGACTTGTCGCATCCTATATGGTACTCAATGCTGTAAGTGATCATGCCGGCATGATACAAGGTCTTGAAATGCTGTATGATAAGGCGCCTGAGAAATTCGATATGATACTGGACAGGTCTAACCCTGAGTATATGAATCTGCCGGGTATCAGCGTACTTATAGGTGGAATGTGGATTGCCAATTTGTATTACTGGGGTACCAATCAGTATATCATTCAACGGTCACTTGCCTGCAAAAGTATAGAAGAAGCACAGAAGGGAACTGCTACTGCTGCACTGATTAAAGTTATACTTCCCATTATTGTTGTGATTCCGGGCATAGCAGCTTATGTGCTGAATGCTGACATCGGCAAACCAGATGAAGCATATCCATGGGTTATATCCAATTATGTCGGAACGGGTGCCAAAGGCATCGCATTGGCGGCATTGATAGCAGCTATCGGATCCTCCGTTGCTTCCATCGTCAACAGTGCATCTACTATATTTACGCTGGATATATACAAGCCATTGATACTTAAAGATTATTCATCATCAGTTACAGTGCATAACCTGAATGATTCAGGTCGAATCTCTGCAGACAACGATAAGAAATTAGTTCGAACGGGCAAGATATCTTCTGTCATATTCATTATAACAGGTATCATCATTGCTTTACAACTGGGAAATCTTGATCAGGCTTTTCAATACATTCAGGAATATACCGGATTTATAAGTCCGGGCGTTTTAGCCATATTCATTCTTGGGTTATTCTGGCGAAAAACATCAACTAATGCTGCCTGGGCAGGTATGATAGCAGCAATTCCACTTTCAGTTGGTTTTAAATATCTGACACCGGGAATACCTTTTTTAGATCGGATGGGGTTATGTTTCCTGCTGATAACCGGAATTATGGTCATCACTTCCTTCCTGGACAATCCCAAAAATGATGATCCGAAAGCTCTGTATTATGATAAGTCATTGTTTAAGACAAGTTCTGTTTTCAACCTGCTTGCAGCCATTGTAATATTAATTGTTGGTACGGTGTACTATTTTTTCTGGTAAGGATGTTAAAGCAATCCAAAATCATAAATCTCACAGTATAGATGCAGTTCAGAAATACAAATTTTTTTAGTAAAATATCTATTTACAGAAATAGATATACTACATGAAGTCATATAATATAAATAGTATATAATACATACCTTCACATCAATAAAGGCATATCTGATTTATCAATCCGACAAGCTATGTATTACCAGTTGATATCGTTATTTTCTTTAGTGTCAGACCCGTCTTTATGCTGGGCATCCCACTCTGCCTGTCTTCTCTCTACCTGTTCGTAATCGAAGTCAGGCATTAGTTCATTTTTAACATAATCGATTGTCTCCTGCAACTGCGCTAAAAACCGGTTAAAATCTTCTTTGTATAAGAAAATCTTATGCCTTTCGTATTCTTCGGAGTTTAATTTCTTTGTACTTTCAGTAAGACTTATGTAATAATCATCTCTCTTAGTCTTCCTGACATCAAAAAAATAAGTCCTTCTTTTGCCGGCTTTTACTTTTTTAGAATGGACTGTGTCAAATTTACCTCTGTCTTCGTTTTCCACTTGCTAATTTTTTTATTCATTAAATGATAGGACAAATATATAAATTTTTTATAACTGTCCAAATTTTAGCCAAAGAAAATTTTAATTATGTCTCTGATTGCTGAAGTTGCTGCTGTTCGTTCACCTGTGCATAGAACCCAGCATTAAGGAGTAATTCGTCATGCGTACCTTCTTCAGCAAGTCTTCCGTTATCAATAACCAGAATTCTGTCAAAGTTGAGTTGATTACCTGCTCTGTGTGTAATAATGATTGCCGTTTTACCGGATAATTCCTGTTCCAGATAGGACAATATACGTTGTTCTGTAGTCGTATCAACGGCTGAAAGTGCATCGTCAAGTAATACGATATCGGGGTTTTTGATTAATGCCCGCGCAATGGAAACTCTTTGTTTCTGGCCTCCTGACAATGTCACTCCACGTTCACCTACAGTTGTATCAAAACCTTGTGGCAAGCTTTCTATGTCTTTTCTGACGGAGGCATATTCAGCATAGCTAATGACTTCTTTCATGCTTGATTCCGGCCTTCCAAACTTTATATTATTTGCAATGGTATCTGAAAACAAAAATACATCCTGAGGCACATATCCTACTTTATCACGCAGATTACTCATATTGTGGTCACGGATATTTATATCATCAATCAAAACAGCACCTTCGGTTGCATCAAACATACGTACCATCAACTCTGCGATGGTTGACTTACCAGAGGCGGTACGACCCATGATAGCTATTCTTTCACCTTTTCTGATTTTGAAACTCAGATTATCCAAAGCTTTAATACCCGTATTAGCATAGACGAACGATACATTCTTAAATTCAATATCACCCTGTAATTCATATACTTCTTTATTCGTGCTGATAATACCGGGTTTTTCAAGGAGGAGATGATTTATCCGGGATTGGGAAGCTTCAGCCTGCTGAACAATGGAAGCAATCCAACCGATGGATGTAACCGGCCAGGTAAGCATGTTAACATACAATATAAACTCTGCTATATTTCCGGCAGTAAGCGAGTGGTTATAATACTGATATCCGCCTACAAAAACAACGAGAAGCGTACTCATGGAAATCAGTAATGCCATCAGGGGCTGGAAGTATGCTTCTACCCTGGCCAGGGAAAGCGACCTGATTTTATATTCTTCACATTCATCACTGAAATGATCTGAAAAAGGCTCTTCCTTTACATATGATTTTACTACCCGTATTCCGGAATATGTCTCCTGCGCTCTGGAATTCAGGGTTGACAGTTGCTGCTTGATCAGCAAACTTTTCTTGTTGATAAGTTTGGAAACATAATAAATTGAAACAGATAATATCGGTAATGGAATCAGTGTATAAATCGTCAAAGTAACATCAACCTTTAACATTGCATAGATGGTCATTGCAAATAATGTCACCAGATTGATACCATAAAGTAATCCTGGACCTAAATATTCCCTTACTTTTGAAACGTCTTCAGTTACCCGTGCCATGATATCACCAGTCTGATGTCCCCGCATATAGGTCTGATCGAGCAATTGTATGTGTTCGATTATTTCATTGCGCAGGTCAAATTCAATATATCTGGACATAACAATGATGGTCTGTCTCATAAAGAACATCATCAGCCCCTTTACTATAGCCAGACCTGTGATTATCAGAGCGAAATGAATGAGTATATTCCCGAGATTGCTGTAGAAACCGTCCTGATCAGCTACAGCAAGGTTTTTGTATTCGAGTATTTTGACCTGTACCAAATCGAGTGCCTTTTGTATCTGTTTGGGTATCAGAATGGCAAAATAATTGGATGCAGTTACAAATACAATTCCAAGTATCAGGTGCCATTTATACTTTACAAAAAAACGGTTTAATGTCAGTAGATGCTTCAAATAATGATGCTGTTAATAAATTTTATAAATTTAGGGTGTACACCTGAACCATTAAATTCTAATCAATTCCGGAGACTTGCCGGATTGAAACTGTTAACATCCAGGATACAATTAAAAGAAACTATTCTGATTATAAATAGTTTAACCTTTCTTTTTATTTTTAAAAGGATTGAAATCTTTTAATTTATCTTTAATCTTATTGATTTCATCACCGGCTCCTTTCTCGATGATGTCTTTAGCTTTCTGTTTCAATGAATCATTCACAATACCCTTTCCTAATGAATCTATCTTGCTGACTACTTCTTTCTGCGCCTTGCTTTTAAGTGAATCTATCGCTTTTTGTCCAGCGGCTTCTACCTTTGACTTTACCTTATCTATTTCCTGATTGGCTCTTTTGGTGATAGTATCTTTAAGTTTATCCTTTTGATTCTTAATTTCCTTGTTCAGTGTATCTTTAAATTTATCAACTACAGCCTGTCCCTGTTCACTCACTTCATCCTTTATCGATTTTCCTTTACCCGACTTGGGTGTTATTCTGAATTTTGGGTCTTTAAGGTTTCCTGTCATTTTTACATTGACATAAAGATTGGGTCCCTGGTCTATGTTCAGTCCAATTTTTGCAGCTTCCTTTTCGAGCATCGATAAGCCGGTTTCAGCTGTTCCTGTTATTTTGTTTCCTTTCATCATCGTTCTTGGGATTACCAGATCTATATTGTAATCCATGTCCTGACTGATACCATGTTTTCCGGACATTGTCATATCTATACCTTTGATATTTTTAGTAAACTCCTTGATTTCGACAAATCCATTTTCAATTTCAAACCAGTTGCGTGTATTGACGAGATCTATATTGTTCAATTCCTTAACACCCAAAAGTGAAGACAATTTTGACAAGGGGTTGATACCTTTTATGGTTCCATTCAGTGTTTCTATCAGTCCTGATGCATCCAGTGTACTGAATACGGGTATCATATTCTGACCCAAAACACCTTTCATCACCAAAGATGTGTTGAAAAAACCATCCAGGTATTCGGCTATGGGTGCAGCCTTTCTCATCAGTTCGAAAGTGTTGAAAGCATCGGCATATTTGATTTTATTCAGGTCGAGTTTTAAAGAAAAAGACGGTTTACTACTGTCTGCAGTACTGTACAAACCCTGAAAGCCGAAAGTTCCACCCATTATCTTAGTTGTAAAATCGTGGAGTGCCACTTCCTGATTTTGTACCTCCATAATACCACCAGCATCTTTTAATATCATATCCGTATAGTGAAGTTCTTTAACTGCAGCATCAATTTTAAGTCTTACTCTTTCAGGTACAGGTATCACTGACATAGGCGCACTTGAAGAAGTTGTAGTTTCAGCTGTCATAAATTTATTCAAATCCAGTTTGTTTGAATGTAACGACATCCGGCCATCCAGCGTACTATTTTTAAACAGATAATCATATGCATTGACTACTATCCCTGAAAGCTGTATGTCACTTCCTTCTATTGTAGTACTGAAGTTTTTTATTTCCATAGTATTGGCTGCAATACTTCCGTTCAAAACCAATGGCTGCATGTTAAAACCATTCATTTTGACTTTTTTAGCATTTAAATCCAGATTTAGGTTTGCGTTGGTCAGCAAGGCTTCATCTATAGGTACAGCCATTTGTTCGTTGTCAGTATTATGCTGTGTTGATTCGGTATTCATCCACTCATCCAGATCAAAATAATCAGATTTTCCGGTGATACTTACCTTCATCTGCTTCTCTGTGGAAAAAAAAGCCAGTGGATTCTGTATTTCTGCTGACAAATTGGCATCACTATTCCCCAGTATCATGTTGGGTGATGTGAATGAAATGATTTTAGGAGATGCTTTTGCATAAGCCTGTCCGATTCTGATTTCAGGTTGTCCTTTTGACTTATACTGTATATCCGTTGCGATTGCATTTCCATCAAAATGGATAGCGTCATAACGTTCAGCATTGATATCTGACATTTTAGCATTAAAAGAGAGATCACACTGTATTAATCCCTTAAGTTTTTCCATATCGGGAACAGGAAATGCCTGTACCAGGTTATTCAGGTTGACTTTACCTTTCAGCTTTCCTTCGACTTGCTGATTACCTGTCAGATTATTCGCAATTAGTCTGCCTGATACAGATTCCTTACCTATATTCATCCTGAAATCAGGAATGTTGACGGACATATCTTTATAATCCGGACGTGTTGTTTTGATATTGACATCAGCAAACAATCCGGATATTTGCTGTGGCAAAGCAGGATACTGTACATTTCCATTGTCAATTTTGATTTTCACATCGAAAACAGGTAAACTATTGGTTGCTTCGCTATATGTACCCGATATCTTACCGCTTACTGCAGCTTTACCACCTGCTTTTACCTTGTCGAAATCCTTCGTATAAGCATTAGGTACCACGGAGAGAAAAGATTTAAAATCCTCTGATGCTGTTTCAAATTCAAAATCTGTAATAATGTCATCTTCCTGCAACTGAACAAAACCGGAGCCCTTCATGTCCAGTTCGTTAAACTTAAGAACATTATCCTTGAGTGTGTATTTACTCTCGGGAAAATTAACGTTGATACCTGCATCCAGATCTATAGCTACATTATTGATATATGTAGTCCCGTCGTACTTCACATAAAGTTTGCTTGCCTTGCTTTGTGTTTTAAGATCGAAAATATCCTGTGTAAAATCACCTGAACCACTGTGATTAAAGTTGTCAATGCGAATAAAAACCGGCATTGTATTATCCTGATAAGTAATTGTACCATTGTTGATTGCATAATGCTGAAGCCGGAGCATAAATTTACTTGCTTCGCTTTCCGTAGTATCCTTCATTATCAAATAATTGGCATGTATGGTATCCAGGACAATGATGTTAATCTCAGGGTTGTCCAGAACAATGGTATTAATTTTGGGAACAATATCCTTAGCAAACAATGAAGGCAAATTGACATCAAAAGAAGACCTGTCCGCTTTATAGAGAACGATATTGTCAAACTCCTCAATACCTTTCAGGGAAAGGCTGTCAATACTTATTCTTAAATCCGGAAAAGATTTGAAGACCGACAGATCTACATCAGCAAATGAAACCACAGCATTAAGGTTGGCATTTATATCATTTTTGAGATATTCCAGCACCTTATTTTTGAATAAATACGGTATCATGGCGAGACCGATAACCAGGGCAAGTAGTGTCAGTGACAGGAATTTTAAAAGAGGTTTTATATATTTCATTATTTAAGTTGTGTTGATCAATAATATGACGTAGTATTACCCAATAAAGTATGACTATAACTCATCAATATCAATAATTGTTTTATAATATTTTCTTAATATATGATATAATGTTTTTAGGAACAATAAAATTCTCTCAGTGTCCAATTTCAAAACGGCTCATCATCCAATGGGGTATATTGCGAATCGGTTTGTCATTCTAAAATTAATACGAGTTACAGCAGACCTGATATAAAACACCAAATACAATAAGCGTTTATGACATACCATATATTACTAAATTATATCAACCATACTTATACAATACCGTAATGATACTTATTTTCTTTTTAAATTAATTATTGGGTTTATTTAATAGTATAGTATATTTGCATACTTTTTTGGTCATCGAGGTGATTTCTTATCTAATGAAAGCGAGGGATTATGATAAGTTACTTAAAAAAAATAAATGGAGAAGTCAGAGAAACTGACAGCATCGACGATAGCTGCTGGGTTAACATATATCCACCCTATGAGCATGGTACACTTGATGCTTTGTCCAAAGAACTGGATATACCACTCGATTTTATAACAGACTCACTGGACGTTGATGAGCGGTCCAGATTCGAGAGAGATGAGAATAGTACACTAATTCTGGTCAACAGTCCTGTATTAAACGATGAAGGCAAAGACAGTGAAGCCATATATATAACACTACCTATCGGTATTATCCTCACGGGATCACATATTGTAACTGTTTGTGCATACGAAAATCCAGTTATTGACAAGTTTCTGGAAAATAAGGTTAAAAATTTCAATCCTGCAGACAGGCAAATGTTTGTACTTCAGATATTCGAGCAGAATGTCTTCAGATTCCTTGAATGTCTTAAGAAACTGAATCTCAAACGCAACCTCATCGAACAGGAATTGTATAACTCCAGCAGAAGTTCTGAATTGCAACAATTGCTCCGTATAGAAAAGTCACTGGTATACTTTGTAAGTTCGCTTAGTACGAATGAGTTACTGAAAATGAAAATCAAAAGAACTGATTTATTAAAGATAGGCAGTGACAACAATTATGCTGAATTGTTTGAAGATGTGATTATTGACAATTCGCAGGCTCTTGAAATGTCCAATGTTTATACTCACATCCTCAGCGGAACCATGGAAGCATATGCATCCATCATCTCCAACAATCTGAATATCATTATACACCGGCTCACCATTATTACCATTATTTTATTGGTTCCTTCTATTGTAGCAGGTTTTTATGGAATGAATCTGGATTTCCTTCCATTCACACATTACAAATATTCATTTATATTTATAGTTATCATTTCTGTATTTCTGGGATTTGCACTTGTATATTACTTCTCCAAAGACAGGAAATAGGTGTTGATTATTTCATAAACAATTAGAAAAAAAACAAAGTCTGTTAAAAATCAATTCTTAACAGACTTTGGTATATAAACAAGTTTAATTGTCAGCTATGAGAGTTGATTACGGATTAATCCTCGTCTTCAACGTCTTCATCATCGTATTCCTCTATGCTGTCATCAGCGATCATATCGAGATCATCCTCAGTATAGTCGTCATCTTCCGACAAATCCAATTCAGATTCATCCAACTCTTTGATAACATCCAGTTCTGAAAATATTTTATCAAATTCATCATCTTCATCAACGGATGATGTTGATTTTGACTTGGCAGACGAAGATTTAATCACCTTACTGATAATAGTTGGAGTTTTAGTATCCGACTTTTTTGTCTGCTTATCCTCTTCTATTTCATCGAAGTCATCAAATCCTCTTGGATTATCTTTAGGAATCTGAACATCCTTCATTTCAGATGATGTTTTTGCACCGATAGATTTGGTAGTAGTAGGTACTGCTATTAGTCTTTTCTTATCGATAAGTTCACCAGTAACTACACATATTCCATAAGATTTGTTATTGATTCTGATCAGTGCATTCTCAAGATCCTTGATATACTTTCTCTGATGGTTAACCATATTATTCAGCATCTCAACCTCTGTCTGGATGGTAGAAAAGTCAGTGATGTCTTTAGCAAAATCATCAGTATTATTTTCCGTAATATCTTTAAGCTGCTCTTTAAGGCTATTGTACTGATTGACTGCTTTATCAAGCTTAGCATCAATGATCGCTTTGAACTCTTTCAGGTCGTCATCACTGTATCTGGATGTGATATTAATAGAATCCGCCATATTTGAAAATTTTAAAAATTGCGCAATATTAGAGCATAAATATCATATTACAAAAAAAAGTTTCATGTATCCTGTATTTTTTTTTTATTATTTTAAAAAACTTTCTGTTTCAAATTGTTATTCAACCTATAATATATAATGAAATCATGCAGTCAAACATATTTTAACTATTATGTAATGATAATGTTATTTCAATTGAATTTCACATTCAATTAATTATTATCTTTGTGCCCTATGAGATTAAAAAGTCTTCAAATCAAGGGATTTAAAAGTTTTGCAAATGATACAGTTCTCAATTTCAATGAGGATGTAACGGGTATCGTAGGACCTAACGGTTCTGGAAAATCCAATATCGTCGATGCTATCAGATGGGTACTTGGTGAACAGAAAAGCAAAGAACTGAGACTTGAGTCCATGTCTGATGTAATATTTAATGGAACGAAGACCAAAAAAGAAGCGGCGACAGCAACCGTTGCATTAACATTTGAAAATAACAAAAACATACTACCTACAGAATATCAGCATGTGACCATATCCAGAACCCTATTTCGTTCAGGAGAATCGGAATACCGGCTCAATAATGTTGTTTGCAGACTTAAGGACATCACATCCCTGTTGATTGATACCGGTATCGGATCCAATTCCTATGCTATCATAGCTTTGGGCATGGTGGATGATATACTCGACGACAAGGATCATTCACGCAGGCGCATGTTTGAACAGGCTGCGGGTATCTCAAAATACAAGGTAAGAAAGAAAGAGACACTTAACAAGTTAAAAAGTGCAACTGATGATCTGGCGAGAATTGATGACCTGTTATTTGAAATAGAAGGCAATCTTAAAAACCTTGAAAAACAGGCAAAACGTGCGCAAAAATACCTTGACACCAAGGCTGAGTATAAAAACATGAGTATCGAACATGCTGTTTACTCGGTAAATCAGCTCAAAAACAGGTACAAGGGTATATCAGACAAGCTTTTACAAATGCAGGATGAATATCGTGCTGGTGATACCACATTACTGCAGCGGCAAGCACAACTTGAAAAAGAAAAAAAAACCAACCTCGATCAGGAAGTTGTTCTTTCCGGACAGCAACGTATACTAAATGAGTTAGTATATAAAATCAGAAATTTTGAAAATGAACGCGGTCTTTTAGTTCAAAAGTCCGGGTTTAAAAAACAGAATAAAGAACAATTTCAGAAAGACATCATCGTGTATGAAGAAGAGCATACACGCGTACTGAATGATATTCAACAGATTGATATCCGGTTAATTGATGAAAACAGCAACTTTAAAACCATAACAGCAAGTCTTGAAACAGCACGTATCAGTTACGAGGCAATCAAAAAGACCTATAATGATGCTAAAATCAGTTTTGACAACCGTCAAAAAGAGATTCAGGATTTAGAGAAAAGACTCTACGAGTTTGAAAAAAACATAGCTATCTATGATAATACCGTCGAAAACCACAGACGTGAAATAGAACGTGTTCAGGCATCACTGTCCTCCAAAGTAAGCGAAAACAAACAGCTTCAGTCGAAATTTGACAGTTTAATTCAGGAAATTTCAGTTAAGGAAACACAGTTGAATGAAATGGTTCAAAGTGAGGAAAAAAGAAAATCTCGGATATCAAAAGCAGAACACAAACGTGACGAACTACAGGACAAACTCAATAATATCAACAGAAATATTGATTCAAGGCAAAACGAACACGATCTGCTCAAAAGTATGATTGACAACTTCGAAGGATTTCCGGAGTCAATAAAATTTCTGAGTGAAAAATGGAATAATTCCATTCCACTGCTGTCAGACGTCATCGATGTACAGGAAAATTATAAACAGGCTATAGAGTTATTTCTCGAAAATTATTTGAGTTATTTCGTAACGGAAGATATCAAAGAAGCCATTTCAGGCATTACGTTACTTAAAAATGCACAGAAAGGAAAGGCAAACTTTTTCTTATTGAACCAGACGGATACCAGTGCTGAAACGCGCAAGATAATTGGATTGGTAGCAGCACTTGAGGTAGTATCCTGTGATCACAAGTACCAACCATTATTAAACCATCTGTTACATGGAGTTTATATTTTCAGTGGCAGTATAGAAAGTCTGGATACTTTTGATAATGACATAACTATTCTTTCTCTGGATGGGACTATTCTCCGTCAGAAGTACACTATATCCGGCGGTTCTGTAGGTCTGTTTGAGGGGAAAAAGCTGGGACGTAAAAAGAATCTTGAGAAGCTCATTCAGCAATTGACAGCGTTGAATAAAGATAAAAACATTATAGCTGAAGAACTGGAGCAGGTAAAAAAAGAATTGGTTCAGCTCAAAAATGAAGATTTTAATTCCACTATCGAAAAAATTAATAAAGACATACAGAACGTTACTCAGGAAAAAATCAGGTTACAGCAAAACCTGCTTTCGATAGAACAATTCAAGTCTGAAAGTGACATAAAAATCAAACAGGCTACCGGTCATATCAGCGAGACAACTGAAAAAAATACAACATTTAAAAAAGACCGTGAGGCATTATCTGTACGAATAACTGAATTGTCCGTTCCGCAAAGTGACGGCAATCAGGATGTCGAAGGGCTCAGCAATAAGATGTCACAGGCAGCCGAACAATTCAATACAAGCAATATCGCTCACATCCGGCATCAGAACCTGCTAAGTAATTTTGTAAAGGACAAAGAATTTAAAGAGCTTAAACTAAAGGAATTATCAAGTCAACTAAACAACACCAGAGAACGGTTGATTTCAGCTGAAAGAGACCGTATTGATATAGAAGATCAACTCGTGGTGGTAGACAAAGAATTAAAAGATTTATATTCTGAAAAACAAGGATTTCAGTCTACACTGAGTGATGCTGAACAAAACTTCCTCAGAGCCAAAAATGTTATTTCCGAACTGGAAGAGCAGATAAAAAACCTGATCAGAAATCAGAATCAATTACAACATACAATTCAGAATCTTAAGGATCAGTTTTCAGAACAAAAATTCCAGATACAAAGTATAGGTGAAAGATTACGCATAGAATTTCAGGTTTCAATAAATGATTATATCAATAATCCAGTAAATTCAGATAAGGATTTCAGTCAGATGGAAGATGAATTGTCCAAGTTCAGAACCAAACTCCAATCGTATGGCGATGTCAACCCTTTAGCTGTCGAGGCCTATAACGAACTCAAAGAACGCTTCGACATGATACATGTGCAACGAAAGGATATCCTTGAAGCACAAACAAGCCTGATGGATACTATGAAAGAAATTGAGAAAACAGCAACATCTCAGTTTATGGAATCTTTTGAGGCTATCAGAACCAACTTTATCGAAGTATTCAGGAGTCTGTTTACACAAGATGATACCTGTGATCTGGTATTACTGGATGCAAGCAATCCCTTGGAATCGGATATTGAAATCATTGCCAGACCCAAAGGGAAAAAACCCAGGTCCATCAGTCAGCTTTCAGGAGGTGAAAAAACACTCACTGCTACAGCTTTACTTTTTGCATTATACCTACTAAAACCTGCTCCTTTCTGTATATTTGACGAAGTTGATGCACCATTGGATGATGCCAATATTCAGAAATTCAACAAGATTATACAGAAGTTCAGTAAGGAATCCCAATTTATCATAGTCACACACAATAAATCTACCATGGCTGAAGTCAATATACTATACGGTGTTTATATGACAGAGCCAGGTGTTTCGGCAGTGAGTTCCGTAGATTTCAGGTCACACAGGCATGATCCTGTATTGGAAAGAATCAACTAAATCAGGATGAACTATCTGGCTCATATGTTTCTGTCCTGTAGTGATGAAGAATTCATTGTCGGTAATTTCATCTCGGACTTTATCACCAATAAGGACATTCACAGGTACAGTACCGGTATACAAAATGGCATTACTTTACACAGAACCATCGATTCCTTTACAGATACACATCCGCTTGTTCACAAAGCCAATGCGCTGATAAGGGATGATCAGGGAAAATATGCACCCGTCGTTACCGACATTTATTTCGATCATTTTCTGATAACTAACTGGGACACATATTCCAATAATCATATTTCTGAATATACACGATACATATATGATATTCTGGATAAAAATATGAATCTGTATCCCGCACAATTGCAAAGTATCGTACCAGTCATGATAAATGACGACTTTTTGATGGCATGTGAAAATGAGAAGCGTTTAAGAAAAACATTTCAAAGGGTAGCCAACAGAGCCAGATTCAAAAACAATATGAATCACGCATACGATAATCTTGCAGCAAACTATCATATACTACAGGAACTATTTACAGCGTTCTTTCCCGAATTGATTCAAAAGGTAAAACAATTTTGTGGTGATTAAAACAGCAGCAATATGCGGTATTTTGGCATTATAGGATATCCGTTGGGGCATTCATTTTCTCCTGCATATTTTAACGGTAAATTTCAAAATCTTGGAATTCAAGCTGAGTATCTTACCTATCCTATCGATCATTTGGATGCTTTTCCTGAACTCATCAAGTTGAAGGAATTCTCAGGTATGAATGTAACCATACCATACAAGGAATCGATTATTCCCTATCTGGATGCACTGGATATCAGCGCATCCGAAGTTGGGGCGGTAAATACCATAAAATTTGATGCCGGAAAAACTACCGGCTACAATACCGATATTTGGGGATTTGAACAATCTTTGACAAATTGGATTCCGGATTTTAGAACATTATCCGGAGCACTTGTATTGGGAAGTGGCGGGGCTTCCAAAGCTGTAGTTTATGTATTGCAACGGCTCCGTATCCCATACCTTGTAATCGGCAGGAAAGCTGGTAAAAACGTTGATTTAATCTATGCCGAACTTACTCACGATATATTAGAAAAACACAATCTGATAATCAATACCACGCCACTGGGTATGTATCCTCTAACGCAAACGAAGCCTGACATACCCTACGAATTTATAAATGAAAAATATTTTTTATACGATTTAGTTTATAATCCTGAAAAATCCTTATTTTTGGGCGTTGGTTTAGAAAAAGGATGTACAATAAAGAATGGAATTGAAATGCTAAACCTGCAGGCAGAATTTGCCTGGAAAATCTGGAACACAATAGAAATATAACCAATCAGCAATATGAATGACTCAGACCCCGCGCTTAATCTTGATTTTAAAAATACAGAAGTAGCGTTTTCCAACAAATCAGATAAAGAATTAAAAAAAACAGCATGGTTATTCAGAATGATGAGTAACGCAGGATTAGTTAAAATAGGTTCTACACTAGGACTTTGGGGTATTAAATTTAAAATACCTTTTACTGAAACAATAATCAGAAAAACGATTTTTCCTCAGTTTTGTGGTGGAGAAAGTTTGTTGGACAGCCAGCCAGTAATTGACAAACTATTTGAATACGATGTGATGACAATACTGGATTACGGCTCTGAAAGTAAAACGGACGAAGACGATCTGGACAAAACCATGGAAGAAACCATCCGCGCCATCGAAATGGCTGCTTCCAACAATTCTGTACCGGTGGTGAGTACAAAACTGACAGGTCTGATTGACAAGCGTGTTCTGGCAAAAATGCACAACAAAGAAGAATTGACAGAAGGTGAACAACGCAATTATCAGCACCTTGTAGAACGTCTGAATGAGATTTGTGAAAATGCTCATAAACACAATATTGCCATATTCGTAGATGCTGAAGAAAGCTGGATTCAGGATCCGATAGACGAACTTGTCATGCAGATGATGGAAAAATACAATACAGAAAATGTGTTTATTTACAATACCTATCAGTTGTATAATATCCATAAATCAGATCACATAAAACGGGATCATCAAAGATGCCTGGATAAGGGCGTACTCTTCGGTGCAAAACTCGTAAGAGGTGCATATATGGATAAAGAAAGAGAACGAGCACAGGAAATGGGTTATCCATCACCCATACATAAGGACAAAACAGATACTGATGCGTGTTTCAATGATGGTATTAGATATTGTATTGAAAATCATGCAACCATTTCCACTTGTTGTGCTTCACACAATGCAGAAAGCAATCTACTACAGGCACAGCTGATGCATGAGAAAGGAATTCCGAATGATGACCTGCATTGCCACTTCTGCCAATTATATGGGATGAGTGACAACATCACCTTTAATCTGGCTAATGCCGGATATAATGCTGGAAAATATGTAGTATATGGACCTATAAAAGATGTAATACCCTATCTGATACGCCGTACTGAAGAAAATACATCAGTCACAGGTGATATGGGTAGAGAAATGCAACTGATAAGCAGTGAATTATCAAGAAGGGGTTTATAATCACCTCCTTTTTAATATCCATTTTAATTTTACATGATTGGATAATGCAATAATACATATTGTCTAAGGATTTTAATATTAAAAAATATAACAGATAATTGAAATAATGTTAGTAAGTTTAGAACTCTAATCTGAATACAGATAAAAATACACAAACAAACTATCTAATCAGTTATCATTATTTAAAAGAGATTCATGCAGGATAGACATTCAAACAGAGACCAATATTTCAAAGAACAGGAATACACTACTGAAAAATATGTTATACCTTTTATTAATGATATTCTCCGGATAAATAATAACATATCCGTACTTGAAATCGGATGTGGTGAAGGTGGAAATTTAGTCCCATTCATGCATGCTGGCTGCAATCCTGTTGTAGGTATTGACATGTCAGTTCCAAAAATAGAAGCTGCCAAAGTATATTTTTCAAAATTTGAAGAATCCAATGTGCATGTCAGGTTTTTATGTGCAGACATATACGAGCTGACACCAGAAAAGCTAGGTACTTTCGATGTTATTTTCCTGCGGGATGTAATTGAACACATTCATGATCAGGACAAATTCATGGGATTCATGCATACATTTATGAAACCGGAATCTATAGCTTTTTTCGGGTTTCCTAACTGGTACATGCCTTTTGGCGGTCATCAGCAGATATGTAAAAGTAAAATCCTTTCCAAAACGCCCTATTTTCACATTCTGCCAAATTTTATTTATAAAAGAATTTTAAAACTCTTCGGCGAATCAGAAGCAACCATTGAATCTCTGTTGGAAATTAAATCCACCGGGATCACTATAGAAAGATTTGAAAAAATCCTGCGTAAGAATAATTATACAATAGTAAAAAAAGCATTCTTCTTTATCAACCCCAATTACGAAGTGAAATTCGGGCTTAGGCCACGTTTATCGTCCGGATTAATATCATCTGTACCCTGGATACGCAATTTCTTTATAACTGCCAATTATTATATTGTTTCCCATCATAAATAATACTCTGATACATCGACTTCAGAAATGTTAAGTATCTCATTATTTTAAACCAATGCCATCTTTCATTTGTCTTACTTAGTATATTCATATAATAGGAAACAAGAAGTTAGTTATGGCTAAAATGCCACAGGTGTTGCTACAAACAGAACTTACAGAGGTCGATGACCCTGAATATATTGAAATCATCGGTGCACGCGAAAACAATCTGAAAAACATAGATGTAAATATCCCGCGCAATCAACTAGTAGTCATCACCGGACTAAGCGGGAGTGGCAAATCGTCTCTGGCTTTTGATACGCTGTATGCCGAAGGTCAACGAAGATATATGTCAACATTTTCGGCATATGCACGCCAGTTTATCGGCAATCTGGAACGTCCTGATGTGGAAGCAATCAATGGATTGAGCCCGGTCATATCTATTGAACAAAAAACAACAGCCTGGAATCCAAGATCTACTGTAGGGACGACTACTGAGATATATGATTTTCTCAGATTGTTGTATGCACGTATCGGTGAAGCCTATTCATATATAACCGGCCAGAAAATGGTCAAATATTCAGAAGAACAAATCCTGAAAGATGCACTAACCCAATTTGACAATAAAAAAATAGCTATACTGGCTCCTGTCGTCAGGGCAAGAAAGGGACATTACCGTGAATTATTCGACCAGACACGTAAAAAAGGATTTACAAAGGTGAGAGTTGACGGAACCATTATTGACCTGGAGCCTGGATTACAACTCGACAGATACAAGGTACACGACATTGAAATCGTAGTTGACCGATTAAAAGTATCTGAAGAAAATCACGAACGTTTATCTGCATCCATCCAGCTGGGATTAAAAATGGGAAGCGAATTTATTCAGATATTGAACCTGGAAAATGACCACTATAAATCCTATTCCAAAAGTCTGATGGATCCTGAATCCGGTATATCCTATGACGAACCTTCACCCAATAATTTTTCATTTAACACGCCCTATGGCTACTGTCCGAAGTGTACAGGTCTGGGTTCGGTGCATGAAGTCGATCTCAGTAAGGTTATACCTGATGACACATTATCTATACAACAGGAAGGAATACATCCATTCGGTGCTGTAAGGGATAACAACACATTTAAACAGTTAAAACAATTAGCCAAACGCTTTCATTTTACCTTCGACACACCTGTCAGGGATATACCCCAAAATGTCATGGATCTCATTCTATATGGCAACAATCAAGCAACTTCAACAACGCCTTATTATACCTATAATGAATACATGTTCAATCTGGAAGAGGAAGGCTTGGTTCATATGCTCAACAGATGGTACAATACATCCACTTCGGACAAAATAAGATCCTGGGCAGAAGCCTATATGAATGTAGTAACCTGCCCTGCATGTGACGGCTTCCGCCTGAAGCAGGAATCCCTCCATTTCAAACTGGGAGGAAAACACATCGGACACCTGGCCACAATGAATATCGATGAACTCAGTGACTGGATAACAGAATTACCCAATCATCTGAATAAAAAACAGCAAATTATCGGACATGAAGTGCTGAAGGAAATCAAAATCCGTTTAGGTTTTTTACTGGAAGTTGGATTAAGCTATTTAAGCCTGAACCGAACTACCCGATCCCTTTCAGGCGGAGAGTCGCAACGTACACGACTTGCCAGTCAGATAGGCAGTCCACTGACCGGCATCACCTATATCATGGATGAACCCAGTATCGGTCTGCACCAGCGCGATAATCACCGGCTGATTCACGCACTTAAGGAATTAACCGAAAATGGTAATTCTGTCATCGTCGTCGAACATGACAAGGACATCATGCTTGCCTCAGACTACATCATCGATATGGGACCGGGTGCTGGTGATTACGGTGGAACGGTTGTCAATCAAGGTAGTCCTGAAGAATTCACCCGAACAGGAGGAACAACTGCTTCATACCTGAACAATACAATGCGCATTGAGATACCCAAACATAGGCGTAGTGGAAATGGACATTTTCTGAAACTGACAGGAGCAACAGGACACAATCTGAAGAATATAGACCTTACGATACCTCTTGGAACGCTTATCTGTGTGACCGGCGTATCCGGTAGTGGCAAATCATCCCTGATCAACGAAACACTTTATCCCGTCCTCAGTCGGTATTTTTACAGGAGTACATTGAAACCGCTTCGGTACACTTCAGTTAGCGGCCTGGAACATACAGATAAGGTCATAGAAATAGATCAGTCACCCATCGGCCGGACGCCCAGATCCAATCCAGCTACCTATACCGGGGTTTTTACAGATATCCGCAAGCTGTTCAGTGATACACCAGAAGCTAAAATACGAGGATACAAGACCGGAAGATTTTCTTTTAATGTGTCCGGTGGACGTTGTGAAACCTGTGAGGGTGCCGGAAAAAAGAACATAGAAATGAATTTTTTGCCTGATGTACTTGTAGATTGTGAGTCTTGTCTGGGAAAAAGATATAATTCCGGGACACTGGAGATTATGTACAAGGGAAAGTCAATCTCCGACGTACTCGATATGACCGTATCTGAAGCAGTAGATTTTTTCGACAATATTCCGTCGATATACCGCAAACTCAAAACCATCCATGATGTAGGTCTGGGATACATCACCCTGGGTCAACAGGCAACTACTCTTTCCGGAGGTGAGGCTCAACGGGTGAAATTAGCCGAAGAATTATCTAAAAGAGATACCGGCAACACCATATATATTCTCGACGAACCTACGACCGGACTACATTTTGACGATATCAAACAACTTCTGCAGGTCATTGACAAACTCGTCAGTAAGGGGAATACAGTCATCATCATAGAACACAATCTGGATGTCATCAAAGTAGCTGACCATATCATAGATCTCGGACCTGAAGGTGGACACGCAGGAGGTCATATTATTTTTACTGGTACACCGGAGGAAATGATCAAATCCAATACAGGACATACAGCCAAATATCTGAAGAAAGAGATGAATGAATCAATATTTATCAATATTACAAATAATGACAATTTATAATATGTCTTGAGGTATAAACAGAATTGAAAAGAACAGTATAAGAATTCATATTTTCGCCGCAGGAAGAGTAGCGATACTGCCAAATCAACTCATAAAATATTTAAAAGCATTAAATATCATTAAGAATGGGTTAAAACCCGAGATTACAGAGCATGTAAAATATTTTGTATAAAGCATAAAAGAGTTAATGTTGTCTTGACCTAAAATTAGGTTAACATCAAAAAAGTATAGACATCGCAAGAGCCTCATCGAAGGTCACATTTCAGGAAATGTCCATTAAATACAATTTTAAACGATTGATTAGACCTACCTTGCGGTCAAAATAAATATTTTATGCATTATGATAAACTATAAAAATTCATTCTACATACTTTTATGTATGAGTATCTCTATGGTATTAGGAGCTTCTGTTTTAGAGCATATAGCAGTATGGCCACATGCATTTGCAGCGATTCCAAAATCACTGTCAATGTTTCAAGGTGAATACAGGTTTGATCCGGAACCTTTTTGGAAAAGTATTCACCCAACTATATTAATTCTATTTATTATTAATCTTATTATTTGTTGGAAAACAGAGCGTAAAAAAAATGTGTTAATACCACTAATAGGATATGTATTAATAATAATTGTTACATTCTTATATTTTGTTCCTGAACTGAATGCACTTATTTCAACTAATTATGAAGATGTAGTTAAACAGGATTTAGTATATAGAGGTAACCAGTGGCAAATGTTAAGCTTAATAAGATTATGTTTTCTGATTATTTTGATAATCACCTTATTTATGGGATTTACGAAAGCAAACAACAACTCAAAAAGTCCGTCATAAACATCGTATTTACTCTTATTTATTAAAGCATGGAGAATATAAATTAACTTGTGTAAACAACAAATAAGAGCCTAAACTCTTATTTATTAGACTTTTACACAAAATATTTTACAGCCCCAAAAAAAGAAGCTCATCCCGATTATCATTCTTTTTGTTCATTATCGTGATACATAGTATCCATTCTTTTGCCATTTTGATACATGGCTATAAAAGCATCAGAATACCCCATACTTCTGACTTTTTGCAGATCTTTGACTGCTTCTTCGAGATATTGATATCCTGTGAGTGAATACCGATATAGCTTTTTATCTTTAATAAATTCTATATTGACACTTCCCATCTTTAACATGGACTGAAATATAACGCCTGCCTTGTGAATTGCTATAAATTGAACCTGATATTCCCTTTCTGCAACTTCAGACACCTTTTTATCTGTACTTTCAGTTGCTTTCGTTGCATCAGTAACCAGGATATCAGTATTCATTCCCGATTCTGATTTTTTGGACGTCTCACTGGATACAACCTTACCTGATTTGATTTTTCGGGCAACAGATGTGCAATTTTCGAATTGTGACACAAACAATACCTCCAATGATCGCTTATCACTTCCTGTATATTCTCTCATAAATTGCTTGAATTCTTTCCTGGCTTCATCACACTGACCGTTAAAGCTGAGTGACAACGCATACATATACCGGCTTCTTGGATATTCAGGATCATCCTTGAGTAAGTTGTAATATTCAGCAGCTTTATTATAATCCGTCATGGAAAAATGTATCTCTGCCAATGAATTAATACTGTCTCTGCCAATAACTACATTATCTTTAGCAACCATGTTCACATGCTGACTTTCAATGCTATCCCTTGCATCTGTAGTATTATTAATTGAATCCTTACCCATTACACCTGTCTGTTCTACTTTAGATTTCAGTACTGCAACATCTGAAGTATCGGTAGATATGACGTTTATATTTTGCTGACTTAACAGGATACTGTCCGAATTCAGTTTTTCTTCATCATCCAAAACAGCATCTATCAGATCCATTGAAATATTATTTCTTGTATTTCTATAAATATTTCCTATCTGAAAAACGAGTCCTAAATCCAGATTCAGCACGTTGACTGCTGTAGTTTGTGCTTTTGAGACAATGCCAGCATAATGAAATTCTTCACTATCGAGATGACCGTTGCGATCCAAATCAATTACATCCCTGTATCTGTACGAATAATTTACTGAATTTAAACCCATAGTACTCCAATAATCCAATTTACCCTGAACACCCATCCAATAATTCAATTTATAGATAGCCCTTAATCCGGTACTCCAGGCTAGTTTCCAGTCCTTGCTGCCTCTTGTAAAACGATACACATCGTATACCTCACCATAATCGTTTTTTTGGTAGAGTAGATTGGGTGCTGATATCTGTGATACACCCATTTTACCTGTCAGATCCAGTTCAAACCTGCCAGGTGACCATTTCAGAGTTGGACCGGCAGTAATATACATCGTTTGCCAGTCATAACCTGAAGAGATATTGGTTACTTCAAAATATTTGCGATATATAAAATCTTCAAATAATCTTTCAGTTCTGTTTTCAAAATATCCACCTTCAATTCCCAATCCTAAGCCCTTGAAAAAATAATAATCCATACCTCCGGAAAAATGCATTCCACTACCTGTGAATTGATCCGGATTTTTGTACTTTCCAACGGGACTGCTCATACCACCACTCAGACTGATCTGAATACCACTTTTGATTTGAGCCTGGAGCATGCTTGTCCAAAATATCAACAGAAACGCTGAACACATCCTTAAGGACTTTTTTAAAACTATATTTTTATTTGCCTCCATATCATTTTTATTATTTTCGAATTGAAATATCTTTTGAATATTACGAATAAATCAAACTTTCAATCATCAAAAACTTTCTGAAAATCAATATAGGCAATCGTAAAAACATCATAATATTGATTTAACAGATTTTGAAAGCAAAGTTAATATTTATTTTTAATACTTATAAAAAATATCATTATATAATTTACTTCATATTCAAAGTGTTATTTAAAATAAAAATTTATTATATTTGCACCATATAATATATCGTATCCATTATGCATTTTTCTGAATACCACTTTATTGACGAATTAAAAAACAATCTGGAAAAGTCAGGATTCAGAAAACCTACAGATATCCAGTATAAATGTATCCCCAATATCCTCCGCGGTGAAGACCTGCTGGCAATAGCACAGACTGGTACAGGCAAAACGGCAGCTTTCGCCATTCCGGTTATACATATTCTTCACAGCAAGATCAACCCTAAAAGACGCAATGGTATCCGGTGTGTCGTCATGGTACCTACAAGAGAACTTGCTTTACAGATCAATGACGTTTTTACTAAGTTCTCTAAAAACACCAGAGTCACTTCCATGTCTGTATTCGGAGGTGTGGAACAGGATCCGCAGATAGCCAAACTTGCTAAAGGTGTTGATATACTGATCACCACTCCGGGAAGACTTTTTGACCTTGTAAGTCAGGGATATATTCTCCTTCAACAGACAGAAATCCTCATCCTTGATGAAGCAGATCATATGCTTGACAAGGGTTTTATTAAGGATATACGGGATTTAATCCGATTTTTGCCCAAGAAAAGGCAAACACTTTTCTTCTCTGCTACTATAGATGAAGAAATTAAAGATCTCGCCTACTCTCTGGTCAAAAACCCTATCCGAATTCAGATATCACCTAAAGATCCGGTATCCAAAAACGTAAACCATTCCGTTGTGTTTGTATCCATGGACGATAAACGCTTTTTTTTAGAGAGGCTAGTACAGGAAAATCCAGACAGCAAGATACTGGTATTTGTACGTACCAAGGTCCGATGCGAAAGAGTTCAAGCAGCCATGCTCCGGGTAGGAATAGAATCCGTATATATGCATGGCGGCAAAGAACAAAAAGACAGAATCGACACGCTGAATCAATTCAGATCCGGTAAAGTCAAAATGCTGATAGCAACCGACGTGAGTGCACGCGGTATCGATATACCCGATGTAGCATATGTAGTCAATTACGATCTACCGGAACATCCCGAAAACTACGTGCATCGCGTAGGCAGAACCGGCAGGGGTAAAAACAAGGGATTTGCATATTCATTTTGCGATGAATCTGAAAAAAAACTACTCACTGCCATAGAGGATTATATCGGCAAAAATGTACAGGTTCTGGAATTGGGAAATGAAGGGTATAAGGAAATCAGGGATTTTACATCAGAGACAGAAATGGACATCAGTAAAATCATAGAGCAACTCGAGCCAGAGCCTAATAAACGATATGGTGTCAAGAAAAGTAAAAAGAAAAAATAATAGTTTTCTTTATAAACAGACTGAGTTTCAGGTACAATATCTAAATTTTTGTGTCTAAAAGCATGACACTAATCGTATGATTTACCAGTGTTTTTGTATCCTTATATATAGTTTATCCGACCGATACATTCTGGTCGTCTTATAGAAAAGAAAATTATTAATTATATTGTATGTAACAATATTTTGAATAAATAAAATATTTTAGAAGGTAGCCTATAACAGACCCAGATAACATCGTATTGGCATCAGTCCTAATCCAATGATATCGTTTTCGGTATTGGCTGGTATATTTTTTTATGTATTATCATTATTTTCAGACGGGTATGCAATACGGATTATAATGATTCTGTGTTGTTTAACATTGTTCTTGGGAATAAGTGTATTTAAAGAAAAATACTTTTCTATAGAAATTAAGTGACTAACCTAAATATACACCATCAATATACTCTTATACTGCGCTCATTTCCTATTATTCTACAAATGATTAATTTGTATATAAAAAATCGCTGACATACACTTATCATGCAATGTCAACGATTTTATTATATTACTTTTGAAGGATTATTACTTAATCATTTAAAATTACAATATAATCCCCGAAAGGCACATACGATTATGCGTATACTGATTCTTTCTTAAATTTGATCACAAGTAATGCATATACCAGCGCCCGATATTTGGTTCTGTTTGAAGTACCCATTTTAGTAACGGCTTCTTCAATGGCAGCATCCAGTTCAGCACTGTCCTTCAGACCCAGTTTTTTAATAAGAAAGTTATTCTTAATTCTTGCTTTTTCTTCATTATCACTACCGGATACCAATGAAGCATCTGCTAAATAAATAGAAGGTCCTAAACCTTTTGTAACACTTTTCAATAAGTCTGAAGGAATTTTTAATCCCAATTCTTTAGCGCTGGCCTCATATAATGCCAACTTTTCATCAAATTTGCTCATAGATTTTGATTTTATGGTTTATTAATAATTTATCATTCTGTTTTATCAAATTCAATATACTTTTGCAATAAATTGAAATACCTCAATTTACATATTATATATAAAACTATATTGCAAATAAAGCACTTCTCTCTATCAAACTTTATTCAGCAATTTCAAATCATACAATATTCAGACGATATTAAACACATAAAGTCACCATATCTCTATTAATTTATTAACAAAATACTTTTTCCTAAAGTTGTATAGGAGACTTGAATTAAGGAAATGTTACAAAAGATGGTTGATACTTCCTCAACAAATAGTATCAATTAAAACCTATTGCTTTATTAGTAGTTAGAAATTGTCCCAGTCCCAACCTTATTAAATTATCACTTTTCTTATCGAGGTTTAGCTAATTAATAGGTTAATATAACATTCCCAAAGTTTAAAATATCTGATTTCACTGCATCATGTAGTTGATATTTATCAATCACCTGATTAAGGAGTTGTTCCCGTACTACTATAATTAAAGTTGGGTTATACACATTTCTCCTTACCGAATCAATAAAACGGGATAGTTCTGGTTCAAATCCTTCACCTGCCAATTCCAGTTTTCCTATTTCATCTATGATTATCCATCGGGCATCTGATTCTGCAGATTTACTCAACCAGGACTTCACTGTTTTGAATCCCGAAGTATAAAATGTAAATCTGCCTATTTGTATCGTAGGTTCGTCGTGTACACCATTAGCTTCAAAAGGATGCAAACTACCGGATTCTATCATATACAAATGACGCACCTGGTTTATATCCGGACAAAGAAATCCCACAACATCGTTTCTTTCCTCTACCCATTCCATAAGTGTTGTGGTTTTTCCGGATTGAACCGGACCGGAAAGAATTATTACTTTTGCCATGTATCATTTACTTCTTTTGCAGAAACTACGATGATACCCAGTAAAAAATACCGGATCCTGGCAAGACCACTGAACTGTTGTTGTACATACTTCAGTACAGCAAAAGCCTTCAGTGAAAACCTGGGCAACATATCAATTATGTCATTCCAGCTTGTTGCATCGATATTTTTGCGTTGTATCCATCGTTTTACCCAGTTTTTGATCAAAGGGCCAACAACAAATACGAGGATCAGACTTATCAGTAAAGCTCTTACAAACATGTAAACGAGTACCATAGAAGGTGTATCCGGAATCAACCATTTTAAAGTAAGTAAAATAGCTATAAAAACTCCGGTTGTTATCCATATTCTCTTTTTATACTTTTTCATTTTTGTCTCACTGGTTACCGGATCGAAATCCAGTTCAGGCATCCTGAAACCAGCTACATCATCCGGGATACGGGGAATCCAAAAACCTAATATTATGCCTGTCAAAAGATGTAAAAAAATATAGGTACCAAAAACTGTATATACGAAAGAAAACTCAGGATTCCAGCCCATAGAACCGACTACGGAATTAGCAGCTATATCAAGGCTTGAGAAGAAATCATTACCAAATATAATTAACGCAACCAATAGTTTCTGTATAGCTGATTCAAAAAGTGCCAGTGTTGCAAACATCATGGTTTTGACTTTAAAATTGCTGTTGCTCCGGTAAATCAGACTGCCAATATACCCCTGAAATGCTACTGCTATATATGCCTGCCACGGGGAATGCGGACTAACTAATAATTTGGCCATTAGTACTATGATCAGTGCCCTTAATATTTCGTTGGTTCCCGGTTTTTGATAAAATCCGATAAGTGCAATACTTATCACTGCGATGCCACCTACCAGGATACCGGTAAATGGCAATTTTAATGCATGCAACACACCTCCGATACTTGTTTCAGCAAATGCCCACAATAGTATCAGACTTTTGATACTTACCTGATTTTTATTCTCCATTTATTCAGTTTTGTCACTTCAATCGTCCAATATTCTGCCAAACTGAGTGATTATTTACGCTCTAAACCGCTCTATTTGGTTCACTAAAATATAAAGTGTAAATATACATAAATTAACTTTACACAATCGTAAATATAAAATTAATTGATTAATTAACAAACTACTTTATTCAACAAAATTCATTTAAAAAAAGCCGTTAAATCATTCAAAATCCAATTTATTCTTTCAAATCATTGAAAAAATAAGTAAATCCAAGTACTTTCGCACTTCATTCTATCCAATACTATTAAAAATCAATAAAAATATATGTTTACAATCAATATTTATATCAAATTTGCGCTCATTGCTCTTGGTTTTATCGGAGGAATCATTCTAACATTTGTAATCGGGTTTGGATATTCCTGGATATTTTTTCTGATAGGAATTATATTTCTTATTAGTTACCTGCTGCTGGGAACCATTCAGTCAGCATCAGAAAAAATGCAGACAATGGATTTTGAAGGTGCTGAAAAAAGATTGGATCTGACTTTATCGCCTAAATTATTGTATGTAACCAACAGAGCATTTTATTATATCCTGAAAGGTTCTTTTGCTGCGCAACGCAAGGACAATACAGCTGCTGAAGGATTTTTCAATCAGGCACTGGCGCTCAAATTACCATCTGACAATGAAAAAGCTATGGTACTCCTTCAAATGGCAGTTATGCAATCACAAAAAAACAACTGGACATCCGCAAGAAACTATTTCTATCAGGCTAAAAAACTAAAAGTAACAGAACCCCAGATTAAGGATCAAATCAAACAATTTGAAACAGCCTTCGAAAACCGGGGTCAGATGAAAGTGGCTCAAAGTATGGGTATGAAGGCCAATCAGATGATGACCAAAGGGAGTAAGAGAAGAAGACCGCCTATGAGATAATGGTATTAAGCAGGAATGGTTATTCGTCTATAAGTTTATTTCAAAAAACACGAACAATATAAAGGTAAATGGCATTATTCTTTATATTACAAACAAGATTGATTTATCATTCAGCCTATCAGATAAAATGCAAATAGTAGTTGTATGTCATATCAAAAATATCATGCTGTGTATGGTAAGTTCGAGGTATAGAAGGAATCCGAAGTTATGACATATCGGTAGGACTGATATTTGATTACCCGTAAGCCAATCTTATACCTTGTAAATAATTTTGAAAATTGTTTGGAAAACAGACTGACAGGCAAATTTCTTTTTACTACTTTTACTGCTCATATTTTAAGATTGTGGCAAATCTAAGATATGAAAGAAAGCACAAGTATAAAAAATTTACCCTTTATCAAAATTATTTGTTGTTTGATAGTGATAACCATTGTAAATAGAATTCGAATCCTTGTAAGGAAACAATAAATAGTATAATTATGGACATATCAATAATTTTAGAAGGAATTTTACATACTGTTCCTGAAGATATGAAATTGGCTCTTCAGTCTAATGCCGATATTCTGGTTCGATGGAATTCACTCACGCCTATTCAACGCAATGAGTGGATATGCTGGGTTACCATTGTTAAAAAGCCTGAAACCAGGGCTGAACATATCACACGTATGATGGAGGACATGAATGAAGGTAAACGCACTCCATGTTGCTGGCCTGGTTGTCCACACAGGAGACCTGAAGCAAAGAAGTGGTTTAAAAATATGGATACATGATTCCGACTCAAGAACACCGCATGAATGAGATTATAGCGATGATGAAAGATGGGAAGAAGATTCATTAAAGCAACTCAATTAATTTCAGTCATAAATACAATATTTTGTAATATCTATTTAAATATAAAATTTAATTTTGTAAATGAAATAAACAACATGTATAAACCTATTCTTCAAATCACTTTGTTATTTCTATATTCATTTGTATTAAATGCTCAAACTAGTGATTCGAGACAAAGCAAACCCTTAATTATTGGGAATATAGACAAAATACATTCAACAATACTTAAAGAAGACAGAACTTTAAATATTTATTTACCTGAAGATTATTATGAAAATGACACCCTTACCTATCCAGTAATTTATGTTCTTGATGGTTCATTAAATGAAGATTTTTTGCACATTGCAGGCATTGTCCAGTACAATACATTTTCTTGGATCAATAGAATCCCCAAATCAATTGTAGTAGGGATTGCAAATGTCGATAGAAAAAGAGACTTTACTAGTGTTACAAAATTTGAAATTGATAAAAAACATGCTCCTACAGGAGGAGGCTCTGCTAAATTTATTGAGTTTATTGAAAAAGAATTGCAACCTTTTATTCTTAAAAATTATAAATCAAGAAATGAAAATACAATAGTTGGTCAATCTTTGGCAGGGTTGCTTGCAACAGAAATATTATTTACTAAACCTCATCTTTTTAATAAATATATCATTGTGAGTCCCAGTCTTTGGTGGAATGATGGAGCATTATTAAAAACAAATCCTGAAATTCTATCAGAAAAATTTAATCAACCAATTTCAATTTATATAGGTGTTGGCAAAGAAGGATTAACACCTGGATTAGACAGTCATATAATGGAAGTAGATGCCAATTTACTTGCAGATAAAATCAAACAATCAAAAAGCAAAACCGTAAAAGTATATTTTGATTATTTACCTTCAGAAGACCACGCAACAGTTACGCATCCCGCAGTATTCAATGCTTTCAGAATTTTGTATCCAATAACTAATTAGAAATTAAATCATTACCAAAGTCAAACGAATGAATGAGATAGATGCGATGATGAAAGAAGGGAAGAAGTTTCATTAAAAAACGAATATGGATAAATGAAAAAATCAGAACAAATTTATGTAGCACTTTTTCGTGGTATCAATGTAGGCGGCAATAATAAAGTGGAAATGAAAAAACTGAAAACCACTTTTGAGACGCTTGGTTTTAAGGATATTGCCACATACATCAATTCGGGTAATGTAGTTTTTAAAAGCAAGCCAAAAGCTGCATCTGCATTATCTTCTACCATTGAAGATGCTGTACGCAGAGACTTTGATTTAGACCTTAAAATATTGGTGAAAGACCTGCCGAGTATAGAAGCTATCAACAAAGTATTGCCTACTCATTGGGTAAAAGATAAAACGATGCGCACTGACGTGATGTTTCTTTGGGAGGAGTTTGATACACCTGAATCTTTAGAATTAATGCAGTTAAAAGAAGTAGATAATATTCTGTATGCACCTGGTGCTTTACTGTGTAATATTATGGATAAAGACTACGACCAAAGTGGGATGATAAAAATGATAGGCAGCAAACTCTATAAAAATATGACCATCAGAAATGTGAATACTTTTCGGAAACTCTTGGAGATGATGAGAGAGATGGAATAACAACTACTTCAAATTCCACACACGAACTATTGAATTGTTTCCTATAAGGTTTGGAAAAACAATCTCCCAGAAAGCCCTATTAGTAAATGAACCAAACCTTTGAATCTCTAAAACGAAATATTTTTTTTAAAAAAATTATTAAAAATATTTTGTAAAACTAAATAGTTGCACGTATATTTGCAACTGAAAGGTTGCTGAATTAAAAAATTGAATCATGAGACGAGATATATTTCAAGCGATAGCAGATCCTACACGTAGAGCCATCATAGCTTTGATTGCTTTGCAGGCGATGACGCCAAATGCTATTGCCGAACATTTTGACATTACAAGACAAGCAGTATCAAAACATATAAAAATACTTGCGGAGTGTGAACTGGTAAGCCAAGAGCAGCAAGGGCGAGAGATTTATTATTCTTTAGAAATTGAAAAAATGAAAGAGATAGACCAATGGCTGGAGCAATACAGAAAAATTTGGGAAACTAAATTCAATCAATTAGACAATTTATTAACCAACATAAAAAAACAAAAAAAATGAGCCAGAAAATCACAGTAGCTGCAAACATTAATGCCGATACTCAAAAAGTATGGGATGCCTACACCAATCCTGCACACATAGTAAACTGGAACTTTGCCGATCCAAGCTGGCATTGCCCTTCAGCTATTAACGATATGAAAGTGGGTGGCACTTACAAAGCCCGAATGGAAGCCAAAGACGGTAGTTTTGGTTTCGATTTTGAAGCTGTTTATTCGCATATTGAAATGGGCAAATCTTTCACTTATGAATTTGGTGGAAGAACGGCTGAGATAACATTTGAAGACCTTGGTAATGCAACAAATGTGATTGTAAGTTTCGACCCAGAAGAGCAAAACTCAATTGAGCTGCAACAACAAGGCTGGCAAACAATACTCAACAATTTTAAAAATTATGTAGAAACTATCTAAAATATTTAATCATGAAAACCATTATTCCAAACCTTTGGTTTGATGGCAATGCCCAAGAAGCCGCAGACTTTTATTTATCTATTTTTAAAGATGGAAAAATCATCAACACCACTTACTATCCCAAAACAGAAGAAGAGGGATTGGCAGACTTTCAAAAAGAATTTGCAGGTAAAATTTTAACCGTAGAATTTGAAATTTTAGGTATGCGATTTATTGGTATCAATGCTGGCCCAATATTCAAGTTTACAGAAGCCATTTCATTGATGATTCCTTGCAAAAACCAGGCTGAAATTGATTATTACTGGGATGCACTTACCGCTAATGGTGGTGAAGAAAGTGTATGTGGATGGCTAAAAGATAAGTATGGTTTAAGCTGGCAAGTATGTCCTGAAAATTGGGATGAGCTGACAAAGAAATCGGGAGCTTTTAAAAATATGATGGGAATGAAAAAATTAATCATTGCTGATTTTTAAACTATTAAATTAAAATTATGAACACGAATTTATTGTTTGACTTCACAGTTGATAAAGAAGCCAAAACTATTACGGTTAAAAGAGAATTTGCTGCCGAGCTCAACCTTACTTGGCGTGCTTGGACAGAAGCAGAACTCCTCGATCAATGGTGGGCTCCAAGACCATACCGCAACGAAACCATTTCCATGAACTTTGCTCTAGGTGGCGTTTGGCATTATGCCATGATAAGTCCCGTAAATGAAAAACATTATTGCAAAGCTTACTATGATTTGATAGATGTTTTAAAAATGTTTTCTTACAAAGACACTTTTTGTAATGAGCAAGGTGAAGACCTTTCTGCAATGCCCAGTATGCACTGGAACAATCATTTTATAGCTCAAAGCGATGAGAAAACTTTGGTAGATATTTTGATAAATTTTCCAAACTTAGAAGCATTAGAAGGCATCATCAAAATGGGCTTCAAAGAAGGTTTTAGCATGGGCTTGGGCAATTTAGATGAGCTATTATTAAATTTTAAAAAATAAAAAACTATGTCATTTCAAGCTTATATCGATAATATCAAAACCAAGACAGGCAAGACTCCTGACGATTTTAAAAAATTAGCCGAGCAAAAAGGTTTTGTCAAAAAAGATGAAATTTTGGTAAAAGCCACAGAAATCACCAATTGGTTGAAAGCAGAATTTGAACTCGGGCATGGACATGCTATGGCTATTTATGCAAGTTTTAAAGGAAAAACAGAGTAGTTTTTTTTAAAGAAAAACTCAAGAATTCTAAAAAATTAAAATTAATTTTATACATCAAAATATTAAATCTATAAAAAATGCAAAGACAAGTTTTCATCAATCTCGCAGTAAAAGATTTACAAAAATCTATGGATTTTTATACTGCCTTAGGTTTTACAAATAACCCCCAATTTTCTGATGAAACTGGGAAATGTATGGTATGGAGCGACAGTATTTTTGTGATGATTCTTTCACACGAAAAATTCAAAAACTTTACCAACAAACCCATTGCTGACACACATATTCATATTGCTGGTTTATATTCTCTTTCTTTGGAAAGTGTAGAAGAAATGAACACATTGATGGAAAAAGGCTTGCAAGCAGGAGGTGTAGAACCCAATGAAATGCGCGACTATGGCTTTATGCAGCAACGTACCATTGAAGATGTAGATGGGCATACTTGGGAATTGTTTTATATGGATATGTCAAAATTTCCGCAACAATAAATTTATGCACCAAGAAATTATCGCTTATAATCAAGGCTTAGAAGAAAAAGACATTTGCAATCTTTTAGCCCAAATAATACATAGTAATTTGCCAAATGCAGAAAGTAAAATTTGGCATACCCATCCTATTTGGTTTTTAGAGGACAACCCCATCGTAGGTTACAGCAAGCAAAAGAAGGGCATTCGGTTGATGTTTTGGAGTGGTGCCGATTTTGATGAAGAAGGTTTAAGTGTAAGAGGCGAAAAATTTAAAGATGCTTCTGTTTTTTACACTAACGTTGAAGAAATAAACGAAGCTGAAATAAAACGATGGCTTGAAAAATCAATCCATATCCAATGGGATTATAAAAATTTAATCAAAAGAAAAGGTAAATTAGAAAGATTAAAATAATCATTTAAAATAAAAATTATGGCACAGATCAATCCTTACATTCATTTTAACGGCAATGCCGAAGAGGCATTCAATTTTTACAAAAGCGTATTTGGTGGCGAATTTGCAATGGTCGCCCGCTTCAAAGATATGGACATGGGCGACCACCCTATTCCTGAAAGTGAAGCAAACAAAATCAGTCATATCGCCCTACCTATAGGCAAACACAGCCTACTGATGGGTAGCGATACGCCTTCTTTTATGGGTACACATAACGAAAATGAAAATCGTAGTAAAATTTCTATCAGTGCAGAAAGTAAAGAAGAAGCAGATAGAATTTATAATGGACTTTCTGCCGGAGGTCAAGTAGAAATGCCCATTCAAGACAGTCCCTGGGGCTCATATTTCGGAATGTTTAGAGATAAATATGGCTTTGAATGGATGATAGATTTTGACCCGAGGTATAAGGGAGAGATGTAGTTTTTTTGAAATTTAGATTTTTGGGAAGAGGAATCAAGCGATTAAAACGATTAAAAAAAAATGAAAGACGCAACCATCAAACCCTTCAAATCTGCCAAAGTCTGGCGCACTTGGTTAGATAAAAATCAAGAATTGCAAGAAGGTATTTGGATGCAGGTATTCAAAACAAATTCAGGAATTGAATCTATAAAAATTACCGAAGCATTGGACGAAGCCCTTTGCTATGGCTGGATTGACGGACAAAGAAAAAGTTATGATGAGCAATCCTACCTGCAAAAATATGTGCCTCGCAGAGCGCAAAGCATCTGGTCCAAACGCAATATTGGTTTGGTAGAAAAATTGATTGAAGCGGGGAAAATGACCGCAAGGGGTTTTGCCGAAATTGAAAAAGCCAAAGCTGATGGTCGCTGGGCAAGGGCTTACGACTCGCATACCACAATGACAGATGATGAAGAACTTTTAAAAGAATTGAAGAAAGATAAAGCAGCATTGGCATTTTACCAATCGCTCAACAAGACCAACAAATTTGCCATCACCTTTCGCCTGCAAACCGCCAAGAAGCCCGAAACCAAAGCCAAACGAATGAATGAAATTGTACAGATGATGAAAGTAGGGAAGAAGTTTCATTAATATTTATTTTATTTTTGATCCTTTAAATATCACTTTATAACCTATTTGAAAATTTTAAAATTAAATTATTGTGGAAATTGTTATCAAATTACTCATTGGATTCATTGCCATTCTCCATCTGTATTTTTTATATATTGAAATGTTTGCATGGGAAACAGTGGGCAAAAAAACTTTTAAAACTTTTCCTAAAGAGTTGTTTACACCTACCAAAAATATGGCGGCTAATCAAGGTTTGTACAATGGCTTTCTTGCTGCAGGATTAATCTGGACTTATTTTATCTCATCAACTGAATGGGCAAAAAATATCAGCCTGTTCTTCATTTCGTGTGTAGTAGTAGCCGGTATATACGGTGCTTTAACTGTTTCTATAAAGATTTTATATGTACAGGCACTCCCTGCCATTATTGTACTCTCTTTACTGTTATTTTCTTAATCCTCTAAAAATGAAAAACACAAAACATTTTATATAGCTTTATTCAGGGGTATCAATGATGGCGGAGATAACTAAATTGACAAGAAGTAATTAAAATTTTGTTTTGAGACATTGGAAATTTGGCCTGGTTGTAACTTATATTAACTCAGGAAATATAGACATTGAAACTGAGACCATGAAACAATCCAGACAGTCACCTATCATAGAAAATATGGTTATATAAAGAATTTATACAGGAGTTGGAGTTACTTGTGAAGTCCCGACTTGTACCCGTTCAATTTAGTGCGTTTTTAAAATACTGATAATCAGCTAAATAATTAAAATAATAGTTATTTTTACCGCACTAAAGCACTTTTTGTGATGAAAATTAGAGTGGTAAATACCGCATCTAAAGCACGAGCGGTACAGGTAGTACAATACCAAAATGGTAAAAGGAGGATACTTCAACATATTGGTTCCGCACATTCGGATGAGGAACTAAGTGATTTGTTGTTAATGGCTGAAGAATGGATAAAAAGCTATTCTAAACAATTGTCTATTTTCCCGGATGAAAACCCTGACAATTTAATTCATTTAAATCATTGCAAATTTATTGGAGTCAAATATAGATTCTTTTACGAACAGATAAGTAATCTGCTATTGGATCTGGAAATGAATGAATTACCATTGTTATTACAAGACTTAGTAGTTATACGGATATTTGAACCTGCTTCTAAACTTCGCTCACTAGGACTATTAGAGCAGTTTTTTGACATTAAACATAGCCGTAAGTCCTTTT
>JADZFD010000031.1 GCA_020850225.1 Saprospiraceae bacterium | reverse complement strand
GAAGATACATAAACAACTTAATTAGGTTGCTCAAAATTATGATAAAAAAATGAAACAACCAACTGTTATCTCATTTTTTTTGAAAAAATTTACTAGAAGGGGTAATTTATGGCGGAGTTAGGGATTAATATCCGGAAATCTACCTAAAATTATTATTTATGGCATCAAGTATGTCTGCACCGGGACAAAGTTCTTTCTCTGTCAATTGATTCAGGGGAATGTCAGTAGTGTTGATAAGGTCATTCAGTTCCACACCGGTATGGCACATATACAGTAATCCTGTCAGTATTTCGTTTTGGGAGGTAGCTTTGTGTAAAGCTGTGATAATGGACAGTTTGTCTTCAGGATTCCATTCGGGTGACAGTTTTTGTAGCTGCAACAGAGAGCCATCGTGCATTTCAACCATTTTCACGGACTGATGATCATATTCTACAGTTATTTCTTCCTTTTCAGGTACGATATCAACTCTTGAAACGGCATCATTATGTTCCCTTACATAATCATACGATTTGGTTGAACCTGCATTGTTGTTAAATGTGACACAAGGTGATACCACATTGATCAGTGAGAATCCTTTATGGGATAGCGCAGCCTGTATAAGTGGTACGAGTTGTTGCTTGTCACCGCTGAAGCTTTGTGCAACAAAGGTGGCACCCAGTTCGATAGCCATAGTACAAAGGTCAATTCCCTGAAATATATTGACATGTCCGGATTTGGATATTGAGCCGTAATCGGCAGTAGCCGAATCCTGTCCTTTGGTCAGGCCATAGCATCCATTATTCATAATAATGTAGGTCATATTGACATTGCGTCGGATAGCATGTACAAATTGTCCCATACCTATTGAAGCACTATCACCATCTCCTGACACACCGAGATATACCAGATCTCTGTTAGCCAGGTTGGCTCCCGTCGTAACGGAAGGCATTCTTCCGTGTACTGAATTGAATCCGTGTGAATTGCTTAGAAAATAGGTAGGTGTCTTGGAGGAACAACCTATCCCGGATAATTTGGCAACACGATGTGGTTCGATATCAGCATTGAAACATGCTTCAATGATGGCTGCACTTACGGAGTCGTGACCGCATCCGGCGCATAAGGTAGACAAGGCACCTTCATAGTCTTTTCGGGTATATCCGATTTGATTCTGAGGCAGTCTTGGGTGTACAAATTTAGGTCTGATATATGTCATTTCCTCTATTAGTGTTGTTATTATTTTGATAAATATTGATTAACGGACTTAGCTATTAAGTCGGCTGTTATGGGTGTACCATCATAATTAAGCACTTTCACCAATTTTGATGGATTGATTTCCAGTTCATTGATTAATAGGGAGCGCATCTGTGCATCTCTGTTCTGTTCTACTACAAAGATAGTGTCATGTTTGCTGATAAAGTCATGTATTTCATCATGAAATGGAAAAGATCTGATACGTAAAGCATTCATGGAGTTTCCTTCTGATTGCAGGATATCAACGGCTTCTTCCGTAGCATACATGGAAGAACCATAATAGATGATGCCGTAGGATGAAGGCTTTTCTGTATTGTAGTATACTGGCGCAGGAATATAGGTTTTGGCTGTATTGTGTTTTTTTATCAGCCTGTCCATAATCCGAACATAGGTAGCAGAGTCTTCTGAATAAACGGCATTCTCATCGTGAGAACTGCCTCTGGTAAAGTATGAACCTTTTTCAGAATGTGTACCCGGTAATGTTCTGTACGGTATACCGTCGCCGTCAACATCCCTGTATCTGCCCCAGGATTCCAGATTATCCAAATCTTCAGCTGAAAGAACTTTTCCCCTGTTGTAAGTGCGTGAATTATCCCATTTAAATGGCGGTGTTATGTGGTCATTCATGCCTATATCCAGATCTGACATTATAATCACAGGTGTCTGGAGTATTTCAGCATAATCAAACGAACCGGCAGTCATCTCAAAACATTCTGTAGGGTTGGATGGAATGAGCAGGACGTGCTTGGTGTCACCGTGAGAAGCGTAAGCTGCAGATATAAAGTCGGATTGCTGTGTTCTTGTAGGCATACCGGTAGAAGGACCGGAACGCTGAACATCAATCAGGACAACCGGAATTTCAGCATAATAGGCTAATCCCAGAAATTCACTCATCAATGATACACCCGGACCGCTCGTAGCCGTAAAAGATCTGGCTCCGTTCCAGTTGGCACCGATAGCCATTCCGATAGCAGCCAATTCATCTTCAGCCTGAACGATAGAAAAATTGTTTTTGCCGCTGACAGCATCCTTTCTGAATTTTTGAGCATAGCTTTCAAAAGCATTAACAACGGAAGTTGAAGGCGTAATAGGGTACCAGGCAGCCACAGTTGCTCCACCATAAACAGCACCCAGACCTGTAGCGGTGTTACCGTCAATCATTATCGCATCACCTATCAGATCCCTGGCCTCCAAATGAAATTCAAGCGGGCAGCTAAAATTGTCTTTGGCATAGTTAACTCCCAAATGCAGCGCTTTGACGTTGGGTGTAATCAGTTTTTCCTTTCCCTTGAATTGTTCAGCGAACAATTGCTCGATAATAGTAGTATCAATACTGAGCAAGGCAGCCAATGCACCGATATATACTATGTTTTTAAAGAGTTGTTTTTGACGGGGATCTTCGAATTCCCTGTTGCATATCTCTGTCATGGGTATGCCCAGGAAGTGGATGTCTTCCCTCAGAAACGCATCATGGAGTGGTTTTGTATTATCATATATAAAATATCCGCCTGACTTAACACTGGCAATATCCTTTTTGAAACTTTGGGGGTTGACACTGACCATTAGGTCGATACCTTCCTTACGACCCAGATATCCTTTTTCAGATACCCTCACTTCGTACCAAGTGGGTAGTCCCTGTATATTGGAAGGGAAAATATTTTTGGCAGAAACAGGAATACCCATCCTGAAAATGGACTTGGCAAATAAAAAATTGGCACTTGCAGATCCTGTTCCATTTACATTGGCAAATCGAACTACAAAATCATTTATTCTGCTCATAAAAATGAAAAATTTCCGGCTTTTGATGTTTTATATAAAAATTCCTGCATATCCCATGCTGCTGTCGGACATCTTTCAGCGCACAGACCACAGTGCAGGCACATATCTTCGTCCTTGACCATAACCTTACCTGTCTTCAAAGTAGCGGATACCAGAATATCCTGATCCGTATTGATGGCAGGAACGAGTAATTTCATTCTGAGTTCATGGTCATCTTCCTCATTAGTAGTGAAAGTGATACAATTGGTAGGGCAAACATCCATACATGCGTCACATTCGATACATTTATCTTCAGTAAAAACAGTTTGAACATCACAGTTCAGACATCGCTGAGCTTCCTTAAAGGCTATTTCCAGATCAAAACCCAGTTCAACTTCCATATGCAGGCTCTGCAGGGTTTTTTGTTTGGGAGCATGTGGTACAGCGAAGCGCAGGTCTGTAGTTACGGCATTGTCGTAACTCCACTCATGAATACCCATTTTGGTACTGAATAACTTCGTTTCCGGAGCTGGTCTTTGATGTATATCTTCACCATTGCAAAACATATCTATAGAGATGGCAGCCTGATGTCCCTGTGCTACTGACGTGATGATATTTTTAGGTCCCAAAGCAGCATCACCGCCAAAAAAAACCTTGGGTAAACTTGATCCGAATGTCACAGCATCTACTTTGGGAAGATTCCATTGATTGAATTCTATACCCAGATCGCGCTCTATCCAGTCGAAGCTGTTTTCCTGACCGATGGCTATTATGATATCATCTGCCGGATAAAAAACATCTGCTTCACCTGTAGGAACGAGTTTGCGACGACCTTCTTCATATACGGCCTTTACTTTTTCGAACATCATTCCGGAGATTTTACCGTTTTCACTGACAAAACTTTTGGGAACGTGATTGTCAATAATCGGAATATCTTCGTGTATGGCATCTTCTATTTCCCAGGGTGATGCTTTCATTTCAGCAAAGGGACTTCTCACTATAACCTTGACATCTTCTCCGCCCATACGCCGGGAAGTCCTGCAACAGTCCATAGCTGTATTCCCTCCACCAAGTACAATAACCCTTTTGCCAATGGACGTCGTATGACCAAAGGCTACACTGGCGAGCCATTCTATTCCAATATGGATGTTTGCAGCGCCTTCTTCCCTTCCCGGAAGTATCAGATTCTTTCCTCTCGGAGCTCCGGTACCGACAAAGACGGCATCATAATTTTGACTCAGGATATCGCGCATACTACTCACGTATGTATTGAAATGTGTAACAACGCCCATATTCAGAATCGTATCCACTTCCTGATTCAGCACTTCGTCAGGTAGTCTGAACGAAGGTATCTGACTTCTCATCATACCTCCACCTTTGCTCTGGTCATCATAAATATGCAATTCATATCCTAAAGGAGCCAGGTCGCGGGCTACAGTGAGCGATGAAGGGCCTGCACCTATTAAAGCTATTTTTTTCCCGTTTTTAACAGATGGAATGTCCGGCAGATATTTTTCTATTTCATCCTTATAGTCAGCGGCTACACGTTTTAACCTACAGATAGCAACAGGTTTTTCTTCCACACGACCCCGACGACAGGCGGGCTCACACGGTCTGTCACAGGTCCTGCCCAATACGCCGGGAAAGACATTGGATTCCCAGTTGACCATATAGGCTTCGGTATATTTGCCCATGGCTATCAGCCTGATATATTGAGGAACAGGAGTGTGTGATGGACAGGCGTACTGACAATCCACTACTTTGTGATAATATTCCGGATTGGATGTGTCGGTTGGTTTCATATCAGATATTATACAAATTTATATGTAAGTGCAAAAATATTGTTTAAATTGATATTGCATCCGTTTATGTACTGAAAATATTTTATATCAGACTTATTTATAATGGTTATAAAATAGATGTTGTCAAATGTCATTCCAAATGCTGTACAGGTAAAAAATATCTGCAAAGATTTTATTAATTTTTAAGCAATAAACTTAAATTTCAAAATAACCTTTGAATACCTGAACTACAGGACCTGTCAATTGAATGTTCTGATAGGTATCGGTGTCCATTTTTTCTACTACTACCGTCAGATTTCCACCCTTGGTCCGGATATTTACCTGATACTTGCCTGCCGGTTGATGTACCAATGAAGCAATGGCTGATGCTACGACTCCTGTACCACATGAATATGTCTCGTCTTCAACACCTCTTTCATAGGTACATACTTGAAGAATCCCATTATCTTCCACAACAAAATTTACATTGATACCGTCCTGAATATAGGCTTCGGAATAGCGTATTTTTCTGCCGGATTCATATATGTTTTCGGGCATCGAATTTTCCAGCTGAACATAATGAGGTGATCCTGTATTCAGTACGAAGCTCTTATCAGCAACGTTTTGAATATAGCTGACATCGTTCATACCTAAGCTTATCAGATCATCTTCCCTGACTGAAGCATGATGCAGTCCATCTATAGCCTCGAATGTAGTCGTATGGTCAAAAATGGATAAAAAGCTGGCAAAACTTACGATGCATCTGCCTCCGTTGCCACACATCGTACTCGGATGTCCATCAGCATTGAAATAAACCATTTTGAAATCGGCTACGGATGATTTTTCCAGCAATATCAGGCCGTCAGCTCCTATACCAAAACGCCTGTGACACAATTTTTCAATAAATGTGAAGTTTTTATGTATTGTTAGTGACATTTCACGATTGTCGATCATGATAAAATCATTGCCTGTACCCTGATATTTATAGAATAAAACCTGCATTTGTTGGATTAGGGATTTTGGTGTTACAATTATTGATATATAAACACAATACATCTCATATAGTGCAAATATACGTACAGATTTTTATATCATATCGAAAGAAAGTATTATATTTGCTTAATTTTAAAATGTCTGTCTTTTGAATTTTAATAAAAAATATTTATTTTTTTGGATATTAGCTTGTAATGTTTTTATTACAGTTCTGTTAATCAGTATATACCATTGGTTTGTATTGGATGCCGGAAGGGTAGATGAGGATATTCGCAAACGTGCCGTTCAGGTAGCAGAAAACGACATTTTATTTTCTGACCGGTTCAATAAATGGGTCGGAACGGCTGTGCCATCTGATTTCATTACAGCTTCGGAGATAAGCCGTAAAGCTGTAGTATTCATAAAAACCAATGCCAGGACACCGGGCAATGACAGCAATTCCCTGTTTTCACTTAATTCAGGGTCTGGTGTTATAGTTAGTTCAGATGGCTACATTGTGACCAATTATCACGTTATTAAAGACGCTTCTGAAATCGAAATCACGCTAAACGATAACCGTGTTTTTACAGCAAGGATTGTTGGAAGCGATGTAAATACAGATCTGGCATTGCTGAAGATTAATACGGATGACCTGGATTTTTTAATATTTGCCAATTCAGACACTTTACAGATAGGAGAGTGGGTTATGGCTGTCGGGAATCCTTTCAGGCTGCAATCAACCGTCACAGCAGGTATCGTAAGTGCCAAAGCACGAAGTATCAACTTGCTGGAAAGCCAGGGTATTGAATCCTTCATACAGACTGATGCAGCGGTTAATCCCGGCAACAGTGGTGGTGCGCTCATCAATACAAGAGGGGAACTGGTAGGTATCTGTACCGCAATTGAAAGTAATTCCGGCAGATATGAAGGATTTTCGTTTGCGATTCCTTCCAATCTGGTTCGTAAGGTAGTAGCTGATTTGCGAACCTTTGGTGCAGTGCAGCGGGGCTGGGTTGGGGTAGATATTCAGAATATCAATGCCGGACTTGCAGGTAAATTAAAATTACCGGAAGTAAGCGGAGTGTATATAGTGGCTGTTAATAAAAACAGTGGCGCAGAAGAAGCAGGCATCATATCAGGCGACGTAATAACCTATGTTCAGCTGGCAAAAATATCCTCATCTGCAGAATTTATGGAACAGATTGCCAACTACAGGCCGGGGGACAAGCTAAAATTTACAATTATCAGGAATGGAATACCAATAAATGTGGATATAGTGTTGCGCAATCAGTTGAACACAACAGATCTGATAGGTACATTAAGTGAAGGCGTACTCAAGGATATCGGAATGGAAATACGGGATGCAGATAAATACGAAAAAGCGGTCTTTGCTCCCAAAGGTATAATCGTAGTGAGCATTCAGAATGGCTCTATAGTAGCCGGTACGAGAATGGATCCTGGATATATAATAACTAAAGTCAATAATAAAGAGGTATCTTCGGCGCTGGCTTTGATGTCGATGCTTGAAACGTTGAAAGGTCAGCGAATAACTATAGAAGGATATTATCCCAAATTACCGGGTGAATATCCGTATTCTTTTGAGATACCCTGATTTAATCGTTAATACACTTTGTAATGCATAAGGAAAATATTGAGTTTAATATCAATGAAGACGCAATGCTTCTGAAAATAGCAGAAGTCAATAATAAATTGGATAAAATTGTCCTTGGTGGTGGTAAAAGCCGTATTGCCAGGCAGCATGAGGATGGCAAAATGACCGCCCGTGAGCGCATCGACAAACTTATCGACAAGAACAGTTATTTTTTTGAAATAGGTGCATTTGCCGGTTATGAGATGTATGAAGAACATGGTGGATGTCCTGCTGGTGGAGTAATAGCTGGTTTGGGCTATGTCGAAAAACGATTGTGTATGATTGTAGCCAATGACGCTACTGTCAAAGCAGGAGCATGGTTTCCAATTACCGGTAAAAAGAATCTGAGAGCACAGGAAATCGCTATGGAAAATCGTATTCCGATTATTTATCTTGTAGACAGTGCCGGTGTATATCTTCCGATGCAGGATGAAATATTTCCTGACAAGGAACACTTTGGAAGGATATTCAGGAATAATGCAAAAATGTCCTCCATGGGCATTACACAGATAGCAGCTATCATGGGTAGTTGTGTTGCCGGAGGCGCCTACCTGCCTATCATGTCTGATGAAGCCCTGATTGTTGAAGGTACAGGTTCTATTTTTTTAGCCGGTCCATATCTCGTCAAAGCAGCTATAGGTGAAGATGTGGATCAGGAAACACTCGGCGGAGCATCAACACATTGTGAAATATCAGGTGTAACTGATTATAAAATGCCCGATGATGCTACCTGTCTGGAAACCATCAGAAAGCTGATTTCCAAAATAGGGGCACAAGCCAAAGCAGGTTTTGACAGAATTGAATCAAAAATTCCTTTATTCAATATTTCTGAAGTGTCTGGCTTGTTTCCTGTAAATTCAACGAAGCCCTATGATATGCTTGAAATTCTGAAGCGAATCGTAGATGATTCAGAATTGACACAGTACAAGGAAGATTATGGAAAAACAATAATCTGTGCCTATGCTCGTATAGATGGGTGGGCAGTAGGCATCGTCGCCAATCAAAGATTAGTATCAAAAAATGCACAGGGTGAAATGCAGTTCGGAGGCGTTATCTATTCTGATTCAGCTGATAAGGCTACCAGATTCATTATGAATTGCAATCAGAAAAAGATACCATTGGTCTTTGTACATGATGTGACAGGGTTTATGGTAGGAAAAAGATCGGAGCACGGAGGTATCATTAAGGATGGAGCTAAAATGGTAAATGCAGTAGCTAACTCAACAGTTCCCAAATTTACAATTATCATAGGTAACTCTTTTGGAGCCGGCAATTATGCAATGTGTGGAAAAGCATATGATCCACGTTTGATAGTAGCCTGGCCAACAGCCAAAATAGCTGTTATGGGCGGTACTCAGGCTGCAAAAGTGCTGACTCAGATTCAGGTTTCTTCAATCAAAAAGAAGGGGGAAGCTCCGGATGCCAAGGCTGAAAACGAACTCTTTGAAAAGATTAAGGGCAGATATGACCGGCAAACCACACCATACTACGCAGCAGCCAGATTATGGGTTGATGCAATAATTGACCCAAGAGAAACCCGCAAATTGATATCAACGGGTATTGAGATGGCTGATCATGGTATAGTGGAAAAATTTAATTCGGGTGTTATTCAAACATAATAGCATCAATTAATGATAGCTTCTGTCAGTATACTATGGATATTTTTGTCATCCGGACGTGGAGCATGAACATTCAGAATGTTTCCATTTTTATCAATTAGTATATATCTCGGAATATTTTCAATATGGTAATCCTTGATGATGTCAGAATCCCAGGCCTTATCAGAAATTAATTGATAACCTGACAATTTATGTTTTTTAATAGCTTTGAGCCATTCATTTCTGTCCTGATCCAAAGAAATACTGATAAATTCAATAGGTTTCTGATAAAATGCTTTCTGAAGTTCAAGAAAAGCTGGAATACTTTCAATACAGGGTTTACACCAGGTAGCCCATAAATCTATATAAACGACCTTGCCCCTGAAAGAAGATAATCTGATATCTTTTTTATGTATGTCTTTAAAAATCCATTCCGGAGCTTTTTCTCCTTTCAGGAGTGGTTTCCAAATTGAATACAGGTTTTTAATTTCACGGATGAAGGTTTCATTATTCTGTACTTTCAGATAAGCATCCATTGCTTCGGCTGCCTCATCAGGTGTGTTTTTGAAATTGTTTTTCATGACATCATAATACAGAAATTCCCTGATTTTATTATTGGTGAATTTATCAGCAATCAACATGAATTTACGGTTTATTGCAGACTCATCCGGGGTGAGAGTATCAAAACTCATAGAAAAATCCAGAAATAATGAAAGAAATTCAGGGAAAGACGGCGTCAGTAAACTCTGATCATCATTTAAATCAATATTTTGTAAAAAAGTGTCATAGGTGTCTGACAGTTTTAAAGTGCTGTCAGGATTGTAATAATTATAGAATAAAGGATACTGCATCTTTTGAATAGCAGCATCATAAGAGATTTCATCAGCAATCAGATCGGCAAAAATTTCAGTAAACGGTGTTTTTTCTTTTTGATATTTTTGCTGAAAATCAATCAGGTATTGAGTTTTTTCTTCGATTTTTTTGATAAAATCATTTTCAGGAAGTTTAAAAATGAAATCAATACTATCTGATTTCCAATTCTGTTTGGCTTTATTGAAGGCTTGTAAAAATTGATTTTCCAAAGCATGATTACCTGTAAAGGTTGTTCTGTCTGGTTGGATAAAATCAAGGTTGGCAGTTATATTGTCTCCTGGCTGAATGTAAAAGAAAATAGGCGTATTATCATTTATAAAACTGTAAATCCCGGCTTCGGAGAGGGATATTTGAATGGAAAAATTACCGGCGGAATCAACTTTGATATGCTCAGCGTATGTTTCTTGCAAGCCAAAATCATCCGTATTGTTGGCATTTACTGTGCCTTGTATGGAAGTAAGTGTAGGTGAAAACAACTTTTTGTTCTTTTTACAGCCTGTAATCGGGCTTAAAAAAAAAACAAAACTTATAATAATTATCTGGTAAAGTTTATTCATCAGATTCAAAAATGGTTAATAAACTGTACAAAATTAGGGATAATAATATACCTTACGATAATGACTCAGATATCGTTTGCCATAATTAACAAAGATTAACAGATATTACTGATTCAATAGAAATAAACTGAGCAGGATATGCGGTCCAAAACATATAAATAATTAATTCTTTTAATTTTAGGAACCTTATTGTAGTGTAAACTGTATAAAGATTTATACTTTTGCATTCCTATTCAAAAAAAGCATAAATTAAATGAGGATTAAACTCTCAAGTTTTAAATTTGATTTACCGGAATCTCAAATTGCTCAATATCCGGTCGAAGAAAGAGATGAATCAAGATTAATGGTAGTGGATCGTACTACCGGAAAGATAGAACACAGGATATTCAAGGATGTGATTGATTATTTTGATGATGGAGATACGCTGATATTCAATAATACAAAGGTATTTCCTGCCAGAATGTACGGGAAAAAGGAAAAAACCGGTGCTGAAATTGAAGTTTTTTTATTGAGGGAACTGAATTCAGAGGTTAAATTATGGGACGTTCTCGTAGACCCTGCCAGAAAAATCAGAGTAGGAAATAAATTATACTTTCTGGATGCCAAAGGCAATGAATTACTTGTAGCAGAGGTAGTTGACAATACTACATCCCGAGGACGAACTATTCGTTTTTTCTTCGACGGAACAGATGAAGAGTTCAGAAATGCACTCAAACAATTGGGAACAATGCCATTGCCCAAATATATAACCCGTTCTCCGGATAATCTGGATCTAGAAAGATACCAAACTGTTTATGCAAAAGAAATCGGTGCCGTTGCAGCACCTACAGCAGGGTTGCATTTTTCAAGAGAATTAATGAAAAAACTGGAATTGAAAGGTTCAAATCTGGCTGAGGTCACATTGCATGTAGGTTTGGGTACTTTTCGTGGGATAGATGTTGAAGATTTATCCAAACATAAAATGGATGCTGAGTACTATCATATACCAGAATCTTCAGCAAATATTGTAAATAATTCAAAAGAAGCCGGCAAGCGTATTTGTGCTGTAGGAACGACATCTATGCGGACGATTGAATCATCCGTATCCGCTCAGGGTATGCTGAAAGCCTCCGAAGGCTGGACAAATCTGTTTATTTATCCGCCGTATGATTTCAGTATTGCTAACAGCATGATTACCAACTTCCATTTGCCAAAGACGAGTCTGATAATTATGGTGGCTGCATTCGGAGGATTTGATCTCATAATGGAAGCGTATAATGAAGCTATCAAAGAGAAGTACAGGTTTTTTAGTTATGGCGATGCCATGCTGATAATCTGATTTATAAAAATAAATATTTAATCATAAATTTTAGCTTCATACAAGTAACTAATTTATGAGATTTGCGTTTAAGAAAATAATGTTTAATCAATTTTAAATAACAATTAAAACCGAATAAATTTCCTTATGTACTGGACATTAGAGTTAGCCCATAATCTGGAAGATGCACCCTGGCCTGCCACTAGAGACGAGCTTATTGATTATGCTATCAGATCAGGAGCACCACTTGAGGTAATTGAAAACCTTCAGGAACTTGAAGATGAATTTGAGATTTATGAATCAATGGAAGACATTTGGCCGGATTATCCCCGTAAAGATGATTTTCTTTTTAACGAGGAAGAATATTAGGATAAATCTCTCTGTATAGTCAGATGAATAATAAGTCCTGGATTAATTTATTTTTTTCAGGACTTTTTCTATTTTTGTACATTAATTGTTTTATCCGGTGGCATTACCATTTCATACTGAGCCCATTGTTATAGCTATAGACGGCTATTCATCATGTGGCAAATCAACTCTTGCCAGGCAACTGGCATCCTGTTTTAATTGTATCTACATTGATACTGGTGCCATGTACCGGGCAGTAACCTTGTTTTTACTTGATAATCGTGTGGATATTAATGAGGTGACATCGGTCGAAAAATCATTGGACAATATTCATATTTCATTTGTAAGGTCTGGAGGATCCAATATAACATATCTCAATGGTGTAGATGTAGAAGAGCAAGTGCGAAGTCTTGAAGTATCACAAAATGTGAGTGAAATAGCAGCCTTGTCGGTGGTCAGAAAAAAAATGGTTGCCCTACAGCGAATCATGGCTGGGCATAATAGCGTTGTTATGGATGGCAGGGATATTGGGACTGTAGTTTTTCCGAATGCAAAAATCAAGTTCTTTCTAACTGCAGATGACAATGTTCGGGCTCAAAGAAGGCTGAATGAGTTGCATAAAAAAGGAGATATACATATAAAATTAGAAGAAGTATTGACAAATCTACGGCACAGAGACATGATAGATACCAGCCGTAAAGACAGCCCACTCAGACAGGCTGAAGATGCTTATCTGATTGACAGTACCAACCTGAGTATTGAAGATCAGTTGGAGGTAGCTTTGCAATATATTAAAATGAAAATTTCTGATTAATATTTTTTGGTATGCAGGTTGGTGTTAAAATTTTTGAATCCAACCACTCTGTCATATAAATCCCCCAAGCTTTTGTAATATACAATGATTTGATAATCATTTTCAGTTTCATTCCAGCTGCCTTCTAATGATGGAATGTTAACAGAGCCATTTTCGTCTACGATAGCGTAGTAATAATTGTAGTATCCCTGTTTTAAAAACATATATCCGACAAACATATCTCTTTCAAAATCGAATTCCATTCTGTAATTCTCTGAGGGTAACCAATTGTTGAAAGCACCCAGAATATATATACCTTCTTTTTTGCCTAAATCAATATTGCTATCCAAATATAAAGTGACATCAGCATAGTCAGAATAAATATTGCGGTCTTCAGGCTTATTTTTTGTAATAGATTCGAATGTTAATCGACTGAAATTACCTGACAAATCATTTATAGTCTTGTTGATTTCATCGATGGCAATGGTTTCGATATCCGGTAAAACAGAATTACCACCAAGCTGATCCCAATTTTCTATAAAATAACGCCCATTGAAATCAAAGATGGCAATATGATTTTTATTGTTTCGGGGAAAAGTGGTTTCAAGCAATATGTCTGTTTCATTTTTTTTCCTTTCAATAAATTTGACACCACGTCCAACTCTGAAAAATGAACGGATATCAAACTCCCTGAATTCAGCATTTCCCCACCATTCAAAAGTACCTAGTTTATTGTATTTTAAGGAATTTCTTCCGTATATATTCGGTTTTGATTCTATTTTCGAATACCAGTTTTCGTTCTGTAGAGCCACAACAGTAACGTCTTCAAGCGGATTGTTGATTTTTAGTTTTTCAGTGTTCAGATTGACAGACAGTTCCTGTTTGTAACGGATATTGGAGACATCAGACGGAAAAATATCCTGAACTTCAATCTCATCCAGTGCCAGCTGATTTTCATTGACGATAAACCGACGGGTTAGAACAGGATTGTTGATATTGTCTTCATATATTACCAGCAGATAATTACCTGATATTTTGAATTGAGTATCCCTGTTGGGAAATTTTTGCCAGTAGTGCAGATATTGAATCCGTGTATTGATGGAGTATTCATAATTTCTGATTCTTTCATCATTGAAACCGTTGATATAATCCAGTTCGCGCATAGTAGACGGTTTCCAATCTCTGTCACAATGAATAAGCTTATAATAGAGTGTCTTTTCATAATTGCTCAGATCGTCAAATTTCAATACCAGATAATCTGAAGAATTCAAGCCTATAACCGGAAAACCAACCGGCGAACCATTTAATTCCAGTGTTACAGTAGCAATATCTTCACTATATTCTTTATTAATAAATTCGAAATTATAATCATCTGTGCTAAATGCAGGAAAGGTCAGAAAAAGTGAAAGTAATAATACTAAAAGTTTCATATGGTGATTTTTAAACGATATCTGATATTAATCTATATTAACAACGTTTCAGATGTTTTTAAATGTGTTAAAAAAACATTAAGCAGATGCAGACAGATTGATTAGTTCCTGGCTGATTTCCTGTTCAACGCGCTCGACTCTTTCCAGCGTTTTGCCTTCATACTCCAGCATTTTGTCAAATTCTATAAAGTTGGATTCTATTTTAAATTTAATTCTTCTTGTATAATCAGACATAATTTCTGTAATATCGGCTTGTAGTCCATCATGACCTCTGACGATTTCCTCTTCAAATTTTCTGATGACCTTACTGCGGTTCAGACCTAATGTAATACCTGCAAATAAAACGCCAACTGCCGTCAGAACACCTCCTGTGACATCAAAAACAGCTCCCTGAGTGACACTTGCCAGAATGACACCCACGATGGCAATTCCACTTCCGGCAACAAGATTGGGTGCCATTTTTGAGGATTCAGAAAGAAGTGTGTCATCATAAAAATTTTCAGCGGTATTCATAAACTGGCTGAAGCTTTGCTGTAGATCCTTGAGTACATTGGCGCGTCTTTCAGCTATATCTGCAAATATCTCATCGTTATTTTTGAGGATAGTTTCAGAGCTTCTGAGTCTTGCATCAACCAGTTTGCCCATAAGCTGGATATGTTCTGCTACATCGATGATTCCATTCTGCAGCTTGTCCCGAAGTGATGTATTCAATTGCAATTCGAAGTCTTTGGACTGTGTTGACAACCATTCTTTCAGACCAGCTTCTTTACCAAAAATGGATGAAAACGATCTTTTCAATACACTGCCGAAAGATAGTCCATGACTCAGATCGTTCAATTTTTTTTGCGCTATTTCATCATAGGTATACACCAGATTTTCGGTAAGCAGTGAAATCTGTTTACCTGTTTTGTTATACTGATCATCTATAAGCTCACGGATGTCTTCCCTGAATTTAACATCAGCTTCATATTGCTTTTTGCGATTTATAAGACTGACATCCAGCTTTTGAAGAATCATCTGCATAGTGTTGATATTGCTTTGAAACTTGAGCAGTGGTGCTTTTCCACCTGTTATGTTTTGGGTGATATAGTTTTTGACTTCCTTGAATCCTGAAATGTCATAATATTTGTCCAGCTCAAGTTTTGCAGATACTGCAAATACATGCGGATCGTTCAAACCTTTCTTTTGTGCGTTTTCAATGACTCCGCTTATATTGATTTTCAGGTCAGACTCCAGAACCAGGTCTTTCTGCTGTAGGATGAAAATAATCTTTCTGTGCCATTCAGAATTTATATAATCAAAAAACTCCCAGGAAGATTGCCGGTAGGGATTTTTGGCTTCAAATACAAAAACTATAAGATCTGAATAGGGGATAAATCGTTCGGTTATCTCCTGATGATGTGCCACTATCGTATTGGTACCCGGTGTATCAACTATGGCTATTTCTTTCAATATTTCTATAGGTTGATAGATTTTTTTGAGATAGGGATTAACCTGAATCACCTTTTCTTCTTCTCCATATACGATTTGCTGGATAGTGTCCGTCATGGGCATTGGAGCCACTTTGCATATTTCTTTGTCTGATTCCAGCAATGCATTGATGAAACTGCTTTTTCCTGCTTTAACTTCCCCTACAATGACAAATGTAAAGGGCGCATCCAGTTGTTGCCTGAATTCCTGGAGTGTTTCTTCCAATTTTTCATGGCCTATCTCCCGGGTGATATCCAATAGTTTATCAACCTGAAATGCAAGTTTTATAACCCTGGTACTTATATCTTTTTCAATAATTGACATCGATAGTATTTAATTAAAATTATTGTTACGCACAAAATTAAGATTTTTAAGTATATATTGCGCTTCATGTCCCATACAGAATAACAAATCTAAAATACTGAGATTGGGGACAAAATCAAACCTGTCTGACCATACCTGTGGATAACTTATGAATGTGTAATCTGAAGGTACCTTATGGTTTCTGAAATCGGTTACATGATTTGAAACAGTAACAGTTGATTTTTCATAGTTTTCGGAGTGAGAATGTCTAACCGTAAGTTTAAGCCTTTTGAGAAAAAACTTTAGAATTAAATCGTTTAGATCGAGTAGGTGGCTTTTTTCCAGCATAAGTATTTCTTCTATTTCAGGAAAATAGTATTCAAAGTAGGCACTTCTGCCATATGCTGAACGTATCGTTTGGAGATGTTGCAAATGCCAGGGCTCGTCATAGGCAATCAAAACTTCCGATATAGGAGTTTGATTGTTTTTGCCTTTTTTTAAAGGTATACTCAGTGTCGTAATTCCATTTGAGGTTAATAGCCGATAACGGTTTCTATAGGTTTTCTTTTGATAATTTTCACAAACTTCAATGATGAGTTCATCCGTTTCAGTATATTGTATATAACTGTAAACAGGTCCGAAAACCTGTGTTTCCTGTAATACTTTTTTTGTCATTATTGTAAACGTATCAAATGCCGGATATAATTTTATCTTAAATGCATAACCTTGTTAATTCTGTTAACAAACAATAAAGGTAATGCATATTTTGAAATTATTAATACGATTTTGTAATAATTTATTATTATGTCATTGAATTATAAGAAAATTTTAGAATTGAATATGCCGGAAACCAAGGTGTGTGCAGATACTTAAACTTTAACTTAGCCGTAGTAATACTTTAAGATTTTTTAATACATATATTATACATGAGCGTAGTAATTTTACATTGCAATTTTGCAATAAAGTTTTAATTCTTAAAAAATGAAAATGTTATCATCCTTTTTTATGGCATTCATGATTATGATGTCATTGAACATTTCTGCGCAGATGGCACCGGCCGCTCAAACTTCAGGTAATGATGTATCGCATAAAACACATAAGACTGAAAAGATGAAAGTTAAAAAAGATAAGGAAGTCAAATCGGAAGGGTCAAATAAAAACAAGGAAACCAGTACAAATATAACAGAGAAGGCGAAAACGAATAAAAATGAGCAAAAAGGATCAGAGGCAAAAAAAACAAAAGAAGCAAAAGAAGCAAAAGAAGAAGCAAAATCGCATAGTACTGAAAAAGTAAAGTCAGAAAAAGCTGAACATATAACATCAGATAATTCAAAAGCTAAACCTGAAAATTCAGATAAATCCGAAATAAGGAAATCGAAGCAAAACAGTACAGCAGTAAGAAAAGAAAAAACAGAGGTTCAGGCTGAATCCAAGGCAGCTCATATGAAAAAGGACGGAACTCCGGATAAACGATTCAAAGAAAATAAACACCTTAAAAAAGATGGTACGCCTGATAAACGTTATAAAGAGAATAAGTAGTCATATTTAACAAATCAATCTGATGAGGGTGACTTAATGTTCATTTTCATCAGATTTTTTATTTAAACTGAAATTCAAATCTTCTGATTTGAAGAATGATTGGATTCGGATTATAATACTTCAGATTTTTGGATACCGCATATAAAATAGACCTGCAAGACCTGCCGTTTCTGTGCGCAATCGCATATTTCCTAAAGATACTTCCTGATATCCGTGTTCCAAAGCAGAATTGACTTCATCCTTTGTAAAATCTCCTTCAGGTCCGATAAGCAGAATAGCAGAGCTGTCGCTATTGTACAGTGTTTTTAATGACATTTCAGGTTTATCACAATGAGCTATATATTTCTGGTCATATTGGTTTTGAACCGATTTCAATAATTCTTTGAATGAGACAATTTTAATTTTTGGTATATGTGTCTGCAATGACTGTTTCATTGCCGAAATTAAGATTTTTTCTAACCTTTGCAGGTTTACTGTTTTCCTTTCAGTGCGTTTGGTCATGACCAGATATATGGAAGATATACCAATTTCAGTACTCTTTTCCAGAAACCATTCCAATCTTGAGATATTTTTGGTAGGTGATATAGCTATGGATATTTCTGGAATAATGGGATTTTGGTAGGTTGAATCAAGTATCTGGCATTCTGTTTTTGATTTGGCTATCACAGTGATTTGCGATGTATAAATATACCCGTTACCATCAGTTACAGAAATGATATCAGCCGGCTTTTTCCTCAATACAGTAGAGCAGTGAAGATGCTCATCTCCGGTTATAACAAGCGTATTGTCAGATATTTGTTCAGTGTAAAAGAGAAACATACAGGATAAAAATTGGATAAAGTTAAACATATTTCTAATATATATGTAATCAATTTCTTTTAAATAGTTACTTTTGTCGAAAGTATTAAAAACTTTTTCAAAATAATCTTCGTTTATTATTGTTTGTAAATAATTAATTTGATATAAAATTCCAATAAATGGATAAAATTAACCTGGCATTACAGTTGATTCTTAGTTTGTCTATATTAGTTGTACTGCATGAATTAGGGCATTATTTGCCTGCTAAATGGTTTAAAACACGTGTAGAAAAGTTTTATTTATTCTTTGATCCTTATTTTTCCATTTTTAAAAAGAAAATCGGCGAAACAGAATGGGGTATAGGTTGGATACCTTTTGGCGGATATGTGAAGATAGCTGGTATGATAGATGAAAGTATGGACAAGGAACAGATGAAACAACCACCTCAACCCTGGGAATTCCGTTCCAAAAAGGCTTGGCAAAGACTGATTATAATGGTTGGAGGTGTGACAGTCAACTTTATACTTGGAATATTGATATTTTCGATGATGATGTTTTACTGGGGTGAAAGTTATCTGAAAACTTCTGATGTCAGAGATGGTATGGTAGTGGATAGCCTTGGTCTGCTCCTGGATCTGAAAGATGGAGACAAGGTGCTTAAAGTAGGCACATTGCCGATGGAAAAATTCAATGCAGCTTTGGTAACCAATGAAATAATCATCAATCAGGCCAACACAATTGTTGTAGAAAGGAATGGAAAAGAAGAAACACTACAGGTTCCTGATGGGTTTGTTACTGAAATGACCAAATATGAAAACAGAAAAAAATCATTGTTCTATCCTCGTGTAGAACTCGATGTTAAGAAGGTAGTACCGGAAGGCAATGCAGGTAAAGCCGGCCTGGAAGATAATGCCAAAATTATAGCAGTGGGAGGAACACCCGTATTGTTTCAGCATGAATTTAAAAAGATATTACAGGATAAAAAGGGTCAAACGCTTGATTTTACCTATATGCTTGGTCAGGACACACTACATAAAGATATAGCAGTCAGTGACAATGGTACGATAGGTATCGAATTGGAAGGATTGCCCGTATCCTATCAGAAATATGGTTTTTTTGAGTCTTTTCCTAAAGGAGCTTCCATGGCAGTAAACTTTTTGTCCAGCCAGCTGAAGGCTTTCGGTCAGATGTTTTCAGGAAAGATAAAGGCCAAGGATTCTCTTGGAAGTGTTTTTTCTATTGCAGGTATGTTCGATACAGGTTGGGATTGGCGTATTTTCTGGAATATCACAGCTTCATTATCGATTCTGCTGGCTTTTTTCAATCTGTTGCCAATACCGGCTCTGGATGGAGGTTATGTAATGTTTCTGATATGGGAAGTCATCACTGGAAAGGCTCCAAGCGATAAATTTATGGAAATAGTCAATTACATTGGATTTATCATACTTATGGGATTAATGTTGTTTGCCATAGGTTTGGATGTGTCCAGGTGGTTCTAGATAAATATATGAATGATGAAAGATTATTTTGATCTGTTGGAGTTGCCTTTGAGTTTCAGACCCGATCCGGAATTACTTAAAAAGCATTATTACAGGTTAAGCCGTTCCTATCATCCTGATCATTATACCATGGCTGATGATAAGGTAAGGGAAGAAGTTCTATTGATTTCAGGAGATATCAATACGGCCTATAAAGTGTTGTCTGATGAACAGAAAAGATTAAGTTATCTGCTACATTTTCTGAATGTACTGAAAGACGGTGAGCATGAAGTGATGTCGCAGGAGTTCCTTATGGAAATAATGGATATTAATGAAGCAATATTTGATTTGGAAATAGATTATAATGAAGACAGGAAGTCTGAAATTATTAATGAGATAGGAATCAAGATGAAAGAGTTCAATAACAATCTTGATAAAGCTATAGATTTATTTGAAAACCAGGCAGATAGAGAAAGTGCTTTAAAAAATATCAAAGAAAATTATTTAAAAATAAGATATATCTTGCGTATTCAGGAAAATATATCTAAATTTGCGACGCTTTAACAGAAGGGTTAAAGTTCGAAATTGCCGAAGTGGTGGAATTGGTAGACACGCTGGACTCAAAATCCAGTGCTAGCAATAGTGTGCGGGTTCGAGTCCCGCCTTCGGTACATGAAAGCCTTGATTCATTTTGAACCAAGGCTTTTTTTGTTATGAACAGTAAATGGTAAAATTTGTACATGAGTAGTTCCCTGAAATCAATTCCTATGAATTTATAATTACTACTCTGGATAATTTTGCTTTTCATAAAGGTAAATATTACTAATAATTCCGGATTAAATTTATAAGTTATTCTATACAATTTTTATTTCTAAACTTAATCTGGCTGATAATAATATTGTTTTTTTTACAATAGATTATGAAGTAATTGCATTAATATTTTAATTTTTTTCCTCTTTTTTATAAAATTTTAAATAAAAATCAAGAAAATTGTATTTATTTTTAACATATATAAATAACGTATAATATATACAACATTGACAATCAATAAAAATGTTTTTTATAGTTAAAATTAACTATTTGTTGATTAAAAAACAAAGAATACTTTTGTGCATTAATTTAATAACTCAAACTCACAGGTGGACAATGATACATTGGAAACAAAATTTATATTTTGATTCTATTGGTAGCAGAAGCTATAATTATCTGCTATGGATTAATCCTCTTAATCCATATGTGTCAT
>JADZFD010000030.1 GCA_020850225.1 Saprospiraceae bacterium | reverse complement strand
TGACCGGGTTTATTTAATTCATATAGCGTAAATCAATAGCTATTATCAATATTAAGAAAAAATGACTTACTTCGCTTTTAGTTGCTTACTTGCATAATCGGGAATATTATATTATCAAAATTTTGTGAAATTTGTTATGCACACTATGTTGTCCCATCTCCCATCTCCATTTTACATATCACATATCACATATCACATATCACATCTTCCATCTTCCATTTTCCATTTTACATTTCCCATTTTACATTTTACATATCACATATCACATATCACATATCAATGCACCCCATTTTACATATTGCCGATTGCGAATTGCAAAATGTCCATACCCAATTATCCCTTATACCTTATCCATTTGACAATCTCTTTGAACGATGCTTTTTTACCGTACAGCAGGATACCGACACGATATATTCTCGCAGCTAACCATACTAAGAAAATAGTGAAAATTATGAGCGATATCACAGATACGGCTATCTGCCACCAGGGAGGATCAAAAGGTAGTCTTACAGGCATTACTACGGACGATAGTAGTGGAATCATACTTGCCCAAACTGCCAGATTACTGTCAGGCGCATTGAAAGCGCTGAATCCGATATACATAGCCAGCATCAGGGGCATCATGACAGGAAGTGTCAGGGAATTGGCTTCATTGACATCCTCACCTATAGCAGATCCAATAGCTGCAAACAAGGCTGAATATGCAAAATAACCCATCAGAAAATAAAATAATGTCAATGGAAGTATTACAATCCAGTTCAGATTAGTGAGTTCAAACAAAATCTGAGCCATCTCATTTTCAGGTGGTAATGCTGACATGTCGGCAGGCAAATTGCCGGTTTGAATGCTCTGTATTGCATTCATATCTATACCAAATGCAGCTATGGCCACATAATAAACTATCGGAATGAGTAACAGCCAGATGCCGATCTGAGTCAATCCTACGAGACCTACGCCGATTACCTTACCCAGCATCAGTTCAAAGGGTTTTACTGAGGAAATCAGCACTTCTACAATGCGGTTGATCTTTTCCTCCATAACGGAACGCATTACCTGCATACCGTACAGTAATATTATAAAAAACATGGCGTATCCGATGATAAAACCCAAAGCAGATGCTACCATAGTCGTCATTGAGGTAACTTTCTTGTCTTTCAGTATTGTGACGGGAACGCCTGTAATATCCGTATCCAGTTTTGTTAGCAAGGAATCATTCACATTGAGTTTCTGGAGCTTAAAAGCTCTTATTTTTTTACTTATGGCCTTTTCTATGGACATGGATTCATCCATAGCCAACTGATCATCTGAATGGAACTTATAAGCATATTTTGTTGCCAATGAATCGGATAATGCCGGTATTTCCAATATACCATTTGTAGTGCCTGCTATGTAGTGTTGTATAAGACTATCCATAGGTAATTCCGAAAAAGTCAGTTTAAGATTATCCCTTGTAGTGAGTTCTCCACCCAGCAGGTGTGTCGGATCATAAACTTCGATATTTTTGACCTTATCAGAACCTGTTGTCATAATCAGGGATGCTATGCCTATAAACAGTAGAATACCCAACGGAGTCAGAAAAGTAGTCATCAGGAATGTCTTGTTTTTAACCCTGGTGAGATATTCTCTTTGAATGACGAGCCAAATTTTATGCATGGTTATTGAGTTACTTTTTTAATAAAAATTTCATTGAGCGAAGGCAGAATTTCATTAAAACTCTGTACGATGACACCATTTTTAATAAATTCATTCAGTATCTGGTTGGAATGCTGATAATCCGCAGCCTTGAATGTTATTGAACCTTTATCTGAAGTTTCCTTTTCGATGCCTTCCAGGTTTATGTTGGTTGGTAGGTCGCCGGAATAATGGATACTGAATTTGAAATCCTTATAATTATTCTTAATCTGACTGACATTGCCCTGCAGGATGACCTGACCCTGATTGATAAGTACGATATCCTCACATATCTGTTCGACCTGTTCCATCCTGTGTGTAGAGAACAGGATGGTAGCCCCTTTTTCCTTAAGATTGTAAATCTCGTCCTTGATCAGATTGGTATTGACAGGATCGAGGCCGGTAAATGGCTCATCCAGTATAATCAGTGTCGGATCATGCACGACTGTCGCTATAAACTGTACTTTTTGCCCCATCCCCTTAGACAAATCAGAGATCTGTTTGTTCCACCAGTCCTGAATTTCAAATTTTTTCATCCAATGCACGAGTTTGGCTTTAGCTTCCTTGCTACTCAAACCTTTTAACTGGGCAAGATATAACAACTGTTCGCCTACCTTCATCTTTTTATACAATCCGCGTTCCTCCGGCATATAACCGATCTGATTGGGATGCAGTGCGTTGAGTGGTTCTCCGTTGATTAGTACCATTCCGCTATCAGCGGCCGTAATCCTTGTTATTATTCGGATCAGTGAAGTTTTACCGGCACCATTGGGACCAAGCAGGCCAAAAATGGAACCGGGTTTTACATCAAAGCTGACATTGTTGACAGCCGTGTGATTGGAGTAGGATTTTACTACGTTATACAGTGACAGTGTATTCATATGGTATATACTTCCGATTAGATACCAAAGATAGCATTTGTAATCCAATACAATAGATATAAATCGACTAAAATATAGTGTTTATATATGAAACAATAATTTATGCGTGATTTCTATGCCAGGATGATTCTGTCAAAGGAGTTCATTGCTACTCCAGTTCTATCAGTAAGGCATTTTTTTCAACCGTGTCTCCACAGGCGACGTTTATGTTTTTGACAATGCCGACACCCGGAGATTTGAGCATGTTTTCCATCTTCATGGCTTCGAGGCCAATCAGCTTGTCGCCTTCTTCCACCGACTGTCCGGGTTCAACATAGATACTGACGACAAGACCCGGCATCGGTGACCTGATGTCTTTTACAGAATGTTTACTTGCTTTCAGAAAACCCAGTTGTGCTATCAGATGATCCAGAGGTTCATTCATCTTCAGGTTGAAATCAAATCCATCGACATTGATTACAGCTGTCTTTAGCTCATAGTCAAAAGACTTGATTAATATATGATATGCGACATTATCCCAAAGGATTGTTCTTCTGTTACCTTCACTTTCTATAATGGATATTTGCATTGAATCGAGTGCTTCCTGGCTGATGGAGTCGAATCCCTGTATTTCAAAAGTTGTATTCATTATGTATGTTTTTGGATATTTTTATTTTCTGAACTGACTTTGTGCCAACTGCGTCATAAACCAGGTTTCGAATATAGTAAAGGCTATATATATAGCCAGAATGATCATAACAAAATTATTGTCTGCAGGTGCTGCTTCCCTGATGTATCCAAAAATCAGCAGGCCTGTCATGATTATCTTAATCAGGATATTAATCATAGTGATGGATGTAAACAGTTGCTTATTGGGATGTCTTGCAAAATAGCGGAGTACAAAATACAAAGCTGCACTCAGCACTATAAACAAACCTGTTCCCGTTAATGTAATATCTATATAACTTGAGGGCTTTAGTAATTGCAGTATTAAAAAGAGTACAGGCAGCAATCCTGCCAAGGTGATTATCAGTCCTTTAAGATACAAATTCATTGTTTTCGGATTAGATCAACATAAAGTTTGTACATGTAACCACAGAAAAAGAGAAGTATCAGGAGCATGGTCATCACAGGTTTTTCAAATTGCAATATCTTGTCCAACCATTTGCCAATGAGTAGACCAGCTACTACAACACCTGCGAACTGAAAGGCAAGACCTGAATATTTCAGGTAAGCATGTACGTTGTTGCGGATTTCTTTATCTTTATCATCTTCCATAGCTACCAAATCAGGATACAGAATATGAATATTCAGGGATTACTGAGCGGCTTTACCGGCATTTTCCTTGCTAATCAGTGGTTTTATTTTTTGTCCGCCCATGGTACAGGTTGTATTGAATACTGCACCGGTCTGAATAAATAATTTGTCGCAGGAAACATCACCATTTATGATACCTGTTTCTTTTATTGTCAGAAGCTCCTTAACGTTAATTGTACCCTGGAATTGTCCTTCTACTATGGCATTGATACAGTTGATATCACCTTCCACTTTGCCCTGAGGTCCGATAATAACCCTACCTTTACAATCAAGTTTTCCCGTCAGGTTACCATCAATTCTTATATCGTTCCCAGCAATTATATCTCCTTTGATGCTTGTTCCTTCTACAATACTATTGCTGGCATTGGTAGAAGTCTGTACATTGTTATTGTTAGACTTCTCGTTTTTACCTCCAAACATTTTCTTATACTATTTTTTGGGTTATTAATATTGTTCAGTTATGGGATTATACTGCAATGCGTCTGCCATCTTCAATTGATTTTTAACACTCCGGAAAAAACATATACAAGTCAAACAGACAGCGGTTATATCCTATCCAGTGTGACGTATTTATCACGTAAACTGTATAACTATCGGTGATTTACACGAATATCATTTGTCGATTCAGTATAGTATCAGTATTGTGTAAAACGAATACGTTTATCAGAATCTTGGACAGTATACGCCTCTGTTTTCAGGACCACAAATATTGTAAAGCAGTGAGAACTCAAATGCGCCGTTTGCAGGTGATGCCTGTCGCAATCCTGAGACGTTGATGTCATAACTAAAGCCTATTCCGAACTCTTCGTAATTAAATCGTGTGGACAGGATAACAGCATCAGAATGCAGTCCGCTTGGCACTTTATTACCCACTCTGTACCAAGTTCCGATTTCCCAGGACTGATTGGTAGTTCTGGAAGGTCCCATGGCAAATCTCAGGTTGGCACCACCATTGAATGAACGGTGTGGTCCCTGTGCCATGTATACTGCAAATGGCAATAAAGATATTCTTTTTTGCAATTCAAACTGAACACCTCCATGTATGGTATACTTGGCATATAAGTCAGCATCATTACCCAAAAAAGATACATTTGGCTTGTTCAGGTGCGCTATGGCTGCTCCGAAATACCAGTTGGTATAACTGTCAATGATACTGAACCACAGGAATCCTGCAGACAAGTCAGCATACAGGAAATTGAGATCGGTCAGGTTTTCACCCGGTTCAATCGTCGGGTCAAATCCTTCAGAAGTAATCTGTGTAGGCCATCTCAGGTCCTGATTACTTATTCCTCTGTTGGCCAATCCGGCATCAGCTCCCAATACTAAGTAACTTGCCTTCTTACGGTAACCTGCCATTTTTTTGGAATATGAAAGGGATACACGGCCCTGGGTTGTTCCAAAGCGGCTTTCTCCGGCTACATCACCCCAGATAGAGCCTCCGATTCCAAAATAATCTTCCCTTCCTACAGGTATTTTCTGGTCATAGGATACTGAATAGGTGTTATAAGCGTTTGCTGATAAGATTGCAGACCACTGATTGCGATAGTTGGCTACCATACGCGTTCTACAGTTCATAACACCCGTAAGTGCCGGATTCAGGTTAAGAGGTGACATATAGAACTGTGTAAAGTGTATGTCCTGTGCAGAAACCTGCAATGTGATAACCATGAATAACAAAACTCCGATTCTTGTAACGACTCTATTCATATTAAAATTATTGTTAAAATGTGTTGTTAGTTAGCTGTATAAATTTATTAAATAAAGGCTAAAAATATACATTTAATTCATTACGGACTACAAAGATAGGAAAAAATTTAACAAATAATTTGAATTTTAACAATTATCGATCATTAATCATTCCAATCGGCACCATATTTTTCTATCAAAATATTATCTAGTCTGTCAGCAATGTTTACTTGTCTCTGTAACAACTTCAACATCGTATCGACATGAATACTCTGATCATGAATCAGTATGGACAACAGGATTTTGTCGTCGTATATGGATAACGTCAATCCGGTAAGGATATTATTCTGTTGCATCAAGAAGGTTAATATGTCATATTCGATTTTATTGGGTAATGTACACATACTTACATCGCTCATGATAAATCCTGAATGTTCATGATACATAATCTGAATTGTGGCACTCCCATGCTTCACAATCCAGGCATCTGAACTTTTTCTGGATTCCTCAATAATATATCCCATCTGTTGCAGTACGGTTTCTATCGCAGCTCTTACGCCATCGACTGTTAAATTGCCATGATCCTGTATCATATAGCCGGTTTTAATGCCGCAATCATTTCCACCCAGGATTTACTAAAAATAGCAATATCGTCAAATATTAGGTTTCTGTATTCAGGCATTTTTTGTAATGCAACATCCTTATGTAAGTCTACGGTTTTTTTTAACTCGCGGATGATGGCTGATTTCTGAAGTAGTCCGTTGTTGTTAAATGACATTTTTGGGTATCCTAAAGCTGTAAAAAATACTTCTTCAGAAATACGGTAATACAATATCAGCAGTGCACGCGACAATACTGGCAGAGAAATGGCATATAAAGCATAACCGACAATAAAGGCACATACTGACCTGGCATGTTCTATGTGTCCATGATTATAGTACCACTCAAAATCAGCCATCTGTACCTGAACCATTCCGGCAAAATGTAGCTGATCTTCAAACTGACTCTGACCAAAGGTCTTTCTGACATCATATAGCTGATTGGCAAATGTACTGTAATCCGTACCAGATATCTGCAACAGTGTTTGAATCAGCATTTCATTTTTATGTGTAATTTCAAGCATACTGTTGTAGAAAAATGTATCCTGTACTTTTTGAATATCTTCCATAATGGTTCCTTCAGGCTTGATGAGGAAGTCTATCCTGAACAATACATCCATCAAAAGGTAGGAGGTTCCACCGGCATATTCGGACTGATTCAGTGGACTTGTATGCATAATATCCATAACATGCTGTATCCATTTTAACGTGTACTGGTATTTAGTTTGTACTTCCTGATCATCAGGAATTCTTAAACGGATAGGTTTAACGGGTATTAAATCCGGATACCGGGAGATCAGGACATCATCTTTATTGTCAGCTTTTATGGCTAACTCACGGAGTGCTTCGTACACTCTGTGTGGCGTTCCGGCTTCAACAAAGGTGTCAAATATCAAGCATATGCACTGCTGGTCATCCAGCGAAAACCGACAATACTTAAGGTAATAATTTTCTTCGAGCAACCATTGTAACAATTCTGGATTGGGTTGTGTCATACGGGCAACCCTTGTTTTGGCCCTTATGATATGTGCATCGGCATAGCCTTCAATTACTTTCGAACCCTGATATAGTGAAAATTGTATTGCCCCCTTGTCGTGCGTGTATAGAATGTTTTCTTCTTGTGCATCGGTCATAAAATGTAGCAGCCTTTCAAATGACTTCAGGTATTTTTCCTGTTCATACAGTACAACTGCGTTAGTCCATGCATTGTACTGCTGATCAGTATATGTAGTAGTGGTGTGTCTCCCAAACTGAATATTGGGTAGGTTAACATCGCTGTTACGCTTGAATACCTTTGAAAAAAATGCCATTTTTACCCTTTATTTATTCATATCTTTTATTTATTATGCTTTTCAGAACAGAACTCACAGTTCCTGCCTTCCCATTTCCTGTCAATCATAGACACAATATCATGCTGTTGGGATCCTGCTTTTCGAAAAATATCGGAACACGATTGCAAATGTATAAATTTAATTGTTTTCTGAATCCATTTGGAACAGTTTTTCATCCCGAACCTATAGCGAGGCTGATGGATTATGTCTACTTTGGCAATATGCCTGATCCGGATACCTGGATGTTGTCACAGGGCGTATATGTGCATCCTGATTTTCATAGCTCATTAGGTAGTACAGACAAGGATTCGGCTGTTTATAAGACAGAATCAATCATAGAAGAGATGCATGACAAATTATCTTCAATGCAATATCTGTTTATCACATTGGGTACTTCCATCGGTTATACATTCAGGGACGATGACAGCGTTGTAGCCAATTGCCATAAAATTCCGGCTGCTTATTTTGACGGTGTAGATTCGGACGTACATACTATGACAGCAGCATTGCAAACTGCCATTCAACGATGGAAAACGATGAGCCCTGAATTGCAGGTTGTCTGTACGGTAAGTCCTGTACGACATATTAAGGACGGCATTGTTAAAAATATGCTTAGCAAGGCAAAATTGAGATTAGTAACGGATTTGCTTTGCAAGGAACTGCCATATGTGTCTTATTTTCCAGCATTTGAATGGATGATGGATGACTTGCGGGATTACAGATACTACGAAAAAGACCTGATTCACCCCAATGAGCAGGCTGTCGATTATATATGGGAGAAGTTTTCAAATCACTTTTTCACGGATAGCACAAGGGAATTAATCCAAAAAATTGATAAGATCTTTAAAGCTGAACAACATAGACCTTTTAATCCTGATTCGGATGCGCACCAGCTATTTGTAAGACAGTTGGCTTCTGATAAAGCAGCACTTTTAAGACAGTATCCTTGGTTGAATATTTAGTTTTTAGTTTTTAGGATTGAAATGGGGCAATTTGCAAAGGTTAATTAGCAATTAGCAATTAGCAATAATTTTTAATTTTTAATTCTCAATTCTCAATTATTAAAGTCAGTTTATTCCTCTACCCAAAACAGGTCCATAGCGATACGGTCTGCAAAGTATTTGCCTGATCTTGAGAGATAGTATTGGTTGTTATGGTGCATTACATCGCCTGATATCAAATGCTTTTCAATGTTGGTAAGGAAGTCGTCAAGGAATGATTGTCCCAGGTTGCTGATATAGGCTGTTTCGACACCCCATACTGTTCTCAGGCCGGTCATGATGTATTCATTGTATTTCATTGCAGGTGTGATTATTTCAGTTTCCTGAGGAAGTTTGCCATTGGTGATTGCATCGGTATATTTTTTATTGTTGGCTATATTCCAGCTTCTGGATGATCCGTTGTAGGAATGTGCCGCAGGCCCGATACCAAGATATTTGACTCCCTGCCAGTAATTTGTATTGTGTACAGCACGGAAGCCCGGTTTGGCAAAATTGGATATTTCATAGTGTTCGTAGCCATTTCCCGTAAGGGTATCCATGAGATACGTGAATTGTTCCGTAGCGCTTTCTGAATTCAGTGGTTTGAAGCTGCCTTTTTTGATCATGTGGTGCAAAGCAGTTCGCTCTTCGACTGTCAGGCAATAGGCGGAGATGTGCTGAATACCCATATCCATGGCTTTGAATATGTTTTTCTGCCACATGCTATGTGTCGTGTATGGACTTCCATATATCAGGTCTATCGTCAGATTGGTAATGCCTGCTTCCTGAGCATTCAGGATGGCTGTTACGGCTTCTTTTTCGTTATGTGCGCGGTTCATCCACTGCAGATCCGTATCGAAAAAGGACTGAACGCCTATACTCAGCCGGTTGATACCCATATCCCGGAGCATTTTCACCTTATTGTAATTCAGGTCATCCGGATTTGCTTCCAGGGTGATCTCTATATCCTTGTCCCATGCGAAATGTTTGTGTAGCGCATCCCAGATATGTTCCAGGTCAGTCTTGTCCAAAATACTGGGTGTGCCACCACCAAAATAAATACTGGAAAGCGTTCTTTCACCCAGATAATCTGCCCTTAATCCGATCTCACGGCATAGGGCATCTATGAGTTCGTGCTTTAGCTTCAGGGAGGTAGAAAAATGAAAATTACAATAGTGGCAGGCTTTTTTACAAAAAGGAATGTGCAGATATATACCAGACATATAGTATATTCGTTGTTTATTATGACGAATTTATAACGATTGACAAAGGTAATATATTTTTTTCTTCATCCGGCACGTGTCCGTAAGTATGTTTTGAAATGTGCAGTATGGATGCTGATATTTTCATCAGTCAGTATGTATGTACAGGCACAGACTGTCATTAGTATCATTCAGTATGCTGATCAGCCGGAAGTTGCACCCATTGTCACTATAAAGGATAGCCTTAAGGTACAGGGTGACTTACTGAATCATCTCAGCCTGTTGCATGCATCCGGATATATTTATGCCGTCACAGATACATCGTATTTTGTTTCTGATACCTGCTTTAGCCGGGTTTTCAGGGGAGATAAGTATCATATTCAGGAGATACGGATGGATGCAGAACAGCGCGCCATCATCGAGGCAAGCAATATCAAAAAGATTCCGGTTAATAAGCCGCTTGATTCTGTTATGGTATTTAATTTTTTAAAAACCATCGTCCGCCATCAGGCAAATCATGGATATCCGTTTGCAAAGGCATATCTAAGCAATATCGAAATGGATAAGGGCGACGTAACTACCCAACTTAATGTTTATAATGGAAAATACATCATCTTTGATTCGGTAGTACTGTCAGGAAAACTGGACATGTCACCGGCGTTTTTCCGGAAGATGCTCGATATCCGTGCAGGAAGATACTATGAACATGACAAGGTCATCAAAGCACAGTCCAGACTCGCCAATCTGCCCTATCTGTCGCTACAGAGCGCGCCTTATGTCCGTTTTATCAATGACAAGGCTTCTGTTATATTGCCCATCGATCCGAAACCGGCATCCAGGTTTGATTTTCTGATAGGCGTATTGCCACAGGTCATCGATGGTGTCCGCAAATGGACGATAACCGGTGATATAATAGCCGAAACGAATAATGCCTTCAGAAGCGGCGAGTACATATTTTTTCAGTTCAAACGACTGCAGGCTGAAAACCTTGAACTCAGTATAAAAAATACAATTCCCTACCTGTTTGGGTTGCCTGTTGGCAGCCACCTTGATTTTCGTATTTTTAAGAATGGTAATCTGAATCTGGATCTCTACTTCGATGGCGGTTTGCAATGGTTGTACAATGGATACAACAGCATGCGAATTTTCAATAGTTACCGGTCATCATCCTTATTGGATGTCGATGCCGACAAGATTAAAACCAGTAAGAAACTTCCTTCAAGACTTGATTTTACATACTCGGGATTGGGTACAGGAATTACTATGGACAATCTCAACTACAAGTACAATCCGACGCAGGGCTTCAATACATCACTAACGCTGATTGCCGGTCGTAAGAAGATAATCCCCAACAGACAAATAGTAGAAATAGAAGGTTTCGCCAATAGTTATGATACGCTGAAACTCAATACACTGCAGGCCGAATTCAAGGCTCACTTCGAATGGTATACAGCCATCCGTTCGTGGGCGAGTATTAAAACCGGGCTTTATTCAGGATTGCTTTTCAATGAAAACACGCTTCGTACCAATGAACTGATGCGTATAGGTGGCAATCGGTTGCTGCGCGGATTTGATGAAGAAAGTTTGCTCACAGACTTTTACGGGTTTGGTACCTTCGAATTCAGATTTATCTTTGACCAGAATTCCTACATGAGCCTGCCATTTGTGGATTTCGGCTATGTACACCTGCAGGAAGATAGGGGAACTCCCAAGGTGACACCCGTGATTGGTCTGGGTCTGGGTCTCAATTTTGGTACTAAAGCAGGGATCTTCAATCTCTCTTTCGCCGCCGGCAGGGTAGCACCACAACCCATTGATTTCAGCCGTATGAAAATTCACTTTGGCTACGTGAATCTCTTCTGACTGACAAGTAAATTCATAGGATACAAATAAAAAAGCCCCGAAAATAGTCGAGGCGCTAGATGTTTTCACAACGGAACGGTTAACGGTAATGTATTTGACTTAGCTGTGACAAATATCTGAATTTATTCATATACTTTATATTTGATTTTAGCGGCATTCATCAGTTCGCTTCGCTCGGGTCAAAGAACAAAAGCACCTCAAACACCTCAAACACCTTAACACCTTAACACCTCAACACCTCAACACCTCAACACCTCAACAACTTAACACCTGCAACACCTGCAACACCTCAACAACTTAACACCTGCAACACCTCAACAACTTAACACCTGCAACACCTCAACAACTTAACACCTGCAACACCTGCAACACCTCAACACCTCAACACCTCAAACAACTCAACAGCTTAACACCTCCAACACCTCTAACAACTCAATAACTTAACAACTCAACACCTTAACACCTCCAACACCTCAAACAACTTAACAATACAAATATATTATTTATGAATTATTTTTTACTCGGGTGAACTGAAGAAATTCAAAGTATAGTGACAATTTGAACAGGCTATTTGTCTGACTTGGCTTTGGTCTGTTTTTTCAGATTGGATTCGTAGAGATCTATCCAGTCCTGTACCTGAATCTTTTGCATTAAAATTCCGATAAGTTCGTAGGGTATGGATTCCGGCTTTTTGAAGCGGACACAACTTTTACCCATATCGAGTTTTTGTTTGCTGTGATTGGGATAGGCATGGACAAACCAGGACAGTAACTCCGGATCAGCATACATACCCATGTGGTAAAAATTAATGGAATGCTTTTGTGATGCAATACCGGCAAATGGGAGTGGTTCACTGGGTTTGCAATGGTATCCGCTGGGGTACAGAGCGTGCGGCACAACATAACCCAGACCACCGTAGCTAATAGCAGCCTCAAAGCCTACCGGCAGGTTTTCTACAATAACAGTATGGAGTCTATTGAATGCTTCTTTTCGGTCTTCCGGTACGTTATCTAATATTTCCCCGACTGTGTTACCTGTAGCTTGCATTGTATTGTTATTTTAACGGTGCTGATCAATCAATATTATATTTCCATCCGGATCGGTAAGGGTAAGACTGGCAGGTCCGGATGTCTTTTCATCTGCTTCACTCATCAGTGTAAGGCCGCTGCTTCTGAGTTGATGCTGGATGTCACGGATGTCATCAAAGGATTCTGTATTATGAGCGTTTTCGTCCCATCCCGGATTGAATGTAAGGATATTACCCTGAAACATATCCTGAAAAAGGCCCACAAGTGCATTGCCATTCTTCATTATCAGGTATTTTTTATCCATACTTCCCGCAAATACGGTAAAACCCAATTGTTCATAAAATGTTTTTGAAACTTTCAGGTCTTTAACACTAAGGCTTATAGAAAATGCGCCTAACTTCATATTATTTGGTTTAAGAGTGTGTACAATCGCATTCAAGTTGTTATCAGTATTTTGGGCTATTACATTGTTCAGGAAGTATCCTGTTGTAATTGCAGTAATTAGAACAGCTATTTGGAGGAATTTATTTTTCATCTGCATATGTTTTTGGTCTGTTTAATTTAGTTTCTGGATGCATAAATTTGAATCTTCTATAAAATAGAATATACTTACGTATAAACAAATGGATGTTTAATTGTTCAATTTTTATTTGAAACAATTTAATGAAGAGAACTTTGTAGTTTTTTATATAGAATATTTTTACGGTAAATATTTTGCAAATTAAGCATATGCTCTCTCCAATCTGAACTGTATATTTAAAATACCGGATATTTCCGTTGATAATAGGATTAAAATTTAATGTTTTTACAGAAATTTTGCAGGTTTTGCAATAATCGTGACAAATTAATTTTGAGACAATAAGCTGTCGGAAGGCATGTCTTAATTGTGAAGTATAATAAAGTATTATAAAAGGATGTGATTAATCTCTATGAATACCAGTATTTTAACAAACATTATCAATTTTACTTATAACAACCTGCTTTTTTTAAAATTATTTATTTATTTTTAACATATATAAATAACGTATAATATATACAGCGTTGGCAATCAATAAAAATGTTTTCTATAGTTAAAATTAACTATTTGTTGATTAAAAAACAAAGAATACTTTTGTGCATTAAATTTAATAACTCAAACTCACAGGTGGACAATGATACATTGGAAACAAAATTTATATTTTGATTCTATTGGTAGCAGAAGCTATAATTATCTGCTATGGATTAATCCTCTTAATCCATATGTGTCAT
>JADZFD010000029.1 GCA_020850225.1 Saprospiraceae bacterium | reverse complement strand
CGAATTACGGACAACACTCGTAATTCAATTACGAATGATCAATTACGAATTACGGACAACACTCGTAATTCAATTACGAATGATCAATTACGAATTACGGACAACACGAAAACTCGTAATTCTAAATTTGTAATTCGTAATTCAGCAGTGCCCAAGTTTCGGTTTAAGGAGTTTGAGAATAGTGGGGAGTGGGTGGTAAAGAAGTTGGGGGAGGTAGTTGAAAAGGTTGGAAGTGGCGTAACACCTTTGGGTGGTGAAGCAAATTATAAACAAACCGGAAGACCTTTAGTCCGTAGCCAAAATGTAAGTTGGGGAACTTTTTTATTAGATAATATTGCCTTTATAGATGAAGAGACTCATCAAAATCAGATTTCTACTGAAATTAAAAATGATGACGTTTTATTGAATATAACAGGCGCTTCTATTGGAAGAAGTGCCGTAGCAAATGAATATGTTGTTGGAGGGAATGTTAATCAGCACGTTTGTATCATCAGAGTAAAAATAGAGCGTCTACATCCATATTATTTAAATCAATTTTTAATTTCTGATTTTGGACAAAAACAAATTGATAGTTTTCAAGCAGGAGGGAATAGGCAAGGATTAAATTTTGCACAAATTCGTTCTTTTTCAATCCCTATTCCAACAATTAAAGAACAACAAAAAATCGCCTCTTGCCTTTCCTCCATTGACGATTTAATTATTGCCCAAAGTCAAAAAATAGAAGCATTGCAATTGCACAAGAAAGGGTTGTTGCAGGGGTTGTTTCCATCAATTACGAATTATGAATCAGAAAATTACGATAACAACGTAATTCGTAATTCTAAATTTTTAATTGAAAAATGAGCCGACAAAAAGTATCCATACGTTTTTTTAACGACCGTGAAGTAAGGGCTGTTTGGGATGAAGCCAATGCTAAGTGGTGGTTTTCTGTATTGGATATTGTGGCTGTATTGAACAATGAAAACGATTACCTGAAAGTTCGTAATTATTGGAAATACCTGAAAAACAAACTAAAGAAAGAAGGCAATCAACTGGGTAGTGCCACTAACCAGTTGAAAATTCTTGCTCCTGACGGTAAAAGGCGATTGTCGGACATGCTTGATTTCAATGGCATTGTTGCCTTGGGCAAAATCTTCCCCAGCACCAAAGCAAACCGATTTATAGAATGGTTTACATATAGTGATGAAACCATAGACGGCAAAAGCAAAACAAAAGCATACGCTCTTTTTGATAGCTCCTTTATTGATAACATTGAAGTAGGCACAACCAATGGCTTGCAACAAATACACGCCTATCTCTTTGGTGGCTTATACGATTTTGCAGGGCAAATAAGACAGAAAAATATTTCAAAAGGCGGATTTCAGTTTGCCGTATCACGTTTTTTAGGCGAAACATTAAATCAAATAGAGGCAATGCCCGAAACTACCCTTGACGAAATTGCAGAGAAATATATAGAAATGAATATTGCCCACCCTTTTATGGAAGGCAATGGCAGAAGCTCCCGCATATGGTTGGATTTAATACTTAAAAAACGTTTAAAAAAATGTGTGGATTGGAGTAAAATCAGTAAGCATGATTATATGAATGCAATGATTCAAAGCCCAACCAATAGTAAACAGTTGAAACAGCTTTTGAAAAACTCTCTCACAAACAAAATTAATGACCGTGAAATGTTTATGAAAGGCATTGATTATTCCTATTACTACGAAGAAAATTAGCAATTACGAATTAGCAATTACAAATTAAAAATTAAGAATTACGAATGAAGACGGATAATTTTATACAGCAAAAATCATTTGCTTTCGCAGTTAGGGTTGTAAACCTTTATAAATATCTGACTGTAGAAAAAAAGGAATTTGTGTTATCTAAACAGTTGCTTCGTTCGGGAACTTCCATTGGTGCAAATATTGAAGAATCTATTGGTGGACAATCCGATAGAGATTTTCTTTCTAAACTTAGTATCGCATACAAAGAAGCAAGAGAAAGCATGTATTGGCTAAAACTTTTGCAGGCAACAAATTATTTGACAAATGAAGAAGCAAACAGTTTGCTCAATGATGTAGAGGAAATCTGTAAAATTCTCGGTAAAATACAAATCACAATTAAGAAACGTAATTCGTAATTTCTAATTCGTAATTCGCAATTCGTAATTTTTAATTTTTAATTTTTAATTAAATATGGATCAATTAGGCAACACACTTTGGAAAATAGCAGACGAATTGCGTGGAGCAATGAACGCTGACCAGTTCCGTGATTATATGCTTTCGTTTTTGTTCTTACGCTATCTAAGCGACAACTACGAAACCGCAGCCAAAAAGGAATTAGGCAAAGATTATCCTGCACTCAACGCCCGCCTGTCGGACGGACAGGGAAGTGTTACACCGCTGGCAAAATGGTATAAAGAAAATCCAAAAGACATAAAGGATTTTGAAAAACAAATGCGTAGAAAGGTTCACTATGTCATTGAGCCAACACATTTGTGGAACAGCATTGCAGAATTGGCTAAAACACAAAGCAAAGAATTGCTTCGCACCTTGCAAGATGGTTTTAAATACATAGAAAATGAATCGTTTGAAAGCACCTTTCAGGGCTTGTTTTCTGAAATCAACTTAGATTCGGACAAACTCGGCAAGAACTACGAAGAACGAAATAAAAAACTCTGCAACATCATTCAGAAAATTGCAGAAGGCATCAACAGCTTTGATAAAAACATTGACTACTTAGGTGATGCCTACGAATTTTTGATTGGAAAATTTGCCGCAGGTTCAGGGCAAAAAGCAGGAGAGTTTTATACACCGCAACGCATTTCAGACATTCTTTCGGGTATTGTAACACTCGACAGTCAAGACCCAAGCAAAGGCGAAAAGAAAAAGATAGAACGAGTGTTGGACTTTGCCTGTGGTTCAGGTTCGTTGTTGCTGAATGTTCGTAAACAAATGACCGATGCCAATGGAACAATTGGTAAAATATTCGGGCAAGAGAAGAACATCACCACTTACAACTTAGCCCGTATGAACATGCTGTTGCATGGCGTGAAAGACACCGAATTTGAAATTCATCACGGAGACACATTAGTAAACGATTGGGAGATTTTAAATGAAATAAATCCTTCCAAGAAAATTGAATTTGACGCAATTGTTGCCAATCCGCCATTCAGTTATCGTTGGGAACCCACCGAAGCAATGGGAGAAGATTTCCGTTTTAAAAGTTACGGACTTGCACCAAAATCAGCAGCCGACTTTGCATTTTTATTGCACGGTTTTCACTTTTTGAGTAAAGAAGGAACAATGGCAATCATTTTACCTCACGGTGTTTTATTCAGAAGCGGAGCAGAAGAAAAAATCAGAACTAAATTGCTGAAAGACGGAAACATTGACACAGTAATCGGACTACCTGCAAACCTGTTTTTCTCGACAGGGATTCCAGTTTGTATTCTGGTATTGAAGAAGTGCAAAAAGTTTGATGATGTTTTATTCATTAATGCTGTTGACCACTTTGAAAAAGGCAAACGACAAAACAATCTATTGTCTGAAAACATTGAAAAAATAGTTGACACCTACAAAAACCGAAAAGAAGAAATCCGTTACTCTCGGAGAGTTTCAATGGACGAAATCGAGAAAAACGATTTTAACCTGAACATTTCAAGGTATGTTAGCACCGCCTTAGACGAAGAGCTAATTGACTTGAATGAGGTAAACAAAAAGTTGGTTGACCTTGACAAGGACATTACCAAAGCAAGAGAGACACACAATAAATACTTAAAAGAATTGGGACTTCCACCAATTTAACAATGTCATGATCTATCATATTACATATTATAATAATTTGTTATATCTTTGCTGGTATAAACGTATCTTAAATGGACAAAAAAAGAATTCATATCATCGCTATAGGCGGTGCAGCCATGCATAATATCGCTCTTGACCTGCATGCTCAGGGACACATCGTAAGCGGATCAGACGATGAGATATACCATCCATCCCTGGGTAGGCTGCAGGATGCCGGTATCGCACCTGAACAGATGGGATGGTTTGCTGATAAAATCACTGGTGATCTGGATTTTATCATCCTGGGTATGCATGCAAAAATCGATAATCCTGAACTTATCCGAGCACAGGAAGCAGGAATTCAGATATATTCCTATCCGGAATTTATATACCTGCATTCCCAAGACAAGCAAAGAGTCGTGATCGCCGGAAGTCATGGCAAAACCACAACGACAGCCATGATTATGCACGTGTTGCGCAAATCCGGAGTTGATTTTGACTATCTAGTCGGTGCTCAACTGGATGGATTTGAGCGAATGGTACGCCTGAGTAATGCGCCGCTTATCATCATAGAAGGCGACGAATATCTGAGCAGTCCACTGGACAGAATTCCTAAGATACTGCATTATCATCCCCATATTGCAGTCATCACCGGGATAGCATGGGATCATATCAATGTGTTTCCGACCTTCGAGGTATATAAAGATCAGTTCAGACTCTTCTGTGACACCATACAACCGGACGGAACACTTATATACTATCAGGAAGATAAACATCTTAAAGATATAGTTATGGAATCAAATTTTAAAGGAAAATGTACACCATACGATATGCTCCCGACTGATATGCATCACAATATTCATTGGAATGGCAATACCTACTCTGTACAAATCATTGGCAATCATAATCTTCAGAATATGTACGCTGCCAAACTCGTTTGCAATACATTAGCTATTGAAGATGATGTATTTTTTGAAGCTATCAAAGATTTTAAAGGTGCGAGTAAACGCCTGCAGAAGATATCGGATGCCGATAATCGGCAGGTCTATCTTGATTTTGCACACGCTCCCAGTAAGGTAGCAGCTACAACCCAATCCTTCAGTACGTGGTTCCCGGACAAACCCTTGCTGGCAGTACTGGAGCTACACACCTTTTCGAGTCTCAATGAAGCATTTTTGAACCAGTACAGAGACACGCTCAACAATGCAGATGCCGTTGCCGTTTATGTTGACGAACACACGCTTCGGATGAAGCATATGCCGGCTATATCCCATGAATATATCCGACAATGTTTCAATCATCCTCGATTACAGGTATTTACGGATAATAGCAAATTGCATGATTTTATCGCTTCTCAAAAGGACAGCCACCTCCTGCTGATGACATCCGGCAATTTCAGTAAGATGGCATTGGATTTTTAGGTTCGTAAATTTGGTAAACTTTTTCCAGCGGATCAACAAATAGCTTATTGCTTTTCTTATAGTGTATATGTGATATTATTAGCAAAGGCTGGTTCATAAGAACATTATTTACAATATGAACTTTCTAAGTTATTGAAAAAGATTTCAATATAATAGATATCTTTTGCAGAATTTACTGGAAATTGAGAAAAAACGGAGTACTGTATTTTTCAACATGTGGCTATTAACACATTATGATTTTAAGCGTATCCTGAGTTGTTCCATTTTTCGGTTATTGGGACGACCTCATTGGGGATAAATCTTAATTCAGTTGTGATTACACAGCACTCCGTATCAGGATCTCAAAATAAAAAATTTCTAATGCGGGTGTCATAAGACGCTGCAAATATAGTGTTTTTCATATTATAAATATTCATAATATGTTATTATTTTTTTTAAAAAACATATTTATTGTTTTATAAATATAATTTATTCGCCGATTCATATATGTATCATATTGAAATACTATAAGTTGTATGAATTGCATTTTTTAATACGTCATGCCTGGATGCTTAAAGGATTATGCACACGCTATAAAATTATAATATTTGTTCTGAAAATCTGATGAATACCCCAAATACGATCTAATACTTTTCGTATTATTTTCATAAACCAATTCTCAATAGGCATTATTTCGGATAAAGCTACAGGATAATTATGCCTGACAGATATTCCATTTTGATTATCTTTGCATTTCAAAATGAAAAAATTTAAAATTCATTTCATGTCATAACGAGGTTGTATAAACCGAATGGTATATATCCTTAAATCATAAAAACATGAATATCATACAATTAATAAATTATGACAACATTGAAATACATACTTTTACTTATAATTACAATCATATTTAGTATGAGTTCATGTAAAAAAGAAATCCCTGTGACTACTGATTATTCCGGTAAAGAAATTGTGGCTATACATTCAGATTCAGTTCTGTTGAAAGATGGCTCATCATTTGTTATCCCTGAAGACAGTGTATCCAAGGTGTTTTATCTGACAAGACATGCCGAAAAAGATACTTCAATTCAGGATAATCCACCGCTTACAGCAGCAGGTAAGATGCGTGCTGAAAAAATTGCAGAAATATTTAAGAGTACACGTATAGACGCTATTTATACTACATTGACACTAAGAGCGATGTATACAGCAGAGGCACTTTCCAACAACAAGGCCATGAAAATACTACCTTATGACAATAAATCATTGAAAGATGTTTTGGCAAAAATTGCGAAAGACAATACGACCAACAGGATTTTTTGGGTAGGGCATCAAAATACTGTTCCAGCCATAGTCAACACACTGGCAGGAAAAGAGATTTTTACAAATATATTTGACGATAGCGATTATGGCAATCTTATAATTGTAGTACAGTATAATTCAGGAAATTCAGACGTTTATAAATTGAGATATTAATAATATACAGGACATACAGCGTATATTTAGTTTGACAATAATTAGAAGAATAATTTAAAATATTATATGATTTCATCAAGATTCAATCCGGAAGAAGTAGAAAGTAAATGGTATAATCACTGGATGAAAAAGAACTATTTTCATTCAGAACCTGATGACAGGGAAGCCTTCAGCATCGTAATTCCACCTCCAAATGTCACGGGAGTATTACATATGGGACATATGCTGAACAATACAATTCAGGACATCCTGATACGGAAGGCGCGTATGGAAGGAAAAAATGCCTGTTGGGTTCCTGGAACGGATCACGCTTCCATTGCTACTGAAGCTAAAGTTGTCAATATGCTGCGTGAAAAAGGTATAAAAAAAGGTGATCTTACCCGGGAACAGTTCTTGGATTATGCCTGGGAATGGAAAGAAAAATATGGAGGCATAATATTGGAACAACTAAAAAAGTTAGGTGCATCCTGTGATTGGGAAAGGACAGCATTTACACTGGATGAAGTCAGATCCGAATCAGTCATAAAAGTGTTTGTAGACCTGTACAATAAAAACAAGCTTTACCGTGGCAAACGCATGATCAACTGGGATCCTGAAGCTAAAACCGTACTCTCCAATGAAGAAGTTCTCTACTCAATGGAAAATTCCAGATTGTATCACGTTCAGTATCGTATATCCGGTACAGATGAGTATCTGACTATAGCCACTACCCGACCGGAAACCATACCCGGCGATACTGCAGTAGCCGTACATCCGGATGATCCGAGATATGCTCATCTCGCCAGCAAAAAGGTTATAGTTCCTATCATCGGGAGAGAAATTCCAGTCATTATGGATACATACGTAGACATGGAATTTGGCACAGGAGCGCTCAAAGTTACACCTGCACATGATGTAAATGATTATGAATTGGGTAGACGGCACAATCTGGAGACAATCGATATTTTCAATGAAGACGGTACGATGAGTCCTCATGCTACAATTTATCCGGGTGAAGACAGGTTCGTAGTTCGCAAGAAATTTGCCAAAGACCTTGATGCAGCAGGACATATCTTAAAAACTGAAGACTATCAAAACAATGTAGGTCGGTCTGAACGGACTAATTGTGTTATAGAACCCAGATTATCACTACAGTGGTACGTCGATATGAAGTCTCTCGCAGCTCCTGCATTAGAATCTGTAATGGAAGATGTGATTGAGTTTTTTCCGAAAAATCAGAAAAACACATACAAGCACTGGATGGAAAACATCAAGGATTGGTGTATTTCCAGGCAATTGTGGTGGGGCCATCGCATTCCGGCATATTACTATAATGATGAGATCTTCGTTGCTGAAACATTTGAATCTGCATATGAACAAGCAAAAAGTAAGTTTCCGGATATACAAAAATCTGATCTGATACAGGACGAAGACGTACTGGATACCTGGTTTTCTTCCTGGTTATGGCCAATATCTGTATTTGACGGCTTTAAATCCCGGGAAGAACTGGACTACTATTATCCGACATCCGTACTCGTGACCGGATGGGACATCATCTTCCTATGGGTGGCCAGGATGGTCATGGCCGGTTATGAATGGGAGAAGCAACGACCATTTGAACACGTATATTTTACGGGTATGGTAAGAGATAAATTACGTCGTAAAATGTCCAAATCACTGGGTAACAGCCCGGATGCACTGAAATTAATAGAAGAATATGGTGCCGATGGTGTACGATTTGGACTCATGTCCTTCTCTCCTGCCGGTGGAGATCTTTTATTTGATGAAAAACTCGTTGAACAAGGTCGTAATTTCTCCAATAAAATATGGAATGCACTTAGATTGGTTGATGGATGGACCGTTGATACAAATCTCCCAACAAGTTCGTCTAACCAGTTAGCTTATAAATGGTTGTCTGAAAAATTAAAGGAAGTAGCGGGTGACATACAGAAGGATTTTGGCAATTACAGGATTTCTGAAGCTGTCATGACGATTTACAGTTTTGTATGGAATGACTTTTGTTCGTGGTATCTTGAAATGGTTAAGCCAAATTATGGTGAAAACATAGATAGTACAACCAAGGACAATACAATCGAAATATTCAGTAATATATGTTCGCTGATGCATCCATTTATGCCGTTTATTACGGAAGAGATATGGCATGCGCTTAAAATACGTAAGGATGGTGAAGATTGTATGCTAAGCCAGTACCCGCAACCGCAGGAATTCGATGCAAAACTGATAGATCAGGTAGAACAAGCTAAGGATATTATCACTAATATACGTGACATCAGAAATAAAAATGGTGTCAAACCTAAAGATCAACTCGAAATCGCAATTGTTAAATCCAAACGGGTGGCAGCGTTAACAGCGCTGGAAGGATGGACGGATATTTGTATCAAACTTGCCAATCTGAGCGATATTGTAATAACTGAGGACGAAACTATATCAGGAGTAGGATTCATTTCAGGAACTGAAAAATGTATCGTAATATTGGAGCAGGAAGTGGATGCAGCCACAGCCCTTGAAGAAAAGACCAGAGAACTTGAATACCAGTTGGGATTTGTCGCTTCTGTTCAAGCTAAACTTAGCAATGAAAGATTCGTAAGTGGTGCGCCTGCTGCCGTAGTTGACAGGGAGAAATCCAAATTAGCTGACGGTCAGGAACGCGTGAGAATTCTCGAAGCAGAAATCGAGCGAATTAAACAACAGGGATAATGGATTTAGTGTAGAAAAGCACTTTATCCATTAAATAATAAAAAGATGCTAATCAATATGTTATATCGTTTTATTTAATGTAGCACTTTTATTTAGTACATCTTTTATTATATTGTCATTTTTCAAACGGGATATTATCAAAAATGTAAAACAAATTATATTACAGTGTACTTTTAAAACATTTTCTCTTATCTTTGCATATGTTTAAACAACATTTATTTAATTAAATGATTTGATTATCAATTAATTAATTGTTTCTATAATACTTTTTTTCATCATTGAAGGTCCGTTTCCTGCAAAAGCGTTTTAATCATTCAACATGAAAACATTACATAATAAAATCGATGGGCGTATCCTCAAAGAAAGAATATTAACAGATACGACACCCAGAACTACTATTTCATTCTATCAGTATTATCATCTGAAAAATGTCAACATTTTCAGAGACCATCTGTACCAGATGTTAGACAATTTGGATGTTATGGGAAGGATCTATGTATCCTCCGAAGGTATAAATGCACAGATATCCGTTCCGGACGATAATATGGACAACTTTAAACAAGCTTTGAACACCATCACATTCCTTGATAATGTCAGACTTAACAAGGCTATCGAAGACGATGGGAAATCCTTTTTTAAACTTGCAATTAAAAACAGGCATAAAATCGTAGCTGACGGGCTCAACGACGACACTTTTGATGTTACCAATAAAGGAATTCACCTCAAGGCAGAAGACTTCAACAGACTCACTGACGACCCTGAAACGATTATCGTCGATATGCGTAATCACTATGAAAGTGAAGTAGGTCATTTCAAAAATGCTATTTTGCCCGATGTTTCCACATTCAGAGACGCACTGCCTATAGTTGAAGAAATGCTGAAGGATAAAAAGGAAAAGAATATTATAATGTATTGTACTGGTGGTATACGTTGTGAAAAAGCATCCGCTTACTACAAACATAAAGGTTTTAAAAATGTCTATCAGGTAGAAGGAGGCATCATAGAATACACCCGCAGGGCGAAGGAACTCGGTATCGAAAACAAATATATCGGAAAAAACTTTGTATTTGATGAAAGATTGGGTGAAACTATATCTGAAGATGTAATCAGTAAGTGCCATCAATGTGGAAAATCATGTGATACACACGTCAATTGTGCCAATGATGCCTGTCACATCTTATTCATACAGTGTCCTGAATGTGCTTCAAAATACGAACACACTTGTTCCATAAAATGTCACGATTTCAACAAACTGTCTCCTGAAGAAAAGAAAGTACAAAAACTAACTCTGACCTTCAATGGAAGTAAATTCAGTAAGGGTAGATTCAACCCACTTATCCAAAACAATATAGAATAACAACTTTATAAGATATTAATTCACTTCAACACAGATGCAAAAATATCAACGTTTCAACAGAATCATTACCTGGTTAGCACTGTCGTTAGCAGGCATTTTTGCTGTAGCATTGATTTTTTTTACATATGGCGAAATTCCGGGATTAGAGGAACTTGAAAATCCCAAATACGATCTTGCGTCCGTTATTTATGACGCAAGAGGCGAAGCATTTGGCAGGTATTATATTGAAGAACGCGTTGCATTGACTTACGATCAATTATCTCCATATGTAGTCAACGCATTAATTGCAACAGAAGATCAGAGATTTTACAAACACAGCGGAATTGACTTACGGGCATTGGTTCGTGTCGGATTTAAAACGATGATTTTCAATCAAAAAAATTCAGGAGGCGGCAGTACGATAACACAACAATTAGCAAAACTCCTATACGAACGTCCAAAAACAGCTGGTATGTCCTTTCCCAAAAAGGCTATCCTGCTACTACAATCCAAGTTTAAGGAGTGGGTCATAGCTATCAAGCTGGAAAAGTCATACACAAAGGAGGAAATACTGGCTATGTACCTGAATAAATTTGAATTTATCAATGGTGCACATGGCATTGAGTCAGCAGCTAATATATACTTCAATAAATCGCAGAAAGAACTATCTATACCGGAAGCAGCTATGCTCATCGGGATGCTCAAAAATCCTAGTATGTACAATCCCAGACGCTTCCCTGACAGATGTGAATCAAGAAGGAATATTGTTTTAAACCTGATGAAAGATGGAGGATTTATTAATAAAAACCAACTGCAGGATTTTGAAAAATTACCTTTGGACATGTCTTCATTTGTTCGAAAATCACAAAGTGATGGACCTGCACCCTACTTCAGGGCAGAACTTACCAAGTTTTTAAGGCAACTATTCTCTTCAAAGGATATCAAAAAAGCAGACGGAACGGATTACAACATATATACCGACGGATTAAAAATATATACTACGATAGACTTACAGTATCAGGAATATGCCGAAAAGGCGGTGCATGAACATATGATAAAAAATCAAATCAAGTTCAATAGAGTCTGGAAAAACATGGATCCATGGACCTACGATACAGATGATTATCAGAAAAAACTAAGAGCTTCCATTCTGGAAAGCCAGTGCAAGAGCTCTGATCGGTATCTCATGCTGCGCAACAAAATGCTTGGCAAAATATTAAAATCTGTTGATGATACCTATCAGGGTTTACCACTTTCTGATAACATCATCAAAGTACTGGATTCCATTCAATTGAATAAAAAAACCTGGAATCAGGCAACTCAGGCATCCAGAATAGACGTAACCAGGCAGGGCGATTATCACCGCCTTATCAACAATCCTTTGTGGCAGAATCTTGTCAGTCAATATAATTCACTTCAGGATTCCTTTAAGAAAGAATTCAACAGACCTGTCAAAATGTTGGTCTATGATTATAACAAGGGAGAAAAGGACACCATTATGTCGCCCTTGGATTCTGTCAGGTATCATAAAATGTTTTTGCAGTCAGCTATGCTCGTTGTGGAGCCTAATTCAGGATATGTAAAAGCATGGGTAGGTGGCATCAATCATAAGTACTTCAAATACGACCATGTAACGATGCGTCGTTCTGTAGGTTCTACTATCAAACCATTTGTATATACCCAGGCGATGGCTGTAGCCAATATATCTCCATGTCAGGAGTTTGATGATATCCAGTACACTATATCGCCTTCTGATTCAGGTTTTGGACTTGATGAAGAATGGTCTCCAGCTAATGCTGAGGAAAAGTTCAGCGGACAAAAATTTAATTTGTTCAAAGGATTATACTACTCCAAAAACTCAATTACAGTCAGATTAATCAAGGAACTGGGCACAGTGGAACCTATCCGAAACCTCCTTAACAATCTGGGTATTGATAAAAATATGAGACTATTAAACGGACAGCTGGCTGTTCCTAAAGTACCTTCGATCTGTCTGGGTGCCGTAGACCTAACTCCGCTCGAGATGACAGGTGCCTATACAGCATTTGCAAACAATGGTTCCTATACACAACCGGTATATATCTCAAAAATCGAAGACAAAAATGGGAAGGTCATTTATCAGGCTATTCCCACACGAAAATCAGCTATAAATCCATTGTACAATTCGGTCATGCTTTCCATGCTGACCAACAATGTTGGAGGTGGTTCAGGCATGAGAGTTAAGACGCCTATCGGCGGCAAGACCGGAACTACCAATGATTTTGCAGATGGTTGGTTTATGGGTGTCACGCCATCTTTAGTCGTAGGTATCTGGGTAGGTGGTGATGATAAATGGATTCGTTTCAGAAACCTTCTGGACGGACAGGGATCGGCAATGGCAAAACCCATTACCACCCTATTTATCCAGCAACTTGAAAACGATTTGAAATCCGGCTTTAACTATAATGAAAAATTCCCTGATCCACCCGTGGGATACAAAGAACTTATAGATTGTGGCTTGTATAATTCTGAAAGGAAATCAGCCGAAATGAATGTTACTTCCAAACAAAAAGCGAGAAGAGAAGTATTTGATGAGGAATTTTAAGAACTACTGACCTCGTTGTTTATTTATCATTCTCCGTTTAACCGGGCTAAAATAGTTTATTCCAAAAGTTTTTCCAGATCTGCATCCGTCAGTGCTTCCAGCGTTTCCACTTCAATGATGTTGTCAGACAATCCTTTCTTTTTGGATTGTAGTTGCATTATCCTTTCTTCTATACTATCCCGGGAAATAAAACGCGTCACCATAACATTACCTGTTCTACCGATACGGTGCGCTCTTGCTACAGCCTGATATTCAACGAACGGATTCCACCACGGGTCAAGTATGAAAACATAATCTGCCCGCGTAAGATTCAGACCTGTACCTCCTGCTTTAATGGATATCAAAAAAACCTGTACATCCACTTCATTCTGAAACCGTTCTACAGCAACTTTCTTTTCCTGTGCTGAAGCCTCACCGGTCAACATAGCAAATAGTATGTTTTGTTCTGAGAGCCAATGTTCAAAAAGTGCCAGGTGACTTAGAAATGAAGAAAAAATCAGGACTTTGTGCCCCGACAATACCAATGTTTCAATTTGTGATTTTACTATTTCAAACTTTCCGGATTCTCCTTCAAAATCCTTATATGTCATCTTTGGATGATTGGCGATCTGTCTGAGCTTTAAGATAGAAGCCAGTACATTAAACCTGTATTTTCTATCCAGTTTATCCAATCCTGCAAGATGATTCCGGGCGGCTGACTTTTCCCTTTCGTATAGACTGATCTGCTCATCAGTCATTTCACAATAATAAACATGCTCTATCAATTCAGGTAAATCTTTAGCAACACTCTCCTTCGTCCTCCTCAATATATACGGTTCAATAAGTAGTTTTAATGCTTCAATTTTTTCGTTATCCTTGTTGATTTCTATGGGTTTCTTAAAATTATCCTGAAAAAACGAATAATTCCCCAGAACTCCAGGATTGATAAATTCCATCTGTGACCATAAATCACTCAGCGAATTTTCAATTGGAGTTCCGCTGAGCGAAACCCTGTTGTCAGAACTCAGGGAATGTACAGCCTGAAATATTTTGGAATTTTTATTGCGTATTTGCTGACTTTCGTCGATAATTACATAATGAAAATGCAAATTTTGAAAATACTCCAATTCTGACAATAACGATTGATAGGTAGTAACTATGACGTCAAAAGACATCATTACCGGTTTGGATTCCTTTCTGTTGTTACCGGTATAATTCAGTACCTGCAGTGATGGTGCAAATTTCCTCAACTCACTGTACCAGTTAAAGACAAGTGTTGCGGGTAATATGATGATTGCATTGAGAGCCTTACGGCGAATACTTACTACTTCACCGAATAAATCAAGCTGTACGGGTGTAGCAATGTGTTGGTCTGAAGGTTTCAATTTATCTTTTGCATCCAATAAAGCTGCTATTGTTTGTAATGTTTTTCCCAACCCCATATCGTCTGCCAGCAAGGCACCCATACCATTCAATCTGTGCTTTATCAGCCATTTCACACCCTCTAACTGATATGGACGAAGTTCAGCTTTCAGTGATTGCCCAGGTATATATTCTACATCTTCAATCCATTTTTGATCTGATACGTCCTGTATTTCACTTTCATCCATCAAAGTATAATGTACCTTGGATAAACGCCACACTTTACCATCTGATTTACTGAATCTGACTAACTGACTGTACTTTGTCATCAACTCTTCAGGAATGATAACGTAACTTCCATCGTCTATCTTAAAAAATGGATTGTTATTTCTGATATTCTCAAACAAACTACTGATTGGATATGTCTGATCTCCAATTATACAATTGCCGTATAAATCAAACCAGTCATTCGTTAATACAAAATTTGCTTCCACTTTCCACGGCATTAGCCGAATCTGCTTATCTTCGATTTCCAGTTGCTGTATTTCAAAATGTTGTTTCAGTATATCCGATATCCGAGAAACTTCTTCGATTGTGGAATAGGTGTTGTTTCCATAAGACAAATAACCAACTTCAGACAATTCGAAACCATGCTCTTTCAGAATGTCGATATATTTTGATTCGGCAGTATTTTCCCTTACACATTGCAACACATAGATTTCATTATCATCCGTTACTATAATTTTATGTCTTCTTTGTATACGTTCACTGGATAAGAAGCTAAAACTACCATATCTGAAACGCACATCCACACACCATTTGTTTATATGAAAAGGAAAAATAAAGATCAGTTCAGCACTTATCAGTTCATTTTCATTTTTTACTACAAAACCTTCAGCATCAATGGATACCTTATTCAAAATTTCAGCTACAAACTTTTCAAAATACATTTTCACACTTCTGTCAGGAATGAAAACATATTCATCCTTTATAAATGGTATTAGTTTTTGCGAATCAATCTTGTTGAGATGGACGATATATTTATTGTCCAAAATTATAATACCCGGCATATTTGTAACCAAAACAATACTATGGCGTGATGGATGTATAATCTTATCCTTAATACTTAATGAAAGACTATATTTTACACCAGTCTGGGTTTTTATAAATTTCAGTTCAGGAATAGCTGGTACATCGGAATAATCCAGTAAAACATCAGACACATGTACTTTTCGTTCTAAATTAAAACACAGATAAAATTGCTGTTCTCTGATAACTGTCAATAATTTATTTATCCTTCTGTCAATATAGTCTTTAATCCTTTTCTTGATTGTAGTGTCCAATAAAAGATCTGATAATCCTTCTCCTTTCTTCCTGATTCTATTTTTAAAAAAATATTTTTCAAGTTCATTTACTGACAATTCACAACAAATGGCTATTAATTGACCATGAGGAGAATCAGTACTATAATCAGCAATGTAAGATGAAATATTTTCTGAAATTGCCGTTGCCTTTATATACATGGGTTTATTATCGGAACTCAAATTGCAAATAAAAGCAGAAGGCATTACGAAATCAAAGCCGTGTAAAAGCGTTAAATTATAAACAATAATATAATTCATAATAGAATAGCGACTTGAAATACGGGGTCACAAATGTACAAATTCAATCCATTTTAAACCGCAATAATGTATAAGAAATGTTTGATCCATTCATTTTCACAATTCAATTGTTAAATAATTTAGGTTTAATTTTTTTTTAATAAGCGAAAGATTGGTTAATTTTGAGCAATCAAATAAAATTACCCCAAATGAGTAATACAAAAATACTGGTCACAGGTGCAAATGGGCAAATAGGTAGAGTTCTGACTACTGCATTGCGAGAAAAATACGGAAAAGAGACAGTTTTAGCCACAGACATAACCAAAATTGAAGGAGATATAGAGCCATTTGAATTTTTAGATATTTTGAATACCCAACGTTTAAAGGAAATCGTTCAGGATTATGATATAACGCAGGTTTATCATCTGGCTGCTATATTATCTGCAAGCGGAGAATGGAATCCTGTCAAAACATGGAACATCAACCTGAATGGCTTGTTATCAATACTGGAACTTGCCAGAGAAAAACAGATGGACAGAGTATTTTTTCCAAGTACTATTGCTGTTTTTGGAAATACAACACCCAGAATCAATACACATCAGGATGTACCATTATTACCAACAACCGTATATGGCATGAGCAAAACGAGTGGTGAGCTTTGGTGCAACTATTATCATCTCAAATATGGTGTAGATGCCAGATCTGTCAGATACCCGGGTATCATCGGATGGCAATCTTTACCTGCCGGTGGTACAACTGATTATGCAGTAGAAATATATCATGAAGCTCTTAAATCCGGAAAATATGAATGTTTTCTCGCTGAGAATACACGGCTTCCGATGATGTACATGAACGATGCCATCAAGGCGACAATAGATCTCATGGAAGCACCTAAAGAAAGTCTATCCCTGCATTACGGATACAATCTCGCAGCAATGAGTTTTACGCCCGCGGAGATAGCTGCTGAAATACAAAAGCATATCCCGGATTTTAAAATCAGTTACAAACCTGACTTCAGACAGGAAATAGCTGCATCCTGGTCAGAAACCATTGATGACAGTCAGGCTCGCAAAGACTGGAACTGGAAACCTGATTTTGATCTTGCTTCAATGACAGTTGACATGTTGAAACATTTAAGAGAAATATTATAAATTCAAATAAAAAATTAATGGACAGAAATGCAATTATAAATGATATAACCAGTGAACTCGATGCACTGAGAGATGCCGGATTGTTCAAATCCGAGCGTATCATAACAACGCCTCAGAGTGCACTAATAAATACGACAGCAGGTAATAATGTTCTGAATTTTTGTGCCAACAACTATCTTGGACTTTCATCGCATCCCGAAGTAATTCAGGCTGGAAAAGATGCCATTGACAGTCATGGATTCGGCATGTCATCCGTGCGATTTATTTGCGGAACTCAGGATATTCATAAGGAGTTGGAGCAAAAGATTGCTAAATTTGTTGGACAGGAAGATGCCATTCTCTATGCTGCGGCTTTTGATGCCAACGGTGGATTATTCGAACCGTTATTGGGCGAGCAGGATGCTATCATTTCGGATATGCTCAATCATGCATCGATTATTGATGGAATACGCTTATGTAAGGCACAGAGATACCGGTATGAAAACAATGACATGAACGATCTGGAAGCCAAACTCAAAGAAGCCCGGAATGCAGGTGCCAGAAGGATACTTATAGCTACTGACGGTGTTTTTTCTATGGATGGTATTATCGCCCAGATTGACAAGGTGTGTGACCTGGCAGATCAGTACGGAGCAATGGTAATGGTCGATGATTGTCATGCTACCGGCTTTGTTGGCAAAACCGGACGCGGTTCTGCCGAATACTCCAATGCATATGGAAGAGTAGATATCATTACCGGAACATTCGGAAAGGCACTGGGAGGTGCTTCCGGTGGCTTTACGGCTGCCAGGAAAGAAATAGTGGAATTGCTCAGACAAAAGTCAAGACCCTATTTATTTTCCAATACACTTGCTCCATCTATTGTGGGTGCATCCATCAAAGTACTTGACATTCTGAGTAAAAGCACAGCACTGAGAGATAAATTAGAAAGTAATACACAATTATTCCGAAGCGGAATGCAACAGGCAGGATTTGATATAATCCCAGGTGTACACCCTATTACACCCGTTATGTTGTACGATGCACCATTGGCTCAGAAATTTGCAGAACAACTTCTTGCTGAAGGAATTTACGTGATTGGATTCTTCTTCCCCGTTGTACCAAAGGGTAAGGCAAGAATCAGGGTTCAAATCAGTGCCGGCCATGAAGAAGCTCATATTTACAAAGCCGTTGAAGCGTTTACCAAGGTTGGAAAAAATTTGGGAGTCATCTAATTACAATTCAACTTCAGACATGATTTAATTTGCCATTTTCCTTATATTATACGTACTCATTCATTCAAAATGAATGATAATTTGATACTGTTTATTGCATCCTGATTATGTATTTTATATATCAGGATTTTTTACATATATTATTTCCTTGCTATGTATTAGTCCATTTACACTATTTCTACAATAAAGGCATAAACTATATTCATTAGTTTTATGTTCTTAATCAATGTTAATGACACTTATACATGGAAGACCATCACAAGATTTTTAATTTAGGACAGCTTAAAGCTTCAGGATATAAATCGAAAAGCATAAAAACTGAAATCAGGGAAAATCTGATAGACAAAATCAAAAAAAATGAAAAAATATTTTCCGGAATTTTAGGTTATGAAAATACAGTTATACCGGATGTGGAGCGAGCTCTTTTGTCCAGGCATAATATACTGTTTCTTGGTCTGAGAGGTCAGGCTAAAACAAGAATGGCAAGAAAAATGACTGAATTACTGGATGAATATATACCGGTTGTTGCAGGTTCAGAACTCAATGACGACCCGTTACAGCCTGTATCCAGATATGCTATTGACCTTATTAAAGAGAAAGGTGACAACACGCCCATTATCTGGTTACACAGGTCAGAAAGGTATGTTGAAAAATTAGCCACACCTGATGTCAGTATTGGTGACTTGATTGGTGATGCAGATCCTATCAAGGCAGCCAACCTAAAGCTACCCTATTCTGACGAAAGGGTCATCCATTTCGGACTTATACCCAGAGCGCACAGATCCATATTTGTTATCAACGAACTTCCCGACTTACAGGCACGTATTCAAGTTTCATTATTCAATATATTGCAGGAAGGAGATATACAGATCAGAGGATTTAAACTCCGCCTGCCTTTGGATATAGCCTTTGTTTTTACGGCTAATCCTGAAGATTATACCAATAGAGGCAGTATAATTACACCATTAAAAGACCGTATAGAAAGCCAGATACTGACACATTATCCTGCTGATCCTATTACTTCCATGTCCATAACCAGTCAGGAAGCCCGGATTGACAGCTCTGTAAGATCCAAAATCGATGTTCCGGTAATTCATAGGCTGCTCATTGAAAAAATCGCCTTCAATGCCAGGGAAAGCGAATATACAAATGAGAAAAGTGGTGTGTCAGCCCGACTGGGTATATCCATGCTTGAAAACCTGTACAGTACAGCAGAAAGGCGTATTCTTATGAATAACGAAACAGCTACATTAACACGTATAACGGATTTCACAGGAATCGTTCCGGCCATAACAGGAAAATTGGAATTAGTTTATGAAGGTGAACAGGAAGGTTCTTATAATGTAGCATTACACCTTCTTTTTCAATCTGTTAAACAACTTTTTTTAGAAAGATTTCCCAATCCTAACAAGTCAGCAAAAAAAGAGACAAAAGATGAATACGGTGTAATAAAAACCTATTTTTCTTCCGGAAATACCCTTGAACTTAACAATGAAGACACCCATGCAGATTACACCAGAAAACTCGACAAAATAGCAGGTTTGAAAAAATTAGCGGAGAGCTACAAGGAATATGGAGACGATTTGCATGTTCTGATGGAACTTATCATTTTTGGTTTGGCAGAAACAGATATTCTTGGCAAACATGTGCTGGATGATAAAATGGAATTTGACGATCCTATATCCGGTATGTTGAAAGATTTGAACGAAGAATAATGAACCCGGTGATACAAACTGATAACAGAATCAGCAGACTGTGTCAGTTTTATGTAATTAATTGCTATATTTATCATCTTTTACTCCGTATGATTGTTCTATAATCTATATTAAAGATAGAAAATCAATTATTATGGAAGATAGCAATATGTATCCCAAAAGTACTCGTGAGTTGAACCAGAAGAAGGCGACGCTGGCTCCTAAAAATATTGAAGCCTGGCGCAATTTCAGTAAAACTATTTATGAACCTGGTGCATTGGATGAGAAAACAAAACAACTGATAGCAATTGCCGTGGCACATGTCACTCAATGTCCGTATTGTATTAAGGCACATACACCACTGGCGATGAGAAAAGGTGCAACTCAGGAAGAAATCATGGAAGCTATATGGGTTGCTGCCGAGATGCGTGCTGGAGCTGCATACGCACATGCCAATCTGGCAATGGAAGAAATGGAACGATTTACAGACAGAAAGAAAGATTAATCGTCAAATCATAATTACCACTAAATAAATCCTTATGAATCAGCACAGAATAAATTATTCAAAAGACTTTCCGGATGCTATAAAAGGGTTGATGGAAATTGAAAAATATGTCCACAATTCAGGATTGGATACTAAGATTTTTGAACTGGTCAAATACAGGGCTTCACAAATCAACGGATGTGCCTATTGTATGGACATGCATACCAAAGATGCCAGAGCAGCCGGTGAAACGGAACAACGATTATACTTGGTTTCAGCATGGCGTGAAGTAGATTTCTATACAGAAAAAGAAAAATCAGCATTGGCATGGACTGAGACCCTTACACTGGTCGCTCAGGTACACGATACGGATGCAATATATGAAGATCTGAAGAAGAATTTTTCAGACAACGAAATTGTAGCCCTTACAATGACCATAGTTGCGATTAATGGATGGAACAGATTGTCTGTTGGTTTCAAAACTCCAGCCGGATCTTATCAACCTGGAAAATGGTAACCATAAAAAGCTGATATTTTGGATATTCAATCAAAAACAATAATTATTACCGGAGCAAGCAGTGGTTTAGGTGCCGCTGTATCAAGAACATTGGTTAAAGCTGATGCCGGATATGTATACGGATTGGCACGAAGTAAGGACAAACTCAATGCCCTTCAAACTGAGTTGGGAAATACATTTATACCTGTTGTACTTGATGTTTCTGATTTAAATCTGATTAGAAAATGGTATAATTCAACTTTTTCTGAGAGCCACAGTCCGGACATCCTGATTAATAATGCTGGTACAGGAGGATTTGCACCTATTGATGTAATGCAGGCAGATGAATGGATTGGAATGCTGGATACCAACCTAAAGGGAATGTACTACATGACTTCAGCTGCCGTTCCACTTATGAAAGCAAAAACTGGCAGTAAACACATCATCAATATAGGCTCGATAATGGGAACTACCACCAGAGGTGAAGCATCCGCATATTCGGCTTCCAAATATGCTGTAAATGGCTTTAGTGAATCCCTTTTTAAGGAGTTGAGGGGTTTTGATATCAAGGTTACATGTGTCAATCCGGGATCTATAGAAACAGACTTTTTTGTTAATTCCGGCATTCAACCCAGTACGCATATGTTGCATCCGGATGAAGTTGCAGACACAATTCTCTACATCCTCAAAACACCTGACAATGTCCTGATTGATGAAATAAAAATCAGACCATTGAAACCATAATTTATACTTTGAATAATTCATGAAAGTTAAAATCCCATTATTGCCAACGTTTCTACACGTTTGATTTTACCGGATGTGGTCGAACTAAATTTAGGAGTAAATAATATATGTCCAGGCCGTTCGTATTTTTCAAGTATTACTTTAAATACATCTTGTAATTGATTAATATAGTTACTATTATGTGATTTGTTCTCAATGATTAGACAAAGTTTTTGACCGAGACGTTTATCAGGTATAGCTGTTACAAAAAAACGGTCTTTGATAACAGCTGACAATTTCTGTTCTATTATTTCAGGATGTAGCTTTAATCCTCCACTATTGATTACATTATCTGCTCTTCCCTTCCATATAAAAGAATTATCACCTGTCAATTCAACAACATCGAGTGTATGAATCATATCTTTAATAAAAGGCACCTTAATCATCAGACATTCAAATTCGTCCTGCCGAAACAAAATACCTTCAAGCCCTTTATAAACAGGTGATGCATTTGCACCATTTACATGGCGAATAGCTATATGACTCAAAGTTTCAGTCATTCCATATCCGTGATATATTTCTGCTTTGAATCTCTGCATTCTGAATTCAAGTCTGTAATCCAAAGGAGCGCCGCCAAGTAGAATTTTACGCACAGATCCGGTATCCTTAGTATCCTGAAGCTGCATAGGTACAAGCGGCACAAAATCAATAATACCATCATAATGCAAGTCCTGCAATGGCTGAGAAGATGGCTCCCTGCATAGCAGATTCAGGCCACTGAACAAGGCACGTACCACCATCATTTTCCCTGCGATATAACTCATTGGCAGGCAAAGAAGTGCTGTTTGTCCGTATTTAAAATCAAAAAATGCAGCACTCATCGCTGCACTGGCAAGCATTTGATTTTTATAGACGGAAATCGATTTAGGTTTACCAGTAGATCCACTTGTATGGACAGTTACAGTTTCATCATCTGACAACCAACCTTCCATGAAATTTCCAATCAACTGTACATTGGGTTCAGGATGTTCACTGCAATAACTGATTATTTCTTCTCCCTTTAGAAGATGACTATTAATCGATATCGTCTTAAAATCCTTATAATTCATCATAAAAGGCTTAAATCCCAGGATTGTATTCCATTATAATGAAGACCACGGGCATCCACACTATATGGTGAAGGAAAATTATTAGTATACAGTTGACCTGTTCCTAAGCCCTGTGCAACATCTGTATTGGTAAGAGCCACATACTGTGCTAATGCATTCAATCCAATATTACTTTCCAGAGCAGAAGTAACAATCGATGAGCCGTTTTGCTGTTCTACCAGATTTTTCCAGGTATCAGCACCTTGTAACCCTCCGATTAATGCAGGTTTCAATATAAGCAAATCCGGTTTAACCACCTGCATCATATCCAGTTTCGCTTCAAGATTATTCAATCCAATCAATTCCTCATCCAATGCAATGGTTACGGGTGACCGATCAATAAGTGACGCCATTTCATGCCATTGTCCTGTCCGTATGGGTTGTTCTATATAGCTGATATCATATGCCGATAATCTATTCAGTTTCTCCAATGCTTCTGACGGGCTGAAAGCCCCGTTGGCATCTACGCGTATTTCAACATCAGTAGACGTAAATTGTGATCTGATATAATGCATGAGTTCAAGTTCCGTACTGAAGTCTATTGCACCGATTTTCAGTTTAATACATTTATATCCGTCCTGAAGTTTATTTTTAATTTGTTCAAACATAAATTTCCGATCACCCATCCAAATCAGGCCATTTACAGGAATTGTAAATGTGTTGGTTTCGACTGCTTCAGGAAAAATTACTCGTTTCCCTCCATTTTCCCAATCTTTCAGCAACATATCCACACCAAACTGTATGGACGGCCATTCTTCCAATTCGGCTATTAAAGCGCTCATTTCTACAGGCAATCTTTTGCATACTTCCAGCAGTTTGGCTTCATAACCATCCTTATCATCACTTGACAGATTTAAAAACAGATTGCATTCTCCATAGGCGATTCTATCTTCATCCTGCAGTTTCAGGAAAAATGTGTCTTTAAACAATAATACACCCCGGGATGTACCTGAAGGGTTTCTGAATTGCAACCTGTATTTTTTATATGTGCAATGCATAATAGATTAATCTGGCTTTTCTGCAAATGTATTATTAACGGTAAATGTACGCTTTAGGTTTATTTAAATAACCAGACCTATCCCAAACAAAATGGAAAACGACAGAGTTGTCAAAGCCAGCCATTTCAGTTCCGGATCGAGAGCTGTGGCATTTTTATTTTTCCATACCGATATCAAATTTCGTATAAAAAGTGGAATGGTCACCATAAACATCCATTTATAAACCGATGCATCTATCATATTTATATAAATAATCGAAGCCAGTATTCCTCCGGAAATTAACAATGCATGATACACTTTCGCCTGGTATGCGCCTATCTTTACGACTAAGGTTCTTTTTCCACATGCAGCATCATTTTCTCTGTCCCTCATATTGTTTAGATTCAGAACGCCAGTGCTGAACAAGCCCATTGTAACAGCCGGCAATAATTCAGGTAAAGTTATCGATTGCGTATGCAAAAAATATGTACCCATAACACCAATCAAACCAAAAAAAATAAAAACGCCCACATCACCAAAGCCTGAATAACCATATGGATTTTTACCCATTGTGTATTTCAAAGCAGCGAGAATTGCCAGTACACCTATGGCAAACATTATCAGTCCGGATGAAAAACCAAGCATCTTTGTACCTATTACCAATAAGAATACACCGGAAATCAATGACAAAACAACAAATAAAACGATAGCCATTTTCATCTGTTGCATTGTTAAGGTACCGGATTGCAGACTTCGTTTGGGTCCTATGCGATCGTGGTTATCAACACCACTGACAGCATCACCATAGTCGTTGGCTAGATTGCTTAAAATCTGTAAAAACAAGGTCGTCAATACTGCCCACACCAACACACTCCAATGAAAATCATGCCTGAATGCTGCCAGAAAACTACCCAGAATAATTGTAGACAAAGCCAATGGCAATGTTCGCAACCTGAATGCTTCTAACCATGCTTTAACTGAACTCATACAGGATCTCTATGGAAATTTTGGATATTTTTGAAAATCAGGATCTCTCTTTTCGAGAAAAGCATTTCTTCCTTCCTCAGCTTCTTCCGTCATATACAACAATCTGGTGGCCTCTCCGGCATATACCTGCTGTCCGACCAGGCCATCATCTATCAGGTTTAAAGCCAGTTTAGCCATTTTGATAGCTGTCGGACTCTTGGATAATATTTCCTGTGCCCATTGAAATGCGGTATTTTCCAGATCTTCATGCGGAACAACAGCATTAACCATTCCCATGTCATATCCTTCCTGTGCCGAATATGACCTGCCAAGGAAGAAAATTTCACGGGCACGTTTCTGACCAACCTGACGTGCCAGATAAGCGGATCCGAAGCCTCCATCTATGCTGGCAACATTGACATCTGTCTGTTTGAAGACAGCATGCTCTTTACTTGCGAGTGTAAGGTCGCATACTACATGAAGGCTATGTCCGCCTCCTACTGCCCATCCGGGAACTACAGCAATAACGACTTTATTCATAAAACGAATCTGCCGCTGTACGTCCAGAATATTGAAGCGATTAACACCATCTTCTCCCTTATATCCTGTAGAAGAACGCACACGCTGATCTCCTCCGGAACAAAATGCCCATCCACCATCTTTAGCAGATGGACCTTCACCACTGATGAGTATCACTCCTATTTCCTGGGATTCATGTGCTATAATCAGGGCTTCAAGTAATTCCGATACTGTTTTAGGACGGAAAGCATTCCTTACGTCTGGCCTGTTAAAAGCTATTCTGGCCACACCCTCGCTATATCTGAAGGTGATATCTTCATACTCCTTAATCGTTGTCCAGTTTATTTTATTATTCATAACCATTATTTTTAAGGTAATCCCAATATTGATTCAATACTCGGGGATTATCTTCAGCATTAGTAAATATTTCGAGAATACATCTGTTACTATTATTACTAAAAAATTCAGTCAGTGACTGCTTCAATGTAATTGAATCTTCGGCTTGCATATACTGCCATTCATACCTTTCAGCAATCCGTTTAGCATCAGAATTCATAGCAGTTTCAAAATAATTTTCCATTTCATCCACTTTGTCCGGTCCGGAAATGATTCTGAATATGCCACCACCGCCATTATTGATAACTATAATTTTCAAGTTATTAACCTGACTTTCATTCCATAGTGCATTGATATCATAATTGAAAGCCACATCTCCTGTTATTAAAACAAAGTTTTTGAAACCGGCAACAAAGGCAGCTCCTACAGCTGTGCTCGTACATCCGTCAATACCACTTGTTCCCCTGTTGCACCATGTTTCTGATATATGTCTGTTTTCAAACAATTGGACATAACGTATGGGCGAACTATTGGATATATGCAGGCAAGTGTCTTTGGGAAATTGCCGGATTATATGTTCAAACACCTTAAAATCACTATATGCACAATTTTCTTTAAATTTATTATGCAGTACATCATATCTGTAGTTATAACCTTCCCATTTGAGCCGATAATCCGATTTAGGATGTTTCAGCATGATATTGAATTCCTTAAAAAATTCATACGGTTCCATCGGAATAGCCATTGTCAGGCACTGATATGTATCCATAAATCCATGATAAGGATCAATATACCAATGATGTAAGGGACGAAATTTTCTTAGTGCTGATTTTATGCGTTTGGAAATAATTGCACCTCCAATGGTTATAAGCAAATCCGGCATCAGTTCCTCCAGTTCATAATCATTCATCGGAGTGATACATCGGTCGATATTTTCAACAAAGTGTTCATCGTGCAGATTTGATATCGATTCTGTAAGAACAATCACATTGTCCAGTTTGGAAATACGAACGATTTCATCCTTCAATTCAGAACAGACAGGCAACTGACCTGCCAGTATCATCACTTTCTGAGCATTTCTGAATTCATCCTGCAATCTGTCAAAAACATCCAAAGGCAATGTTTGTTTCAATTGCACTTCCCTGAAAACACGTGGTGCTGAGGCCTGAACTTCTGCTACTCTGTATAAGGGTTCACTCAATGGGATATTAAAATGAACCGGTCCCTTATCTTTAGTGACAGCGATATTCCAACCTTCATTGATACACCGGTTGTTGTACCACAAATCATCTTTATTATCTGCATCTCCACGCAGTTCATAGCTCTTGTTAATATAATTTCTGTATACTTCTGTCTGATTAATTGTCTGTCCGTCACCCTGATGAGTCCATTCCTTAAGACGGTCAGCCGTAATAACTATGAGTGGGACATGTTGATAATAGGCTTCAGAAATAGCGGGTGCAAAATTCAGTACAGCAGAACCACTTGTACTGACAACTGCGACCGGCATACCTGTTTCCATGGACATACCCAATGCAAAAAACGCAGCACTTCTTTCATCCCGAATACTGGTACATGTAAATGCAGGATGCCTGTTAAAGGATATGACTAAAGGGGCATTTCTGGAACCGGGACAAATGACTATCTTATTCAGTCCCAAAGCAGCCAATGTTTCAACTATCTGCTGTATTCCTTTTTTATCTGACAACTCCATTTCTATAAAGCCACTTTACTTTTCAATACATCTGCCATAGTCTTGCTTTTTAGTTCTGTTTCTTCCCATTCTTCCTGTAATTCAGATTCTGATGTGATCCCACCTCCGGCATAAATAGCAATATTATCCTTACCTATCTGCATACAACGAAGATTCACATACAAATTTGCTAAGGATTTATAATCTGTTTCTCCAAGATAACCGCAGTAATACGATCTGTCATAATCCTCCACATCATATATTATCTCAACACTTTTTTCTACTGGATATCCTCCGATAGCTGGTGTGGGATGGATTTGGGACACTAACTCCATTACATCAGTTTTCTCCATCTTATATTCATAATCTGTCCTAAGATGCACAACCCTACCCGCTTCGATTGTATTTGGTCCGGATTTGCATAGCAAAGATCCTGCATTAGCTGTAAATACTTCTTCTATATGGTGTCCTACAATATAATGTTCATCCATTTCTTTTGAACGCCAATGGTATAATCCATCCGTTTTTCTTTTCTGGGTTCCGGCAACGGCCATGATTTTTAAACTTTCTGAATCACTTTCTATGAGTAATTCCGGTGATGCTCCCATCCAAATACCACTTGAAGGATGTACAATAAGGTATGCAAACGTATTAGGATAATCTTCACAGAGTGTCTCTAAGATATGTGCTGCATCAAAATCGTCCGGCTTATCCTGGATAACTACCCGTGAAAGTATAGCTTTGGAGATTTCTCCATCATGAATAAACTGCTGTATTCTTTCAAATTGCTTCGAGTACACTCCAAAATCTGTATTCAAGGGCAATTGGACATCCTGAATAATGTTGTTAGGTAGAGATTTAAGCGTTTCGATAAAAGCAGGCGTCATATAACCTGTTTCCAGGATTCCCAAGGTGATTTCAGGTGCTTTAGATTTTTTAGTAAAGGGAGTTAGACAAAAGTATTTATTTACCGGATGAGGTAATATTTCCTTCGAAAATGCCCAATTATAATTCTGATTTTCCGGAATGCGATAAACACAAAAAGGAATTCCCTTATCGAGTAAAACGTGTACGATCTCTGTAATACCAGCTATCAAAATAATCTGTTTAGAACTGCAAAGTTAAAAGGAATGTACAATCCATACTGATTTATGATTTAAATTATTACAATTACATAAATCAAATACATAAATATAGTAAGATATTGCATAATTAAAGACTTGATTGAAAGGATGTTAATCCATAAAATCTATCGTATTCACATTAAAATATAAAAATTATTCAGGAAAATTCAGTTTATTCATTACTTTTGGTGCTGTTTTTGATAATAATACATTACATCAATAAGAATTTAACTTAATGGTAAATAATCGAATCCTGATAAAATATATCCTGATCTTAAATATTTTTGTTTTTATAACCTCTTGTGTCAGAGATGATGACAATTTATTTACACGCGTAGATTACCCTAAAATAGTTGGTAATTATACTGGTACTGGTAAGTTTTGTACGATTATTGAAGCACCGTCCGACACGATTTGCGATGTAGAACAAATAAACAATCTCAAGATTGTAATACCTGGATTGAATACCATACGTATTTCTGATTCCAACGGCCTGTTAGACAGCATCCATTTAAATTATATCCAAAAATCAGTAACTGAAACAGGTATTCATTATGATTTTGCCGGAGAAGTTAATAGCATTTCCTATAAACTTATATATCATTACAACGAGAATTCAATTCAGTTAATAACAAATCCACTGACTGACAATCCAAAACACTATACCTATTCGGCTATAAAATCGAAGTAATCCGTATGAGGTCAATCATTGAACTCTAAATAAATTTAATCTTTTATAGATTATAATACATCCGATAATACTAACTTTACGATATCAAATCTTATATAAGGATGATACGTCTATCTTGGATTATAATTTTACTTTTCTCATTTTCCATTTCACTGTCTGCGCAGATTATTACTCTAAACCCTGTATCTGCCAGTGGAGAAGATGCTGTAACCCTAATTTTTGACGCTAGTAAAGGAAACGCAGAACTGAAAAATACAGATCAGGTATATGTTCATATGGGTGTAATTATCGATAAACCGGATGGTACAACCTGGAAATATGTACAGGGCAATTGGGGAAAAGACGACGGTATCGGCAAAATGACAAATATTGGAAATAATAAATGGTCTATTGCAATGAATCCAACCATCCGCCAATACTTCAACGTGCCCAATTCGGAAAACATATTCAGATTAGCCTGTGTTTTCAGAAATGCAGACGGCAGCAAAAAAGGGACCATCGTACCTGATAAATATGATTGGGGAACAGTTGCGGGCAATAATGATTTTTTTATCAATCTGAATATCGATTATTTTTTGACACTGAACAGCCCTGTTACCAACGAAGGATTCTTTAGCCCTGGATCGGCTTTCAGTATTCGGGCAACGTCCTCATCAGTGGCTTCATCTATTAAAATATTTCTGGATGAAGGAAACGGTTGGGAAGAGAAGACTTCTTCTGTAAATTCCAGCATTTCAGAGTACGAATATAAGGTTGAAAAGACTGTATTACTAGGTATTCAAATTAAGGCAACAGTCGATGGAAAGGAACTTGAATTGAATAAAAGTTTCAATGTTATTGTTATTGATCCTACAACAATAGCTCCTTTACCGGATGGGCTGAAGCCAGGAGCAAATTATGACAATAATGATCCGGGTAAGGTCACATTGGTGCTTATTGCACCTGAAAAACAATTTATATATGTAGTCGGTGACTTTTCTGATTGGAATGCTCAAAGCCCTTATCAGATGAAAAAAACACCGGATGGTAAATATTTTTGGGTAGAAATAACCAACCTGATACCGGATAAGGATTATGTTTATCAATACTGGATTGACGGTAAGTTAAAAATTGCAGATCCCTATGCACATCAGGTAGCTGACCCTAAAAATGACAAATATATTGAAGAGGATGTTTTTCCTGGTTTACCAGATTACAAGCGTGAAGATCTGGGTATTGCTTCTGTTTTGCGCACAGGACAACAACCCTATTCCTGGTCAGCGACTGAATTATCCTGGAAACGGCCTGACGTCAACCACCTCGTTATATATGAACTGCATATCCGGGATTTTCTCGGATCTCATTCCTACAATGATCTGACTGACACACTTTCCTATTTAAAACGATTGGGAGTCAACGCGATAGAACTTATGCCCATTAATGAATTTGAAGGTAATGATTCATGGGGCTACAATCCATCTTTTTTCTTTGCTGTTGACAAATATTACGGTACACAACAAGCATTGAAACGATTCGTTGAAACCGCTCATGAAAATGGAATGGCAGTAATAATGGATATCGTCCTGAACCATGCATTCGGACAATGTCCTATGGTACAGATGTACTTCGACGGAGATAAACCGGCGACCAACAACCCTTGGTTTAACAGGGATTATGTCGGGCAGTATCAATGGGGATACGACTTTAACCACGAAAGTGCCTACACACAGCAATTTGTTGATGATGTAACAGATTACTGGCTGGACGAATTTCATCTGGATGGGTTCAGATTTGACTTTACCAAAGGATTTACCAATTATGCACCCGGTGGTAATATTGACGGTTATGATGTATCGAGAATCAATATATTGAAGCGAATATCCGGTAAAATATGGAGTAAGCATAAAGATGCATATGTTATTCTCGAACATTGGGGAACAGCAGGTGAAGAAGCCCAGTTGGCTGCTGCAGGTATGAAAATGTGGAGGAACAAATCCTACGATTTTGTTCCGGCGACAATTGGGAATACTACCGGTTCCTTCGCAAATCATGACAATATTACTCACGTCTCTTTTTATGACAGTCATGATGAACGACGTATAGCAGAACACTGCCTTACCGAAGGTAAATCATCAGGATCTTATAATATTAAAGACACCCTGAATATGTTTGAACGGGTCAAAATGGCGGCAGCATTTACATACCTTCAACCAGGACTTAAAATGATCTGGCAATTTGATGAATTGGGTTATGATATTGACATCAATTACAATGGCCGCACAGGACGTAAGCCTCTCGTTTGGGGCAACAATTCTTTGGGATACTACCAAAATCCACTGCGACAGTATATCTACACGACGTATCAGTCCTTACTGCATTTGAGAAAGTTAATTGGCCCTGACAACCTGTATAAAGCACGTACCAACCACAAACACACAGGAAACACAAGACGGCTCGTTTATGATACCGATGACTTAGACTTAGTCGTTATCGGCAATTTCGGTATGGGAAACACAACTATCAATCCTGAATTTACCGAAAAAGGATGGTGGTATAATTATTATAGCGGAGATTCAGTTTTTATTGATAATGTTACAGCTGATATTCCGTTAAAAACCGGACAATGGAGTGTTTATACCAACAGGAAGGTAAGCAGTGGTTTTGATGGCGTTGTAGCTGTTTATGACAATCCGGTTACCGTAACACCCTACCCATTTGCATCAACAGACACCATACATATACAATTCAATGTCAATAAAGCATGGCCGGGAGATACCCGGGGACTAAAAAATGCTGAAAAAATCTATATGCATTCGGGTGTGATACTCAATGGAAATGGAAATTCGAATCTTACAAACATTGTTGGTAATCTGAAAGACGATGGTGTTGGACTAATGTACAGACAGAATGATTCAATATGGGCTATTGATTTATCACCACAATTTTACTACAACATTCAGGCTGGCGAGGAAATCAACAGCATAGGCATGTGGTTCAGAAATGAAGACAATACATTACATGGCTTTGGATACAGAAACAGAATCGTTTATTTCGACGTTCTTTCTGCTATTCCGGTACTTCAGATTATCCCGGATACTTTTGATTACAATTCCGAAGTAACGATAATTTATAATGCTGCCGCTGGCAATAAGGAACTCGCAGGAGCGGACAAGATTTATATGCATTCCGGGATCATCACCCAGGAAACTCAAGTCCCAAAAGGCTCTGATTGGAATCATATTACAGGAAACTGGGGAAAAGACGATGATATCGGCTTGATGACACCAGTGCCCGGCCATAATGACCTGTGGCAGATAAATCTAAAGTTGGAAAAATACTACAATCTGACACCTAAGGATTTTCCTCACTGGATAGCAGCAGTTTTCAGGAATGCAAATGGGACGTTAAAAGGAACAGCTCTGCCCGGAAAACATAGCTTTGGAATCGTGGATGAATCATCATTGGATTATTTTATTAAAAATCACAACACTCCCGGAAATAATAATATAGACAATACAAAAATCATTGTTTATCCAAATCCTGTCCGCAATCAATTCCGCGTAAAAGGTATTCATGAAAAATCACTTATCTCTTTATACAATTTACAAGGCATACTTATTAAACAATTCTATGGCAATGAGGACGACGAATTCGATGTTGGTTCTTTAAATAAAGGAATGTATATTTATAAAATCCACTATAAAGATACAGTAATCCAAGGAAAAATCACAGTTATGTAATTTCCTTAAGCCATATACAACAAAAAAAACAAAAGTAGTTTAGCTGAAATCTGTTGTCTTTAGCCTAGTCTGTATTTTTAAAACACAATCTGTGATTTATCCATGCATTATATTCGTACAACAGTATATGATGACATTGAACTCCTGCATTCTAAAATAGTCCACGTATAGTAAAAAATTAAATTTAAATCGTACATTTGCAGCTAATTTTACAAATTGCAGTAATGGACCGTCAACAATTTACAGGTATTTTAGTGATTATGTTGTTGTTTTTCGCATGGACGTATTTCATGAAGCCCAGCGAAGAGGAACTAAGAAAAGCGAAGGAGAAACAAGAAGCCGTTCTACAACAAGACACCGTTATAAATACCCGGTTAACAACAGCCGACACACTTCAATCAGCTTCTGCTTCAGATATTCCCAATGATTCTGCTTCAGTTAGTTCTGAAAACAAAGTAAGATTTGGTTCATTTGCAGCAGCAGCTTCAGGAAATGAAGAAAATCCCGTTCTTGAAAATGAAAATATTAAAGTCACTTTTTCAAGTAAAGGCGGAAAAATAAAGGAAGTTCTGCTCAAACATCACTATAAGACTGTAACAGACAGTAGCCACAACGAAAGTAAGGAATTAATCAAAATGCTCAATCAGCCCGGTAACAGGTTTGATTACAATATTCCAGTCGACAATGCGCTGAGCAAACAGGTAAATACTGCTGATTTATACTTCCAGACCACAACCAGTCAAAATACAGTTACATTCAGGGCACCTACAGACAACGGTGGATATTTTGAGCAGCAATATACACTGGATCCCAATGACTATGTAGTCAATTATTCCATCAAAACCAGTAATCTGGCAAAAGCCATTGGTACCAATCATCCGTCTGTTCAGTTTACGTGGCTCAATCACCTTAGCAAATATGAAAGAGGAGATAAGTTTGAACAAAATTATTCCACAGTTTACTTTAAAGAAAATTCAAAGAAAACGGATTACTGCAGTTGTGTCAGTGATGACACTGAAAAACTGGATGTAAAGGATATACACTGGTTTTCTCACACCAATCAATTTTTCAACTCATCAATCATTGCCAAAGACAAGTCTTTTTTCAACGGTGTGATGTCCACACAAATGACCGATCTTAAAAAAAGCGCATACACAAAAATCACCACATCCGTAGTAGAAGTACCCGTTGATAACTGGGATAACAGTCAGTTTGACATGACTATGTATATCGGTCCCAATGAGTTTGATAAATTACGCTCATTCAAAGTTGATCTGGAGAATATCATACCATTCGGTTCAAGTATTTTTGGTACGATCAACAGATGGGTGATACGTCCTTTCTTTGATTTTCTGTCAGAATATATAGGCAGTAAGGGTATTGTAATTATACTTCTGATATTCCTTATCAAAATGGCACTGTATCCGCTGATGTACAAGATGCTGCATTCACAGGCTAAAATGGGAGCGCTGAAACCTGAGATAAATCAGATAAAGGAGAAATATAAAAACGACATGCAGCAACAGCAAATGGAGACAATGAAAATATACCGTGAATTCGGCGTGAGTCCTTTTGGTGGCTGTCTTCCTATGGTACTTCAAATGCCTATCTGGTATGCATTGTTCCGGTTTTTCCCGGCATCCATTACCTTCAGGCAGGAACCCTTTCTTTGGGCTACGGATTTATCCTCATATGATGTCATGTTTTATATGGGTTTTGAAATACCATTTTTTGGAGCACATGTGAGTTTGTTTACGTTATTATGGACTGTTTCTACGATTGTTTATACGTATTACAATATGCAGAATATGGATATGTCTGCTAATCCGGCTATGAAGTATGTACAGTATATTATGCCGGTTATGTTTTTGGGATTCTTCAATAATTACGCATCAGGTCTTACCTGTTATATGTTCTTCAGTAATTTATTCAATATAATCCAGACTGTTGTAACCAAGAATTATATTTTTGATGAAAAGAAAATAAGGGAAGAACTCCTTAAAGAAAAAGCGAAACCAAAAAAGAAATCCAATTTCCAGCAACGTCTTGAAGAGGCTATGAAACAACAACAGGCCATGAAAGAGCAGAAAGGTAAAAAATAAATACATCGCACGGAGGTATGGTAAAATTAAAAACAGTCGGTATTATCGGTGCCGGTAGTTTTGGCATCACTTTAGTAAAGATACTGACACGAAATGTCGATGTTATCATTTATGCACGCAAGCAGGAACATGTTGATTCTATCAATCAGCACCATTACTATCATAATCAGAAAATAAGTGAACGTGCTTATGCAACCAATGACATAGCTGAAATAACATCCCGGTGTGAACTGATTTTCGCTGTAATTCCGTCATCCGGATTCAGAAGTATGATGAAGGAGTTTTGTCCATATCTGAAACCTTCTCATATCATAATTCACGGAACAAAAGGGCTGGATGCCAGCCTGATTAGTGAAAATGACTGGAATAATTTCAATTTCAGTAAGAAAGACATATGTACTATGTCAGAGGTGATCCGTCAGGAAAGCAATACCATCCGTATAGGCTGTATATCGGGGCCTAATCTGGCAAAGGAGATATTATCCGGTCAGCCGGCAGCTACGGTTATTGCTTCAGAATTTGATGAGGTTATTCATCTGGGTCAGACTGTATTAAGTTCCAAAAAATTCTTTGCATTCGGGTCACATGACCTCAAAGCAGCAGAAATTTCAGGCTCATTCAAAAACATTATTGCAGTTGCATCCGGTATATTATCCGGAATGGGCATGGGCAAAAACATGCAATCATTGCTTATCACCCGTGGACTCAGAGAGATGATCTACTTTGGTACTGCTATGGGAACCAGCGGAGCAGCATATTTGGGAGTAGCGGGTATAGGTGATCTGATAGCTACAGCGACCAGTGATGACAGCAGAAATTATACCTTTGGAAAGAGATTTGCCGGAGGAGAAGCCTACGATCATATTATGGCTACTTCCACCGAAGTTGTTGAAGGTGTCAGGACACTTAAAATCATCAATCAACTGGCTAAGAATGAAAATCTGAATCTACCTATTGTCACTGTATTGCACAAGGTCATTTTTGAAGGATTTGATATGACACGTGGACTTGAATTTCTGATGAATGATGCTTATGCTGTGGATGTTGACTATCTTTAAAAATTGAAATAATTTAAATATGAAAGTAGTTTTTATCACAGGAGTATCTACGGGTATAGGATATGCTACATTGAAAAGACTCACTGAAACAGGATACTTTGTAATTGGCAGCGTCAGAAATGCATCGGATGCACTGCGACTCAGCAATGAGTTTGGAAGCAAAGTTCATATACTTGAATTTGACGTTACAGATCAGATTAAGACACATACACAAATTGAATCCATTTATCCGATACTACAAAAAAATGGTCTTGCATGTCTAATCAACAATGCAGGAATTGCAGTACCTGGTCCGCTTGAGTATTTGAGTGAACAGGACTTCACATATCAGATGGACGTGAACGTGCTGGCTGTCAGGAGAGTCACCAACATGCTTCTACCCTACCTGGGATCGGACACTCAATATAACCCTGGTAAAATCATCTTTATATCTTCTGTTTCAGGTTTATTCAATGCTCCTTTCAATGGATCATATTGCATATCCAAGCATGCGCTTGAAAGTATGATAGATGTTTACAGAAGAGAATTATACCGTTTCGGCATACAGGTATCAGCTATCGAACCAGGTCCGATTAAAACGGAAATATGGCGCAAGAATTTGGGACAATTAGATAAGTTTCTGGATACACCCTATGGTGATATTTTGTCTTCAGCTGACAAGATGATTGAAAATTCTGATAAAAGTGCACTTCCTGTCAAAGTTATTACTGATATTATCGATAAAATTCTGGTAGCCGGAAGTCCAAAAACCAGGTATCTGGTACATAAGAAACCATTTTTATTCAAGCTGATGTCAGCCTACCTGCCCGATAAATTCGTTGACAAAATGGTACATAAAACACTGTCTAAAAAAGACAATTACAGGCCTGTTTGATGGGTTTGCTCTGACATCAATCACCGTTAATAATGGGTTTTACAAATATTTGTACCAGTTGATACATAATTTTAGGAAAATCTTAATAAACTTTTGTTCTTATAAACAGTCTGTTAGTTATAAAACTTTTAGTTATGAGAGCACGATTTTTACAAATATTCTTCAGCGCATTGCTGATGCTGACCGGATCAATTTATCTCGATGCTGCAGCACGTGAAACCTGGTACAATCCCTACACAGGTATTACGATAAGTACGCAATATCGTCCCAATGGTATGTATGTGACAGGGCTATACAAGATTGACAGTAAAAACTGGTTTAAACGAATCAAAAAATACAAATTCAGAGACAATAACGGAAATGAACTTACCATAAATCAGGATAAACTTGTCTATACAGCAAGAAGGAACAGAGCAAGACTTACATTTTATACAACTGACAGGGATTATAAACATAAACCTGCATATCAACGTGGAGATTACGAAAACATCAACAATAATGAAAAGGATTTCGGATATTTATATGACACAAATAAGAATCCTGGTGTATCTCAAAATTATGGCCAAGACGTAGCAATTCAGCCTGAAAGCGTTCCTGCTTCAGTTAGCAGCATAATGCATGTAGAAGGTACGTGGTCAGTGAAAAACATTGCACAAAAGGTGTATGTCACAGAAACGAGAGAAGGTATAAAAGCCCGGTTTACGGATAATATGAAATGGACAGATTATAATAAGATACCGGATACCAATACATATCAGGATGCTCATGGAAATATTTATACATTAGACAAGGAAAACCTAATATGGCATGATAAATCTGGTCAAAAAACATTCATTTTAACCAAAATTTCAAATGATCTGATTGAATAACTATAAGAATTATAGAAAACTATTACTTCATATTGAATACTTTATCGACTTTATACTTTCTGTAACAATCTGATTTACACACCATAAGGAATCCAAATATTTTTGATTTCTGTTGCGTGTCGCAGAAAAGTATCGCCCTGACTTTGTTTATCATCATACCAGTCACGATATTTACCATAATTCACCCAGGTGCGTTTTAGATTATCCGTTGATAGCAATTCAACTTGTTTACTACCAATTTCGGTTCCAAAATACCAAATTCCATCCACATCATCGTGTTTGGCAAGTACATCAGTTAATTCATCTTTTACACCTGAAATAATATTGAACGTGCCAGCAGGCACATCTGAAGTCTCCAGGATTTGGTAAAAATCCAATGCTATCAAAGGAAATTTTTCTGACGGTACAGCAATTATATTATTACCCATAGAAAGAGCTGGTATTACTGTTGATATAAATCCAAGCAAACTCATTTCCTCTGGACAAACTATGGCCATTACTCCTATTTTTTCGGGCATAGCCAATGTTACATTGCGTTGAATCGTATTATGCACATTGCCATCATATTTATCAGCTCTGGCAGCATAATAATAAATCCTTTCGATGGATTTTTCAACTTCTTTTGTCGCCTCATCCATATCAACATTGGTAGTTTGAACGATTCTCGCAGCAAACTCTGCAGTACGGACTGCAAGGTTTTCAGCTATGAAATATAATACTTGTGCACGTGCGTGACCTGTCATATTGCCCCAGTTTGTACCTGCATGTGCCGCTTCTACTGCATTACGGACATCCTTTCTGTTTCCTTTCGGCACTTCACCAACCTGGTTTCCGAATGTATCCGAAATAATCAGACTATTGCCTCCGTCCGGACGTACCTGTTTACTTCCTATGTACAGTTTTGGAGTACGGTCAATTATGGGAATACCGGATGTATTGGGAGATTTAACAGGAGCAAATGTCTTTAACTGAAGTGGTTTGGATTTAAAATCGGCTTCAGTTTTAAGTTTAACATACTCATACAGTCCTTCCTTGCCGCCTTCCCTGCCAAAACCGGATTCCCTGTACCCACCGAAGCCGGATGCCGCATCAAAAACATTGGAACAGTTGATCCAGACTGTTCCAGCCTTAATCTTAGGAGCTATATCCAGTGCAAGATTAATGTCTTCAGTCCACAGGCTTGCTGCCAGGCCATACCTGGTATTGTTTGCCAGTTTAACAGCTTCAGTATGAGATCTGAATGTCATAGCTACCAGTACAGGTCCAAATATCTCTTCCTGAGCAATAACTGATGATGGTGCAACATTGGTAAATAATGTAGGCGGATAAAAATACCCTTCCAACGGACATGCCCACGATGGTTGCCAGCAGATATTACCTTCATCCTTGCCTTGTTGAACCAAATCTTCAATTGTTTTTAGCTGTACAGGTGCAACAATTGCTCCGATATCGACACTTTTATCCAGGGAATTCCCTACTCTCAGTGTCTCCATTCTTGCCCTTATCTTATCATACAGCCGGTCAGCTATACTTTCCTGTACGATCAATCTTGAACCTGCACAGCATACTTGTCCCTGATTGAACCAGATTGCATCAACTATACCTTCAACAACGCTATCCAAATCAGCGTCGTCAAATACAATAAACGGTGATTTGCCACCTAACTCAAGTGATATCTTCTTACCTGTACCAGCAGTAGCCTTTCTGATAATCTTACCTACTTCTGTTGAACCTGTAAAAGCAATTTTCGCAATATCCGGGTGATTGACGATTGCTTCACCTGCAGAACCATGACCTGTGATAATATTGACCACACCATCAGGTAAGCCCACATTGTGACATATCTCCGCAAATAGCAGAGCTGTCAAAGAAGTATATTCAGCTGGCTTCAGAACGACAGTATTACCCATTGCCAGAGCCGGAGCTATTTTCCATGAAAGCATCAATAATGGAAAATTCCAGGGTATAATCTGTCCTACTACTCCCAATTCTTTATAATCACCCATTTCGGTATCCATGAGTTGTGCCCAACCAGCGTGATGATAAAAATGACGCGCAACAAGCGGTATGTCAATATCTCTCGTTTCACGGATTGGTTTACCATTATCCATAGATTCAAGTACTGAAAACAATCTCGAATGTTTTTGTATTTGACGTGCTATAGCATATAAATATCTTGCCCTGCCGTGTCCTCCCAACTCAGTCCACCCCTTGAGTGCTTTTTTCGCAGCTCTAACAGCATTATCCACATCCTTGGCATTTGCTTCAGAGATGGAAGCGAGATGTTCCTTTGTTGATGGATTGATACTTTCAAAATACTGTCCGGATACAGGTTCTGTCCATTGTCCATTGATAAACAATGGAAATTTGTGGTTGAATTTTTTTAAAAAAGCCAGGCTTTCACTATTACTTTCCGGTGCAGGTCCGTATTCCATAGAATTATATATTTCCAATACTTTCATTATTCTTTATTAATTATCTGATATAAAACTGTTGGATATTTGATTTTAAAATAAATCTTTTACAAAAATGGACTAAGAAACGGGATGTCTGTACGAAGCAGAATATCTACCAGTAAGATAATGTTCTAGTTGTCGCTCAATATCACTTAGCAGACTACTTGCTCCAAACCTGAACAATTCAGGATTCAGCCATTCATTGCCCAATTCTTCTTTTATAAGAATGAGGTAGTTGAGCGCATCCTTGGCTTTGGATATACCACCGGCGGGCTTGTATCCTACCTTATAGCCTGTCATCTCATAATACTGTCTTATCATTCTTATCATGACCAATGATACGGGCAAAGTAGCATTTACAGCCTCCTTTCCTGTGCTGGTTTTTATAAAGTCAGAACCTGCCATCATGGCCACCATACTCGCTTTTGCCACTTTTGTTAACGTTGGAATCTCCCCGGTAGCCAGTATTGTCTTCATATGTGCATCACCGCATGCTTTTCTGCATGCTGCTATTTCATCATATAATCCTTTCCAATCCGCATTGAGTACAAGAGCTCTGCTAATGACTATATCGATTTCTTTGGCACCAGCTGCTACAGATGCCTCTATTTCCTTTAATTTTTGCTCCATTGTAATCTGCCCTGCCGGAAATCCGGTAGAAACAGCCGCAACTGGAATATTGCTTCCTTCCAGTGCTGTAATCGCAGATTCAATCAGATTGTGATAAACACAAACAGCTCCTGTAGTCAGACTTAAATCCTGAACACCAAGCGCTTCCAATATATCCTTTCTCACGGGTCGTCTGGCTTTAGCACATAACCTGACAACATTGCCGGGTGTATCGTCACCTGCGAGTGTCGTCAGGTCAATACATGATATAGCCTTGAGTAGCCATGCTGCCTGGTATTCTTTTTTTACTGAACGTCTTGCACCTATAGTTGCTGCCCGGCGTTCTACTGCACTCTTATTTATTTTAATATTTTCAAACCAGGATGCATCAAATGGTACACCGGGGTTACGTTCCAGTAATACCGGTTTAGTTAATGCTTCAGAATCAATGGATTTGTTTTTTATCATCACTTAAAAGTCTATTAGAGTAAACACATTTATATTAACAAACTGAAGATTCAGAATTTCTTAAACATTTAGAAACTTTTCATTCATTAAAATACACAAATTTTATATTATAGATTAAAAATTGAATTCCTGAGTTAACCGCCTTTGACCGCCAGTATCAATTCAGGTACATCCGTCTGATGTGATGTATATAATACCGCATCATCCATATATATTTTTGCTTTGTCAAAAAGAGATATATCACTTGCATAAAGCAAAGCTATAGTATCTCCTTTTTCAACGTAATCACCTACTTTTTTCTTCAAAATTATACCTGCGCCCAAATCTATAATACTTTCTTTAGTCTCTCTTCCGGCACCCAATCTTACAGATGCAAGCCCTATATCCATTGCGCTAAGCTTAGCAATATATCCATTTTGTTCAGCTTTATATTCAAAACTACAGGGTGCTATTTTTAACTTTTCAGGAGATTTGACATAATCAACATCGCCACCCTGGGCTATTGTCATTTCTACCAATTTTTCGAAAGCTTTTCCGTTAGCTAATAATTGTTCCAAAATCAACTTTCCCTCTTTAAAAGTTGCTGTTTTGCCGGCCATCATCAGCATATAACTTCCCAGTGTGAGACACAACTCTGTCAAATCAGCCGGCCCGTGACCTTTGAGTGTATCGATGGCCTCACGCACCTCCAGTGCATTACCGATATTATGTCCTAATGGCTCTTCCATGCTACTAATAACAGCTATCAGGCGGCGATTCATTTGTTTAGCCGTATTTATCATAATATCGGCAAGTTTTTCGGCATCTTCAATTGTTTTTATGAAGGCGCCATCACCAACCTTAAGGTCTATGACAATAGCATCAGCTCCACATGCCAGTTTTTTACTCATAACACTTGAAGCTATCAGCGAAATATTATCCACAGTTCCTGTTACATCCCTCAATGCATATAATTTTTTATCAGCAGGTACCAATCGGTCATTCTGACTGCATATAGCGATATGATGTTCTTTTACCAAGTTGACAAAGTGATCCGTTGTCATATTGGTATTAAATCCAGGAATGGATTCGAGTTTATCTAAAGTGCCGCCTGTATGTCCTAATCCGCGACCCGACATTTTGGGAACATACACACCTGCTGCTGCGACCAAAGGACCTAAGACAAGTGTTGTTTTATCACCTACACCACCGGTACTGTGTTTATCCACTTTTATTCCCGGAATCTCAGACAAATCAATCAAATCTCCGGATCTCATAATGGCATCTGTCAGTACAGCCGTCTCCTTATCATTCAATCCTTTAAAAAAAATAGTCATCAACCATGCAGAAATCTGATAATCCGGTACTGATCCATCCACAAAACCACTAACTACGGATCTTATTTCTTCATCCGTAAGTATCTCACCATCGCGTTTTTTCTTGATTATTTCTACCAATATTCTTAATTTTTAATATTTTCTGAAAACCCTGTTTAATTAAGCAAACAACTCTTTTCTATAGTTTCAAAATCTATGCCTAAAACATCAGCAATCGTTGAAGCGATACAGGTAAAACTCTTTCTTGTTGAAAAATTACCTGGTACTACACCATCACCATAAATCAGAATTGGAATGTATTCTCTCGTGTGGTCACTACCCTTCCATGTAGGATCATTGCCGTGATCAGCAGTGATAATCAGCAAATCGTCTGCGTGCATATTATTAATAATTTCAGGAATATACCTGTCAAATTCTTCTATACAACGCGCATAACCTTCCACATCTCTCCTGTGTCCGTACAGCATGTCAAAATCGACCAGATTTGTAAATATGAGCCCTGAACTCTTTTCCTTTATTGCTTCAATTGTCCTTTGGATACCTTCTGTATTATCTGCTGTTTTTATATAACGGGTAATACTTTTTCCTGCGAAAATATCATAGATTTTCCCGATTGCATATACATCAATTCCTTTATTGGAAATTGACGTCAGGATATTATCGGGTGGCATGGTAGCAAAATCTTTTCTTCGGGAAGTTCGTGAATAATTGCCTGAAGTCCCTGTAAAAGGCCTTGCAATCACCCTTCCAACTTCCAGATTGCCAACAAGCATTTTACGGGCAATTGAACATATTTCATACTGTCGTTCTATAGGAATTACGTCTTCATGCATGGCTATCTGAAACACACTGTCAGCAGAAGTATATACAATTGGGAAACCGGATTTTACATGCTCATCACCCAAATCATTTATAATCACAGTACCTGATGCAGCATAATTACCCAATACTTTAGATCCAATAGCGCTTTCAAAATCTGAAATAAAATTTACAGGGAATCCATCCATAAAAACAGGAAAAGGGTGCTTCAATACAGATCCTGCTATCTCCCAATGACCTGTTGTCGTATCTTTTCCCGCAGATTGTTCTGCAGCTTTGCCATACAAAGCCGAGGGATTCTCTGTCTTGGGTAACTTATTGGTCATATCTATATTTCCAAGTCCTAATTTTGTAAGGTTCGGAATTTTAAAATCTGATACATTTTCAGCTATATGGCCCAGTGTATTACTACCTTCATCCCCGTACTGAGCTGCATCCGGAAGATAACCGATGCCTACACTATCCAATACTATCAATATAACTCTGTTCTTTGAAATATTATTCATCCTGAGCATATAAAACCGAAACTTTCAATCATCAGGCGTATAATACCATTCGAATCCAGTTCCGTATTAAGAAATCTTATGCAAGATAGCATATTATCCTTACAATATTAAGAAAATAATAAAAAACGTAACTACTCAGGTTAAGAAAGTAAAAAAGTGTATACATATTATAAATTTATGTATCTTTGTATCATCAACCTGGACAAAGATAATGAACTTGAACCAAAAAACAAGATATTATCAACAAGAAATCGTCCATATTACAAGTATTTAAAGCACTTCGAAAAGAGATATCTGATTTGAAGGAGGAACTACGTCTTAGAGATGCAAAGATAGTAGAGTTAAATGCTATAATAGCCGGAATGTCACATAAAAAAGGTAGTCACAACAGTTCTATGCCTCCCTCATCGGACATAGGTCGGAAGCCAATAAGTCTGCGTGAGAAAAGTGATAAGAAGACCGGAGGACAAAAAGGACATGAAGGGACAACGTTGAAATTTAGTGCTACACCACATGAGGTAATAAAACATATATCCTCATATTGTCCGGACTGTGGTCAACCGTATACAGATGAACCAATATTGAGGGAGAAACGTCAGGTAGTCGATATACCACCTATTGAACTACACTACACAGAACACGTAGTATATGAAAGAAAATGTAAGTGCGGGAAATGTAGCGTCAGTGATTTTCCACAAGGTGTCAATAGTCCGATCAGCTATGGTAGTGTTATAGAATCATTATGCGGATATTTTTCATGCAGAAAATATATCAGTATATCCAGAATACGTGAAATATTTACTGATGTATTTAAAATACCGATGAGTGAGGGTACGATAGTCAATAAAATTAACACATTTGCAGCAAAGTGTATGCCCCTATACGAAATTATACGGCAACGGGTACAGGATAGTACCTGTATAGGAACAGATGAGACAGGATGTCGGGTTAATGGTCAATTGTTCTGGATGTGGACATGGCAAACAAAATTACTTACCTATATAGCCGCATCCTCCAACAGAGGAAATGAAACGATTACAAAACACTTTAAAGGAGGATTTAAAAAGGGAATCCTGGTACACGATTGCTGGAAACCACAAATGAACACACAGGCAATGGGGCATCAGATATGCCTGGTTCATTTACTTAGAGAACTTAAATACTTTATAGAAAAGAGAAGTAAATGGGCATATGATTTATCGCAATTATTCCATAAATCGATAAGGTTAAAAAGGAAAATATTAGAGAATGCTGATAAAAATTACGACCTTCAAATTGAACAAATTCAAAAAACGCAAGACGCATTATTAAAAATAATGACAGAGATAAAAGATAAAAAACTATTGGCTATAGCCAAAAGAGTCAATAAATACCGTTCATTTCTATTTACATTTTTGAAAAACAAGGAAGTTCCTCCAGACAATAATGCCAGCGAACAAGCAATAAGAAATGTAAAGGTAAAACTAAAAGTGAGTGGTCTATTCAGAACAGAACAGGGAGCTTCTCAATATGCCATCATCAGATCTGTCATAGATACAGCACTGAAAAACAAAGCCAATGTATTAAATGTGCTATCTTTGGTATAATTTGTACCTGAGTAGTTACTAAAAAACAATATGAACTGATTGCTTACTACTTAGTGAAGTCAAAGAAAATATCAAAACATATTAAATAATTTAATAATTTATAGTAATCTGATTATCAAATGTTAAATTTTAAGGGATTTCACTGATTTTTTAAACAAAACAAGCCAATTCACATACAACCAATTATTAATATATGTAATTTTGTTCTAATATGTAATTCAAACAATTATATCACCCATAAAATAAGTTTTGGAATGAGAACAAAAATGTACACTATCCGTGGAATTGTAATTATCTTTTTCACACTCCTCTTTTTCAATGGAAAAGCCAATACCAGTTCAGGATGGCCATTGATAATGAATTGTCCACCTGATGTATATGTCAGTTGTACGGATGAGCTTTGGAATTTATCCTGCTACGGCAATGCTACATATACATATAACGGATGTACCTACAGTGCAGGAAATCCTTCTGTACAATATAATCTGAACAGTTGTAATGCCGGAACGATCACACGTACCTGGATGGTTGAAGATTATAATTGGAACTGGTATTCATGTACACAGACCATTTACGTATCCTCGACAGGAAGTGGTGCACCTGTTATATACTGGCCCGCAGATATAGAACTCAATGGATGCAATCCGGATATCAATCCTTATCACCTCCCGGATCCTGACAATTATCCAACATGGGATTATACTGAATGTAATATGTTGGGAAAATCCTACAGCGATATGGAATTTTATGTAAACAGCCAGTGCAGAAAGATTATGCGTACCTGGAAAGTCATGGATTGGTGTGATTATTCACCCCAATACGGATATAAAATCTATACACAGGTTCAGATAATTTACATCAAAAACAATACGCCACCGGTTGTTAATTGTCCTGCTGAAATAACAGTTAATGCATTCAATTGTAAAAATGCTGAAGTTACAGTTGACCCACTTATTGTAGATCAGAGTTCCTGTGGCGGATATTTTGACATTAGTAATAATTCTCCATATTCATATAAAAAAGGAAATGATATCTCGGGTATATATCCTATCGGTACCACCAAGGTTACCTATACCGTTAAATACAGTTGTGGCAAGTCAAAAACATGTACTGTAAATGTTGTGGTTAAGAATGCTTCAAAACCTACACCATATTGTCTGGGATATCTCACCACAGCTTTAATGCCAGTAGATGCAGATAAAGATGGGATTCCCGAAGATGGTATGGTTGAAGTATTTGCAAAAACATTTGATAAAGGCAGTTTTTCAAATTGTAAAAATTATCCGTTAAAGTTTTCATTCTCAAAAGATGTAAACGAGACATCGAGGATATTTACCTGTGAAAATGTTGGAAAAAATGTCATTCAGATGTGGGTAACTGACAGCAAGGGAGCACAGGAATTTTGTGAGGTTGAGCTAATTATTCAAAACAACGGTGCCAGAATTCCTAATTGTGAGCCGAAACCAGTAGATCCTGTAGATCCTGATCCGATAGATACTACCTATCATATCAAAGGGAATGTGCTGACTTTAACTGATACACCACTAAAAGATGCAACAATAACAGCCAGATACAGGGATTCTCTTTATTCATACATAATTACCTACGACACTACTGAAACGTTAGTATTGGATTCGTTTATTAATGCATCTGGATACAAACTGTACAGATATGAGAAGAAAACAGTCATCACAGAACATAAGGATTCTACATTTCAGATTTTATATACTTCCGTTAAAACCGATTCTCTGGGCAGGTTTCAATTCGATAGCCTCACATATAACAAAGCCATTGAAGTATCCGGTAGTTATGAAAACGATCCACACAAATTCATCGACAGAAACGATCTCGAACTTCTGAATGACTTCATATCAGGTAAAGTGAAATTTTTCAGTTATCATCAATTTTTAGCATCAGATATTAATGAGGATGGATTTATCAACCTGGATGACAGTCAAATTTTAGAAGATTTTATCGATGGTAAAATCAATAAGTTACCTGGTGACAATCAATGGTATTTATTAGATCAAAATGCGAGATATACTAATCCTGAAGATGTGTTGATACAACCACTTCCATTTATCATCCAGATTGATTCATTGAACAAGAATCTGGATTCCATTAATTTTGTTGCAATTAAAAAAGGAAATATATCTGTTGATCCAGGCTCACTGAAAGAAGATAGTCATGTTTTTTTAAGATCTCATTTGACCCCTTCAATTTTGATCACAACACACCCTAACCCGTTTGTTAATTCCCTTACTTTTGATATTGAAACAAATGTGTCTCAATCAGCCAGGTTATCTATCTTGAACATGGCAGGGCAGCTGGTACTTCAAAGTCAATTCGAACTAACTAAAGGTCAAAACAATATTCATGTTGACGTAGATAATAATATCACCGGTATGTTCATGTATCAGTGGTTGATAGACGGACATACATACAATGGTAAATTGACCAAAATCAAGTAATATCCCCCACGTTTTTATATGAAGGCGGAAACATCTGAATACAGGATGTTTCGCCTTTTTTTATTGATTTCAAGATCTATAAAAAAGGCACACGCTGAATAATCAACGTGTGCCTTAGCTTTATGCGTTCGTTGAACGCTCAGAGAATTATCCCCGATTACTCGACGATGATCATCTTCTTGGTAGCCGTGAAATCACCGCTCTCTAATGTGTAGTACATCACACCACTAACACCTAACTGATCTTTCGTGAATACTTCACTGTTCAATCCTTTAACTGCACTGATGCTTCTGGTTACTACCAACTTACCTGTCATGTCATATACACTCAACGTAGCTGCTCCTGCCTCTGGCATCATGAAGCTTACCGTTGTCTGTCCCTTGAATGGGTTAGGCTCGTTCTGGTACAATTCGATACTTG
>JADZFD010000028.1 GCA_020850225.1 Saprospiraceae bacterium | reverse complement strand
CGATTGCAGGGCACCGTTCTCTTCATGGTCAAAATGCTTTTTCTATCGCATGCAGTGGTATTTTTCTGTGTTTACTACTTTTTTTGCGATAGACGCACTTTTGACATTACGATCACTATCGCTTGTTTTTGACCGGGTTTATTTAAATCATACAGCGTAAATCAATAGCTTTTAACAATATTAAGAAAAAATAACTTACTTCGCTTTTAGCATACAAACTACTAAGGTAATAAGGTTGAAACTTTCCTGACAAATAATATAAATAAACCTTATTACCTTAGTAGCTGCAATCAGCGCATGTTCCTATCCAAACCTTATTAGATTATTACCTTTACTATCAGGGTTTAATACGATTATTACATACAGAATAGTCAGGTCTTTAGAGAAAAAAACTCTAAATAGCTGCGTCAATCCCTAAAGCTATCGGGATACTATCCATTGCTAATGTTATAACTGTGCAAATTGATATGATTTTTAAATTTTCCCAATCAATACATTTGGTCTGTTTATAACATCATTTATAGCATAAACCCGTTTATTGAAACTACATTTTATAAGCAATTTACTGCATACATATCTGATAATTATCAATCAGAAATAGTTATATCGTGATTTATCTTCAAACAAAAAAATATTTAAAAATACTGGTTTGCAATTTATTTGGAAGTTTAAAAATAGTTGGATTAAAAGAACATTAAACGACTTTTGTTGTTTTTGAAGCAATAATATGATCTTTTAAAATATTATACTTATTTTTCGCAGGATTTGATATTCTTCTTAACATGCTGTCTATAGTTATTCCCGTATATAATCACGATGTGCGCCCGTTGGTTACGACCTTAATGAAGCAATGCAATAAATTGGATATCCCTTATCAGATTCTGTGTTTTGATGACGGATCACAACAAAAATACCGCGACCTGAATAAAGAACTTGCTTTCAGAATTAACGTAAATTATACAGAGCTAAATGAGAACCTGGGACGTAGCCGTATCCGAAACTGGTTAGGGAAGGCAGCTTATTATGATTACATCCTGTTTTTGGATTGTGACAGTATCGTTAAAAACCGGTATTTTATCAAAAATTACATCGATCAGTTGCCAATAAGCGGAATCATACACGGAGGCAGGTCATACCAACCCAAAAAACCACGGGCAAAAAAGAAAATCCTCCATTGGGTATATGGCACACAACGTGAATCGCTACCTGCAAAAAAACGTATGAAGGCTCCCTATATGAATTTTCATACCAATAACTTTCTGATTCCGGAATCTGTTTTTAATAACCATCAGTTTGATGAAAATGTACACGGCTACGGATATGAAGATTTGCTCTATGCCTTTGATCTCGAAAGAAAAGGTATTCCGATTGTCCACATAGATAATCCGGTTATTCATGACGGCCTGGAAGTAAATGACATTTTTTTGAATAAAACTAAGAATGCAATCCGCAATTTAGTCGAGCTGTATAAATCCAAACGCATTGTACATACCCGTCTGATACATTTTTATGAGTGGATGCAGTACTACAAACTCACCCGGATATTTGAAAAATTCTACCCGAAATTTGAAAAACGTATAGAAGCCAGCTTATTATCAGAACGTCCTTCCATGACGGGATTTATGATGTGGAAACTCAATTACTTTATTCAGTGCATTAACAAATAGTGTCAGATCACTTCACCTCAGCGCTTTCCAGCAACTTTTCCAGATAGTGGTATTCTATTCCAAAAAATGCTTTTATTTCCTGAACCTTTGACAAAGCTGTAGCGTCCGGAATGGACTTTTTACCCGTAATCATCAGGTTTTTCGGGGTGTGTTCCGTTGATATAAATTCAAAAACCTTTGTTTGATAACCATTGGCTTCCATTATCAAAGACCGAATACCATCCGTTACTATTTCCGCCTGACGTTCTTCAAGGATGCCGTGCTTTAATATAGGCGACAACAGGTTATTATGCTGCATCGCATTCCTGATTTGCTTATGACAGCACGGAGCAACAATTATGTATTTTGCCTGCCCCTGTATACCTTTGGCTATAGCCATATCCGTAGCAATATCACAGGCATGCAATGCGATAACCACGTCAGCATCCGACGTATCTACCTGATCGATATCCTTTTGCTGGAAAGTAAGTCCTACAAAACCATATTTGGCGGCTACATTATAACACAGTCCTATGATATCTTCCCGTACATCGTATCCTGTGACCTTACAGAAGAGTTTACGCGTGTTGGTCAGATAATGATACAATGCAAAAGTCAGATAGCCTTTACCACTACCCATGTCGGCAATCGTCAACATGGATTCTTCCGGTATATCTTTAAGTAAACCATCTACTATTTCAACGTATTTATTGATCTGCCGGTACTTATCCTGTGCCTTGTCAAAGATTTTACCTTCTTTGGAAGCCAGCCCAAGGTCCTGTAACCAGGGTGAACTTTCGGGAATGAATCTGTACTTGATATTATCGTGTGATGTGTCGGTTTTAACCGGTACAGGATTGACTTTGGATATCAGCGTGGACTTGCCTTTCTTGCTTTGCAGCAAGGTATATTCTTCGTTTTCAGAAAACAATACTGCATTAAAAAACATATTGCCCATCAGGTTATCCAGCAACTCAGGTAGTTGAATACGTTCATAATTCTTTACCTGATCTTTCCGCTGATATCTGTACGTTACAGAATACTGAAGTTTATTTTTGATAACAACGGTTTTCAAAAAGGCTTTCAAAACTTCTTTATTCTGATGTCTTTGTTTGGAGAAAGTCATTTTGAAATTTACTTTCTGCTCAACATATTCATTTATCTTATCTGAAAAAATAATTTTATCCTGACTCACTTTAGATTTTTTATATAATTAATGCCAAAACCAGCCATTTTGTTTTAATTTTGCAGTAACACAATTACATAGACTACTTAATAATTTTCTGAATATGTATTTGAATATCTATCCGGACATACTACACATATATTTTTATACAGTAGAGAGATTACATTCTGAACAAATAAAATTTATTAACCTTCAAAATGAACCATTATGCGACCATACCTATTTCTAATAGCAGTTATTTTATTTACAGTAGATATGCAGGCACAGAATCCAACACTGATAGACAGAGAATTATTTTTCGGCAATCCTGAGATTTCAGGAAGCCAGTTAAGTCCGGATGGCAAGTATCTTTCTTTCATGAAAGCCTATGAAGGCATTATGAATATATGGGTAAAGAAAGCAGAGGATCCATTTGAGAAGGCAATTCCATTGACAGACAGTAAAAGGCCGATGTATGGATATTTCTGGAGTGATGACAGCAGATACATTCTGTATGTTAAGGATCAGGATGGCGATGAAAATATCAATGTCTATGCAGTACGACCTGATATAAGTAAAGTAGGTTTACCTGAATCCATCAATTTAACACCCAAAAAAGAGGTTGCTGCTCAAATTTATCATACAAGTCAAAACAATCCGGATATAATGATGGTTGGCCTGAATGACAGGGATAAAGCATGGCACGACCTGTACGAATTGAAAATTTCTACAGCTGAATTAACCTTGAAGTATGAAAATACAAGCAGAATTACGGGTTATAATTTTGATTGGGATGACAGACTACGTATACTTTACCGTACGGACGAAAAAGGGAATACCACCATACTCCGTATCAATAAGGACAACAGTCTAACACCAATTTATACCACATCTGTCACAGAAGATGCATCAATCGTGGGTTGGACCGGGGATAATTCGAAATTTTACCTCGTAACCAATGCCGGTGATTTGGATAAACTCACTTTATACCTGATGGATCCGGAAACGATGAAGATGACAATGATAGAAAGTGATCCGGAAGGGAAAGTGGATTTTGGAAATTTAATAATTGACCGGAATACACGTAAAATTATCGGAACATCCTATACGTTGGATAAAGATAAATATTACTGGAAAGACAAGAACTGGGAAGCAGCATATAATGATCTCAGTAGCAAACTTCCCGGCAGGGAAGTAGCTTTCCAAAGCAGTACAAAGGATTACAGCAAGCAACTGATAGCTTCACATGGCGACAAATATGTATCTGAAATATATCTTTATGACAGAAAATCCAAAAAACTCACCTTTCAGTATGCTGGACGACCTAAACTTAAAGCATTGGAATCCAGTCTGTCAGGTATGACACCTGTACATTACAAGAGCAGCGACGGTCTTGAAATTCCTGCATACCTGACTATCCCGGCCGGTAAAGAAGCGAAAAACCTACCTCTTGTCGTGTTAGTACATGGTGGCCCCAAAGGTCCAAGGGATTACTGGGGATATGACCCGGAAGTTCAGTTTCTTGCCAACCGTGGATATGCTGTTTTGCAACCTAATTTCAGAGCCAGCGGTGGTTATGGCAAGCAGTTTATGAATGCGGGAGACTTACAATGGGGAAAGTTGATGCAGGACGACATCACCTATGGTGTTAAATATCTTGTAGAAAAAGAAATTGCCAATCCTTCAAAAATAGCCATAATGGGTGGTAGCTATGGCGGATATGCTACACTTGCCGGCCTTGCCTTTACACCGGATTTATATACTTGTGGTGTCGATATTGTAGGGCCAAGTAATATATTTACCTTACTCGAATCCGTGCCAGCATACTGGGAATCCGGCAGAGCATTCCTGTATGGTATGGTTGGCGATCCCAACACAGAAGAGGGCAAGAAGAGAATCCATGATGCCAGTCCCTTATTCAGTGTTGATAAAATCGTTAAGCCACTGCTCATAATCCAGGGTGCCAATGACCCGCGTGTTAAGCAGGCAGAGGCCGACCAGATAGTAATAGCTCTGAGAGATAAGGGGAAGAAGGTAGATTATTTATTAGCTAAGGATGAAGGTCACGGCTTCGCCAAACCTTTAAACAGAATGGCAATGTATGCGGCCGTTGAGCAATTTCTGGCAGAAATATTGGGTGGCAGGTATCAAAAAGATATGCCGGACGATGTCAAAACCACTTTGGAAAACCTGACTGTTGACATCAACAAGGTAACATACCAACCCAAGGAAGCTTTTAAACTGACGGACAGGATGCCCGATGCCCAAATCAACTGGAAGGAAGAAGTAACACATTTCAACACTAAAATAGAAGTAGCAGGGCAGATTATTCCTATGGAAATGACCCGTACGATAACCAGAGATGGTGATTTCTGGAAAGTCAGGGAAGAAAGCAAGGGCGCGATGGGTGAAGCAACAGATGAGGTTATTTATCAGGCAAATGGAAAACCAGTATCACGTGCTATAATGCAGATGGGACAAAATATTGCGTTCACTTTTGGGGAAAAGAGCGCATCAGTTGGTATGCAGGGACAAAATATAGAAATTTCGTTCGAAGGAGCTTATATGGCTGATGGTCCCGGTACGGACCTTATAATCAGTGGTTTCGATCTTAAACCCGGTTTTAATTGTGCTTATGCTATACCTGATATGATGACTATGAAAGCCAAAAATGTATATTTATCAGTAAATGAGGATGCAACACATTTTATTGCTGAAGTAGTAAGTCATGATAATGAAATGGACAAAACTGTTTACTATATACTCAAAGATACGAAAGTGACTGATAGGATAGTCCAGACTATTCCTGCTATGCAGAATGCTGTCATGACAACCATAAGAAAGTAAAATGTATCACAAAAGTAAAGTCATTCCGTCCCAGGCAGGTTGAATATTGGGCGGACATAGTTCTGATAATTGTGTATGCGTACCCAACGTATGGGACAAATGTGTTAAATATGTATTTGTTGCATTAATTTGCTGAGCTACGGCTACTGCCTCATCAAAGTTATAGTGTGAATGATGATGCCGGAATTGTAGTGCATTCAGTATCAGTACGTCTAAGTCTTTTAACAATGCCATCGTTGCAATGTCAATACTGGAAGCGTCAGTAATATAGGCAAATCCAGCTATCCTGTATCCTAATATTGGAAGATTGCCATGTGAAATACGGAGTGTTTGTAACCCAACATCCTGAAATATGTCATACATGGTATTGGCTTCAATAGTATGACATATGATACGCGGTGAGCCCGGATATGGATTGATATCAAAAATATATGCAAATTTGCGCTGAATGTCGTCAATGACCCGTTGCTGAGCATATAGTGGCATCTTACCACCCTGTAAAAAATTGAATGGGCGGATATCATCCAGTCCTGCCACATGATCATTATGTTCGTGCGTAATCAGGACGGCATCCATTCTTGGGACATTGTGAGCCAGCATCTGCTGCCTGAAGTCAGGCCCGACATCTATGGCGATATATTTATCATTTATTTCTATAAGAACCGATGATCTTAATCGCTTGTCTTTAGTGTCTGCCGATATACATGTATCACATTTGCAACCTATGACAGGAATGCCTTGCGATGTACCCGATCCCAATACCGTGATTTGCATATTATAAGATTATCATCAGGCAATGTTTAAGTGTGATTTCAACAAACTTCTGTATACCTGAGCAGATTTATCTGATAATTTATCTACATCCGTAAGAATATCATTCAGTATATCCATCAATATTCCTACACGTGCATCTGTATCAAAAAATTTATTAATAACCACTACTTTGCTGTTCTCTACAATACAGTATCCGGATTTGAAAGTACCTTTCTCGTATCTGACCGTATAATCGAGTTCTTTATATACATGTTCCAGTTTATGGAGTGTAGGTTTGGTATATTTATGCATACCGTACAGTTTTTATTATTATATTTGCAACACAAAGATAAGGTCTGTGGTTGACTATAGAACAAAATTAATCGTTTTAATATATTTTCAATAGCAGTTTTGCCTTTAATTTAAATAGATTCAAAACCCATTATGAAACATTTATATATTATCATTTTAAGTTTTGTAGTATTTTGCAGCAGCAACATTACAGCTCAGCGATTTAAAGCTACGGCTGTAATTGGTGCAAATGCTTCCCAGATTGATGGTGATTCACTGTATGGATTCAATAAGATTGGCTTAACAGTTGGAGGCCGGCTGTCCTATACTAATGAGAAAGTATGGGATGTAGCACTTGAGATGCTTTACAGCCAGAGAGGATCAACAGACGGACTTTTTAGAAAAGAATCAAACAAAGGAATAGATTTGCATTATCTTGAAATACCGGTTCTTTTCAGTATTCGTGACTGGTATATGGAGTCAGATAAATATTATAAAGTCAGGGCTGAGGGTGGTTTATCCTACGGACATTTGTTTCAGACTGATGCCACTGGCTTTAATGTGGACGACCTCAAAAAAAATGATGTCAGCTGGATAATAGGTGCCGGAATCAATTTTACGAAGATGCTGGGTATTTCATTGAGATATACGTCATCGTTTATAGATTTAAATCATAAATTACCGGAAGGTAATACATTCAAAAGTTATTTTCTTACCTTGCGAGGTGAAGTCAATTTTTAAAGAATATTAAACAAAAAATATGACACGATTTTTTATCTTTTTGTTTTGCATAGGATTATTTTCAGGTATGGGATGTAAATCAGATAAAAAAACACCTGTACCAACACCTGAACCAACATCTGAACCAACTCCTGTACCAACACCTGCAAACGCTCCGATGGAAGTAGATTTGTCCTCTCCGGCTATACCCGGAATACCAGAAGAAGTAATGGTTGAACTGATCAATAATTGTACTTTTATAGACTATATATTCAGAGAGCTTCCATTTTCACTGAGTCAGGATGAACCACGCAGTATCAAACAAAACATACTTTTTATAGACTACGAAAAACCATTGGTAAGAATACCTTTAAGTTGTAAACCAGACGGGCGTAAATTCTTTCAGATAAAAGGTGATATCAAATACGAAGCAGATGTCTATATTTTAAATGGCTGTACATTTTATGTTTTTGTTGATAAGCAAAATAAACCGATTTATGCCAATTACATTACTCAGGAAGGTATCAAATTCTATAGCAATATTATCAATCAGGCTTCCGGAATGCAACCAAAATAATAGATAAATCCTTTTCATAAAATATTTTCAATATGCAAATGTCCTTTCAGAATCGTTATATTTCAATCTGAAAAAAAGTCCTGCTATTACGCCGAATACGAAACCACCTATGTGTGTCCACCAGGCGATACTGTCATCACCTGAAAAATCAGGACTAAGAGAGCCTATACCATAAAATAGTTGCTGAATAAACCAAATACCTAAAAATACAATGGCAGGCAAATAAAAAGACCTGAAGAGTATCAGTACTAAAACACGGATACGGGACCTTGGAAACATAGTCAGATATGCACCTAAAACAGCAGCAATAGCTCCACTTGCACCGAGAGAAGGGATAACAGCAGCTGCAACATGTTCTTCAGAATCACCACAGGGATTAATCAACGAACAAGGCAGGCATTGTATCTGAGTCAAATCAACATTGTAAGTGCTAAACCAGATATGAGAAAAGCCGGCAATCAATCCTCCCAACAGATAAAATATCAAAAATGGAACACTTCCGATCCTCGCTTCAATATTATCAGCAAATACCCAAAGAAAAACCATATTGCCTAATAAATGCATCCAGCTTCCATGTAAAAACATGCTGGAAATCAAAGTATGCAAACTTCTGCCCTGAATAATATCTGATGGAATCGTTGATAAATCACAAACAAGATTTCCAGGTGTCTGATATTGGATAATAAAGATTACAATATTGATTACAATCAACGAATAGCTTACATAAGGCTTGTAGCCCCCGGTCACTTGTGTATCTCCTATAGGTACAAACATAATCTAAATTCAGATAAATAATAAGGATACAAATCTATAATAAAAAAAGTAAACAGGCAAATTGATTTCGATCTCCTCAGGTTGGATTCGGAAAGTATTCTGTCACAGGCTTCAGATATTTCAAACTATAGCCCTGTAAAAAAGGCGCCTGCCAGAAATACTTTAACTTCAGACAGGCGGTTCCCATTTACGAAAAAATATGGCCTATGCCATATTCTACTTTACAGCCTTTTCAGAGCTGCCTTTATACTTTCCAGAGACATAGCTGTCCCGTTGATTTTAAGATTTGTATCACTACCTAGTACTACATTAGTCGTGCCAAAATAATAATTTTCCTCAGAAGTCTGACCTATAAAAATAATTTTTCCCTGAATATTGTGTCCTGTTACACCACTATTGGTATAAAACTGTCTATTAACAGCATCATAATCCATTTTAAAAACAATATTATTCTGATCTCCGATGAAATATGCCAACGCATTACTGTTATTAAAACCCTGAGGTGAATTAAGTGTACATTTTACTTCCAAACCAATCTTGTTGCCCAATGGTTTTCCCAACATTATCCAATCCTGTCCTGGCATGGTTTGAATTTTATAACCTGAGATTTCCTTAGCTGGTGATTTGTTACTATTAATAAGCCAGTTACCATATTCCATATTTTCCGTTGAACCCGGAGACAACGCCCATTGTGTATTATTTCCCTCTTTGCTGAGATTATACACATTGATATCCTCTATATTTTCTTTTGAAGGTATATATAAAGTTACCGGTCCGGTAAGTTGTATCGGTTTATCCCTGTTAGATATTTTAAGAGAAATCGTTTTTGTGCTGTTTATCCATTGATTATTGGATCTTGTTTCAGGACAATTCATAAGCCCTGTGCGTGGTTGTGTGTATTCTTTAAATTCCACCCGGATAGTTCCGGCCACTACATTACCTTCAATATCCCTGACTTTATTTTCAGGCCATTCCAGCTGAATTCCTCCTGGCAACGAAACGACCGGATCATTATTTATATCAACAAAGAAGCTTTCAGGCTCACCTACTAAACTATTTATCAGCAACTCATTATTAATTTTATATTGCTGATCAGGTATAAAAAGCTCCTTATCTTCGTAACAGGAAGACATCAATAATCCCAATAAACTTAGTAAATACAGATATTTCAATTTTTTAAACAATTTTATACGTTTCTAAAATATAAGACTATCTGATGCCCCATTACGTTGCCTGATTATAAATAATATTTATTTTTCGACGTAAATATATACCATTAAATAAAAAAAACAACAAGAAACAGTTAAAATTTATATCTGACACCCAAATTCATGCCATAAGTATTGAATTTCTGATAAAGTGGATATGTGGAAAGTGTAACGGATGATGGCCGTAAGCGGGCATATGGTTCTACGAGTACATCCATATTATCTGTCAGGTGGTATGCAAGGCTTAGCGAGCCATAATAACTCACACCCAGTTGGTTTTTATAAACCACATTACCATCATCTTCCGATTTTGAAATGTGAACTGGCTTTAATGTTTCGTCTGAAATGATCATTCCTTTTTCGTATGAAGCAACATTAATACTGATACCTCCAATTGCAGAAAGGCTTAAATGTCTGTTAGCCATAATCGTATATCTGGCCAATAAGGGAATGTCAATTGTTCTGAATTTATTGTACACTGTCAATTCAGTACTACCGGGAACAAGAACTTCTTCCTGTTTAACTATACTGTCCACAACTTTGCCATCTTCATAGATATAGTCTTTGATGATAACGATTCTGACTTTGGATGATTCAGGATCCGTATATTCAAATTTTTCATTAATCTGACTATAATTGATACCAGTATGCAGATTCCATCTGTACCCGACATTATATCCCAAACGCAAGCCTGCTGAAAAAGAATACATGGGTGACTCTGTTGCCAGTCTCATATCTTTCAGAGTAGCATCGCCACTTTGATCTGACAATTTTTTGTCTATATAATCTGAAGAATAATATATATCGAGACTTTTATCCCTGTAATCCACATTAAAAGGACATGCCTTAAAAGGTTCGGTTGGCATTTTCAATCCCTTTACTACCTGATTCAGATTACTTCGTATAGCATTAACCATAAGATTATCATTCAATGTCTCAATATTAACCATTAAAGGTTGGAATAAAGATGTACTGAATGAATTCATATCCGCAGGAATCACCTGGTTCAATGATTTATTAGTAAAGTCTGTAGCAGATGCATCTTTCTCCTTACTAATATGTCCGGGTCTAATTACTGTGGGTTGAACCACATCTGTTTTACTTACTTCGATATGTGTGATATCTGAAATTTTAGCAGAAGTACCTGCATACAAATCACTTTCTTTTCCAGTGAATGAATCAGCCGTACTGTTATCCTGATTATGTAAATCTGAAGACAACCTGTTATTTTTATTAGTTGTTACAGGAAGGATTTCTGATGTTTGATGTAAAACATTACCTATTTCTGTATAACTGTTTAAATCTTGTATCCAAAAACTTCCAACCGATACAATTATGACGGCAATTACTGCAGCCACTGACCAAGGCAGATTACTCCAGACACGGTGCTGTTGCTTATCGAGTGCGGATTCTATATTGTCCCATATACCTTCAGGTATACCTGAATGATGATTGTTAAGTTTATTCTTAAATATCCTGTCTATTTCATTCATATTGCAACCGTATATAAAGCATTTACTTTTTCTTGCAGAATGCGGCGTGCCTTCAGCAATTGCGATCTGGATGTTCCTTCTTCTATATTCAATAATTCACTAATCTCCCTGTGTGTATATCCTTCTATAGCATACAAATTGAATACCATTCTGTATCCATCCGGCAAAGCTGCTATCAATTTGATTAACTCTTCTTCTGAAAGTAATGTCAGTGCGTCGGGATCTTCTGCGTCTTCCCGGACATGATCCAATCCTGAATCTTCATAGCTGAATGATTTCTTTTGTGTATGCTTGATAGCTGTGTTAACAATAATTCTTCGTACCCATCCTTCAAAAGACCCCATATGACTGTATTCGCCCAGATTGGTAAATACCTTAATAAAACCATCCTGCAGCATATCTTCCGCTTCCTGATGGTGACGGGCATATCGCAGACATACAGTCATCATCTTGCCAGCGTACATATAGAACAAATCCTTCTGTGCCTGTCTGTCTCCCTGCAGACAAGCCTTGAGGATTTCCTTCTCTGTACGTCCATTGACAATTAATGGTGACATATACTACTTTATGTTAAATCATTATTCCTGTACAACGATTGCATCATCTATCTGATCATTACCATCACCATCCAAATCTTCCTGTCCGGCTATTTTGGATGGTGTCTCTTTGCTTTCAGTTATGGTTATTTTCCCTTCACTGAATGAATCATAATCTCCTTTGGCGTACTGGTCAGCCTTGGCAAAAAAATCATCTTTTTCTTTAAGCAAACTTCCACCAACATTCAAATCCTTATCGGAGAATTCCTGCTTGGGTTTTGCATTCTCTTCAGCCATATAATCTTCAGCCTTCTTGACTGTTTCATCCAGTTTCTGACCAATCTGATCAGCTATTTCTTTAGCTTTATCTGCAACCGTATCCTTTACTTCACTTATTTTATCCCAGGTTTTATCAGATGCTTCCATCACTTTTGCACCTACATTTTCAGATATTTCACCTGCTTTATCCAAGGCTTCCTTACCAGTTTCCAACACTTTGGATCCTACATTTTCAGCCATATCTCCTGCCTTTTGCACCCATTCGTTTTCTGCAAGACTATCCTTGGCCTGTATGGCCGTATCCATGGCTTTATCAATAAAAGAATCTGCTTTTTCAGAAACATCACTAGCAATGTCTTTCGCCTTCTCCCATGATTTCCCGGCCATATCACCTAAATTATCCTTGGCAGTCTGTGCCTTTTCGATAACTGTTTCTTTCAAACCAGCTGCCTGATCACCCAGCTCAGATGCTTTATCTCTGGCAAAATCAACCGATTTGTCAACTGCAGATTTGGTGACAGACTCTGTAGCAAAAAATAACTTTTTAAGAGAGCTTAAAAATCCCATATATTTATCTGTTTGAATTTTTAATGAATTTATCTTGTAAAAGTAAACATTTTCCATGTATTAAATTCAAAAAAATATAATTATTTTGTTAAAATTACAATAAAATTACATTATAACATCAGTCCGTATCATTTATAAGTGAAAATATATACTTTTGTGTATTCAAAAAGTAGTATTATATAGATATAATTTTACATTTTTTAGTCATTTTATAATTATTCATCATACATAACTGAAGAATTGAACACCTTCAAATCCTTCTTTAAAGATACTGCTGTTTACGGGTTGGCATCTGTATTGCCCAAGGTTATCGTCATAGGCTTGGTAGCCATACATACGGAGGTATTTAAAACTGTCGAATTTTCATTCATGACAACCTGGTATGTGTATGCTGCTTTCATAAATATCATTCTGACACTGGGATTGGAGACTTCGTTTTTCAGATTTTATACTGCTGAGTCTGATAAAAAAATGGTCATATCCACTTCTTTTACCCTATTGCTCATCAGCAGCCTGACATTGTTGTTTGCCGGATATCTATTTTCAGGCAGTCTCTGTGATTTTTTTGGTTTTAATGACGACAGATATCTCAGTTTGTTACTGTGGATTACTGTTCTGGATACATTATCTGTCATTCCATTTGCTTATTTACGAGTCATCAATAAATCCTTTCGATTTTTGATTATAAAACTGAGTAATGTGATAACATTGGCCTTCTTTACTGTTTTTTTTCTGATTATACTACCAAAATATGAGCCTGCAACAACTTTTCTCCATTCATTAAACTTAATTCCTGCAGGTTACAAACCTCAAGTACTTCATATATTTATAGCAAATCTGTTTGCCAGCTTTATAACACTCGTTTTATTACTACCAGAACTTGGGAAAATGACAATTTCCATCGACAGGGTACTGTTAAAAAAACTGATGCATTACGGTATTCCTATCATGATCGGAGGAATCGCCTATGCTGTCAACGAGCATCTTGACAAGCTTATGATTCCCGCACTAATTGATGAAAATGCCAATGGAATTTATGCAGCTTGCTATAAACTTGGCGTTTTTATGACCTTGTACATCACTGCGTTCAGGATGGGTGCCGAGCCTTTCTTTTTCAATAATGCACACCTTTCAGACGCTAAGGAAAAGTACAGTACGATTATGATCAGCTTCGTGACATTTGGCAGTATGACAATGTTACTTGTGATTGTTTTAATTGACCCCATATCCCATTTATTCATCAGACAGCATATCTACCTTGAAGGATTATATATTGTACCTGTAATATTATTAGCCAACCTTTTTTCAGGTGTCTATGCCAATTTGTCGGTTTGGTATAAACTTACAGATCAAACACGTTTTGGTATGTATATCAGTATCTTCGGTGGTGTACTCACCATAATCAGCCTGCTGATATTAATACCACCATTCGGAATTTCGGGTGCTGCTTATGCTACACTTTTTACCTACCTTTCCATGGCTGTGATTTCGTGGTATTTTGGTAGTAGATACTACTCCATCCCATATGATATCCCTAAAATCATGCTGATAATCGGTACAGGCGCAATGCTCAGTTTACTGAGCTTTCACTTTTTCAGAGGACATTATCTAATTAATATAATAATCTGTACCAGCTATATGATATTTCTGTATTTGTTGCTAAAAAAAGAAATTCGACAGATACTCTCCTGAATATAAGAATTTAGTATACATAAAAATTTTTACTTTTAATACATTTACATAATCTTATCCAACTATATATAATATACAGAATAAAAAGTCATTATATATTACGATATTGTGCAATATATTAAATTGAAATTACATTTCTACTCTTTGTTCAAAAAGATATTCCATAATTTTCCGGTCTAAATCCGTCAGTTGTACTTGTCTTCTGCCCATAACAATCTCTGCAGTTTCCAGTGCCTTCTTAAGCTGATGCGTAATAAACCCTGCTGCTCCGCCCCATGAAAAAGATGGGATATAGGTTCGTGGGAATCCATCGCCGAATATATTGGATGCAACACCTACGACTGTTCCTGTATTGAACATAGTATTGATACCGGATTTACTATGATCACCCATGATAAGACCACAAAACTGCAGGCCGGTATCTTTAAAGCCAGCGTCCGGATAAGACCAAATTTTGACGGGTAGATAGTTGTTTTTAAGGTTAGAATTATTGGTATCTGCTCCGAGATTACACCATTCACCGATGACACTATTGCCTAAAAATCCATCGTGTCCCTTATTCGAATTGGCAAACAGGACGGAATTGTTGACTTCTCCGCCTAACCGGCAATTGGGACCGATAGTGGTTGGGCCGTATATTTTGGCACCCATCTTTACGATACTTCCTTCGCATGCTGCAAAACCACCCCGAATCATAGATCCTTCCATGATTTGTACATTCCTGCCAAGATACACCGGACCTTCGTTTGTATTGATGGTGCAGCATTCCATATAAACGCCTTCTTCCAGGAACAAAGGATATTTGCCAAAAACCTGATTAGTATGCGAATAGGGTTGAGATGCCCTGCCGTGTGTTATCAATGCAAAGTCATTTTCAATTTCCTTTCCATTCATCGAAAATATATGGTAGGGCCTGCTAATCATCCGGACATCATCCGAAAGGAAAACAGGCGTATACCTGGCCTTAATTCCGGACAAATCACGGTTATGCTTTATGGTGTTTTCAGCATCAGATTTGCCCATTCTTACAGCAATAACCATATCATTACAACATAAATATTGGTTGGTTTGCAGACCTAGTATTTGCTGTGCAAGAGATTTATCAGGCAATACACCACTATTAATGACAAGATTATCTTCACTGATACTGACCGGATATTTTTCAGAGAGATAAGGCTTTGTCAGATTGCTGATTTTGCTGGAAATAAGATGCTCCCATTTTTCTCTGATAGTCAGAATACCAATTCTCAATTCACTTACGGGACGGGTAAAAGTTAGTGGCAGGAGATTTTCCCACCTTGCGTCATCATACAATATGATTGCTGGAATGGCTGACATGATAAGCTGTAAATTATATAAACAAAAAAGCCCTTAATGTAATATAAGGGCTTTTATTGTATTCATTTAAAAATATTACTTTTTAGCAAACTTGGCAAATTTCTTATTGAACTTGTCAATTCTTCCTGCTGTATCCACAAACTTAACCTTACCGGTAAAGAATGGATGAGAGAATGCAGAAATCTCCATTTTTACCAAAGGATACTCTTTACCATCTGTATATACGACGGTTTCCCTTGATTTTGTACATGATCTGGTCAAAAACATTTCGTCATTAGAAATGTCTTTAAACACTACTAATCTATAATCCGATGGATGGATTTCTTTTTTCATGATTTTAAACTGTTTATTGTATAAAAAAGAACGTTTTAATAAGAATTCCCTAAAAGGAATGCAAAGGTATAAATACTTTTACAATTAACATAAAGAAATATATAAAAATATTTACAACACTAGAATTTATCATGTGTTCAACCCACCACAAACGCTCAGTACCTGTCCGGTGACGTAGGCAGACATATCTGAACCCAGATATACACAGGCGTTGGCTATGTCTTCGCCTGTTCCCAACCTTCTGACAGGGATATTGTCTGTATAGGCTTTCTTTTGGTCATCAGTCAGCGTATGTGTCATGTCTGTTTCTATAAAACCCGGTGCAATCGCATTGCAACGGATGTTTCTCGATCCAACTTCCTTGGCTATTGATTTGGTAAATCCAATGATTCCTGCTTTGGAAGCAGCATAATTTGCCTGTCCGGCATTTCCGAAAACACCCACTACTGAGCTCATATTGATTACAGATCCTGATTTTTGTTTCATCATGGGTTTAAGTGCGTGTTTTGTGAGATTGAATACAGACTTCAGATTAACCCTGATTACTTCATCCCACTGATCCTCGGTCATCCTCAACATCAGCGTATCTCTGGTAATACCGGCATTATTGACCAGAATATCCAGCCTGCCCAGTTTGTCGATTACCTCGTTGATCAAACCTTCCGCCTGCTGAAAGTCGGCTGCATCTGATTGAATGGCTACAGCCCTAATACCATATGCTTCAGCCTTTACTGCAACAGCATTCGCTTTTTCTGCTGATGACACATATGTAAAAGCTATATCCGCACCTTGCTGAGCAAATTGCAAAACGATGGCTTCACCTATTCCTCTGCTTCCACCTGTGACGAGAGCTACCTTACCTTTTAATATACTCATATCATTACTTGTTTGCACAAAAATATCCATATTATCCTTTTCAGTACCGTTTTATTTAAAAAATAAATAAAATTTAAAAAAAATTCGATTACAAATGCAACACTATTGCATATATTAGGGTTGTATTATGTACATTTGCAGTCTGAAATAATTATTCACTGATGAAACAATCTTTTTTACAACGCTACCCCGATTTTGCAGGAATGTTTACTTCCCTACTCTGTGCAGTGCATTGCTCAGCTGTACCGGTACTGATATCAATGGGTGCATTAGGTTCTTCTACCTGGTTGCACAATCATGCTTTTGACTGGGTCGTAATCGGAATCGGAATCATCATAGCTGGCTATTCTTTAGTTGGTGCTTATTTCAGGAAGCACAGAAACATCCGTCCGCTATTACTTGCTTCAGCCGGATTTGTTCTATTATTAATCGGCATGGCAGAACATCACGGATGGATGCTAATTTTTAGTGTTTTAGGTGGTATTACCGTAGCATATGCACATCTGCAAAACCATAAACTCGTCAATGTCTGTTGTCAGGCAAAATGAATTCATTTATACACACTACACTTCAAAACTATAAAAAAATTAATTACAATCAGACATAAATTAAGTGATATAATTCCAAGTAATGTATTAATTACCAGTAGTTAAAAGGAATATAATCATGGCAATACAGTTTGATTTTTTAACCCTAACTATAAGAATTATCCGGATATTTCATTTATGCCAATAAATAATATCCTGAATTCATCAACATATTCTCAATCATACAAATATTTTTTTAAAGCCATCCTTTCCGGCACACAATTATTATATATATCTTTGACTGTTTATTAGAGCCTGACTGATCGGGAGGTATATAATTAAGTAGATGGCAAAAAATATATATTTCGTCTCTGATTTTCATTTGGGTGCAGATGCACTACAGACGTCATCAGAAAGGGAAAAAAAAATAGTACGGTGGCTGGATGAGATTCAGAACGATGTGAAGGAATTGTATCTTGTCGGTGATGTATTCGACCATTGGTATGAGTACAGGAAAGCAGTTCCGAAAGGTTATATCCGGCTATTCGGCAAATTAATGGAAATGCGTGACCAGCAAATTCCTGTCTATTTTTTTACAGGTAATCACGACATGTGGATGTTCCGCTATTTTGAGGAAGATTTTGGAATACCAATCTACCGTGAGCCTATCATTCGCGAAATAGGTGGAAAACGCTTTTTTATCGGTCATGGGGATGGTCTGGGACCTGGTGATCATGGCTATAAAACGATAAAAAAAATATTCAGTAATCCGGTATGTCAGTGGGCTTTCGGGTGGTTACATCCCGATGTAGGTCTTAAGCTAATGCGTTTTTTTTCTCTTAAAAGCCGACAGTATACGGGAGAGGAAGCACCTTTCGGAGCTCCCGAAAGCGAATGGCTTGTTCAGTTTGCAGAACAGCATATCACCACACATGAAATCGACTATTATATATTTGGGCACAGGCATTTACCGATTGACTATACCCTTTCCAATGGGCATAGCAGATATATCAATTTAGGAGAATGGATGTACGCATCATCATATGGAGTCTGGGACGGCAACGATGTACAACTCCGGTTTTACGACTCACCCTACAATACTGTATTTGGCCGATGAAAATGTATTACCGATTAGTTTGGATATTTATTATTATTGGCTATACCGCAACTTTACAAATAGGATGCAAAAGCAAGTCTGTGATATCTGAATCTGGTATAAGTCCTGATTCAGATACGGATATTCAGGCAAATATTCGTATAGCAGAAGTTGACAATCTGGACAATATCTACATTGTGGATACTAAAAACCGTCTGATTAAATACGACCGGGACTTTAAAGAGGTATTCCTATATGCCAACAACAAGTATGGCCAGATTTCATCTGTCGACGTGAGCAATCCATTAAAAATTACCTTGTTTTATGATGATTTCAATCAAATCAAAATCGTTGATAATACTTTGTCCGTGATAGAATCTATTGATTTATCACAGTGGTTTCTGGACATCAGTTCATGTGGTACGAGTAATGACGGCAATCTGTGGTTGTATGACCCTATACAGTTTGCTCTGTTAAAAATGAATGATCAGGGAAAAATCCTTGCTACATCCGGTAATGTCAACGATTTTGGTATGTCAGGCATTCATGTGGCAGGTATACGCGAAAACGGCAATTATGTGGTTATATGTGATCGTAACAAAGGATTCTATTTTTTTGATAATTTCGGACACTATATTTACCATTTCACTGCAAGTGGAATCCACTCTTTTCAGTTTGATGGCAACAAAGTGATTTATTATACTGCTACGGGTTTAAAAACCTTCTCCATACAAAGTAAAACAAGACATATCCTATCCATCTCAGAACTGTCCGAACCTGCACAGCTCAAGTATATACTGTACAGCAACGGATACTATTATGGCATATATCCTTATGGCTTACAACGCGTAGTAGTTCAATAACTATCTGATATTATTAATCCGTTTTTTTTACCGAAGGGAAGCAACAAGCATCTTATTTTCCATATTGTATTGCCGGAATCCCCCAACTGTACATATTGGCTTGTTCGAAGTCCTGCTTGTATTTTTCAGGTATTTCTCCTTCGAAGATTGTACCTGGTTTCAAAGAAGGGAAAATAGACTCATAATTGCGCATTTCGTTGAGCGACACTCTTCTGAATATATGCGACCGTGTGATATTCTTCATATCATCAAGACCTGAAGCACCCAGCAACTCCACGAAACTCTCTATCGTTCCCTTATGATAATTGGCCATACGAACCTTTTTGTCATCTACATCCAGACCAATAGTCAGATTGGGATCCTGAGTTGCAATACCCGTAGGACACCGGTTAGTATTGCACAACAAGGCCTGAATACATCCTATTGCTATCATCATAGCACGTGCTGAATTACACATATCTGCTCCCAAAGCCATTGCTCTTGCTATATGGAATCCCGTAGCTACCTTACCGGAAGAAATAATTTTGATATGCTGACGGATATTGAGACCGTTAAGTATATTGTGTACAAATGCCAGGCTATCCAAAAGTGGAGCACCTACATAATTGGAAAACTCCTGAGGTGCTGCTCCGGTTCCACCTTCTCCCCCGTCAATCGTTATAAAATCCGGATAAATGTCCAGATGAATCATCGCCTGACAGATAGATATAAATTCACTTTTATAGCCGATACACAGTTTGAAACCGACGGGTTTTCCTCCGGAAAGATCTCTGAGCTTCTTAATGAATGCCACCATCTCTAATGGAGTATTGAAAGCTGAATGATATGGTGGAGAAATTATCTTGGTATGCGGCTCAACGTGTCGGATGCGCGCAATTTCCTCATTGTTTTTGGAAGCTGGCAAAATACCGCCGTGTCCGGGTTTAGCTCCCTGAGAGATTTTAAGTTCTATCATTTTTACATTGGGAAGAGCGGCATTTTTTGCAAAAAGTTCCGGATTAAAATTACCATTGCTGTCCCTGCATCCGAAATAACCTGTACCAATCTGCCAGATTAAGTCTCCACCAAATTTTAAATGGTGGTCACTGATTCCTCCTTCACCAGTATTTTGTGCGAAACCTCCGATTTTTGCGCCACCGTTCATAGCTTGTACAGCTTGCGGACTTAAAGAACCGTAACTCATAGCCGACACATTCAGAACACTGGCAGAATAGGGCTGCTTACAGTCCTTGTTACCTACCAAAACTCTTGGATTATGGTTTAATGTATCAAATGATTTGGGTGCAATGGAATGGCTCATCCACTCATAGCCTTCAGCATATACATCAAATTGGGTACCAAAAGGGATTGTTTCCAGTTCCTTTTTGGCTCTTTGATAGATAGTAGACCTGTCTACCCTGTGTATCGGACGGCCATCAATATCGGATTCTATAAAATACTGATACATCTTGGGACGCAACTCTTCCAGAACATAACGCAATCTGCCGAATAATGGATAAATCCTGCGAATGGTATGTTTTTTCTGAAGCATGTCCTGAAACCCCATGACAGTCAGAACCAAAATAATAACGAACAGTACTATCCAGTTACTATCCAGATATATAGTCATCGCCAATGAGACAATGAGCAATAGGATAGAAACGATTATAAATTGCTTACGCATAGCGAATTAGAATTAAAATTTTTAAAACGATTTTGATTCAATCCTATAAATCAAAATAAAAACATTGAAATTCCTGTAACAGATTTTCAATGCAGGTGCAAAGATAAGACATATTGAAATGGATAGCCAATATTCATGACTAAATTATCTTTTTTATGTTCGTTTAGATCATTAATACTTAAATAAGTATTTTCGTACATTTGATATAAATACTAGAAACTTCAGCTTGCAAAAGAGTTGTTTTTTGCCAATGCACCTGCTTTGTTGAAAAGAAAGTAGTAAATTGTGGGCTTTGTCTTGTCCTAAAATAGGTTTACACCAAAAAGTATAAAAATGGACAAAAAAAGTAAAGTTATTTCAGGACGAGTCATTATACTACAGTATCATTATGAAATATTGTATATATAAAATTTGATAATTATTACTTTTTTAATACATTTGTAATGAATTTCAAAACCCATCATGCATCCACAAATCCGGCACCTCTACCACATCAGTCAAAAAAAAAGCAGGGTTATTATTGGCTTGATGTCGGGTACGTCCATGGATGGATTGGACATTGCGCTATGCAGTGTTTCTGGTACAGGAATAGATACCCAACTCGATCTGCTTGAGTTTGAAACAGCAGGATTTACCAGCGATTTCAAAGAAAAAATCAGAAAGGTATTTGCCAGGGATACTATAGATTTTCCTTATTTAGCAGCTTTGAACAGTTATATCGCCAATCAACACGGCGAACTGGTTAATGTTTTTTTGAAGAAACACAGGTTATCTGGGGAATCTGTTGATATTATCGCCAGCCATGGCCAAACAGTCATGCATACACCAGGATATCTCCTGGATTCCAAAAAAAAACTCAATGCCACATTACAGCTTGGTGATGGTGACCACATAGCCATGCATACAGGTATAATCACTATAAGTGATTTCCGTCAAAAACATATTGCTGCCGGTGGTGAAGGTGCTCCGTTGGCCGTATATGGCGATTTTCTCCTGAACCGTACAAAAGGCCAGCATACCATTTTATTAAATATTGGCGGTATTGCCAATTTCACATTTATACCACAAAGTCAGTCGTTTGCCGAAGTATTTGTTACCGATACAGGACCCGGTAATACGCTGATGGATACCTGGGTGCGTACACATTTTAACCTTGCTTATGATGAAGATGCACGGATAGCTTCTAAAGGAAAATTACTCGACAAGTTGCTACTCCATCTAAAAAGTCATTCTTTTTTCGAAAAATCCTTTCCCAAATCCACGGGACCCGAAGTATTCAATCTCAGCTTTATCAGATCTTGCCTCAGCAAACTGAACGAATCCGCCCTAGCCCATGAAGACATCTTATATACATTAAACCAGTTCACTGCTGACACCATAGCTGAAGCCATCATACAGACAACAAACGTTACTTCAGCGGTAGTCTTTATGAGTGGCGGTGGTGTTCACAATCCGCTACTATGCAGCATGCTTGCAGATGCATTACCCGGATGGTACATGGGTACTACAGATGAAGCGGGTATACCTTCTGATGCTAAGGAAGCTATACTGTTCGCCGTACTTGCCAATGAAACCATTGCCGGTAACCCTGATATATTTACTGATAATACAAATATACCTGCTGTAAGCATGGGCAAAATATCCTTTCCTGTCTGAAAATGTATCTGTTAAAATCTTCGGAAAATGCATAAAATCGGTATTCATATTAATCAGATCAAATATTGAGTGTCATAAATAATATGCTATACACTTGTATTTTTAATTGAAAGTCTGTACTATTTTCGGATAAATAACCGTTATTGTCTGTAATTATTAGTTATTTTGCACCGATTTTTAAAAAAAGACTTTCTCGGTTTGAAGTACCAAGCATTAATGAAGTTTTATTATTGATATAATATAATTAATAATCAATAATATACATATACAATATATCTTATGTCTACGCCGCAACAAGTAACTCCATATGAAAATGACAAGGTCTCCAAAAAAGGCCAGGTTACATCTATGTTTGATAAAATCGCTCCCTACTATGATCAGCTGAACCGGTTTTTATCATTGGGTATTGATGTATTGTGGCGTAAAAAAACCATCAACTTACTCAGTGAATACCAACCTCAGACAATATTGGATATAGCTACCGGAACCGGAGATCTCGCAATAGAAGCAGCTACCAGAATTCACCCAAAAAAGATCACCGGATTGGACATTTCTGCCAATATGCTCAAAATTGGAGAGCAGAAAATAGCCAAAAAAGGACTTCAGGACATCATTTCCATGGAAGTAGGAGATAGTGAAAACCTCAGATTTGAAGATGAAAGTTTTGACGCCGTTACAGCAGGATTCGGAGTCCGTAATTTTGAAAATCTTGAAAAAGGCCTTGCAGAAATGTACCGGGTACTTAAACCAGGTGGTGTAATTGCCATACTGGAGTTTTCAAAACCCCGCATTTTTCCGATTAAACAACTATTCAATTTTTATTTCAGATATATATTACCGACTATTGGAAAGCTAAGGTCCAAAGATCAGCGGGCATACCAATATCTTTTTGAATCCGTTCAGGCTTTTCCTGATTATGAAAAGTTTACGACCATACTCGATAAACTCGGATTTGTTCAATCAAAATATAAGACACTAAGCGCTGGCATATGCTGCATATATCTTGCAAAAAAATAATTTTAAGTTCGCTGTTACTTATTGTATCATTTTGTGCACATGCTCAAATGAATGGCAGGGGCAATCATAACTTCAGGGATTTCAACAAGAAATCCTATTATTTCGGTATAAATATCGGATTCAACAGTTCAGGTTACAAGCTGCAGCAATCCGGATTTTTCATAAACAATGACAGTATTCGAGTAACTGAAGGAAACAGTCAGGTTGGTATCAACATGCATATGATTGCCAACCTCAAGATTGGGGATTATTTTGATTTCAGATTTATACCCGGTTTTTCATTTGCTCAGCGTGGGTTTGAATACACGCCCGTGTACGGTACCACGCCTAAATACGAACGAAAGATTGAATCCGTATTTTTTGAATTGCCCTTTCACCTAAGATACAAATCAGAGCCTTACAAGGATAAGCGTATGTTTGTAGTTGCCGGATTAAAGTACAGTTATGATGTCCAATCCAATTCCAAATCCCGGAAATCTTTAATTAAGGTAGCACCTCATGATTTTCAGTATGAAGTCGGAGTAGGTATGCAGATGTTCTATCCATATTTTATCTTCTCACCGGAAATAAAATTTTCGAGAGGACTTGGCAATATACTTATATACGATAGAGATCGCAATGAATCCAGAATCCTGGAAAATGTCGTATCACAGATATTTACCATCTCATTCAATTTTGAGGGATAATCTTTTTACTGACAATAATCCTGTAGTATATTCCTTACCTATCTGATCAGGGTGCATTGACCCTTATCCGATTTTTTTTCACCCAATCCATTCACGTATTCAAGAATATAGGCATAAACACCAGGCGGTGCAAATTCTCCTGTATTGTTGCGTTGTCCATTCCAGCCTATTGAGGGATCATCCGTATCAAACAGTCTTTCACCCCATCGGTTCCAGACTGAAAGATGATAGTAACTGACACCCTGAAAAGTACCAACTGGTTTGAACACATCGTTGAGTCCATCATTATTGGGTGTAAATGCATTCGGCATCAGATAGTTGACGTAAGGCAATATATGGATCTGAGTACGTGCTGTATCTGTACATCCTGAACTATGTAAAACAATTTGCTCAATTAAATAAGTACCAGTATCTCTGAATGTATAGGACGGATTCTGAAATAGTGAAACCCCAAGCGTATCAAACCGCCATTGCCACGCTATGCCTCCGACAGAGTTATCGGTGAAATCAACGGTGTTGAAAAGCAGGTTTGGCTCTTCAGGGTCGTAAGAAAACCCTGCAATGGGACTATCTACGACTTTAATGAGATTATTCCATTGTTTCTCGGTAGTACATCCCAGCGGTGAAGTGATTTTTAATCGAACGGAATAAACACCCGATTCGGAATATAAATGTACCGGACTGAAATCAGCACTAGTCTGTCCATCACCCAGGTTCCAAAGCAGCGAATAGCTATCATCTATCGGTTTGCTGAGATTATTAAATGTGATGGTAGCCGGCTTACATCCGGTGAAAGTATTGGGTTCTACAACGATCAGTGACGGCACAGGGAAGTAATTGACCGTGTGCACTGCTGTATCCTTACATGAATTAACATCTTCAGATATTAAGCGTACTGTCTTCAAACCCGGCAATTCAAACTCAAATGCAGGATCTTTCTGTACAGAAGTTCCTTCTCCAAAATTCCAGTTCCATTTTTGAACGGGACCTGCGCCGCTATTGGACAAGTCCTTAAAACTGACAGGTCCGGAAATACATGTATCGTACTTAAATGAAAAATCTGTTTTGATTGAAGGATAAATATTAACTGTGATGTTGGCAGTATCTATACAATCCTGCGCACCCGGAATATTACGATTCAAAATCATAGTACCCGTGTAGGTACCCAATCCCGGAAATGTAACACTGGCATCTCTGGTAGTGAAAGTTTTGGGACTACCTTTGATATCAAATTCCCAGTAATAGGATTTTATATACCTGATATCCGTGCTCAGGTTCTTAAAATGGATAATTTCATTGCCACAACTGTTTAAAGTATAGTCCTTCCCGTCTTTTAAGGAAGCCTGGATATTGGCATGAACTGCCTGTTCGCATGTTGTCACATTAAATTGAAAGTCTCTTCTCAACGATGAAATAAGGACACCATTTCTGTACTCCTTGACACAAACACCTACTACATACTGTCCCAATATATTGGGTGAGCCTCCAATGATACCTGTTTTACTATCTATATAAACAACAGGATCACCTCCCATTGGTTTGTCGTATGTATATCCGGGAGTTCTGAAAGTAACTTCACTGTAAGGTGGAGGACAACGGTTGGGACTGGGTGTTACACCATTGCACGACTGTGCATTTCCACCATTGGTTCCCTCGGTACCTCCTGCAGTCAATGGAGCACAAAACTCATATACCAGACTGTCACCATCTACATCCTTGGCAGAATGATTGAAATTGATAGGTCTGTTCACGCAGATCACAACCGGAGGGAAATTTTCAAAAACAGGACTATTATTACAAAGACGCTGGGCTTCCGGTGTAATTTCTGTGGTAAAAGCTGCACCTGTTCCTCCTGGATCAACCAGGTTCAGTACTGTATTATTCCTGCAACAACGCTGAAATGAAATCATGTATGAATCGTCAATGATTGGCAGGGAAATTTCGAAGATATAAGTACCACTCTGGACACCGACATTGGCAGGAACTATGATGCATGGATTGTCATTATTAATATCTATGTCTTTTTTATTTCTTACAGAAATGTTGGTGATTGTCCTAACATACTGCCACTTATTTCCAGAGCCCCTGTAAACGCCAAAGTTGGCAGGATTGTCGAAATCTGCTCCCTGACTCTTGGAATCCCTGTACATCGTAAATGTTATCTCATATCTGACCTGATTGGGATTGGTAGACGTATTGATACCCAGACATCTATAAACAACATCTCCCCCAATTATATGCAGGCCCAATATGCTGTTGGGTAAAAACATCATTACAATCAGTCCGGTAAAAATACTGAGTTTAAAACTTTTAATATTCATATATATTTTACAAAACAATTTTTATATATCCATAGTTCAGCTCATATAATTGGCAAATCCAACCCTTATCTCTGCAACGACTCCCCGCATTACCTGAATAGGGACTATGATAAAATTATTTAACCATTAATTTAGGTATAATACATGCTTAAAGATAACTTTATTGTCTATTTTTGTCAATTATTAAGCACACTGTCTTTCTCCATCAAAAAACAGTAGTGCAATTATAATATTTTTATCATAAAGTTTAATATTTTGTGTGTGTTTTATTGATAAATAAATCCGATTTGTATTGTAATACACATTTACGCGACTAATCGGGTGGTATCTGATTTTTATCTGATGTAAGCTATTTTTACAATATGCCCCAAAAAAAAATTAATTTTAAAAAGATAATCAACAGGCTTATTATTTTTATAAGTCTCGGAGTAGGAGCACATATTGTCTTTGTTTTATTAACTACTGAAAAGAGTTTGCTGGGATATATGCAACGTATCAGCATTTGGCATATTGCTGCCATAATGGGTTTGCTTTATACTCCATGGATATTGTACGCACTGCGGGTATACATATGGTCAAAATTTCTGAAAGAAAAAATCAGTTACAGAACACTTTTAAAAATTGTTATAACCTCAGAACTGGCATCTGCCCTGAGTCCGACGGCTATAGGTGGAGCGCCTGTTAAAGCTGCTCTATTGCTTAACTACGGCTTTTCAGCCGGTAGTGCAGGGTTCTTACTTACCTATGGTGTTGTTGAAGACATACTTTTCTACACAACGGGTATCCTACTCGCAACCTTTCTATCTATAGGTGTAATATCAGACATTGAACACGTACTTCATACTTTTTTTGCACAACATACCTGGATGATTCTGATTATAATCACCACATTGACATTATATATATATCTAACCAAAACCCGTCAGATTCCCGCTCCATTCCGTATCTGGACCTATTTACCGGCTGGTTTTAAAAACAAATATTTAAGATTCAGGATTAAAGCACTGGATAGCTGGAAAGACATGAAGTCTAATTTTCAAAGAGCTTTTGCCTCCGGTAAATTAGTAATGGTGACCAGTCTGCTGTTGTTATTTATGCAATGGATGGCTAAGTTTTCGGTTCTTTTGATTATACTACATGCCTTCGGTATATCCTTCGAGCCACTTCAGGTATATCTGCGGCAATGGGTAGTATATGTGACGATGCTTCTCGTACCTACACCGGGTGCTACAGGCGGAGCAGAGGCTTCATTTCTATTGATTTTCGGAAAAAGTATACCGGCCGAATTGTCATTTCTTATTACTTCCCTATGGAGATTATTTACCTACTATATGGTACTCCTCTCAGCAGTTATATTTTACAATGCACTGTCCATCATTTTCAAAAAAGACGAAGAGATATATGTTGAGGATAAAAGTGAAAACCAATAACAGGTATCATAGAATTATCTTCTCAGATATAAAATACTGACATCAGAACTTATTAAAACTTCTGAAATCCCTGATACTCATCTGCAGATAAATCTTAGACATGATTACGGCTTCAATCTGTCCTGGTTTTAAATCGAAATTCTCTACAGTGACACTACCAATACCTATTTTCATTTGAATATCATACTTTGCCTGAATATCCCTGAGCTGCTGATCAATATTCATCTGAGCATCCTTCAATGTAGCATCAATGGAAAATCGCAGTTGTTTTTCCAATTCTTTTCTGATCCTACCCTCAGCAATCCATGCAGCAGCCTTGTGAATGACATTCTTTGTTTTTAATGAGATATCTATATCTGTCATATAGAATTCATTCATAATTTTATCGTACTTAGGTTTGCCCTTGAATATCAAAGTACCATTGACAGTACCTGCAACATCTGTAACTACCCTAAGATATTCAAAATCACAATTGGTGACTATATTGGACAACGTGATGGAATTACTACCTTCCGTAAAAGTTTTACCGTCCAAATTTGACTTGAGCAAATCATTGATATCCATCGTTTTGACATCTGCAACGACTCTAAAAACCGAGCTGTCCGGAATCTGATCGCTCCAGTAAACCTTAGGCAGCGACTGTACAGGTGGTTTAATTACCGGCTTGTAAGTTGAAAATGTCGTAACACCCCTGACTTCAATTTTGCCTAATGCTGACAATTTCTGATTTGAAACCGGATTGATTCTGAACTCTGAAGGCTGTACATACAACCATGCATTCACGGGGTTATCCAGCTTCATAGGTTGGTCAAATATCTTCATATTCTCCCGCATTTTGGCTTTTAGAAGAAAGTTTTCCTTCATTGACTGATCTATTGATTGCTCAATCAATGACTTACTTTTTTTAAGAATTGTATTGGCTATGGTTTCAATGGGCAACTGAACACCCAAAACAGAAATTTTAGGTTTTTCAATCCATCGGTGATGTGCCAGCTTGGTTGATGTACTCAGATTCCACAGGCTATCAATGTCAACTCCGGATATAAAGCTCATTTCGATGCTTCCATTGGCTGTCAATTTGGATAGGAATGTTTGCTTTTCAACATAGATATTCATGGGTATGACAACCAGAACATTTTTACCTTCTATCTCAACTGATGCACTTTTAGGCTTGGACAACCTCATTTTAACATCGTAGTCAGGCAGGTCAAAATCCTGCTTAAATATATCATTGATCGCATTATTGAAGGTGTCAGTAATTCCCGATTTATCCAGTCTGTAATTAATAACAAGATCCGTCCGGAAATTCCTGACTATTTCGGGAGCTACAGGCTGAATCACTTCCTTTTTGGATGTACACTGTGTTGTCATAGTCATTAATGCCAAGACAGCTGCACAAATATTGAAAATTCTGATTATTCTAATCATCCGCTTTGTCATTTACTCCAGCAAAGATATGAAACATTATATGAAAGAAACTGATTATGAAACTTACATTACTATTTTTCTATTTTATTAACGATTGATACGTAATTTTTTTTATATTTTTATTGTTAATATATAAACTTTTAATAGCTTTGCATCTGATTTAATAATTTCAAAACATTCATTCATGAAAAATCTTTTTACAATTATATTGTCTCTTTGTTTTGTTTCACTGATTTTCGGACAAAAAAAGGTTGTCAGAGAGTGTACTTCTATGCTGGAACGCGGTGCTGTTACAGAAATGGTAAATGTTACGCATTATATTTTTACAGGACAGGACACAACAGGTCTCCATGTAAAAGTTGAAAAAATCAAGGTTACTGAACCCAGACAGGAAGTTGTAAAAAAATTAAATAAGGACTGTACATCTCCTAATCCACAGGACTGTATGGTAGAGACGATCGTAGATGTACCGGCAGTAACCATGAATTTATACACGTTAAGTGGTCCGGATGTAACAAGTGAATACGAAACAAGAATAGAAAAAGTTGAAAAAGTTACTATGGATGGAGGTCTTATCCGTACAAAAATAGTATGTGAAAAGAACAGAACTCCAAAACTTATCAATAAAGTACAGGAAGCTCTTATCCTCGAAGGATATCCTCTCACTGTTAATGGCAAATTGGATCAGGCAACAAAATTATCCCTGACAGATTTTCAAAAACATAATAAGTTGGCTTATGGAGATTTAACACTGGAAGTATTGGCTGCTCTCAATATCAAATAATATTTCCGGTTTAATCTACATTTATTGATTGATTTTCTTTTTGGCTCCTGGTGATTCAGGAATAGCATATTCCTGAAAGTTCACACATCAGAACATTTCTGACATTAAATGAGATTATACTAAAAATACATCCTGTTGCATCAGATGGCTAAATGATTCAGATATGTGCCTGCAGATGATATGCAACAAATGCTACAAAGGCATCCAATTTCAAAACAATTTGCAGGAAACAAATATTAATATTGTTTCGACTCAATACAAATAATATGAGAGCATACTTTCTACTTGTATTTCTAATAAGTTCGTTAACTCTAATCGGTCAGCATACAGATCATGAAGACCATGAAGACCACAAACATGCTCACGGACATGAACATCATAATAATGAAATCGGTCTGGCTATTGCACCGGTATATTTTGTCAATGAAAATTCAACTGCATTAGGCTTACATCTGCATTATATCCGTAGTTTACATCACAGTAAATGGGGTTTGGGTGTCGGGTATGAAAAGATCCTGGATGAGCACAGTCACAATATACTCGGAGGAATTCTTTCATACAGACCTATATCTCCGTTAAGTTTCAGCCTTTCACCCGGTATTAACTTCAGTAATTCGTTTAAAAACATTGAATTTGCTATACACGGAGAAGTAGCCTATGAATTTGAAATCGGTGACCTGCATCTTGGCCCTGTACTTGACCTTGCAAGAGATCATGATGATTTTCATATTAGCCTGGGAGTCCATATTGGTATAGGATTTTAAGAAATACGGGTTGGTCTGAATTGATCATTAGGAGATTATTTATTGTGTTGCATCAATACGAATCCTGATTAAGTATATTTAAGTTTAATCCGGCAATTGGCTATATCATTGAATAGAAATTATCAATATTATTAAAATTTTCATTATATATTTAACCTGCATTCAATGAGGATGCTTTAATAGTTTTATTATTTATTATATTTGCTTCACAATTTCCTTGAATAGTTGTACTATCTCATCTTAAAATTTGATGATACCATGAAAAGAAAGTTGATAATTTACCTTGTTGCCGGTGTATTGTTACTGTTACCAGCAGTGGTATATACCTATTATCCGCAACTGGGTGTTGCAACAGGTTATGCCGCGAAGAAAATTTGTACCTGTACGTTCGAAACCGGTAGAAATCAACAGGAAGTAGAAAAAAATGATTTGTATTTTTCTGTTTTACCGATGGTTACAAACAAACTGAATGAAGCCCAAAAAAGTGTAACCAGTACCTTATGGGGTTTATATCCACAAACAGCTATATACAAGACAGGTTTAGGATGTGTCCTGCTACAGGGTGAAGATGATTATCATGTTGAGGCTCCTCAGTTGAGTACCGGTAACAACCCGTTCTTATTCCCGGATAAGCCTCAGGCTACAAAAGGATTGAACCACACGTTACTCCAGGATGCTATCGACAGAGAATTCAATTCTGATGACAATCTAACAACGAAACAGACTACATCCATCCTTGTTATACATAACGATACTTTGGTAGCTGAAAGATATGCACCTCCATTCGACAGAAACATGTCACAATTGGGCTGGTCAATGACCAAAAGCTGGATGAATGCATATATAGGATTACTGGTAAAAGACAGTCTGACAGGTATCAACAAAAGCAATCTATTTCCTGAATGGCAGGATGAACGAAAAGAAATAACTTTGAAAAACCTGCTGAATATGGATAGTGGCCTGCAATGGAATGAAGACTATAAAACCGTATCGGATGCCACACGAATGTTGTATTTTTCTGAGGATGTCTCAGCTATAGCATTAAGCAAACCGTTGAATTATTCACCAGGTACACACTGGTATTACAGTTCGGGAACGACCAATCTGATAAGCAAATACATACGTAATTTATTAGGCAAGGAGACCGATTACCTATCCTACTTAAAAAATCGGTTATTCAACAAACTGGGTATGACTTCAGCGTTTATTGAAACTGATGAATCCGGCTTGCTGATTGGCTCAAGCTATGGATATGCGACACCTCGTGACTGGGCAAAATTCGGTTTGTTATATCTGCATGACGGTATATGGCAAGGTGAACGAATTCTACCGGAAGGTTGGGTTAATTTTACTAAAACGGAAGTTAAAGACAGTAAAGGAAAGTATGGTGCCCAATTCTGGTTAAACGTCAACGGTAGTCAATATCCCGATGCTCCCGGTGACATCTTTTTAGCGGATGGTTTTTTAGGTCAGTATGTATTTATAATACCTTCGTACAATGTGGTTATCGTACGTATGGGTACCGGCAAAGCAGGTTTTGATGAAAACCAATTTTTAAAAAACATCCTTGCAGCTATTCCACATAAACAATAATTAACCGTTTAGAGAACTAATCCCAGAACAAATAAAATTATTATTTAATTTCCGGGATAAAAAAATGAATCAAAACATGGAATTAGAAAATATCATTTTTGATCTGGGTGGTGTTCTTTTGAAACTGGATTTTCAGGCAACATACACCCGAATGTCTGACATCTTATCCATACCATTTCAACCAGACCAGTTAAGCCCGGAAATACATAAACTCCTCACCGATTTTGAAACAGGCTCCATAGGTACTGAGGTATTTATATGGAATTTGCAAAGAATGGCAACCGGTAAAGTACCTGAAGGAAATCAGATTGCTGAAGCTTGGAATGCAATGTTGCTCGGATGGAATCCCCAAATTTTCGATATGCTGGAAAGACTTGGAAAACATTATAAAGTATTTCTGCTATCCAATACCAATGCATTGCATTTGCAATGGATACACAACAATCTCCGTATCAGATTTGGCATTTCAGATTGGGAAACCCAGTTTTTTTACAACACCTACTATTCGCATCTGATCGGATACAGAAAACCTAACCCTGCTATTTTTAAGTTTGTGGGTGAAAAAGAGCAATTGATACCACAAAAAACACTATTTATAGATGATCTTCAAGCAAATATTGATGGAGCTTCAGAGTCACTATGGCACACCTACCTTCATAATCCGGAAGAAGATATTGTCAAGATAATAGAGTCTGAATTAAGCCTGCTATAAATCATCAAATACCAAACATATTACAAAATTATTATATTGTAAATTTACATTTTTGATATATGGGAAATGACGATTTTAATGATAAAAAAATACGGTGGTCGGTTTCAGAAGCTACCATTCAAATTCAAAAATACTGCGCCTTGCAAGATCGTTGTCATAGCGAAGTAAGATCCAAATTGCTGGAACATGGTATTTATGGTGACATACTTGAAGAAATCATCAGCAATCTGATATCGGATGGGTTTCTGGATGAGGAGCGTTTTGCCAAATCCTTTGTCAGAGGAAAATTCAGAATCAAAAACTGGGGTAGAAATAAAATTATCAGTGAACTCAAACTACGGAAGGTATCCGAATACAGCATTCGGGAAGGCCTCAGGGAAATCAATGAAGAGGATTATTTGTCCACTTTAGAGAAACTATATCTGAAAAAACTCAATACAACTACATACAAGGACAAATATGAGCGTAGCAAAAAAATGACGGCTTATCTGCTCAGTAAAGGATATGAATATGAACTTATAAGGGAAATTATGCTGTAATGCCCAAGTTAAATGTTTATGATAGACGAATTTTTTTTAAGTATTCATATGAACAATATGGTTATGCATTTCTATCAAAAAATACATTTAAAAAAATAAAATTTTCCTAAATTGATAATAACCTATCAATATAATAGTTAATTATTTACTAAACCGATACACAACGCATTTTTTAACCGTTATTTATTCATTATTTTGTACTTAAATTTCAAAT
>JADZFD010000027.1 GCA_020850225.1 Saprospiraceae bacterium | reverse complement strand
TGTGTATAACAAATTGCACAAAATTTTGATAATATAATATTCCTGATTATACATGTAACTAAAAGCCAAGTAAGTCATTCTTTCTTAATAATGTTAAAAGCTATTGATTTAGGCTGTATGATTTAAACAAGCCTGGTCAAAAACAAGCGATAGTGATCGTAATGTCAAAAGTGCGTCTATCGCAAAAATAGCAGTAAACACAGGAAAATACCACTGCATGCGATAGAAAAAGCATTTTGACCATGAAGAGAACGGTGCCCTGCAATCGCCTTTTTTGACCTGGACTTTTTGTTTACTTTTTTGGCAATGAAAAAAGTAAAAGCCAAGCCCGCGTTAGCATTCCAAAGGAATAGGTGAGAGCAAAAAAAGGCGACAAAATATAGTGAAGCAATAAGATTTTACAATAAAAGTGTAATTTGTTATACACACATTCCAGCCGTTCTATACTTCAATCCCGATAATTATACTTAACTTTGGCACTAAAATAATATAAAAAGTATGAAACGCATTTTCCATTTTATTTACATTTTGATCTTCATATTGAATTTTTCAAATGTACAAGCACAACTTAAAAACAACAATGACCGTCCCAAACTCGTCGTCGGTATCGTTGTGGATCAGATGCGCTGGGACTATTTGTACAAGTACTATGACAGGTACAACAATAATGGATTCAAGCGTATGTTAAACCAGGGTTTTGCCGTTGAAAACACGCAAATCCCCTATATTCCTACCTATACAGCCATAGGACATTCCACGATTTATACAGGAAGTGTTCCGGCTATTCACGGGATTGCAGGCAATAACTTCATGATCAGAGCCACACAAAAAGACATGTACTGTACACAGGATGACAGTGTAAAGGGTGTAGGTCTGGATCCTGATAAATTCGAAGGAAAAATGTCGCCGCGCAATCTATTAACTACGACTATTACGGACGAGCTGAAGCTGGCAACAGACTTCAAATCCAAGGTAGTCGGCATTTCCTTAAAAGACCGGGGAGGCATTCTCCCTGCAGGACACTTTGCAGATGCTGCCTACTGGATGGTCGACGGCAACTGGGTCAGCAGTACTTTCTATATGAATGATTTGCCGGGTTATGTCAGGGATTTCAACAAAGCTGACCTGACCAAAAAATACCTGGATGAAGGCTGGAGCCCGATGTATCCTCTGAATACTTACTTCGACAGGGTTAAAGACGACAATCCGTATGAGGGCAGTTATGTCAAGGGCGAGCATGTGCGCTTTCCTATCAATCTGAAAGATGCAGCAGCTAAAAAGAACAGAGATGTAATAAAATCAACACCTTTTGGAAATACGGTTACATTAAAGCTGGCACAAACGGTGCTTACCTTTGAAAAAATGGGAAAAAACCCGGCTAATGTTCCCGACTTTATGGCTATAAGTTTATCATCTACGGATTATATCGGCCATCAGTTTGCTATTAATTCAGCCAAAATAGAAGATACCTACCTAAGACTGGATAAAGACCTTGCCGATTTCTTTTCCTTTCTGGACAATCACGTTGGCAAAGGAAATTATACTGTATTTCTAACGGCAGATCACGGTGCTGCACATAATCCCCAGTATATAGCTGATGAGAAAGGGAATGGTGGCTTCCTGTACAAAAAAGAACTGGGAATGGCATTGGAAGAGCAACTTATAAAAACATTCGGTCATAAAAAATTGGTTTATACCATGACCAACAACCAGGTGTTTCTGGACTATAAACTCATTGATTCCCTGCAACTAGACGACAAAAAAATCAAGCAGTACGTTATTAACTTCCTGAAAAAGCAGGATGGTGTGGCTTTTGCTGCCGATATGGAACAATTGAGCCTGTCCAGCTTTCCGGAACCTATAAAATCCATGTCTATCAATGGCTATAATTACAAGAGAAGTGGCGATATACAGGTTATTCTTGAACCACAGTGGTATGGATTCTACAAAGACAAAACCGGTACGACTCACGGCGCCTGGAATCCTTACGACAGTCATATACCATTGGTATTTATGGGTTGGGGAATACGTCAGGGCAACTCGCATGCACCGGCCTACATGACAGATATTGCACCGACGCTTGCTGCATTACTGCATATTCAGGAACCCAATGGCAACATAGGTAAGCCACTGATTGATGTTTTGAGATAATCACAGGAAAACTTTACAGAACATAGCAGTTTGTACAACAATTAACCTGAATTTACTGTTTGTTTACCGATATACACACCAGGGATTATTGCGTCGAATATAGATAATCATACAGGAATGCTTTTAAGTATTGTTTTTGATAAACGTATGTATGTCCCCTGATTTATAATTTACTTCACAGGTAAATTCCGGTTATTTTAAAAGTATATATGGGAAGATCAGTATTTTTAGGGCTGGTAGCTTTGTTTTTTATCATTCAGGACATATACTGCTATTATGCTGCCAGGAGTTTTAATTTATCAGACAGAATGTACCGGATATTCAGGTATTCGTATATCTCTGTTACCTTATTGAGTTATATAGTTTTAGCCGGACTGATTTATTACTTTGTACATGACAGGCCGATATACAGAACAGAAACGGTCAATATGCTTACCGGATTGCTGATGGCACTGTTTTTTTCTAAAATACTTTTTACATTTACCTTACTTATTCAGGATAGTGGCCGCATACTGATTGGGATTCTGAATTACTTTAAAAGCTTTTTCGGTTCACAACCCTCGAAGGCAGAACATATGTTTCTACCCGAAAGAAGACGATTTATATCTACTACCGGTACGTTTTTGTCTGGAACATTATTCCTGAGTATGCTTTACGGGATTACCAGGGGCAAATACAAATATACTGTTGAAAATGTTGGACTGGAATTCAGCGAATTACCTGAAGCATTCGATGGGTTCAGAATTATACAGATTTCGGACATACATGCAGGTAGTTTTGATAATCACGAAAAAGTGGCATTGGGCATTGAAAAAATCAATGCATTAAATCCGGATATTGTGGTTTTTACAGGGGATTTGGTCAATTTTGAAAAAGATGAAATCGATCCTTATCTCGATATTTTTGCCAATATAAAAGCCAGATATGGTAAATTTTCTGTCACCGGCAATCACGATTATCTCGGTGTCTATGACCGTAATAATCCGGAAGCAGAAAAAGCCTATTATGAAGATTTTGCAAACAAACATACCAGGATGGGGTTTGAACTGCTCAATAATACAAACCGTACCATCACCATCGATAATCAATCTATTCAGATAATAGGTGTTGAAAACTGGGGAAGAGACAAATGGTTTCCTAAAAAGGGAGACCTGGCAAAGGCAACAGCAGGATTGGCTGATGGTACATTCAACGTATTGATGTCGCATGATCCCACACACTGGGATGAGCAGATAAAACACTTCCATAAAAAAATACATCTCACGATGAGCGGCCATACACATGGATTTCAGTTTGGGGTACAATTGAAAAATTTCAAGTGGTCACCTGCGGAGTACCGGTATGAAAAATGGTTGGGTTTATATACTGAGCATGACCGACATTTATACGTCAACCGCGGATTTGGCTTCTTGGGATTTCCGGGTCGTGTAGGTATGTGGCCGGAGATTACCTGCTTTGAGCTCAAAGTAAAAAGCAATCAATAAATTGTGAGATTTAGTCCTTGTCTCAGGCTAATTCAATATCTTTGTAGTGTATTCTTTTAAATGACCATGTCTGTACCACCTGTTTTTAATCCGGATATCCATAAGCAGTTACAACCTAAGCAGCAGCGTAACATAGCTTACTATATTGACGGTATAAAAGCTGGAAACAGATATATCCTAAGTGAAAGTATTACGTTACTGGAGAGCAGCGTACCTGATAAAAGGGCACTGGGAACAGAGATTCTCAACCATTTTAAAAATGACAATACTTCTACCATACGGGTAGGCATCACTGGTACACCCGGTGTTGGAAAGAGTACATTTATAGAGGCATTCGGTTGTTATTGTATCAGTCAGGGACACAAGGTAGCCGTTCTTGCCATAGACCCAAGCAGCCAGGTCAATCAGGGTAGCGTACTTGGCGACAAAACGAGGATGCCGAACCTTTCAACCCGGGAAGAAGCTTTTATACGACCTACAGCATCCGGAACTATGCTGGGCGGAACAGCCATTCATACCAAAGAAACAATAGAAATGTGTGAGGCTGCCGGTTATGATATGGTATTAATAGAAACAGTAGGTGTAGGACAATCCGAAATAGAAGTAGGGTTTATGTCTGATGTCAACATTTTGCTGCTGCAGCCGGGAGCCGGTGATGAAATTCAGGGTATCAAAAGAGGCATTATGGAAAATGCAGATATTTTTGTCATCAATAAGGCAGACGGTGCCCTGCATAGTCTGGCAAAACAATCCAAAATAACCTACCGGAATGCAATTCAATTATTTCACCATCCTCTGGAAGGCTGGAAAATGCCCATCATACTCGTATCTTCCACTGAAGAAAGAGGCTTGGATGACGTCTTTCTTGCTATCGCTCAGTTTAAGGAAAAAATGCTGTATCAGCATCTTTTTTCTGATAAAAGAACGCAGCAGAATCAAAGGTGGTTTTATACAAAATCCAAAGAACTCATTGAAGAACTGGTATTCAACCATCCCGAATTCAGGTCGAATTTCAAGACACTATCCGATGCAATTCAAAACAAATCCATCAGTCCGTCAAGTGCACTTTCCAGAATTAATGACATACTGCACAAAATTATAGGTTCTTAAAAAACATCAGACATCTTTGTGTCTTTCCCAGTAATTCTGGTCTTCGACTTCATCAAGGAGCGTTAGGTAATTCTGATATCTGAAAAAACTGATTTCGCCTGTTTCAACAGCACTTTTTACTGCACAATGCGGTTCATTGCGATGCGTGCAGTTGGCATATTTGCATTGGCCAGACCTGGCAAAAAACTCCCTGAAGTTGTGCGCTATGTCCATGACCTCTAGATGCGAAAATGAAAGTGTTTTGATTCCCGGCGTATCAATAATACTTCCACCAATGGAAAGTGGGAGCATTTCCGCAAAGGTAGTTGTGTGCTGCCCCTTGCCAGAATGTTCGGAAATAACATCAGTACGGAGATTCAGTCCTGGTTCTATGGCATTGACCAAAGTGGATTTCCCCACGCCTGACTGACCGGAAACCAAGGTTGTTTTATTGCGGAGCATACCCCGCAGTGTATCTATTCCGGTACCTTCTGCTGCTGAAGTCAGCACTATAGTATATCCAATCTTAGTGTATATTTCCTTTAACTCACTGTATACCAACTCATCTTCAGGCAGGTATATATCGCATTTGTTGAATACAATAATAGCAGGTATGGAGTAGGGTTCGGTCATTACTAAAAAACGGTCTATAAATCCGATTTTCAGATTGGGTTCCCGTATGGTAACAATAATAAGTACCTGATCCACATTACTTGCCAGGAAATGTAACTGATGCTTTTTACGGGGTGACTGCCGGACAACATAGTTTTTTCTTGGCAGAATCGATTTGATGATTCCTTTTGTATCATCTGCATCTTCCATCTCGATTTGCACGTTATCACCGACAGCTATGGGGTTGGTCAGTTTGAGGTTGTCCTGTTTGAATTTTCCCACTATTCTGCACGGAACTGTAATTCCCTCATCGGTCAGTACATTATACCAGCTTCCGGTGGATTTGATTACTATGCCTGTCATTGAAATATATTGGTTTTCCTGACACTTGCGGTTTCATGGATTGCTATGGCCAACTCGCGGATAAGTGAAGGTTCTTTCTCTATAGCATTGCCTACCACTATCATATCTGCTCCGGCAGCAGCACTGACAGCAGCTTTTTCAGGCGTATCGATACCTCCTCCTACTATCAGGGGAATATCCGTATTAGAACTGACTGTATGTATCATCGATGCCGAAACAGGATGTAAAGCACCACTGCCGGCATCCATAAATATTTGCTTCAATCCCAGCATTTCTCCCGCCATAGCTGTACATAATGCTATATCGTCTTTATGAGCGGGAATGGGTAAAGTATTACTCATATACTGTACACTGGTAGTACTGCCGCCGTCTATGAGCATATACCCTGTTGATATAACCTCAATATTGTTGTTTTTAAGCATGGGTGCTGAAATGACCTGATTGCCAATGAGCAAATCAGGATTTCTACCCGATATCAGGGATAAATACAGTATTGCATCGGCGTGGTTACTAATCTGATACGGATTGCCGGGAAATATAACAACGGGAACATCGCACAGTTCTCTGATGGTTTGTATAACATGGTCAAGCATATTATTCACTATCAGACTGCCACCAACAAAAAAATAATCCACACCTGCATAAATTGAGGTATCCAGAACTTTGGATATCTTACCAAGCTTAATCTCATCCGGATCTATCAGCACTACAAATTTCTTCTGACCCTTGGTCTTAGCATCCAAAAACTGAGTATAAAGATGGTGATTCATAGTCACTGTATTTTCAAATTGGGATAAAGGTATAATTAATTCGTTTAAGATTTTTATAAAAATGTCTTTAAATGTCTTTTATTCTTTGCTTAATCGTAGAAAAATCTGTTATTTTGTAATATCTTTTAACAAAATCATCTTATCCATGTCATCAATCATCCGTCAGTTAGAACCCCATTCACTCTGGAATTATTTTGCAGAAATCAACGCCATTCCACGAGCATCCAAAAAAGAAGAACGCATTATAGCCCACATGCTCGAATTCGGTAAAAAACTGGGACTTGAATCATTCAAAGATGCAGTAGGTAATGTCATTATACGTAAACCGGCAACTCCAGGGATGGAAAACAGAACGGCAGTGATACTGCAGTCCCATCTCGATATGGTTCACCAGAAAAATAATGATACAGACTTTGATTTTGACACGCAGGGTATAGAAATGTATACCGACGGTGACTGGGTAAAAGCAAAAGGTACAACTTTAGGTGCAGATAACGGTATCGGTGTTGCTACAATAATGGCCATATTAAGTGCTTCAGATATCGAACATCCCGCTATTGAAGCATTGTTTACCATTGATGAAGAAACCGGTATGACAGGCGCACTGGGATTACAGGGAGGCGTACTTCAGGGTCAGATATTGCTCAATCTCGATACGGAAGAAGATGACGAAATCGATATAGGCTGTGCTGGCGGAATGGATGTTACTGCAGAACGCACCTATGCATATGAAACCCTTCCTGATTTGATGGCATTCCGGGGATTTCAGATAACGGTTAAAGGATTGCAGGGTGGGCACTCCGGCATCGACATCCATCTTGGGCGTGGCAACGCCAATAAGATCATGAACAGATTATTGTACAATCCCAACACATCCGTAAGACTGGCTTCATTTGAAGGCGGTAGTCTGCGCAATGCCATACCACGTGAAAGTAACGCAGTAATTGCCGTTGCATCAGCTGATATACCAGCTTTTGAAGAGCATTTCAACAAGCTTGTCAAGGATATAAAGGAAGAATTTGTAACTGTTGAGCCTAATCTGACCATAGATATTGCAACAACTCAAACACCCGAACAGGTTATGGTGGCACAGGACCAGCAATCAATACTCAATGCTGTGTACGCTGCACATAATGGCGTATTCAGAATGAGCCCGGACATTGCAGATCTTGTGGAAGCTTCCAATAATGTCGCACGTATAGATATCAAAACAGGAAAGGCCAGGATACTTTGCCTCACAAGGTCTTCTGTCGAATCTTCCAAAACGGATGTGGCGCAAAGTCTGAAAGCTGCTTTTGAACTGGCTGGTTTCAATGTGACTTTTAGCGGAGAATATCCGGGATGGACACCCAATATCCATTCACCGATACTTCAGGTTCTATCGGATATATATGTAAAAATGCATGGTGAAAACGCTAAAGTAGTAGCTTGTCATGCAGGTCTGGAATGTGGTATCTTAGGTAGAAATTATCCCGGTATGGATATGATTTCCTACGGGCCAACGATAAAAGGCGCACATTCGCCGGATGAAAGGGTAAGCATTGCTTCTGTTGTAAAATTCTGGAAATATACGCTGGAGATTCTGAAACAGATACCTGAAAAATAAATGTGATTTAAAAAGCAAAATACATATAAGCTAATATATGCTGACTTTTGCTAATGATTACAGTAGACGATAATTTAACCCTTACGTATGTTAAAACAAATTGCATTTATTGTAATATTCCTGTTTTCATTAGTTTCCTGTTTTGAAAATTTTGAAAAAATTCCTGATAAATATATCGGAGATGAGCATTTATTAAAGCAAATAAAACCAGATTCCACAATAGAATACTGGCAAATAGATTATCTTTCGGGATTTACACCGGAAAAGATTTTTTCAGATGGTAATCAAAATTTAAGTACTCAGATTCCTCTTCATGACAATCTTAATCCTGAAGGAATATTTAAAGGTTATCAACCATTGGATTACAATTACAGAATCCTGTATATTGAAAACAACAAATGGCATATTGTACAGAATAAGGATGAGCTAAAGGAATTTATCGGGAAAATAGAAAATGAATATGAAGCATTTCTAATCGCCAGAATCCATGATTATGCTATCGATTCAGATTCAAAAGGTAATGGATTTGAACAAACTCAATATGGTTACAAACTAAAAGTTATGATCTATAGTATTTGCCCTGAAACCAAGCAAAGTATTATTGTTACTGTTGATACAAATGGAAATTTAAGCAAACTAAAGGATTCAGGTTATTATCTTAAAAGCAAAGATTGTATAACGTATTAAAGAACATTGCCAAAATATCGCAATGGTACAATTTATTATGAACATTTATGCTACATCAAATGACGCTTAAAACGAAGGTTTTCCGGCTAATAATCCATTCATTTATGCGAATGGCTAACTTTTAAATCCATTTCTTTTTTTATACTCTAAATAATGATGAACTTTGCACTACTAAAATTACCTTAAATTTTACGCTCCAATGATTCATTTCTTTTTGCAAAACGACCAGTTAATTTACGCAGTACACAATGCATCTTCTTTATCAACGGATGATATTTCCAAATTAGTATGGCTGTTCGGAGGGGCTGAATATCTGGATGAGACTTCAGTACAGGGAGATTTCAAAGGTCCGAGAGCTTCAATGATTACACCCTGGAGTACCAATGCAGTAGAGATTTGTCAAAACATGGGGATAGAAGGTATTCAAAGGATAGAACAATTTTTTTCTCTTGGAGACGGACAGTTTGATTCAATGCTACTTCAGCATTACAAGAGTTTGAACCAGCACATTTTTGATACTGATTTACACCCGGAACCTGTACAGTGGATAGATAATATCGCCGCTTACAACATATCGGAATCGCTGTCGCTCAGTGAAGATGAGGTTGTTTTTTTAGAAGATCTTGCAACAAGAATGGGGCGAAAACTAACTGATTCTGAAGTTTTTGGATTTTCGCAGGTAAATTCTGAACATTGCCGGCATAAAATATTCAATGGCACCTTTGTCATCGATAGTGTGGAAATGCCTGACAGTTTGTTCGGATTAATCAAAAAGACTTCAAGGACTCATCCGAATGATATCATATCAGCCTATAAGGATAATGTAGCTTTCATAAAAGGCCCGGAAGCAGTACAATTTGCACCTGAACGCGGTGACATACCATCTTCTTACAGAGAAAGTAAGTTTAATTCGGTTTTATCACTAAAAGCAGAAACACATAATTTTCCTACTACAGTCGAACCTTTCAATGGTGCCGCTACGGGTACAGGAGGTGAGATCAGAGACAGGATGGCGGGAGGTCAGGGCTCTGTTCCGCTGGCTGGTACGGCTGTTTATATGACTTCCTATCCGCGACTGGAGGATACAAGGGTGTGGGAACAAAAAATACAGATTCGCCCATGGTTGTATCAGACACCATTAGACATTCTTATCAAAGCTTCCAACGGAGCTTCTGACTTTGGAAATAAATTTGGACAACCATTGATTACGGGTTCATTACTCACTTTCGAACATGACGATAATACTTCAGTACAGGGATTTGACAAAGTTATCATGCTTGCAGGAGGTATCGGTTACGGAAAAGCAGAACAGGCTTTGAAGCAGACACCTGAAGCAGGAGATGATGTTGTCATTCTGGGTGGCGACAATTATCGTATCGGGATGGGAGGAGCAGCCGTTTCTTCAGCAGATACCGGTGCTTTCAAGTCTAAAGTAGAACTCAATGCCATACAGAGATCCAATCCTGAAATGCAGAAAAGAGTCGCCAATACGGTAAGATCTTTGGTAGAAAGTAATAATAATCCGATTGTATCCATACACGACCATGGTGCAGGAGGACACCTGAATTGTCTGTCAGAGCTGGTTGAAGCCACAGGTGGTCTGATTGAAATGGATAAACTGCCAGTAGGAGATCATTCTCTGTCATCAAAAGAAATAATCGGCAATGAATCTCAGGAGAGAATGGGGCTTGTCATAGCTGAAAAACAACTGCCCATGCTTGTCAAAATAGCAGAAAGAGAACGTTCACCACTGTATACTGTTGGAAAAGTAACCAGTGACAACCGGTTCGTCTTTCATTCAGCAGCAGGCAATGTCAAACCTATAGACCTCAATCTGAAAGATTTATTCGGCTCCAGTCCGAAATTGGTAATTAAGGACAATTCAGTTCAGAAGCAGTATGATGAAATTAAATACCATAGTGATGCATTTGAATTGTATCTCAGGGAAGTACTGCAACTCGAATCGGTTGCCTGCAAGGACTGGTTAACCAATAAAGTCGACAGGTGTGTAGGTGGAAGAGTTGCGAAACAACAGTGTTGCGGACCTGTACAGTTGCCTTTAAATAACTGTGGTGTAATGGCAATGGATTACACCGGCAAATATGGTATAGCTACATCTATTGGTCATGCACCTGTAAGCGGCCTTATCAACCCTGAAGCAGGAAGCCGGAACAGTATAGCTGAAGCATTGACAAATATCATCTGGGCACCGTTAAAAGATGGGATAAAAGGGATAAGCCTCTCTGCAAACTGGATGTGGCCATGTAAAAATGCCGGTGAAGATGCCCGGCTGTACAAAGCTGTTCAGGCATGCTCAGATTTTGCTATCGGATTAGAAATCAATATTCCTACTGGAAAGGATTCCTTGTCCATGACACAAAAGTATCCAGATCAGGAAGTTATGGCACCCGGTACGGTTATCATAAGTGCTGCTGCACACTGTACGGATATCCATAAAGTAATAGAGCCGGTAGTACAATTAGGTGAAGGTGCGATGTACTATATCAATATGTCATTTGACAACTATAGTTTAGGCGGATCTGCATTCGGGCAGATTCTGAATAAAATCGGTACTGTGAGTCCGGATGTAACGGACAGTGCCGGATTTGTTACAGTATTCAATGCCATTCAGCAACTTGTGCGTGACGGATTAATCGTAGCAGGTCATGATATCGGCAGCGGTGGACTCATTACGACTTTGCTGGAATTGTGCTTCAGTAGTGTAGATACCGGAATGAATATCCAACTGAACAGCCTCCATTGCACCGATTCCATTCGGTTATTGTTTGCTGAAAACGCCGGAATCGTTTTTCAGGCAAAAAATGAGCAAGAGAAAGTAATTGAAACTATACTCGATGGACAAAAAATCATTTACCACAAAATAGGTAATGTTACAGCAAATGCCGTTTTATCCGTTGAAAATCACGGAGACAAATACAATCTCGACATATCACAATACAGGGATATATGGTACAGAACTTCATATTTGCTGGATACCCATCAGGCAGGAACGGACAAAGCCAAAGAAAGATACGATAATTATAAAAATCAACCCTTGAGATTTCATTTCCCTGAAAACTTTCGGGGTATAAAACCAGAATTGCCTCAGGGTAAGCGCATAAAAGCCGCCATCATACGTGAAAAGGGCAGTAATTCTGAAAGAGAAATGGCAAATGCTATGTATCTGGCGGGATTTGATGTGATTGATATTCATATGACTGACCTGATTCAGGGCAGGGCAAATCTGGAAGATATACAGTTTATAGGAGCAGTAGGAGGCTTTTCCAATTCCGATGTGCTGGGATCAGCCAAAGGATGGGCTGGATCATTCAGGTATAATGAAAAAGCCAATGAAGCATTAAATAAATTTTTTGCAAGAAAAGATACACTAAGTATCGGAATCTGTAACGGCTGCCAGTTGTTTATGGAACTAGAACTTATTTACCCGGACCACAACATTAAGCCCAAGATGCACTTTAATGATTCACACAAGTATGAGTGTAATTTCACATCTGTAACCATTCAGGAAAACAATTCTGTAATGTTGTCTTCTCTGGCAGGAAGTACACTTGGAGTATGGGTTTCTCACGGTGAAGGCAAATTTGTATTGCCACAGGAAGAAGAAGACTATAATATCATTGCAAAATATGCATATCCTGGCTATCCTGCCAATCCCAATGGTTCTGATTATAATACGGCTATGATGTGTTCGGCAGATGGCAGACATCTTGTGACGATGCCGCACATTGAAAGATCAGTATTTCCATGGAACTGGGCATATTTTCCCGGCAAGGAACAATATGAAGTATCTCCGTGGGTAGAAGCATTCGTGAATGCCAGAAAATGGCTGGAGAAAGTATAATTTGCTTTATCAGAGCATAAATAATATTCAATTAGAAATTTTCCTTCAAAATACAGACAGTCCATTTTCATATATTTTTTATATCTTTTCAGCATTATATTGCAGGTATAAATCATAAAAATAATTTATACATATTAAATATTTTAAATATACATAAAATTGGTACAATCTTTGTTTTACAAATAATATCGACATAATACTGGTTGGTCCCACCCAAAAACACAACTTGATATTATTAATGAGTAAACAAATTTGCCATGAACCGAAGAATTCTAGTATTGCTTATATCAGCCATGACTATAACCGGCCTGCTATACAGTATAAACCAAAAATCCCATTTATTCAAAGTTATTTTATCTGAAAAAACAGATGTTTCAACATCTTTGGTATCTCCGGATGCTATTGTATGTCCAAGTTCCCTGAATTTGGAAGCAGATACCAATTGTGTAGCACACGTAATTGTTGATGTTCCAACTTCAGTCAATGTTGGCAGTATTACCTGTTCAATAACTTTTCTGTCCTATACGCTGCCAAACGGAACAATTGATACACTGACTCAGCCATATCCGGCGACTATTGATCTTGGGTTTTGGCAAGTTGGTAATTATCAACTTTTCTGGAATGTAACAGAAGTATGCAGTAATGGTACTACAACATCTGCCATTTGCATTCCAAATATTAATATCACAGAAAAAAAAGAACCTGAAATAGTATGTCCTGCTGATGTATCGATAGGTAACATTGCAGGAGGAGCCATGCAAAGCGGCTATACACATGTGGATATAGATAAACCCACAGCCTCAGACAACTGTACAGCAGATAATCTGATTACTTTTACCCATAATTCACCTTATAGCTCTGACCCGGATGATGCATCCGGTGACTATCCATTGGGAACCACAGTGGTATGCTGGACAGCTACCGATCTGTCAGGTAATACAGCTGAATGCTGTATGAGTATTACCGTATTTGACAATACACCGCCGGTAATTACTTGCCCGGATACCATAAAAGTAACGTGTTCACCACCACAGTCATACCCCGATTTGGAAGCATTTATACTTGCCGGAGGTACGGTAACTGACGATACAGCACTGGACAGTACATCTTTTAAGTTTATTAAAGACAGTATTATCACACAAACGTGTCCTAACAAGGTCAATATACACAGATACTATACGATTGCCGATACTACCGGTAACCGGGACACTTGCTTTCAAACTATATTCATTAATGATAATGTTCCTCCTATAGCAATATGTAAGGATATAACCGTCAATCTTGAACCAACAGGAATGGTAAGTATAGATGCCGACTCTCTGGATAATGGCAGTTCAGATAACTGTGGTGGTCCTTTAACTTTTACGGCTGACCGCAATCTGTTCTTTGGTTGCAATGATGTGGCAGCAGGCGGACAGGTTACAATTGTTTTAACAGTAACAGATGTATGTGGAAATTCCAGTACCTGTACATCGGTAGTAACGGTCAGAGATATTACTCCACCTACCATTTCCTGTCCTCCATCCATTACAGTTGATGTTGATGCAGGCGTTTGTTATGCTACAAATGTTGGTTTGGGTACACCGACGGTTCAGGACAATTGTCTTATAATCGATCCATTGGTATCCACGTTGAACGGAGTACCCATAACTGGTAATACGCAATTTCCCTTAGGTGTCAATACTGTAATATGGACAGTCACGGACTTAGGAGGGAATACAGCAACCTGCTCACAAACAATTACCGTTGAAGATCTTGAAAAACCGACAATTACCTGTCCACCCAATATTACGGTCAATACCAATCCAGGTCTATGTTATGCTACGAATGTAAATTTAGGCATTGCTGTGGTAACGGACAATTGCAGTGCAGGCAATCCGGTTGCAACCTTCAATAATGTCACTGTGACTTCATCGACCGCCTTCCCGGTTGGTAGTAATACAGTAGTATGGACTGTTACGGATGCAAGCGGTAATTCGGCTACATGTTCACAGACGGTTACCGTTCAGGATCGTGAAAAACCCACCATTACCTGTCCACCCAATATTACGGTTAACTCCAATCCGGGTGTATGTTATGCTACAAATGTAAATTTAGGCATTGCATTGGTAACGGACAATTGCAGTGCAGGCAATCCGGTTGCAACCTTCCATAATGCCACTGTTACTACATCAACTGCTTTCCCGGTTGGTAGTAATATAGTAGTATGGACTGTTACGGACGCAAGTGGTAATACGGCTACATGTTCACAGACGATTACTGTTCAGGATCTTGAAAAACCGACGATCAATTGTCCGGGAAATATCGAGGTATCTCTGAATGAAAACTGTAATCTCACTGTACCTGATTTAACCAAAGATGTAACCGTATCTGACAACTGTAGTATTCAGCGTGTTGTACAATCACCTGCTCCGGGCACATTTATGGTATCCTCTCATGGTCAGCTTCACATTTTCACATTTACAGTTACAGATAATGCAGGTAATACAGCTACATGTACAGCTACAGTTACAGCCAAAGATAAAACGGGTCCCAATATCGTATGTAAGGATCCCAGATTTATATCTATCGTTGATGATCCGGAATTGCCGGCATCCGGTTTTATTAAGGAAGCCAGTGACAACTGCGGTGGCCCGTTGACATATCAGGTAAGAAGAATGGGTAATATATGCGGAGGAAGTACACCAGATGATTTTGGCAATTATGTTCAGTTTTGCTGTGATGATGTAAATGATACAATTACCATAATAATAAGGGTGTATGATAAATACAACAATTATACAGAATGCATGACATCCGTAGTTGTTCAGGATAAAAAACCTCCTGTTATTAGTACGCCATTACCGGACATTTCCGTAAGTTGTGAATATCCGCTAAATCTGAATGATTTAAGTGATTTCGGTACGTTTGTAGTCCGGGAAAGTGATCGGCAGGATATCATAATCAGTGATCCCAATAGCTATTATCCACCTTCAGGTAATGCAGGTAAAGATGGCGTATATACTGATAACTGTCCGGATGCAGTCGTTACATCATCCTACCGGAATGCATTATCCATGTGCAAAACTGGTAAGATATTCAGGGATTTTGTCATAACAGATAAGGCTGGAAATACAGTTACATATACACAGACTATCTATGTAATTGATGCAGATCCTATGGATGTAACGGATATAACATGGCCAAAAGAAAGTGTAGAAGTCAGCGATTGCAGTAGTTCTGCTCCTGATCCTTCATTAACAGGAAGACCGGATATCAATAATGATAATTGCAGTATGGCAGCTGCATCATATGAAGATCTTTCATTTGACCATCCTCTGTATTGTAAGGCCATACGCCGTTCATGGACAGTTTTGGATTGGTGCCAGTACAGAAAAAACGAACCCAATTCTCCTGGTAAATGGACTTTTGTTCAGAACATTTATATTAAGAATACTATTCCACCAGTCATTAACCCAAAAGTTTGCAGGGATACGATTATCTGCACGGGCAATGGATGTACAGCCAATTCGGTAACATTCAATGCCTCAGGAACAGATGACTGCATTCCGGTCATTATTCGCTGGAAATATAAAATAGATATAGATAATAATGGAGGAGCACCCGACTACAGCGGTACAGGAGCTACTGTTACAAAAAACTATCCGATAGGGAAGCATAAAATGACATGGGAAGCAACTGACGGTTGTGGAAATACGGCGCAGTGTTCCTTCTTATTTACGGTAAAGGATTGTAAGGCACCAACTCCTGTAGCCATCAATGGATTGGCTATGAATTTGATGTATCCTGGCATTGGAACTATATGGGCTAAAGATTTCAATCGTGAAAGTTCTGACAACTGTACACCTGCCAACAAGCTTAAATATTCGTTTTCATCTGATATTAACGATACCCAACGTGTGTTTACATGTGACAGTTTAGGTAATCGAAGGATTGAATTATGGGTGACAGACCTGGAAGGAAACCAATCCATGACAGTTACGAATCTGCACGTTCAGGACAATCAGAATGTATGCAGTTCATCCGGAAAAATCGTCATCGAAGGGTCCGTATATACTGAAGAAAAAGCCAGCATTTCTGATGTAAAAATAGTCATCGAAGGTGGCGAAACAGAAGGTAATAAAATGACCAAAACAGATGGCACCTATGCATTTGACGGTCTGGAAATGTTTAATGACTATCAGTTAAAACCTGCAAAAGAAGACAAGCCACTGACAGGTATTACCACGCTGGATCTCGTAATGATACAAAGACATATCCTGGGTATCGAAACACTGAAATCGCCCTATAAAATCATAGCCGCTGATGTCAATAACAGCAATTCAGTTACAGCATCCGATTTGACAGAATTACGCAAAATGATTTTGGGAATTACCGATAAATTCAGTAAAAGTGATCCATGGAAATTTGTTGATGCACATTATGCATTTGAAAATCCGGAAAATCCATGGTTCTTTAAAGACAACCTGTTGTATGAGAATGTAGAACATAATATGAATGCTTCTGATTTCATAGCCATTAAAACCGGTGATGTCAATGGTACAGTTTCCGCAGATCTTTCTGGTCAGCTACAATCCCGGGCTGATGTCAGTACATGGATGATAGTAGAAAATACCGGGCTCAAATCCAACATTCTTACAGATATACCATTTAGTATTGACAGAAATCTGTCAATTACCGGGCTGCAGTTTACTATTGAGTTGCATAATGATATCGACTTCAGGGGAATAGAAGCCGAAAAACTACCACTAAGACAGGAAAATATCCATTATTTTACTGAAAAAGGTCGTTCATTCGTCAATATATCCTTCAATACATCTCAGGAATTGACCCTTAAGGAAGGTGATGTTTTATTCAATGTTATTGCTTTACCTAAGAAAAATATAATCAGTCAGGATGCAATCCAAATATCCGGAAATAAACTGCATGCTGAACTATATAATTCAGATTTGGAAATATTACCATTACTGTTACAATTCAGAAATGCAGCTTCTAATCAACAGACATACCTTCTACAAAACAAACCCAATCCATTCAATGAAGAAACAGTCATTGAATTGAGACAGACAATGTCTGATAATATTACAGTAACGATTTACGATGCAGAAGGTAGGATGATTTCATCTGAAATCCAAAACTTACCTGCTGGTCTTAACAGGATTACAATCAGCAACAGTCAGCTAAAAGGCCGGTTGGGTGTATTTTACTGCAAAATAAAATCCAGGGAATTCGACCAGGTAATCAAGTTGCTGAGGATAGAATAGAAGTATAAATATGTTGATTGATCATACATGAAAAAGTCTCAGAACAGGATAAAAAGTATTTAATACACTCCTGTTCTGAGACTTTTTGTCATTAATATTCAGTTGAATACGACAAATTGTCACTTATTTGAAATTGGTAAATATTTTGATATAGTATTGTAAAATAAAATATACATATGACATACGATAATTTTACTGTCAACGCACAGGAAGTGATTCTTAAGGCTCAGCAGGCTGCTGGTGCCCTGGGTCAGCAAAGCGTGGACACCATACATCTTGTCAGAGGAATCTTTGATACTGACAATAAACTTGCAGAATTTCTTTTTAATAAGGTGGGTGTAAATATTCCCATGATAAAAAAAGAAATCAATATAGAACTGGAAAAATACCCTAAAGTAGAAGGTACAGATAAACAATATCTGACTAATGACGCTAATAAGGCCTTGTCTGCAGCCAAAAACCTGCTTAAAGACTTTGGTGATGAATACATATCCATCGAGTTGATATTAATGGGTATCCTTATGGGAAATGACAGCACTGCTTCTTTGCTCAAAAATCATGGAATGACCGTTGATAATTTAAAATCTGCTATCAGCGAACTGAGAAAAGGCAGAAATGTTACCGACCAGAATGCCGAAAATCAGTACAATGCTTTGAAAAAATATGCCGTAGATCTGAATGAACTGGCTGAGAGCGGAAAACTGGATCCTATCATCGGCAGAGATGAAGAGATCAGGAGGATACTGCACATTTTGTCAAGGAGAAAAAAGAACAACCCCATTTTGCTGGGTGATCCCGGAGTCGGAAAAACGGCTATCGTCGAAGGTATTGCATGGAGAATCGTCAAGCATGATGTGCCTGAAAACCTGAAAACCAAGAAAATTTTCACACTCGATATGGCTGCTCTCGTTGCAGGTGCCAAGTACAAGGGTGAATTTGAAGAAAGGCTGAAGAGTGTAATCAATGAAGTCATTGGTTCGGAAGGTGAGGTGATATTATTTATTGACGAAATACATACCCTGATAGGTACAGGTGGTGGCCAGGGAGCCATGGATGCTGCCAACATATTAAAACCCGCTTTGGCACGTGGCGAACTGAGAACGATAGGTGCTACTACACTGGATGAATACCAAAAGTATTTTGAAAATGACAAGGCATTGGTCAGAAGGTTCCAAACCGTTACCATTGACGAACCGTCAGTCGAAGATACGATTTCCGTTTTAAGAGGAATTCAGGAGAAATACGAAGTTTACCATCAGATAGGCATATTGGATGAAGCACTCATTGCTGCTGCTGAATTGTCCCACAGATATATACCGGATAGAAAATTGCCGGATAAAGCCATAGATCTGATAGATGAAGCGGCTGCAAAACTACGTCTTGAACTGGATTCAGTACCCGAAGCAGTTGATGAACTGGAAAGAAAATTGCGCCAGCTGGAAATTGAAAGAGAGTTTATCAAAAAAGAGAATGACACTAAAAAACTCAATAGTATCAATGAACAGATAGCCAATCTCAAAGAAAAACTGGACAGCGTAAAAGCAGCCTGGAAATCAGAAAAGGAAATCGTGGATACCATCCAGAAAATCCGTAAAGAAATCGATCAGCTTGAATATGCAGCACAAAAAGCAGAGCGGGAAAGCGACTATGAAAAAGTAGCTAAGATCAGATACGGAGACCTGAAAGAAAAGGAAGCTATGCTGAAAGTAGCTACTGAAAAACTGGAGCAATTACCGGAAGACAGCAGATTTACAAACGAAGAAGTTACTGCAGACGATATAGCGGATGTAATATCTAAGTGGACAGGGATACCCGTATCAAGAATGATGCAAAGTGAAAAGGAAAAACTATTGCACCTTGAAGAAGAAATCGGTAAACGTCTAATTGGTCAGCATGAAGCCGTTATTGCTGTTTCAGATGCTGTAAGAAGAAGCCGTGCAGGACTTCAGGATGATAAAAAACCCATCGGTTCGTTTTTGTTTTTAGGACCTACAGGCGTTGGTAAAACAGAACTGGCAAAAGCACTCGCAGAGGTTATTTTTGACGATGAATCGGCTATTACCCGTATTGACATGAGTGAATATCAGGAAAAACATACCGTTTCCAGGTTGATAGGTGCGCCTCCGGGATATATAGGATATGATGAAGGTGGACAGTTGACAGAAGCAGTACGACGCCGACCTTACAGCATTGTTTTACTTGACGAAATTGAAAAAGCACACCCGGATACCTTTAATATTTTATTGCAGGTACTGGATGATGGCCGGTTGACAGACAATAAAGGTCGTATTGCCAATTTCAAAAATACCATCATCATTATGACTTCCAACATGGGTGGTGAGACGATACTCGAAAATTTTGAAGATCTTGATGCTGTAGGTGATAAACACAGGGAAGAAATCATTGAAACTACGAAGATTGAAATTCTGAATATGCTCAAAGAGAATATGCGTCCGGAGTTTCTTAACCGGATTGATGAGAAAATCATGTTTATGCCTTTGACCAAAGAGGAAATTAAACAGATCGCTTCATTAATGATTAAGAAGCTTACCAGGAATCTCATCAAGCAGGAAATAAGTCTTCAGTTTAGTGATACTGCCATGAACTTACTGGCTGATTTAGGTTATGAACCTGAATTTGGAGCCAGACCAATGGCACGTGTCATTCAGCGTGAAATCGTCAATGCGCTGGCTAAAGATATTCTGAGTGGAAAATATGTCGCAGGTGATGCTATCTATGTCAGCACGGATGCCAAAGGATTCGTCTTCGGTTCTCAACCTGTACATAATGATGAGCAACCGGATATTTCTACCAGTAAGAATCAAAAAAAATCACCCGACAATGCAAAGGTAAACGATTTATTGCAATCGGCAGATGATAAGGATGCCTAAGTGTGCATAACAAATCGATCTAAAAGGTGAAAGTTTAAGAAAAAACCAGAATTTTATCTCCGAAACTTTAGAATTTAATTTTGAAAATCCTATATTTGTGATGGATAATTTATTGTTTAATTAAAAGTTGCATTTGTGATTTGCATCCAGCATTCTAATTCATGGATTTGGTATTGAATCTCTTCGAATATTGTTTCTATACTTAAAATTGATTTATTATGAAGCACCATTTAATTTACTCGTCGTTCATCTTATTGTTTTTATTTTGGGGTTTAAGTGCCTTTGGTCAGAATAGGGTTCAAAAAGCGGAATTTATCCACGAGGATGCCAATAGCTTTATGAAAAATGTACCTTCACCATTGAAGGATATAGCTGACAAAATAGACGCTGATGGCACTATTCATATAAAGCATGACCGCTATGTGACAGAGAAGGATATTTTGCAACTATTAAGTATCAAACCGGAATTTTCTTTTTCTAAAAAAAGAGAAAATACCAGCTACTTAAATGCTCAAAAGAAATATAAATATTATCAACAATTTTATAAAGGAATCCGAGTAGAAAGTGGTGGGTATCTGATAGCGGAAGATACAGGTAAAGTTTCTCTATTTTCTCCTAATCTATTTACTGATATAGAAACAGACACTACGCCTGAAATACCGGTAAGTGCTTTCAAGAGTATTTTGACTGCAGATTCGATATATAATAGTGAACTCATCATTACTAATCGGTTTACTAAGGAATTTAGGTTGGTTTGGAAAGTCAAATATACCGATATCGAGTACAAAGATGCTTATATAGATGCACTTGATGGTGTAGTATATATCAAGCAAAATCAGCTCATTCCGCTCTCAGCTAATACAAGAAACTATGGTACAGTCCAATTAAACAATTATAGTGACAATGGACTCAGTTATTTGAGTTCCCACGATAACAGAATAAAAGTTTTTCAAAACTTTAACGATATGTTTTACAATTGGGATTCTAATTTGATTCCTACTACATCAGATGCTTCCACCTGGGACAATAGTTCTGCGTGGGTGTCATCTAAACAAGCCCTTTACGTGACCGAACTTGTGGATCAGCAGTTTACTACAAAGTTGGGCATCACTTTTCCTGAAATTAAGGTGGGTACTATTTTAAAACCTAATGCCCATGCTATTCCTAATAGCAATGATATCATGGTAGGTACGCTTAATAATAACCCAAATGGTGCAAATCTTGCACTTTTTGATATCATCGCACATGAATTAGGACATCATGTTGTTTTTACTTTTATAGACTATGACCCTACCTATCAAAATGCAGTATTACATGAAGGATTAGCTGATATTATTGCAGATTATATTGAAAACGGGATACTACCCAGCGGTACTGACTGGATTATGGGTAATGATGATTATGATGTCAAAAATTTTCTCGACAGAGAGCATACATCATTGTATTGCTTTGATCCTCTGACAGAATCACCACATGAGAGCAGTAAGGCTATAAGTCATTGGTTTTATGCGATTACCAATGGAATACAAGGCTCATCCATTCAGCCAATTGGTAGCATTGAAACATCCAAAAATCTTGCTTTAGAAGCTTTGACCCGAATTGTAGATCCTAAAGCCGGCATATTTCATTTTAAATATCAAACGATGGCTGTAGCTAAAGAAATGTTTGGCGAGCACTCATCCGAATATAATTCAATTTTAAATGCATGGACAAGGGTATGCGTGGACCAGCAATGTACTACTAATGGACAGGATTTGATCATTACTGACTACCAATCCATTACTCAAACCCGACAATATATGGGAGGAAATATCATTGTTGAATCAGGGGGGACTTTGGATATTCTACAATCGGACATTTTTTTAAATGATGGCAAATTTATCAAAATAAAAAGTGGTGGAACACTAATTATTTATTCCTCTAAACTTAATACCTGCGAAAGTCAAGGTGCCTGGAATGGTATAATTATCGAAGAAGGCGGTAGTGTAGAGTTTGTTAATGCATCTATATATAATGCCAGAACAGGTATAGACATACAAGGGCCATTAAGCTCTTTTCAATATGATAATGTACATATAATAGGCAATTCTTATAGTGAGGTAGGGTTAAAATTTAGCAGTAATGGAAATTACTTTTATTATAAGCATAATATAAAAAAGCTGGGTGATATCACAGGATGCCAAATAGGCATATTATCAGAATATAGTTCAGGAATCAAGGTTATTCGTAACGCAGATATAAGCTATTGCCACACTGCATTTAATTTGCATGGCGATAGAAATACAATTGAGCATTCTAATATTAATGATTGCTATCAGGGTGTCTTTATAGATAATGGTAGCTATTATATTATTAACAATACTACTTTTGATAACTGTGCATACCCGGTTTTCATTAAAAATACGTTTGCTGATATATCTGAGAATACCATATCCGGTTATTTTAATACTGCTATTAATTGTGAACAATCTACTGTCTTTATAGAACGCAACAGGATAGGATCTGAGATTGATCTCGGTAGTACGGGTATTAGATGCTATCAGTCAGATGGCGTGATAATAGCAGACAATTCTGATATATTTGCAAATAATGGAATAAAAGTGTTATCTACGCCTGGTGCAGTGATCGCAGGCAATACGATCGATATTCAAACGGCATCAACAGGAATAGGGATATTTACTGATCTAGTCGATGATGGATATATAACCAATAACTATATCCATGTCGGTTATGGATTTTGTCCTATATTTTCGAGGTTGACTATCGATGAAGAGATTATAAATAATCATATCACATTTGATCAGCGGAGCAACATCGCTTCAGCAGCATTTAGGGGAGCGAGCAATCATGGAAGTAAATTTTCACAAAACATCATCATCAGCCCTTATAATGCGCCTGCCGTCAGTCTGAGTAATGCCACATACAATACGATTGTCTGCAATGACATCATGGCAGGCATGAAAGGGGTGGAAATAAAGTATAATTCGGATCAGCATACCATCAAAGGCAACATCCTCAACACCTCCAAAGACATAGAAATCCATTCTGTCATCGGCCCTCAACCGCACCATGGCAACCTATTCATAGGTGGTACTGCCGAGGCTATTGGGTTGACACAAGATGAACTAGATCTTTCTAAATTTACGGTAAATCCCAATATAGCCTACCACATGCCTGCAAATCCCATTCCGGATAATGGTAGTTGGTTTGAAATAGCTTATAAACCAAATCCCTTTAACTGTACCGGAGTCGTCATCGGCCCTGAGGCGGCATTGGTCGACTCACTATGTGTGTATTGGTCACAGCTCAAGCGTATCCGGGACACCTTACCTGACAGATTTTTTATCAATGTCTTTCACCTGCTCTACCGGGCTCAAAAGGACACGGTCTTTCGTCTGCCGGACTGTATCCGACTCGACACAGTACTGACTCGACTCTGCGGAGTATCAAAAGCGGCAGAGGTCTTTGCCGCACTGACCCGATTAGACCACAGTGGCAGTCGGAGCGATACGCTGCGCCAGTATGCCCGACAATACGTAGAAACATCGGACGCATCATCCAAAACAACAATCAGAGCCAATATGGCGGATGTATACCGCCGTCATAAGACATCTATCTTGCCGTCCCATCTGCATCAGGATAGCCTTCGATTAGACAGCCTCTATACTGTAATAGATGAGGTAGCATGTGACTCGCTGATATTCCAAAAATGGAAGGCGATACTCAAACTGTACATTCAATATAAAGTAAGAGATAGTGTCAGGACAGAGGACAGAAGTGAGGTATTAGCTTACAGCAGGCATTGTGCGGACAGATATGGAGATGCTGTCTATCTGGCACGAGTCATGGTAGCGACCTTTAGCAGTGAAGACTTTCACCTGTATGATGACTGTATGGTACCTTTGCCAGTCGAGCGGATAGGCGGCTCGGTCGGTGACATCCTTCAGGATGTGCAGGTAGCACCCAACCCTACCGACGGCTACATCCGCGTGGATTTCTCGCATCCATTCACGGGTAAGCTCTTCATATCTGATATGACCGGCAAGGTATATCTCACTAAGACATACCATCATGTCCGAAATATAGAGTTGGACTTATCCACCCATGCGGGGATGCAATTCATCCAGCTACTGACTGACAGAGGCGAGACAAGGGTATATAAAGTCATCGTAATAAAATAATATAGTTATGAAAAATAATATTCTATGGATTTTTATGACGATTATACCTTTGAGTACTATTGTAGCACAAATCAAGGGAGATTATATTTGGGTGGCCGGATCACAAAAGAATTATACAGAAACTGGTGGATACGATGGGCATAAGATGGACTTCAACAAAGACACGATGACTGTAAGTTATTGTAAGCTTCCTTTGGGTACAGACGGAAATAAGGCTTCCATCTGCGATGATTACGGCAATTTGCTGTTTTTTAGTAATGGCAGAGCGGTGATGGATGCCAATCTATCCATCATCACCAATGGGTCTGATATCAATGACGGCGAGTGGGTAAGGCGGTACTGGCCGGATCCGGGAGATGGTTTTCCCGGATTTCAGAATATCATGTTCCTTCCGGATCCAAAAACTTCGTCGGGATTTTATCTCATTCATAAAGCGCCGGTATATAAGCCTCCGGCAAAGGATTCGTTTGAAATCCGGTATAGTTATATAGAATATGATGCGCTTACCCTTACCTCGGCGGTTACATTAAAGAACATTAAGTTTTATGATAAAAATAATTTGCTTGGCAATTATTTGACTGCCATCCGGCATCAAAACCAAAGGGATTGGTGGGTTTTACAACCTGTATTAGGGGATTCTATCCTTACCTTCCTTATAGATGATGCAGGTATCTCTTTAAGTCAGGTGCAGCCATCACACCAGATTTTTGACAAGCGCAAAAGCAGTTCTTCCGGTACTGCCAAATTCAGTCCCGACGGTACCAAGTACGCCTTATATAATTACTTTGACCAATTACATATTTATGATTTTGACCGTGAGACCGGGCGGCTCAGCCATCATCAAAAGATCAATGTCATCCCAGAAGATGATATTGACAGAGAATCCTATAACTTTGCCAGTGTAGAATGGTCACCCAATAGTCGTTTTATTTATGCAGCCTCGGATTATTGGCTGCACCAGATAGATACGTGGGAGTCGGATCCTGATAAAAAAATCGTACTGATAGACACCTATAATGGAACAAAAGATCCATTTTCTACCTTATTGTTTCTAATGGTGCAGGGGCCGGACTGCAAGATCTATATGTGTCCTAAAAGTGGTTCGTTTTCTATCCATGTGATCAACCATCCGGACGAAAAAGGAAAAGCCTGTGACTTCGTGCAAAATGGAATCAAGATTCCAAACTCTCATGGGCGCTCGTTGCCGAACTTCCCTCGATTTAGGGTGGACGAAGCACAAAAATGCAATCCCGGTATTACCTCTGTCTTTGGGCATCAGGTGTATTATCGACGGCCTCTTGAGGTTTTTCCTAATCCTGCACGAAATATAATACACTTTAAGGATTTTTCACTTCCAGTCGCAGCAGACCTCTATTTATATGACATGAATGGCAGCGCCTTGATTCAAAGCCGGCTACCAGCAGACCAGCTGCCGGATGCGCTTGATATAAGCCGGCTACCTGCCGGAAGATATAATCTGGAGATATATCCTGTCGGTAGTACTGAAAGGGTCTTTTATGGTACACAATTCATAAAGGTAGAATGAGTTCAGGAGCATTCATATTAGGATAGGTTTGTCATCCACCAAATTTCCAAAGCCCGACAAACTTGTGTTGAATATAGGAGGTGAAGGACTGTAAAAGGCGAGGTAGCTCAAAAACTTGTCAACCCGTGCCCATATTATATCAGCTAAATCTGCGGGATCAGCGAGAGAAAAGCAGAATATATTTTGCGGATATACACATTCTCATAAATGGGACTAGTATCGTCAGTAATCCATGTGAGCCTCATGTCATTTCTACAGAACTGGCTGCACGGTACAAAATACGCATATTAAAAACTCTACTCCTTTTATATTCTTTTTGATACACTTGAGATCGTTTTTTTTAAATATTACCAAATTCATTGAAAAATTCGTCAATAATAAAAGATGTTTCAGTAATACTGCTTTCTGAATGTGAGAAGTTGATGGAAGATAAAGTATATCATGTTATGGAGACTATAAAAAAATTAAGATTTAAAACGGAAGAAGCGAGTGAATTGAAAGACAAGACACTTCAGTATTTTAAAGAACATGAAGATAGGATGTGTTATAAAACCTATAAAGATAAAGGGATGCTCATAGGATCAGGTCCCATAGAAGCTGCCCATAGAAGCGTAATACAATCTCGCTTAAAGCTCTCAGGACAATTATGGAGTATAAGGGGAGTGAATGCCATTGCAAATTTAAGATGTCTGAATAAAAGTCAGGCATGGCATTTCGTAGAAAAATTTGTTAATGCTGCCGCTTAGTGCAATTTGTTATACACACGATGCCTGAAACGTGTATACTGTAATCAATATAATTACCGACTTTGTCGGATAAAAAGAATTGATAACCTGTATAAGAAACCCAGGATTCTGATAAAAAAAAGGGAGTTGTTCTGAATGAACAACTCCCTAAATTATGCAAAATTTAAATGTAGTTTACTGGATTTTTATTACCTTGAATGTTTTGGTAAAGTGCCCGGACGTTGTCTTGACCAGCAGGACTCCTTTATAGTCCAGATCCTTGATTTGATATACCTGTCTACCTGCATCCTTACCGGTGTTGAATGTTCTCAGTACTTTTCCTGTTTCGTCCATGACTTCTATTGTAATATTTGATGATTTATGCATTTCAACTTCTATGTTGAGAACCTCTGTAAATGGATTCGGATAAATGTTGATATCTGCAGCATCATTCAGGTCATTTACCCCTGACGTTTTCATAATGATTGATCCGTCATCCGAAGTCGAAGTGTACTGATTAAAATCTTCATCATACAAACTGACATTAGTCATGTTTAATGGAGAAGTGCCTGAAGAAACCTTATTGCTGAATGTAAGAAGCATCATCTTGCCGGTTCCCACAAAAGATCCACCCTGAGGATGATCCCATGCGATTAAGACATTGCCTCCAAGATCGTTATAGTTTCCACTTCCAAATCCCTGCATCATTGAAGATTCAATTTTTTCCAGTTTTACCTTTGAAGTATCATATGCCAGATTCATGGAAAAAATAGAAATCTTGTCGCCACCAGATACATATACAGGTATCACCATACTTTGACTCGGTGTTACCACAGTATCCGGTATTGATAATACTACTGGTGCCAATCTGGATTCAACAGCATTATCATGTAAGGCTGATGAAAAGTCAACATCTCCGACCTTAATGGCAATAAAATCCAGTTTTGAAGTATTCAGTCCCGGCTTTGTCAGATCATACCACCATGGAATATTGACATCCAATGGGTTGGCGCTTATATTATAATCCGCCGGTACAAATCTCCATGCTTCATTATTTGGAAATTTATTAATCTTCTTCAGTACCATTCTATTGGTTACAGCGGCATCCACTACGTTTATTACCCCATTTAAATCAACATCAGCAGCCATTTTCTTATAATCTGTATCCAATTGCGTTATTTGGAGAACATGTCTGCGTATACGCGCTACATCTGCTACATTGACACCTCGTAATGGATCGTCATTAATAAAACCAGGAATAATTTGATGCGTTGGAGTAACCTGACTTAATGAATACACTCCTGTACTGTTTGTTTTAACCTGGTTATTCACCCACGCCTGAGCAGCCGGGTCATACTCGGCGATATCTACATTGGAGATACCTTTGTTCGATGGATTTTTGACAGTACCTGTTATTGTGACCTTACTGCTTACGCAGATGGTAGCTGATGCTACACTGCCACTGCTCACGCCGGTACTACTCAATACAACCACTTCCTTACCTGTGACAATGACAGGCTGCGCAAATGATGCATTGGCGGAGATGAAAATATCAAGGATTCTTGTACCATTTGCCAGATTAATATTTTGGCCGTTAGGCTCATCCCATGTTATTCTGATGTCTCCGTTCTGTAGGATATTGTACTGAATATTATTTAATCCAAAATTATCCGCTTTTTCAAATTTGAGATTTGAATTTGCCGGCAAGCTAAGGTCAAACTGAAACGCTCCGATACCTGTGAAATTATTCACCGTGACAGGAAATGATCCGGTATTACCGGGCGTGATGCAACCTGCACCTAAAGTGAACAATAAACCACCAGTATTACAATCTGTGATCGTCAGGCTATTGGTCGTTTTCGTGCATCCATCAGCTCGGGTAACCTCCGCAGTATAACTTCCTGCCGTCGTAGGTTTGAATGTATAATCCAGCGTACTGAAACTCTGCGCCCATTTCTGAACCCTGTAATTTATTTGATCTAAGATGTATATATTATTTTGTCCATCCACGACTACACCTCTTGGTCCATTCAATTGGTTTGCACCAGATCCTGCACCATTACCACCTGCAATGATTACTCCCTGCGTATTTTCATTGCCATTTGGTGGAAATTTTTTGATGTAATGATCGGCTATATTAGCAATGTAAATATTGCCTGCTGCATCCATACACATACCTCTTGTCGGGTTATTACCATTTCCATCTCCCGCTTTATCTTTAGCAACAATAATACCTGGAGTTCCCTGGGTAGAATTGGCAGGAAATTTTTTAACTTGACCATATGCATTATCCATTACAAATATTTCCCCTATACTATTGACTGCAATGTCTCTTATCGTATTCAGTTGATTGGCATCTGACCCATAAGAACCACTTACTCCAGCCACTGTCGTACCTTGTGAAGCACCTTTAACCCACTTTTGAATTCGATAATTACGAAAATCTGCAACATAAATATTTCCATTATCATCTATGTATACGCCAACTGGACCATCTAATTGATTCAAAGCACTTCCGGCTCCATTGCCTCCTGCTACTACTACTCCTGAAGTAGCTCCGGGTGCCCATCTTACAACCCGATGGTTTTCAAAATCTGCTATAAATACATTGTCATCCTTGTCCACATAAACACTCCATGGTTTATTCAATTGATTCAATGCATTTCCGGCACCATTGCCACCAGCTACTACCGTTCCTGTGGTCGCTCCTGGACTGAATTTTAATATCCTATGATTGTCCGTATCCACCACATAAAGATTACCCGATTTATCTAAAGCAACATTTTGAGCGATAGCGAACTGTGAATTGCTACCACCGGCTATTCCTGTACCTGCTACAGTCGATCCCTGTGTTACAGGTGTTGAGTTGCTTACAGAAGATTGGACTATCTGACTTCCATTTTTCCAGTCAATCCTAACTGCGCCTGCAGCATCATTGACAGTCATGATATTATTTGTACAATTGCCGCCGGCTACAGCGAGTGATGGCTTAAATGAAGTACACGGATCGGTACCGGGAGTAGCCGGTTTGACAGTAACAACTGTCCTGCAGGTACCAACATTCCCTTTAAGATCTGTGACCGAATAATCAAAGTAAACTTTACCTGTACCAAGTACATTATACGTAAAAGTCTGTCGGGGATAGAAGGTCTTAAACGTCTCAAAAGTTGAATTATTCAAACTCTTAGCCCCGTTTACATAGGTTATATTCAATTGAGTGGATTTAATACCACAGTTATCATAGAAAGCAGGGTCTGTTGTATAGTAATCTGTCACGCCATTCGGATATGCGGTTATTTCAAAATCCGGAACACAATCTACAAGTACAGGTTTCAACTGATCGCTTGCACAGTCATTAGGCCCTACTGCATATATATATACATAACAGCGACCAAGATTATTTGCCTCATCCGTGGTAGTGTATACAATGATGGCTCTTCCCTTTCCCACGATACTGTATTTATACTCATTACCTTGATCTGCATCAATATTATCGTAATATAAAGATGTTTTGCCATCTGAAGATGTAGTACCATCCAGATAGGTGATTTCCTGAACTCTGGATTTTACCTTGCAATTGTCCGTAGAAAACGGATCCCTGATATTGAATTCTGCCAGATTATTGGACCCAAGTACGACTACCTGATTTGCAGGACACTGTGTAAAAGTTGGTGCTTCCTGGTCCTTAATACATGCATCATTGAAATAAAACTTTAAACATTCAATATCAAAACCGGCAGCATTATTATCACAAACAGCAAGATACCAGGTCCCATTCGGGTTGATTTTTCTAAGATTGGCCAAATTCAGGTTACCAATGGGCTTTCTTAGTTTATCGCCTGATGAAGGGAGTACAGAAGCGTTATGCGATTTGATAAATGGATCCGTATCCGTAGTAAACTCTACGGTCATAGATCCGGAATTATTGTAAGTTGGGAATGAAGATTGATTGAAAAGCAGATACGAATTTCCCTTGGGATCAATCAGATATGCTTCACCTGTACATGTCGTTGGAAATTTCATGGTTAATTCCACTTTATCCAATTTGGTTGTTGTCCCCAATTTTGGAAGTTGGCTTATGTTAACTGGTATATTCAACATGGGCCTGGAATAATCACATTTAGATACTTTTACAGGAATACCACAGGTGTTTGCTGTAAACACTGCAACATTTCCCGTTACAGTGGTAACAAAGCTGGAACAGGTCTTTTTCTGGCCTTTACTATTGGTGATTTCCCACACAAATTCTGTTCTGCCGGTACCATTTATCACCAAACTTTGCGTGTTTAAATCCACGTTGAAGTCTCCATTCGAAAATTTACCAGTTATTTTTGTAATAGAAGTGATCAAACCGCAATTGTCCCAATGCAGTGGAGGAATTAATTGAACATTGACACTTCCTGTTGTCCCATTACCTACCGTAAAGTCTTTTGCACATAATACTTGAATATCCCCATTGCCTGTTGCCGCCTCAAGAGTGAATTCCCGTTCATTATAGGTGTTTGAGTAAATATAACCGTTTGGATCACCCAGCACAGCTTTTATAGTATGTTTGCCTGCTTTAAGGCCGGAAATGGTATTTGTAATTTGATTGACAAATCCTAAAGTATAATCTACAGGAATGGTACTGACCTGCCAAGGTTGATTATCTACGGTATAATATACAAGACCCTGATCACATTTTGTACCAAAATTAAATGTAATAGTGCCATCAGCACTCAGACAATCGGTGGGCTTTTTCACGATAACCGGAGGAGTAATGATCGCCTTCAATGATCTGAATTCCAGCATCAAAAAACCCAAACTCAATTCAGACGCATTGGTAGAACAAAATTCAAACTTCCATTCTCCGTTGGGATTCTCGCCTTTGAAGATACTAAAATCAGTCACAGGTCTGAAACAAAACAGTTTACCTGCTTGCCAGGGAACCAATTGCGGGCTCGTATGCGGAAGAAACCAATCACAGTTCCGTGCCCGAAACAGATTGTATTTGTCTATTTGAACAGGAAAGTTGGAACCGGCTCTTGTATCCAGAAAAGTAGCTCTTGTACCTTGTGGTGAAATCACAGTAATCTTCAGATCAAATGTTTTACCAATAGTGAGGTCTGCTCCTGCAAATTTCAACTCAAAATCATTGGATAAAACATCAAGTCCGGATACCGTAATGGATGCTGTAGCAACTGCTCCTCCATTCAGACAATCATTTGAAACATTTGAAGCATTGCCGGATATAAGATTACTAAAATTGTATCCCTGGGCAAATATACTTATCGAAAGAAAAATAAATATACTAATATAGTAAAAACGCAGCATAACAATAAGTTTTTATGGTTATAAAAAAAAATCAATACAATATTAGATATGCGTGAATTAAACCTATTAATAATTTGGAATCAATGTTCTGAATGGCATTTCTGATGTTCTGAATGGTTGAAAAATACATTCATCTGTGGTTTTTATTCAGAATATTTTGTAAATTTTAAAATCAGATTTTAGGAAGTTATTATTATTGTTTGAATAGGATATTACAAATAGGTTTACACTTCAGAACACAAATCAATCATTTCAGAACATTGGAAAATTGTTTCCTTGTTTTATACATACATGTATTACCTTTAGGTTAAATTTGATTCAAATAAAATTTTACCCTTAGAACATAATGCAACGTTTTAAACTACCCTTTATCTTATGTTTTCAAACAACCTGCAGAAAATTTTTTGCCGGTTTAATCCCATTCATAATAATATTTAATTTACCATTACCATTAAATGCCCAGCAATGTAACGACCCTGTTCTGGACATATATTACAATAAGTCCATATATTATATTCAAACATTTCAGGCTCTCAGAACTCTGAAATATACCGATTCTGTATTGCAGATTATAAAAAAAACAGGTCAGATACAATGTAAAAAAGCACTTAGGATTCAATTGAAAAGAGCAGAAGCACTGGAGTTGGAGAAAAAAATTGAAGAAGCCATGGGTTCATATTTTGACATTAATCTAATTGCTGAAAAAAACAAGTGGTGGGATATACTTGCACTGAGTTATATATCATTGGGCGGTACGTACGAAATCATCGGAAGATATGCAGAAAGCAAAACAAATCTTAACAATGCAAAGCTATTGATAGACAAGTACGCACTGGATACCATTTATGCAGATTATTATATCCGGTATGCTTCCATTTTGAGATTGACTAATCAAATTGATTCTTCCAGAAATTGTGCCGAAAAAGCTGTACAGTTAGGTTTTAAATATAAACTGACAAGGCCAGTCACGGATGGATATTTATTATTAGGATTGACTACTTCAGATTTGGATTCATCCATACTATACTACAGAAAGTCTGTTGAAGCATTTGCAGCAAACAATGAATACCACGGTGCTGCGTCACAAAATCTGAATATTGCCTACAAATTATATAAAGCCGGTAGATTTAAAGAAGCTGTTAATGAGCTTCATAATTCAACGGTACTACTGGAAAAAATGAACGAAAAGTCAAAAGGATATTTTGATGTAAAGTCAGTTATACACGAATTATACAGTCAGATATTTGAACACTACGGACAATTGGATTCAGCCTATTATCACAATAAAAAGGCTTTCAATAACCATAGAATATCTGATTATCAAATAAATTATGAAAAAATCAATAAAAATACCGTAGACTTCGTCATTGAAAAGGAAAAAGAAAAGGTAAAAAACCTTAAAACAATTGCTGTACTATTGCAAACGGGACTGATTGTTTCTTCTGTTAGTATACTTGTATTTGTGTTTCTGTTAAGAAATAACTCAAGGAAAAACAAGAAAATTTCTACTATTAATGAAGTGATTCAACAGCAAAATGATTTATTGGAAAAATCACTGCATAAACAATCCTTACTACTCTCAGAAGTGCATCACCGGGTAAAAAACAATCTACAACTTGTAATTAGTTTGCTCACACTTAAATCAAGGGATATTAACAACCCTACAATAAAACAACATTTGGACGATGTATCAGCCAAAGTCAGGGGAATTGCCCTTATACACGAGCAATTGTACAGTTCTTCAGAATTTGAGAATATTAATATCAGGGCATATATTGAAAATCTGATAAATCAATATCACCAATTAAATGATGCTGAAAAGGAATTTGAATGTGCTTTGGAAATAAATGATATCCTTTTAAACCTTGAGACAGTAATGCCCATTGGTATTATTTGTTCGGAACTTATTGGCAATACATTAAAATATGCTGTTAGTAGCGAGAAAAAATTAAAGATTCATATTAAAATTCAACCATTGGAAAACAGGTTTGTATTTAAATATAATGACAATGGAAATGGAATCCCTGAAAAAGAATTCCAAATGAATCATTCTAAAATGGGTTTACAACTGATCAGGAATATGGTGAGACAATTGCAGGGAGAATGTAAGTTTTACAACGATAACGGTATGTGTTTTAATATGGTTTTTGCAGAAAAACGTGTGTCAAAAATATGAAAAAATTAAATATCCTTATTGTTGAAGACGAAATATTGATTGGTGAAATGATCAGAGAATACCTTAGTGAGGCAGGACATCAGGTGACAGATATAGCCATATCCTACGATGAAGCTCTCAGGGAGTTCAATCTGCACAAACCAGACATTATTTTATTGGATATAAGATTGTATGGCGAAAAATCAGGTATAGATTTTGCCCGATTTCTGGAATCTCAAAAGGAGCAAATACCGATTATCTATCTTTCATCCCAATATGATCAGAAAACGATGTCACAGGCGCTGGAAACCAATCCTTACGGCTACCTGACCAAGCCTGTAAATAAAGAGTCACTATGGACAACTATCCATGCAGCATACAGATTATATGAATCAAAAATATCATCAGAAAAGGAAATTGAACTTTTTGACGGCAAAGCTCACCATAGAGTAAAGACAAAAGACATTATGTATATTGAAGCAGATCATGTGTACCTCCATGTCGTATTGATCCATAAGAAAACTATAATAATCCGCCAATCTTTGAAAACTATGCTTTCAGAATTAACTGATGATAACCTGATTCAATGTCACAGAAGCTACATTGTCAACAAAAACCATATTAAATCATGGAATACAAGCCAAATAACCCTTACTGACAATACAGAAATACCTGTAAGCAGAAACTACAACTTGATAATCAACAAATGAGACGCTACAATTTATACAACATCATATAAATTCCTTTTATGATGGGTATATGAACACATCTTCAATTGAAATACTGATGATACAACTTAAATGACGCGATAAGTTTTTGTACAACCTCATTGGCTTCATCCGGATTTTGAGCATCTTCCAGGTCTTCTACCAACAACAAATGTGGATTCAACCACTTATGGAGCTCTTCGTGACTTTTTCCCTGCATAGTGCAACTCTTTATCAGTTTACCATTCTCCAGCACTAAATTTTTTGCCAGTTGTGCATAATCACTTCCCTTATCTGCCACATATGTATTGACAAGTTCTTCACCTTTAATGATAAATGGTTTCATCTCTTCATTGACTACCCATTTCTGGCCGTTTTCCAACTCAATTTCACCACTGATATCAGCATGATCGTCCTCATCTGCTGCTTCCGACTCTGTTAAATGTTCTTCTGTAGCCGAAACATCCTGTGCAGGTTTGTTATTGCAACTGACCAGAAAAAAGCCCGCCACTATAAATAATAGTGTTTTAAAAGTGTGCATATTTAATTTTTTTAGGTTAATGAATCAACGAAAATAGGATGTAAAAGATTCATAAATCATTAGAAAAATATCTCATATTTTCTTGAATGCCAGAATTAAGCGAATTCAGCTCCGGGATGATAACTTTTGACCTTATGCAAGGTGTTGATATCGGTATGATTCATCTCCTTACCGCCAAGTGCTGCAAGTTTCAACACAATTTTGGATTCATGCGTAAATGTACCGTCATCATTGAATGTAAAGGTGCTGTCGAAACTTTTCATCTCAGCCCGTTCCATGAGATACTTATTCTGTAAAATGCCGTAACTCAGATCTCCTACATCTGCTTTAAATTGAATAACCTTATCTCTTGCTCCGGCTGTTGCACCGGCCTGTATGGCAATACCGCGGCCAAAAACGACGGAACGGATTACCTGTTGATTTTCCTTGTCCCAAAGTAAAAAACCGATTTCGTCATGAAAAGGTGACATCGCCTCCTCACCGTGTCGCCATGCTGTAGAACTGTACATCATCCCTTCCAGATTTTGTTTTCCGTTCGTCTGTGTCGGAATAGGTCTGAACCAGCATTTTTCAAAATAGGACGTCTCACCTATGATATCATCTTCATTGTGATATGAAGCATCTACACCAACATTGCCCTCCCACTCTCCAACCAATGGGGTTAATGGTCCTAACTTCTGAGGACCAAGAATAATTTTATCTGACATTATTTATTAAAATTTTACACATATATTAACGAATTTGCGACCTTAATATCGTAATTTAAAATCAAAGGTAAGGAATAATTTACTATTAAAATTTAAAAAAAGTTACTTAAATGTATGTTCCTGGTGAAAGCAGTATTTAATCGATGATTTTTATATTATTTTGTTCTTACAGCAAGTATAAAAATCCACTTCTAGGCTATGGAAGTCCCGTTTTTTACCGGTTGTTCCACCGTTAGTATGGTTACATCTCCCGTATCTCCGACGGCTCCGAGCAACAGACATTCGGACATAAAATCAGCAATCTGTTTGGGTGGAAAATTAAGTACAGCCACTATTTGTTTACCAATTAATGCTTCTTTGGTATACAGTCCGGTGATTTGTGCCGAACTCTTTTTGATACCTTTATGGCCAAAATCGATAGTCAGCTTATAGGAAGGATTGCGTGCTTTTTCAAAATCCGTTACACTTATAATCGTACCAACACACATTTCCACCTTTTCGAATTCCTGCCACGTAAGGACACCTGTATCATCATGATTTGTATTCATTAATATTTATTTTATGATTTACAGGCATTACCGATTCCAATTTGATTTGGGTAACCGTGTTTTTGAAGTTCTTGCTCTCTTTAGTTATGAGATTATTGCAGGGAATTATTTCACCATAGTCAAAATCAAATGGCAATCGGGCATCCAGTCCTAAGCTATTAAAACGCATTACTGGCTTTAAACAGTAGTTTGTATGTACTAGCGTAACCGTCCGTATTACCTCTGTTTCAGGATGAGTAACATAATATTCCGTACCTGTGACATTGATAAGATTTCCCAATTGTGGATAAACTTCTTTTCTGCCACTTGGATTTGCCAGCAGATTGAAGTTTTTAATTACAACATCCTGATCTTGAGTATTACCCGGTAATTCTCCGGATTTTAATATATACTTTCTTTTATTGCCTTTTTCGTCTTTATGTGCTACAATATAATTGCCGGTAGAGTCTGCTATGACAAAGTCAATCATCTCTCCGGAATTACCAAAAGCCTGTTTATCCATAAGAAAGGTAGCTGTTTTATCATTTACATAGATTGACATTTCCTGTTCCTGCACTGTATGACTGGATAAATCAGTTGTAGAAATCTTCCATTTGAGTAAGGTATTGAAACGAACATTTTTACCCACAATAGTACCATCCTTAATCAATACCGAAGACGTACTGCTACAGGAAATAAGCCCGGAAAGTAGAATGAGTACAAGGCAAAAGGTAGTAATATGTTTCATGGTATCATTTTATTTATATCATTCAACAGATGATCCAAACCATTGGTTTTGATAATAAAAGCCGTACTGAGTATCTGACCTAACCGATCCTGCCTGAAGCCCTGACTTGACAGCCATTCCAGATAATATACCGGCAGATCCTTAATTAACCTACCCTTGTACTTGCCGAATGGCATAGGCATCCGGATGATATCGATGAGGATGGTTGTATCGGGACTTTCAAAAGGCTGTTCCATGATCAGACAAGTTCGAGGTTATCCTGCGCTACGGCCTCGTCTGCCATTTCAGATGTCGCTTCATCAGATATATCATCCAGTTCTACCTTCAGATTGTCAATGATAAACACCTGTCGTTCGGGTGTGTTTTTACCCATATAATAACTCAAGATGTCTTCTATCCGGGTCTTCTCCCCTAATATCACCGGCTCCAACCGAATATCGTCACCGATAAAATTTTCAAATTCATTGGGTGATATTTCTCCCAATCCTTTGAATCGGGTAATTTCTGCTTTACCACGCAGTTGATTTATAGCGTCTTTTTTTTCTCGTTCAGAATAGCAGTAAAATGTTTTTTGCTTATCCCTTACCCTGAATAAAGGAGTATCAAAAATGTATAAATGCCCCTGCTTTACAAGATCCGGGAAAAACTGAAGAAAGAATGTCAGCAATAAAAGCCGGATATGCATACCGTCCACATCGGCATCCGTAGCGATTACTACCCGGTTGTATCTGAGATTTTCTATGCCGTCTTCAATGTCGAGTGCATGCTGTAACAGATTGAGCTCTTCATTCTGGTACACGATCTTTTTAGTCATCCCATAACAATTCAGCGGTTTACCACGCAAGGAGAAGACTGCCTGTGTCTGTACATTTCTCGCCTTGGTAATGGATCCACTGGCCGAATCTCCCTCGGTTATGAAAAGTGTCGAACTCAGTTTTAACTCTTCATCCGTTTTTTTGCCATCAGTGAGATGAGCCCGGCAGTCCCTGAGTTTTTTATTATGGATATTTGCTTTTTTGGCTCTCTGGTTTGCTATTTTTTTGATATCGGCTATTTCTTTGCGTTCCCGTTCTGATTGCTGGATTTTGCGCAGCAGAACGTCTGCTACTTCCTTATTTTTATGCAGGAAATTATCGAGGTTGTTTTTTAAAAAATCAACTACGAATGAACGGATGGATACGCCTTCAGGCGCCATATTAAGGGATCCAAGCTTGGTTTTGGTCTGTGACTCGAATACCGGTTCTTCAACCTTGATACTTATAGCTCCTACGATAGATGTCTGTATATCGCGCGTATCAAAGTCTTTCTTATAAAAATCACGCAACGTTTTTACTACGGCTTCCCTGAATGCTGCTAAGTGTGTTCCTCCCTGTGTTGTGTGCTGACCATTGACGAAGGAATAGTACTCTTCCCCATATTGTGTACCGTGCGAAAGTGCAATCTCTATATCCTCACCTGACAGGTGAATTATCGGATACAACAGGCTGTCTACATCGGTTTTTCGCTCCAACAGATCTTTAAGGCCATTCCTGGATACAAATACTTTTCCGTTGTAATTGAGTTTTAATCCGGCATTGAGATAGGCATAATTCCAGAGTTGGTTCTCTACATATTCATTACGATATTTGAAATGTCTGAATATCCTTTCATCGGCTATAAATTCTATTTTGGTACCATTGGCTTCCTGTGTTTTACCAATTTTATGATCCTGAATGATGGAACCTTCTTTAAATTCTGCTATCTTAACTTCTCCATCCCGGTAGGACTCTACCTTAAAATGCGCTGCGAGTGCATTGACTGCCTTTGTTCCCACACCATTCAGCCCGACTGACTTTTTGAAGGCTCTTGAATCGTATTTTCCACCGGTGTTGATCTTGGAAACACAGTCCACTACTTTTCCAAGCGGAATACCCCGTCCATAATCCCGTACGGATACCTTGCCCTGATCAATTGTAATATCGATACTCTTACCATGTCCCATCACATATTCATCTATGGAGTTGTCAATCACCTCTTTGAGTAAGACATAAATTCCGTCATCCTGTGATGAGCCATCTCCCAATTTACCGATATACATCCCGGGTCTCAGACGTATATGTTCATGCCAGCTGAGACTTTTGATGTTGTCTTCATTATAAACGACATTGTTCTGTTCAAACATGTATAAGGGTTTTAGACTGCAAATATAAGAAATTTTATGGATATGTTACAGATTTGAATGCAGGCGTGTGTATAACAAATTGCACTTTTATAATAAATCTTAATGCATCACTATATTTTGTAGCCTCGAGCCGGCTTGGCTTTTACTTTTTTCATTGCCAAAAAAGTAAACAAAAAGTCTAGGTCAAAAAAGTCGATTGCAGGGCACCGTTCTCTTCATGGTCAAAATGCTTTTTCTATCGCATGCAGTGGTATTTTTCTGTGTTTACTACTTTTTTTGCGATAGACGCACTTTTGACATTACGATCACTATCGCTTGTT
>JADZFD010000026.1 GCA_020850225.1 Saprospiraceae bacterium | reverse complement strand
TATACTAGACCGTTTAGTACATACTTCATATAAAATAGAACTAAAAGGTGAAAGTTTAAGAAAAAATCGGTAATTTTGTCAGTCCTAAGCGGATAAGATCACCATAGTATCAGGGGGGTCAATATCGAAGGAATGGGAGGTCAGTATCATCGGAATATGCAATTTTAAATGGCATTTTAATTAAAACAGAAAAATCAGTGAGATTTTAACTTGATTTACCGGATTTAAATGGGGATTAAAGTCCCCATTTAAATTCCTTATTAATAAAATTGACTTTAAGATGAAATCAAATGTTTTTATTATAGTTGTTATATTTTTCTTAAAAAATACACTTTTTTCGCAGACGTACATCGGGCCATCTTTGGGCATAGATTTGTCTCAAATTTCTGGACCTAATGAATTAAAACCTTATTTTGAAATTACAGGAAGTATGTTATCTACTTTAAGTTTTTCTTATGGAATTTTGATTGAACAACCTGTAACATCTAAGTCAATAATTTCAATGAGAAGTATATTCACAAAAAAGAAATCATCAGCTTCTACTTCTGGTATTGTGGCAATAGATAAGATACAGTATTTTTCCAATAAAAACTCAATAGAGTTTAAATATTTTCCTTACAAAAATTGGAATGTAGGGGCAGGTTTCAATGTAGGTTTTGGTAGAAATCAGATGGTGACTTATTTATCTTCTAGTGGCCAAAAATATAAATTCACAGAAACGGGTCTTGTCTTTTCATCTGGAATTATTGTTAATAAAATATTATTAGAATTATTGTATTATCATTCCTTTGCGTTAAAATATAAGATTGAGCCTGCTTTATATAAAATAGAACCCACAAAATCTCTAGTTATTTCGGCTAGTTATTTGTTTAAAGTTAGAGAGAAATCAAAAAGTCAAAAAATTGAGTGTCCAAGATTTTAAGGAAACAACCGGATGACAACAAGCGATTTAACGACAGCCGCCCCTATCGGGAGCGGCCGTCGTAAATCGCAGCCGTTAGCATCGATTGAAAGAGGAAAAGTCCTTCAAAAATCTAAGATCCCAAACATAAACTCAACAAGAAACGGAGAAAATCAAAGACAGACGTTCAGAGTTATAGGAAGGAGATGAGTAAAACGAAGAAGTACAATTTAATAGATGCTGCGACCAATGTTGGTCAAACGGTGGACACTGCGGGACAGCCATACTAATTATTAAAAAGCCTGAATTCAGGTGTCAACTGCAACCTTGGTTAGTAAATAACAATCCTGAAACAGGAAACTTTTAACGATATCTTTACCTGATTTACCAACAAACCGATTTCAATACTTTTTTAATTTCTTACATTGAAATCGTCACCTATTTGGCAATTTCCTTAATAAATCAGTAAAAAGAATAACTAAGCCCTGCATTAATGTGTAAAATCCGGAAATCCACATCTTCATCATTTCCGGGAACTTTAAGACCGTTAATATACAGTTTAGAAAATTTCCCAAAATTACCGCCCAAGCCTACATCAATATTCAAATCAGGCGTTAAATAGTATTGTAACCCAAAAGTTCCACCTAAAGCATATCCACTGGATTTTAGATTAGCATCTGAAAATTCATTACCGTCATTATCAATAAAATCAACAGGACTGATATTTAAGGGATGCCAGCCAACAGCCAACTGCAAGTATGGTCTGAATTTAATCAATGAGGCTCCAAACGAATATCTTAATCCAATTTCTGTAGGATTAATTGTATATGTATTCCATTTCTCATTTAAAGCGTATTGGCTAAATTCGTGTGATATAAAAAATTTAATATTTTCTGTAAACCCATAACCTAATCTCAGTCCAAAAGCAACACCATTGGGCTCTGAATCATCCAAATCACTTAAAAAAGTTGAATTACTTTTCCATGTATTGTATTTACCATATGCATTAAATGAGAAGCCTTGCGTATTGGATAAGATACCCTGTGCATAGAAATTAGTGTGTGTTGATAAAAAAAGAAGAAAAATTATTGCATACCTCATATTAATCTATTTTTGTAGTAAATGATGGAAGTTTGATTTTGGAAATTTTCATTCCTTTATTAAATATGATTTCATTTCTTTCTTTTTTCGAAATGTCAGGATACCTCAGGGAAAACCATTCATCATTTACACCTTTTACACTTAAGATGGAAAATGATAGTTCGCCAACAGAACCATTCTCAGAAGGTATTGCCCTATTAATAACAGCTTTAACCATTGCACCTTTTGGAATAATAATATCGTTTCCCGATTTTACTTCGCTGGAATTTAATAAATATATTGCAGCTCCTTCCTTTGCACTGTTGGAGGATATATTCTCCTGCAAAATCACTTCGATATACTGAGATGCGATTATTACAGTTTTCAAATTTCTATGTTCATAATCTTCTTTTGTTATTGTATTTGATTGCATACTACCTGCTTCATCAATTTCTACTTTAGTCGCAGGATTATTATTTATTCTTTCAGAATTGATTTGAGTCTTGACAGGTTCTGTGCCCACCTTGTCTGATGATAAATTTCCATTCTTATTTCCATGTTTTTCCTGAGATTTGTCCAGTGGTAATAAAGCATTACTTTTGTCATGCTCAAGGTTTTGTAAGGGCTTATCTGTATTGATATCCTCAGTTAAGGATGAACTATCGGGCACCGCTTTTCCTGGCGTAGATATATCTCCGTTGATATTATGAAATATGAAATCCCTTAACAAATATCCTGTTATAAAAACAAGGGTAATCACTGCAAGCCACTTAAGTAATTTAAGTAAGTAATCATTGTCAACTTTTCCTTTATTTTGATTTTTTTCAGCAATTCCGGTTCTTAATCTGTCTCGCAAATGCATTTCATTATCATCAGAAATATTTATCGCATCCTTCTTTTTAGCCAATTGATTTTTAACAGCATTTACCAATTGAGTATAGTCTGCATCCTGATGTGTTTGTATATTGAGCGTGTTAATATCTTTTAATATGGATGTTAGTTTTGCTATTTTACTCCTGATATTATAATACAGATTCAAATCTTCTCCTATTCCTTCTATATTACTCAGGGATTGGAGCTCTCTCATTTTAATTTCCAGGTTATTGCTCTGATCTTCCCAATATTTTACCAGTTCAAGCCTGTCTGTTGACTTGGCAATATTGACCTCATCCAATACGATGGGAAAAATCCTGTCCAATATATTTTTATTATCATAAATTTGAAGGAGTTCAAACATACAATACTCAGAATGTAAGTATTTGTTGCTAATAACCATAATAATTGCATCAGCTTCACCCAATTTTTCCATAAACCGGGTAATACTTTCTCTGTAACCAAGATCCTTTTTATCAAAAGTTATTTCCAAGCCTTCTTTTTGAAATTTATTAAGAATTTCATGGACAACTTCTTCGCTTTTACCTCCCCAAGCATGTGATATATATATGGAAGGACGGTTCACTGACATATCATTTCATTTTTGTATATGTTTCTAAAAATATTTTTTCATCACATACATAAAGTTCGTTTTTAGGACCCTTCATTAAATAATCACCAGGCTTACCCTGCATTATTCCTTCCATAGTTTCCACCTCAAATGCTTCATCTATCTGAACAGCGCCAACAGGTATTGGATTTTTAGTGTAATTTTCAAAATTAACTTTAGGTTTTTTACCGGCATCAAATCTTAGTTTTTGATTTTCAGAATGACTGTTGTTATTTAGTTTAAAATTTGAAGGAAAATGTATAGGTTTTATTTGAATATTGCCGGCTCTCAGTCCAATTTCATATAATTCTTTAATATATTTAGGACTATCCATTGATTTCAAAGCATCAACTATTTCTTTACTAAAATGAAAGCCTAATGAATGGAGATAATCATTTTCAAATACCAGATCATATCTTAAATAACTCAGCATATGTTTACCGTGGACTGTATCATATTGCAAATTACCTACTTCACTATCGATTTCTTTTGCTGTTGGAGAGTTGGATAGTATCTGCATTATTAACTGATTGTAATAATTAGCGTCCAATAAGAGATAATTGGGTATGGCAGATGCCCATCCCAGAAGACTTTTTTGTTTTAAGTCATCCGCATTGGCTTTAGGATCCTGAAATCCCGTACCTAAAGAAACCATTAATAAATTATCTGCTCCAGCCTTCCAGTGAAATGGATATCCGCGCAAAGTTGCAACCATCAACAACAAAAATGATGGATTATTGGACATACTTACTCCTCCATCTATGAATGTTCCAAATTCATTATTACCTATATTTAAATCCACGGGAAGGAAATAGGTTGGTGCAGCAGCACTGGCTCTTACTAATTGCCAAAGAGGAAGATCAGCATTGTCGTTATAGTATTTTGATTCCGGGTGATTGATAAATGGCCATGTACTACTGGTATCTAATCTTTTTGTTACAATACACAATCCAGTTTTAAGTTTTTCCTGATCACCAAGCCGAACATCACCAAAAACATTCTTAAGAGCTGTTGTTAGTGGTCTGTAATCAAATTTTTCGCCGTTAGCAATATAATTGAAGATATTTTTCTTTTTTCCAAAAATAACACCTCCCAAACTAAAATAATGGTCTCTTAACTCAGTAGCTGTCATGCCTAAGGCCAAACCCGTAGCCAGTATCGATCCCGTACTTGTGCCACCTATCAGGTCAAAATAATCACAGAGAAGTAAATCCGGGTTATTATGTTGCTTCCTTAACACAGTCTCTAATCTTTCAAGCATACCAATGGTTAATACTCCCCGTATTCCTCCACCATCCAGAGCAAGTATTCTTTTGGGACCCGGTTTTTTAAATTTGTTAAGTAAATTGTTCATAATTACATTAAATAAATTCTAAAAAACAGCTAAAAACATATACTTTATATTGTTAAGTGCATACAAAAAAGAGTTAAAACCATATTATATTCTAATCAAACACCATGTATCGATATCGCAATACACGTTATTTCAATATAAAGCAATCAATAAATTCAAATATAATTACGAAAGCAAATTTATATTAAATTCTGATATTTTTAAAATAAATATCAAAGAATTTTATCACATACTCAAGAAATATAGCATTAAAACCCCAAGATTCATTTTACAAAGACGCCCCTGATTATTACAAACCCAAGTATATATAATGTTTTGATACTTAATCTGTAAAAACAATATTCTTAAGCTATTTGTATAGCATCACTAATAGTCATTACAAATTCTGATTTCACGCCCACAATCAATCTCACTCTCCAAAATAATCAAGAATCTTCATAGTCATGGACGCGCCGACTACTGCTTCAATTTCCGCTTGTGAGGATTCTTTTAACCGCTGTACTGACCCAAAATTTTTTAATAATTTTTCGGATGTTATTTTTCCTATCCCAGGTATGTTAGTTAATTGTGTTCCCAGAAAGTTTTTGGATCGCTGGTCTCTGTGAAAGGAAATTGCAAACCGGTGTGCTTCATTTCTCAGGTGTTGGATGAGCTTCAGGGATTCTGATTTTTTATTGATATACAATGGAATAGAATCTCCCGGAAAATAAATTTCTTCCAGTTTTTTAGCTATACCAATAACTGTTACCTCGCCCAGTATACCGAGTCTTTCCAGACTGGTAACAGCTGATGACAATTGCCCCTTACCTCCATCGATGATAATCAGTTGTGGCAACGACCTGCTTTCATCCAGTAATCGTTTATATCTCCTGTACACTACTTCTTCCATTGAAGCAAAATCATTGGGTCCTTCCACAGATTTCACATTGAAATGCCGGTAATCCTTGTTGCTTGGTCGTGCATTTTTAAAGACAACACAACTTGAAACAGGATTTGTACCCTGAAAATTAGAATTGTCAAAACACTCAATATGCAGTGGTATCTTATCCATTTGCAAGTCTTCCTTCAACGTATTCAGGATGCGTTCAGCACCAGATTGTTTCCTCTGATGACTAATCTTATCCCTTTGTTTTTTCTTAATGTGAAAATCGAGATTGTTCTCGCCCATATCAAGGAGTTTCTTCTTGTCCCCGCGCTGAGGAATTGTTACGATTAGTTTACTGTCAGTCAATATCATATCAAAGGGAACTACAACTTCAGGAGCTTCACTACCAAATCGCTCTCTGATATCAGGAATTGCATAAGCCAGCAGTTCACTCAGATCATCGTTGAGATTCATCTGCATTTCTATCACATCTGTATTAATGAGCGTCCCGTTGGATACCTGAAAATACTGTACGTAGGCTGACTTTTCATCCTTTTTAATGGCAAATACATCGACATCTCCTAATGTGTTGCTCATCACAGTAGATGATGACTGATAATCCCTGAATGCGATTAACCGGTCTTTCATTTCCTGTGCCTTTTCAAATTCAAGATTATCTGCATACATCTTCATCTGATCAACGATGTAATTTTTCACTACTGCCAGATTACCTTTGAGGATATTCTTAATCTGATCAATCTTCATGTTGTAATGCGCTTCTGACTCAAATCCTTCACATGGGCCCAGGCAGTTTTTGATATGGTATTCCAGACATACTTTATATTTTCCCTTAGCTATATTATCAGGAGAAAGATTGAGATTGCATGTCCTCAACTGAAAAAGTTTTTTGATAATATCGAGGATGATCTTCACCCTGTACTTGGATGTGTAAGGTCCAAAATAAGTAGATCCATCTTTAATTAGCTGCCTTGTAAAAAAAACACGTGGAAAATGCTCATTTTTAATACAGATGTATGAGTATGACTTGCCATCTTTCAGCATCACATTGTACTTAGGCTGGTACTGTTTTATCAATGAACATTCCAGTAATAATGCATCATTTTCATTGTCTACCACTGTAAATTCTATAGTAGATGCATTTCTCGTAAGTAAAACTGTCTTGTACTTCAATTGGGCATCATCCACAAAATAGGAATTGAGCCGACTCTTTAGATTTTTTGCTTTTCCTACATATAGTATGGTACCTTTATCATCCAAATACCGATACACACCCGGTTCTTGAGGAATCGTTCCGGCTATTTTCCTGTAGTCATCTTTGGTCACACTTTTTATTATTTTTAACTATCAGAGGATATCTATATTATTAAACATTGACAGTAAGGGATTGTTGAAAAACAAAATAATGGAGTGTTAATATCATTGACTAACGATCTGTTTTTTGATATCGGAGTATTCATTTCAATTCTTGATTTCTGTATTATCCGAAGACTTAGACGACAACTTCTTTTTCCTTTCTTCATATATCTGAATGACAAGAGATGAATTCAATTCAAATCCTATAAGCAAAATCAGTGAATTGAACTGTATCCATACCATAATCACCATCAGTGCTCCTATCGAGCCATATATTTCGTTGTATCTTCCGAAATTATTGATAAAGTAACTGAACGCCAGCGAAGCGAATAAAGTACATATCGTCGAAACAATAGCTCCGAGGTTGATGAAATTGATACGGCGATACATAGATGGCCCCAATGTAAATATCAGACTGATACCCGTATAAATCAATGCTATCGAAATAAACCAGTTGAAAAAACTGGCAACATTCAACAGGCTTTCCGGAATACTATACTCCGTCCTGAACCAATCTATGATTTTACTTTCGACTATGGTAATCAGTAACGACACCACTAAGAGCAAAAACAGAATTAATGTCAGCGCCAGAGCTATCAGTCGGGAACGCCACCATGGCCGCTCCATGAATGCTTCATTGTAGGATTTATCAAATCCCATCATTAGTGTCAACATCCCGTTCGACGAGAAATACAATGCCAGTATGGCTCCCAAAGACAACAGTCCGTCTCTTTTGATGGAAGTAATATCGTATATTATGGAAAATATGTAATTATGTGCATTTTCAGGTATGACGCCTTTGAGTTGTTCATTTAGCATCAAAGTATAATCGTGAACAATTGGGAATAAAGGCAGCAAGGTAAAAAGAAAAATAATAGCCGGAAAAAGAGACAAGAATAAACTAAAAGACACGGAATTAGCCCGCGTATACACATTATCCTGCTTGATCTCATGCATGACAAAAGTGACAACATTATACACGGATATACCACCGAATCCCGGAGGACTGTATGATTGTGACCACTTCAAAAGCGATGCAACTACAGGCAATTCTACAAAATACTTAATAATTTTATTGTTCCCGGCTTTCAAAGTAACCTGATAATTTATCCATCAAAAAGTCAGGACAAGGTATGCTCTTCTGATCATCCATACTTACAAATACAAGTTTTACGGTTGCTTTATGGATCAATTCTGCTCTTTCGTTCAATATCTCACAACCAAACGCAATAACGCGGGTCGGTTTAACTTCTATCTTTGTCCTGATAATCAGTTCCTCATCGTATTTTGCAGGCAAAATATACCGGGCTTCAACCGACGCTACAGGGAGCATAATCCGGTAATCATCTTCCATCTCACGGTATGTCAGACCCAAGCCTCTCAATAATTCAATCCTCCCTATCTCGTACAATACAGCATAATTGCCATAGTACATATATCCCATTTTGTCGGTATCGGCATATCTTACACGATATGAATAATCACTGCTGTACACTTTTATTCTGTCAGATTGATTTAAACATGTACTGATTCCCTTATGATCGGACAAGTCATACAATGTGTACCACCACGTGCGCGGGACAATTCATTGGATGGCAGATTAATTATTGTTTTTGTAAGTGTATCCGGATTGATTTTACCCTGATCAACATCTGTAAGGAAATCCGTTGCATGTATTACATTATATCCTGCATCCATCAATGCCAGATCTGTCTTAGGATTCCGGTCATAAGCAATGGCTATACCTGGTCTGATGGCAACAAGGTTGCATCCATCCGTCCATTGCTCACGTTCCTGATACGGAGAAATACCGTCACCTGCAAATACAAACTTAAAATTTTTGTTTATTTCGTGTGTGAAAAAGTTTTTTACTGAATCATATACTGCTTCGCTTCCATTCTTTCTGTGTACTACCACATTGGAACTGATACCGTCGAAGATTGTCGGTTTATAACATACCATTTCATTGTGATCAATCAATGTAAACAATGTATCAATATGCATGCAAGACCGTTCATCTGGTATGTTTATCTGCACTACATTCTTGGTCAGATTATTTTCAAACAATACCTTTGTCAGACTGCGGATAGCATAATCGGTAGTTCTTTCAGAACATCCGATCAATACATAATCATCATTGAGCATCATCACATCACCACCTTCCAGAGAAACTACTTCACCCTTTTTGGATGGAGGAAATTTGTCTAAATGGTTAAGGTTGATAATCCGACCTTCACTATTCAGATGTTTGAAAAACGGATGTGCATAAAATATAAATCGGGTAAGGAGATTCTCCCGGTAGCGTGCTATTTTGGCAGCCTTGGTTATCACTATATGTCCTTTGATAACTACTGCGATATCCCTTGTAAATATAAAATTGGGTATAGGGTCAAAATAAATATGATCTTCGTCCTTATGGTATCCCGTAATCAGGAGTTTGGTCAGAGACCTGGCATCCAGCTTCATCATAAAATCCTTATCCGATACGGGCAATTCTTCGTAATCCACAATCTTATCTATAAGTTCTTCTTTAACATCCAGACTGGCTTCAAGTCCTTCTTCGATGAGACGCTCCGTATCCAATACATTTTCCTTGCCTATCAGATGTTGTAGTACTCTTCTGAATATGTCATGCTCATCCTTCATTTTAGGTAGGTGTACAATGTCATCGAATAACAGTTCTGCTGCTTTTTTTGGTGAAATTCTGGCTATCCCTTCATCCGGTCTGTGAATGATTACTTTTTTTAATGGTCCTACTTCCGAATTAACATTTAACATAAAGTGATTTTTTATCTTCCGCAAAGATAGTAAAATCATTGCAATGAAAAAATTGTGTACTTTATATTGTACAAAAACACATTATACATTGATACAAATTATTATGGATTTAAAAATTAAAAATGTACAATACTTCTTGATATACTCCTGATTATTATGGCAGACATTTCACTGATACAGACGCTATTTCTATAAATATTCAGGTAAACTTAAACCTACAAAGCCGGTAGATTAGGTTATATAATACAAATAATATATTTTTGCCCCTGAATTCAAAAATTAATCATAAACAACAATCAATCAAAGGAAAATGAAAAAATATTGGGTAATAGTTGTTACAGTTTTATTTATGTTCAGTTGTAAAACAGAAAACAAATCATCTGAAGCATCAGGTCAGAATCCTGCATCAACAGACCAGGCTGGTCAGGTAACCGGCAGTACACCTACTGCTTCAAGTAGTGGTGTTTATCACTATGTTTGCCCGGATAAATGTGTAGGCGGACATTCCAACAATGCGGGTAATTGTCCGGTTTGTGGAAAACAACTGACGCATAATCAGGCCTGGCACGACCTACCTGAAAATCAGGCAACACAAACACCTCAGACACCGCAGGCTGTTCCAAATCCAACACCGGATCAGATTCAGCCTTTGGATTTACAGCAGCCTCAGGTTGAAAATATAAATGTTCCTGCTGGTGCTGATGGCAAAGTGTATCATTATGTGTGTAAAGCAGGATGTAAGGGTGGACATGGGGACAATGCTGGTAATTGTCCGGTTTGCAGTAAACCAATGGCTCATAACCAGGCATTTCACAACAAGTAATTCTGTTAAAAATATCAGCTGAATTATATATAGTGCTATTGCAGATATATATAAACACCATTTGTTGTAATACTTGGTAAGCAGTAATAAGATAAAAAAGGAGTGCCCGAATATTTTGTATTTGGATACTCCTTTTTATTTATAATTGCCGTTATATTTTATTGAGTCCACACACAAATTATTTCCCATTTCCGGTAAATTACTGGTGATTTATTTTTGACTATTTCAACTATTATAAGTAATTTTGCATAGTTTAACAACATATTTTCATATGAGACTAATCCTGATTTTATTTTTGACAACTATGTTGTCTGCTTGCAAATCCAAGTCCGGAGACACAGCAGAAGCACCTGTTTCACAATCTACTTCGTTGTTTGACGAGGTAATGGCCATACATGATGAAGTAATGCCTGAAATGGCAACGATACACCGGCTAAAAAAGCAACTTGAAGATGCAGGTACTCCTGAAAATTCGGTGATTACAGGAACTCAGATCAAATCCCTGAATGAAGCCGATGATGCTATGATGAGTTGGATGGCCATGTTTAAATTGCCCGAAAATAAAGTTCAGGAAGCAGCCTACCTCGAATCTGAAAAAATCAAAATTACTGAAGTCAGAAATCAGATGTATAAGGCAATGGAAGATGCAAAAAAAACACTGGATTCATTGAAAAACCATCCACAATAAAAAATCCTGGAAGTAACAAACAATTTATCATAAAGATGACAGGAATTCCAAACAGGCAGGTATCCTTTCTTAATATATCATTTGTCATAAATATTTAAAAAAATAAATTTATTAAAAACCCCAATACAATGGCATTACAGGAAGAAATGGAACAACAGGGAAACTGGTTATTTAAACACAGGAGTTATTTGCCCCTGATATTCCTGGCTGTCGGTATGGTATTATATTTACAATCTGAATTGTATCCAGCATCAATACTTGAACAAGCACCTTATGAGTTCTACTACGATATGTTTGCACTCTTAATTGGTTTGACAGGTGTATATATCCGTGTAATTACAGTGGGGTATGCACAGCAAAACACTTCAGGAAGAAATACCAAACAAGGACAGGTAGCCGATACAGTCAATACAACAGGTATGTATTCTATTGTCAGACATCCACTCTATGTTGGAAATTTTTTAATGTGGGCTGCAGTGGCGTTGTTAACTGGAAATTTTTGGTTCATCATTGCTTTTATTTTGCTGTATTGGGTGTATTATGAGCGAATTATGTTTGCAGAAGAACAATATCTGCGCAAAAAATTTGGTGAAGAATACCTTTCCTGGTCTGATAAAGTACCTGCATTCATTCCGGCATTCCACTTATATACAAAATCGAATTTATCATTTAACTGGAAGAAAGTACTTAAATCAGAGAAAAACGGCCTGTTTGCATTATTTCTGATTTTTTGTGTATTTAATGTATCCGGAGAGTTGATAAAGGGTAGAACAGACTACAATTACCTTTTTATAGTCATGTGCGTGCTGACAGGAATTTTTTACATAATTATAAAGTATATAAAGAAGAGAACAACTTTACTCAATGAGTCAAACGGATGATACCGGGGAATATAAAAGCAAACATGCTCCACAAAAAAATTCTAATACACTGTGAAAAGCTACATCCCGATATATCCAGCCATAGTATGCTGTATACTTAGTGCACTGCTCCTTGCCATTTCCTGAAAATCATGTCCAGTTCCTGCATAGATGATGTTTCTGGATGAGTTGATTAACATACCCACATCATTGTTTCTGCCGTTCAGCATAACTTGTTCAACATCTCCACCCTGCGCTCCAACACCAGGAATAAGAAAAAAATGGTCAGGAGCAATGCTACGGATATCAGCCAGCATTTCATGCCTTGTGGCACCTATTACAAACATCAGATTGTCAGGATTCCCCCATTGCTGTACCGTTTTTATGACTTTTTCATATAGCATTTCTCCGCTATTGAGTTGCAATTGCTGAAAATCCGCACTGCCTTCATTGGATGTCAGACCCAGTACGATTACCCACTTATCCGTAAATTCCAGAAACGGAGTGACCGAGTCCTTGCCCATATATGGCGCTACTGTAACTGCATCAAAATCCATATATTCAAAATACGTTTTTGCATACATAGTACTGGTATTCAGGATGTCTCCACGCTTGGCATCTGCAATGGTAAATATATCATCCGGGATATAATCCAATGTCTTCTCCAGCGACTTCCATCCGGATATACCCATAGATTCGTAAAATGCAATATTAGGCTTATACGCTACACAGAGATCGTGAGTAGCATCAATAATCGCTTTATTAAATTCAAATACCGGATCCGAAGATGATTTAAATTGTGATGGAATCCTATGGATATCTGTATCCAAACCAATGCAGAGGCAGCTTTTTTTAGCCTGAATCTGTTCAATCAGCTTCTGTCGGTTCATTATTTATAGTATCCGTTTACAGCTTTAACACCTTTCATTTCAGGTAATTTAGCTTTGATTGATTGTTCTACCCCAGCCCGCATAGTCATAGCTGACATGGAGCAAAAAGCACAATTTCCAATCCATTTGACCAGTACAATCATATCATCTGTGACATCTACCAATTCGATATCACCCCCATCCCCATTCAGATGCGGACGAATCTCATCCAAGGCATGATTGATACGCTCCATCAAATCTACTTTATCATTTGAATCTATCATAGCACAAAGTTACAATTTTATTTACACTCCATCTGACTATTTACGCTAAAAACCGCCCGAATCACTGGTATTAACCATGTTTTATCTCCACAATTTTAGTTGGTGCATGCTGCGCATTTCTGGTATTGACACTGGAAACGGTGTTCAATGCAAGTTTTTTAAACGCAGCATGAATCATATGTTCCGTGTTAGCTGCTACGGGAGTTCCATTATCTCCAGCCTCCCTCACACTTTGAACTATGGGAATCTGTCCCAGCAATTCAGTCTCTGCATAGTCTGCCAATTGCTTTCCACCTCCACTACCGAAAATATAATACTTGTTATCCGGGAGTTCAGCAGGTGTAAACCAACTCATATTTTCAACAACTCCCAATATAGGAACATTCACATTGGGCAGAAGAAACATGTTCATAGCTTTGACAGCGTCTATCACAGCTACTTCCTGAGGTGTTGTAACCATAATTGCTCCCGTCACCGGAACAGTTTGTACCAGAGTCAGTTGTATATCGCCCGTTCCGGGAGGCAAGTCTATCACAAGAAAGTCCAGATCCGGCCACATACAGTCTTGAATAAACTGCTTGATTAACCCAGCAAGTCTGGGTCCCCTAAGTACAACAGCCTGTTCAGGTTCTATGATAAATCCTATCGACATCACCTCTACTCCATGTGCTTTCAAAGGTATCAGTTTGTGCTTACCATAAAGCAATTCCACCTTAGGGCGTTGTCCTACCAACCCCATCATCGTCGGTATGGATGGCCCGTACAAATCCGCATCTATGAGGCCAACCTTGTAACCTTCATTAGCCAGTGCAACGGCTAAATTTACAGAAACAGTTGATTTGCCGACACCACCTTTTCCGGAACCTACAGCTATAATATTCTTAACCTGTGGCAAGACACCTTCATCATCCGGATGTGATGTACTATTGATTTTAAGATGGATATCAACTTCAGCCTGCGGATAAATAGCCGATATCTGTTCCATACATGCGAAATTCAGGGAAGATTTGATATCCTGTTCATTGGAATTCAATACGATAGAGAATGATATAAAATCACCATTGATTTTAAAATCCTCAACCATTCGTGCACTGATGATATCTCTGCCTGTTTTGGGATCTTTCACATTTCGCAAAGCAGCGACCACCATATTATTATCAATCATTACTAACTTTAATTTATTCAATAATAAAGCATTTATTATAATGCTCTCTATATAAAGTTTAAATACTTGTTAATTGTTTACAATAAAATATAATTTTGTGAAATAACCTTAATTTTGCACAAATACAGAAAGAGGCGTTTTCTACCCATGAACATATTCAGAGATATTCAAGATCTACCTTCGTTTAAAAAAGCTGTCATAACTATAGGATCATTTGATGGTATCCACTCGGGACACAAAAAAATCCTGAACCGTGTCAGAGAGCTTGCTGACGAAACTAATGGTGAAAGTATCGTCATTACATTTTATCCGCATCCGAGAAATGTGCTTGACCCATCAACAAGTATTATCAGTGTACTGACTACCATCGATGAAAAATTGACCTTACTCAGGGAAGCAGGAATTCAGAATGTTGTAATTGTTCCTTTTACCTTTGAGTTTTCTCGTCAAATGCCCAGAGAGTATATCGAGAAATTTATTATTGGCAGTTTTAATCCTGCTTACGTTGTCATAGGTTATGATCATCGGTTTGGCCTGAATCGCAATGGAGACATTACCTTGCTAAAGGAATATCAATCCAACTTTAAAGTCATCGAAATACCTGTTCAGGATATTGAAGACATAGCGATAAGTAGTACACGCATCAGAAACTGTGTTCAGGAAGGAGAAATGCAGGAAGCAGCAGAGTATCTGGGATATCCGTATATCCTTACGGGTAAGGTAGTTCATGGTGATAAAATCGGAGCGCAAATAGGTTATCCGACTGCCAATCTTCAAATTGGTGACAAAAGCAAACTCATACCTAAAGAAGGAATTTATGCAGTCCGGATTAAGGTCGACGATGTTCTGTTTGATGGGATGATGTATATAGGCAAAAGGCCAACTGTTTCAGATCAGATACATGATAATATTGAAATCAATCTTTTTGAATTCAATCAGAATATCTACAATAAAAACATATGTGTATATGTTCAAAAATTACTGAGAACGGATAAAAAATTCGATTCTATCGAAGAAATGAAAATCCAGATTCAGAAAGACGAACATCAAGCCAGGGAAGTCTTGGCTGAATTAAAAAAAAACGATGAAGATCCTGCCGACGTAACCATAGCTATTCTCAACTACAATGGTGTTGAATTGCTCGAATCCTATCTGCCGATGATGCATTACAGCACATCAAGATACAAAGCTGATATAGTTGTCATCGACAATAATTCCGATGATTTGTCCATGGATTTTGTGCGTGAGTGGTATCCTGAAATCAAAGTAACCGAATTGTTAAAAAATTACGGATATGCTGAAGGATACAATAAAGGACTGAAGGATATTGATACTGAGTTTGTGGTTTTTGTCAATACGGATGTTCAGGTTACTGAAAACTGGCTTGATCCCATTCTGGATGCCATGAAAGCTAACAAATCTATCGGTGCGGTACAACCTGTCATTAAGTCTCTGGAAGACAAAAATTATTTTGAATATGCAGGCGCTGCTGGAGGTTATATTGATGCACTCGGATACCCATTTTGCAGAGGGCGCATATTCAACACTATCGAAAAAGACGAAAAGCAATATCAGGAACCAGTTGAAATATTCTGGGCAAGTGGTGCTGCCATGGTAACAAGAACTAAATTATTTAAAGATCTGGAAGGTTTTGATGGCGGTTTTTTTGCACATCAGGAAGAAATAGACCTTTGCTGGAGGATGAAACAGGCTGGCTTCAGTATACATTGCCTTCCTTCCAGTGTTGTATATCACCTCGGTGGCAGTACGCTGGATTATCAGAATCCCCGAAAAGATTTTCTCAATTTCAGAAACAACCTGTATCTGGTTACTAAAAATGTAAACCTTACATCCCTGCTGTGGTTAATTCCTATACGGTTGATACTGGATGGTATAGCCGGATTAAAATTTCTGACCGATAAAAAACCAAAATCTACACTGGCTGTAATACGGGCACATATGTCATTTTATATACATCTGCCATTGGTAATTGAAAGACGTAATAAGGAATATCAATGTATAAGAAAAGTAAAAATTGACGCTCCTAATAATAATGGTAAATACTACGGTTCTATCGTATATAAATATTTTGTAGAAGGCAGAAAAAAATTCAGCCAATTAAAATTTTAAGTGCTTGAAAAAAAATATGCCCGAAATCCTGTTCGAGGATGAATATCTGATTGCCATAAACAAACCTGCCGGTGTACTCACTATACCCGATCGTTTCAATCCTGAAATACCCAATCTGATGGCTATGCTTAAACCAGTATATCCGGATATCATACCTGTGCATCGTATTGACAAATTTACGAGTGGTATCAATCTGTTTGCAAAAAATGCAGAAAGCCATTATTGGATGTCTGAGCTTTTTCAATCGCATAAAGTAGAGAAATACTATACCGCTATTGTAGATGGCATTCCATATCCTGAATCAGGCCGCATAGATGTACCGATCACTGAATCAACCATCACAAGAGGTAAAATGCTCGTCCATAAAAGAGGAAAAGCATCCATCACGGATTATAAAATTATGCATTCCTACGGACAATACTCTCTGCTTCATATTCGTATACGTACAGGCAGGATGCATCAGGTACGGGTACATATGCAGTATCTGGGTCATCCTTTGATAGTAGATTCACTCTATGGAAACCGCGAAGCCTTTTACTTGTCTGAGATAAAGCATAAGAAAATGAATCTCAGTAAATATAAAGATGAACTACCCTTACTTAGCCGACAGCCACTACATGCACACAGACTCTGTTTTAAACATGCTGTAACAGGTAAAAATATTGAAATCAACTGTGACGTACCTAAGGATATTTCGGCTGTCATCAACCAAATGCGTAAGTGGCTACAATAGTTTTGGTTTGATATATATTTTTTCAGGTTAGTCAGTATTTACTTTTTCTATAAAAAAGACAGGTAATAACCGTACATGTTATGGTATATTCATATTAAATTTACCCTAAATATATAATATGAGCCAGAAACAGCACCATTTATTGAAGTTATTGGGATTGGGATTTGGAATAGCTATAACGGTTGGCGGTACGATTGGTACCGGAATACTTAGAAAACCGGGCTTAATAGCATCTATGATTGGAAATCCATGGATGATTCTTTTGTTATGGTTAGTTGTTGGAATTTACGCCTTTTTGGGCGTATTATGTGTCATTGAGCTATCCGTTTCCATGCCACAGGCCGGCTCCTGGTATGTTTATGCAAGAAGGGCATTCGGAGACTATATCGGATTTGTTACGGGCATCACCAGTTGGCTGGGTACAGTGGCCGCCCTGGGATTCGGAGCATACACCTTTAGTGAATACGTTGCTTTAATCATACCTGAGACAGATACAATGCTACGGGTTATAGCCATTGGTCTCTTGCTATTATTGATGGTTTTTCATCTTTTTGGCACTAAGGTATCCGGATATTCTCAAGAAGTTATTACTGTTACCAATGCTATAAGTCTGCTAATATTTGTCGGTATCTGTTTTGTATTCGGACAGGCACCTACAGCACAAGCTGTCAGAAATACAGTTGAATCCACTTCAGGATCCATAACGATTATAGGCGTTATAACTTCCCTCCAGGCTATCTTCTATACTTACGATGGTTGGCATACTGCTTCCTATTTTACAGAAGAGAATACAGATCCTTCCAAAACACTTCCCAAATCCATGAAAACGGGTGTTATTCTGATTATTACAATGTATTTACTGATAAATTCTGCTATTCTTTATGTATTACCTATGGACTTGCTGACACAATCCAAACTCGCTGCAGCAGATACAATAACTTATATTTTTGGACCCGGATATGGTAAATTAATTACCATCTTTCTGATGGTGTCCATTTTGAGTATCACAAATGCCCAGATTATGTTTGCACCACGAATTATCTACAGTATGGGAAGAGATAATTTGTTTTTCAAAATAAGTACCATAGTTAATCTTAAAGGCAACCCATATCTGGCTACATTGATAACGGTTTCCCTATCAGTTCTTCTAATACTTAGTGGGAAGGATACATGTAGTATACTTTCGGATATTGCTACTTTTTTCTTTGTGATGAGTTATATAGCAGGGTTTGCCGCACTTATACAAATGCGTTATAAGGAACCTGAACTTGACAGACCGTATAAAGCACCAATGTTCCCTGTACTACCGTATATACTTATTGCAGTGTCCTGTCTATTCCTTGTTGGTGCTGTTTACAGTGATCTTAACAGCAGTAAATATGCCTTGATTTTTCTGGCTGTGAGCTATCCGGTTTATAAATTAATAAAAGAAAGAAGAAAGTCCTAATTTTCACCCAGTATCCAGGATGATTTACGCTTGACTTTATAGTTATTGTGGATAAACTGCCTGATATATTCAGTAGCTTCATCCAAATCATCTGTAAAATGAAGCAGATCTTTATCTTTTTCAGAAATAGTTTTTTCAATAATCATTTTGTCTACCATTTCATTGATATCCTTATAATATTCTTTACCTATCATTACGACAGGAAAATCATTTAATATTCCGGTTTGTATAAGTGTGATGGTTTCGAACAATTCATCTAAAGTACCAAACCCTCCGGGCATTACGATGAATGCATATGAATATTTTATCAGCAATACTTTTCTGATAAAGAAGTATTTAAATTTTACTTCTCTGGTTACATAAGGATTGGTTTTTTGCTCATGCGGCAATTCAATACTGCAACCTATTGATTTGCCACCTGCTTCATGAGCACCTCTGTTGGCTGCTTCCATTATACCAGGGCCTCCACCGGTCATCACTGCAAAGCCCATCTCTGACAATTTTCTTCCAAGCGTTCGGGCATTTTGATAGTGTTCGTTTTCTTCTGTAAAACGGGCAGATCCGAATACAGTAATACATGGTCCGACAAAATGAAGCTTTCTGAATCCATTCAGAAATTGCCAGAAAACACGCAATAAAAACAAAAACTCCTTGCCTCTGCTGTTAGGTCCGGATAGAAACTCTGTGTCGGGATGTATAATTACCTTCTTTTTTTTCATGCCTTAATATTTTGTCGGTATAGCTAACATATACAGACACAATAAGTTGATAATCGGTTACTCAAATATGGATAATAAAGGTATTATGAAACCTTATCAGTTAATATGAGCAATGGAGATATACTATGTAAGGCAGCAAATTCGGTTACACTTTTATGGAAAAGATTCTGGAAAAGATTTCTGTGTTTGGTAGACAATACCACCAATTCATTGACATCTCTGGTGATGACTTCCCTGATACCATCAAAAACATCTTTATTAGAGATAATTTCAACCTGATATTGCACACCATTCATGTGTTTGTCGGCAATAGATCTGATGGATGCCTCATCAACGTGGTCACTATCATTTTGTTTAAAATGAACTATACCAAATTGTGATTGCCCACTGTCACATAACTTCAAAGCCATACCTAAATGGACTGCATCCTGATCCACATCTTCAGATAAAAATGTAATTTTATTAATACCTGAAGTTCCGGCATCGGGTGGAATCAGAAATAATGGACAATGAGCTTTTTCTATCATATCCAGTGATATCGAACCAAATATTTTTTTAAAAGCTCCGCCTTCACCCGTCGTACCCATCACGAGAATGGTATCCTTCTCTTTGGACATTTCTTTCAGTTCCATTACAGGAAAACCAACTTTAAATACTCCTTCAACCATGGGTTCTTCGACAAAATTACCAATCCAGTCCTGATTAAATGACCTGACATATTCTTCCAGCTTCTCCTTATGAATCTTTTCTACCTCATCATTGACGACCACAAACTGATTGACATCTGTAGCTGTAGGATAATATATATGTGTGAGTTTTATTACACCTGATAATTTTTTGGCAAGTCGGTGCGCAAAATTATATGCATTTAATGATGCTTCAGAAAAATCAGTTGGAACTATTATTTTTGTCATGATACCATAATTTTGAAGTTGTAAAATACCTTGAATTGTTTCTCTTAATGAAACATTAAACTTGCCATTGGGTTTAATTTCAAATAACAAATCATCATTTACCTTAACGGCAGGAACAGAAGCTATATTGTCTTCCATTATTTCCGGTATACGGATAACCTCCTGCAACTCATAGGATATGTTTGCATTATCTAAAAATGTTTTGAGCTTTGTCTTTACCAACTGATAGCTTGGTGACTCAGTTCCATAAATTTTTATTTTCAACATTTTATACTGATTAATAAAATCCCTGTAATGTAGATAGATATCAATAAACTGTTCAATCAATAATATTCAATAAAAAAAAATATTATTAGTATTCAGATGATGCTTTTCCTTCGTTGGCTAATTGCAGGATAATGTCGAAAGTAGTCAGAATACCTACTATCCTTTCGTCCTTAACTACAGGAATAGCATGAAAAAGATTCTCTCTGAACACTTCAAGTGCAACATTGATTTTTTCATCCGGCTCCATTTTAGCCAGCTTGGTTGTCATTATATCTTTGGCAACATAGTTATTCAATCTGACCTCATCTTCCAGTTTTTCTTCTTTGTCTGTCAAAAAACCTCTACGGAAAAATAAAAAATCAGATTTACTCACTATACCTGTCAGTTTACCTTCAGCAATAACAGGTAAATGATGGATTCTGTGTTGTTTAAATAATTTATCAATGGCTACCAATGATTCGTTTTCACCAACACAAATCGGATTGGGTGTCATAATAGTTGAAACAGGATTCAAAAGATTCATAAAATTTGTTTTAAATTTGTCTCAAAGTTGCATCATTTTGAGCATAGCAAATATGATTTAAATCATTATCTTTTATGATATTTGTTTAAACATGCTACTATATTATTTAGAGACCTTTGATTATTATTTAGTTGTAAACCTAAATTGCAGACCTTTCATATGTTAAAGCCATATCATGATGCTGTTATAAGACTTCAATCTATTTTTGACTCAGCTGTTGACGGCATTATTATTATTAATACCAGGGGAATTATTGAAGAAGTAAATCCGGCAACGCAAAAGCTATTTGGATACAACGAAGATGAAATGATCGGCAACAATGTCAATATGCTTATGCCACATCAATTTGCTGTAAAACACGATGAATATATAGATAACTATCTGTCGAGCAGAAATGCTAAAATAATCGGTATCGGCAGAGAAGTGACAGGACGAAAAAAGGATGGTAGTGAGTTCCCGTTCTGGTTGGCAGTAAGTGAAGTAAAATTAGCCGACAGGTCGATATTTACGGGATTTGTCCACGACTTATCCGAAATAAAACATGCTGAAACCCGACTGATGACCCTGAATGAAGAGCTGGAAAAAAAGGTCATCGAAAGAACATATGAACTTGAAAATGCAGTCAATCAACTACTCTCACTCAACAAACAACTGGAAGATGAAATCTCCAACAAAATCAGAATACAGAAGCAACTTAAGGAACGGGAAGCAGACCTGGAACTCGGATTGGCAAAAGAACGGGAACTTGGTGAATTAAAATCCCGCTTTGTGTCTATGGCAAGTCACGAATTCAGAACACCACTCTCTACAATTCTGTCATCAGTATCACTAATAGCAAGATATACTGAAGGTGAACAACAACCCAACCGGGATAAACACATCGATAAAATAAAGGCTTCTGTGGTACATCTGACAGGGATTCTCAATGATTTTCTGTCTATGAACAAGCTGGAAGAAGGTAAGGTAGATACCCATTTTGAAACAGTAGATGTGATTGATATATGGAACAATGTCATAGATGAGATGTATACCATTCTCAAGGCTGATCAAAAACTAATAAATACAATCAACATAGAAAGAGCCTGGATAATATCCGATAAAAAAATATTAAAAAATATAATCATCAATCTCATTTCAAATGCTATAAAATACAGTGGTGAAAAAGGCGAAATCAGATGTACCCTGGATTATCAGGATAATATATTTACCATTTCCATAAAAGATAATGGCATGGGTATTCCTAAAGAAGATCAAAAACATCTTTTTCAGCGATTCTTCAGAGCAAGCAATGCCATAAATATAGAAGGAACAGGCCTGGGGCTAAATATTGTTAAGAAATATGTTGAAATGCTGAATGGAAATATTACCTTTGAGAGTGAACATCTGGTAGGTACAGAATTTAAAGTTAGATTACCTACCAAATCAGGAAATACAACCTATTAATATTAATACAAGAACATCTGATATGAGTACCAAAATATTAGTAATAGAGGACAACATCGACGTTAGGGAAAACCTGGAAGAGTTGCTCCAATTGAGTGGATACAAGGTGTCAACAGCTGAAAACGGTAAAGACGGCATTAACAAAGCACTGGAAGTGATACCCGACCTGATATTATGCGATATCATGATGCCTGAGTTGGATGGATACGGTGTACTGCGCATTCTTTCCAATAATGTGACAACGATGAATATTCCCTTTATATTTCTGACTGCCAAAGCAGAAAAGGATGATTTCAGAAAAGGCATGGGATTAGGAGCAGATGATTACATTACCAAACCCTTCGATGATGTTGATTTACTGGATACCATAGAGTTGAGACTCAAAAAATCCGAGCGGTTAAAAAGTTCATTCGGCGAAACCAGTCAGGGATTGCAACGTTTTTTTGATGAGTCAAAGGCTCAGAAAGAATTTGAAAAACTCCTAGAAAACAGAGAAATCAGAAGGTATAGTAAAAAAGATAATATATGAAGCCGGACAATATCCAAAATGGCTTTATTATATTGTAAGCGGAAATGTAAAATCCTATCAAATCAATGATTTTGGAAAGGAATACACAACAAATATCTATAGTTCAAATGAGTTTTTTGGGTATATTCCGCTACTTAAAAATGAAAAATACCATGCATCCGTTTCTGTAATAGATGATTGCGAACTCAAACTGATTCCCGTGGAGGACTTCACCTTATTACTATATAATAACAAGGAGTTTGCTGCCAAATTTATCAAAATACTGGCAAACCAATCCGAAGAATCTGAAAAACAACTGCTGGAACTTGCTTACAGTTCGGTAAGAAAACGTGTTGCTAACGCATTACTCAAATTCAGTGAATCCAAGAATACACGGACTATGTCCATATTACGGGACGACATCGCCAATCTCGCTGGTACAGCCAAAGAAACGACCATCAGGACCTTGTCCGATTTTAAAAGCGAAGGACTAATTGCTATCGACGACAATAAGATAGAATTGCTCAATATTGAAAAATTGCGCAATATGCCTCAGTAACAAATGCTGAATACGAATATTAAGAATATACTATTTCAAATAAATTTTCATTTGCAATGACATTAGGAGCCGATAAAGTAGAAACTATAATGACCAAAAATATTCATTATGTCCGACAAGATCAGAATATCAGAGATGCTATCGATCTAATGGCTGAAAATGATATCCGACATCTGATTGTAAGAAATGAAGCTGGTCAACTAGCAGGAATCATCAGTAAAAATGATGTTGACAAATTCAAACCACGTCATAAAAACAACGACATGAATGAGAAAATCATACAAAACCTGCATGTGGAACAGATGATGACCAAAAATGTACGTACTATAGAGTCAGGTGATTCCATAAAATATGCTGCCGAAGTCATCAGTCATTGTTCCTACAATGCACTACCTGTCACGGATGAAGACGATAAACTTGTTGGTATTATTACAACGACCGATTTATTGAATTATCTCCTGAGACACTGCTAATCTACATCAATTATATTTTTGTCTTTGCTTCATTCCACAGTGCATCCATTTCATCCAGACGCATCTCATTGAGCGGTTTACTGGTATTTTCCTCAATGTATTCAAATCTTTTCTTGAATTTTTTGTTGACTCTTTCGAGTGCTGATTCGGGGTTCAATCCTTCATAACGCGCATAATTAATCAATGAAAACAGGATGTCACCGAATTCCTCTTCCATTTTGTCCCTGTCTTGTGACTCTGCAACCTCTTTAAATTCATTGATTTCTTCTTCTACTTTATTCCAGACATCTTCTTTATTATCCCATTGAAAACCATATTGCCCCGTCTTTTCCTGCATGCGATAAGCTTTAACCATGGCAGGCAAACTGTTGGGTACGCCTCCCAATACAGATCTTTTGCCTTCAGCTAGCTTGATTTGTTCCCAGTTGCGTTTGACATCAGCTTCATTCTCTACCTTTATATCACCGTAAATGTGCGGATGCCGTTTTATCAGTTTGTCACATATAGTATTTAATGCATCAGCAATGTCGAAATTACCCGTTTCTGAACCAATTTTGGCATAAAATACCATGTGCAACATTAAATCTCCAATTTCTTCCTTGATACCATCCAGATCTTTTTCCAAAATGGCATCGGCGAGTTCATAGGTCTCTTCAATGGTCAGAATCCGCAGTGTCTCAAATGTTTGTTTCATATCCCAAGGACACTGAGACCTTAAATCATCCATAATATCCAATAGTCTTCCGAATGCTTCCAGCTTATTCTTCCTTGATATCTCAATTGAGTGCTCCATTAATATACTGCTTATGTTACAGATTGCAAATTTATGAAAATTACGGGCACTTTGCTAAAAATATCCGACATTCAGGTACAAAATATACAAGTTTGCCGGAATAATTTATCTTACATATAAATAAATGTAAGTACAATCAGGATAATCAGAATACTGATAAAATATAATTTTTCATACCGGAACAAATTCTAAGTTTTTTCTAATTTTTATATGCTTATTAATAATTTTTATATATTTAATTTTGCCCTATCAAATAAATACTATTATTTCATTTTATAAATTTTCAGAGATTATGAAAATATTTTTAAGAAGCATTTTAATCCTTTTGGTATTGGGATTCACCATACCGGCTATGACACAAACTACCTCAACAGTAAAAGGAAAAGTCACTGACTCCTATAGTCAAATATTAACGGGTGTGGCTGTTTCTATCGGCAACAATCAGGTGTACAGCGATGAAAGAGGTAATTTTTCAATCAGCACAGTTCCCGGAAATACTAAGATCACATTCATATCCTTAGGGATGATCGATACTATTATTTCATTAAAGACAATTGCCGGAATCAACGATTTGGGTACCATCATGATGAAGGAAAGTGGCACCATCCTTAAAGAGGTCAATGTAACAACGACACCTCTGATGTATAAGGAAAACTATCAGGGTAGCAATTACTATATCAATCCGATTGCTTTGAAGCATATCCAACCTATTTCTACCGAAGAAGCTCTAAAGACATTGCCCGGCGTCAATGTACTGGGCGATATGGGATTATCCAACAGACTCAACGTAAGTATCCGTGGATCATGGGGAAGAAGATCTGAAAAAATCCTCATTATGGAAGATGGCGCACCTATTTCTCCTGCACCATATACTGCTCCCGGTGTATACTACAATCCCATCAGTGACAGGATATCCGGTATTGAGGTCATTACAGGCGCAGATTTGTTGAGATATGGTCCCAATAATATGTTTGGTATCATCAATTACAACACACCCAAGCCACCTCAGAAGCCTACCTTGAAGGCCAAGCTGACAGGTGGTCAAAGAGGATATATGTCCGGACTGATGTCCTACGGTGGTACCTGGAATAAAGTAGGCGCTCTGATAGAAGGTGTGTACAAACAATTTGACGGATTCACTGAAAACTCTTCCGTTAAAAATTTTAACGTAAATGCCAAAATATTTGCTGAACTGACAGACAAGCAATCCCTTTTCTTTAAAATAAGCGGTCAACTGGAAGACAATCAGGCTACTTTGAGCTCTATCACGCCTTATACTTTCAGTATTGATCCAACCAAAAGTCCGTTTGATGCCGACAGGTTTACTATGCACAGATACGGATTAGACCTTATCCATAAGTATACACCCGATGAGGCATCCGCATTCACTACCCGGTTTTTTGCTTCTGACTTTGCACGTGACTGGTGGAGACAGGAAAACGTAGTCATCAAAGCCAAAGATGTAAGAAGCTATGTGGGCGAAGATATCTTCTCTCAGAAATATACCTATCTCGATAATCACACGCCCAGAGATGACGATTATGTCCGTGTAGGAAAAATCAACAGCAAGGGGCGTGAAGCTACAACAGACAGCAGATGGAATTTTACGGTTACGTCCTTAGATGAAACATACGAACACAGCATCCTGGGAGATGACTGGGTCAACAAGACCGAAGTACAGGCAAAATTCTATCATGAGACGTATATAGATCGTGTTTTAGCGCAGGATTCGTCCAGGTGGGCAAGAACGGGAAGAGTAACAACCGACCTGCAATATGCTCTGTCATCGATATCAGGATATGTAAGAAACCAGTTTTCATATAAGAATTTCGATATCACGCCTATATTCAGACTAGAAAAAGTATGGATGGACAGAACTGATAATATCGCCAATGCCAACAATCCGGATCTGACTTCAGATGAAGGAAATGAAAGGGTTAATAATTATACCATATTCCAGCCGGGTATCACATTGGGTTACAAAATGGGTGGTGCCAAGGTTTTTGGAAGTATTTACAAGGGATATATCGCTCCTTCAAAATATTACGGTTTCCTGGTAGAGCGCGATGGCATACTGGTACCTCCGGTATCGCACAGTGACCTGAGTAATATCAAACCTGAAACGAGTGTCAATACCGAATTGGGTGTACGGGGTGAATTAGTCAAAAATATAGTATGGGGACAGCTTGCTGTCTACAACAACCGCATTGGCAATTTCTACCTGGCAGGTTGGAATGAATTCTTTGACAAACTCGCAACCATCAATATCCAGGGAGCTGAGATTGCATTACGCATAGAAGTATTACCTGAAACAAGCAAACACAGACTAAGTATTTTACCGAACGTAACACTACTTAACACAAAAGTATTGTCAGGAGAATTGGTTGACAGGCAACTCTTTACGCTTATTAAACATACACAAGCAACTAAACAGGAAATGGCTGATAAAGTTAACGCACTGCCTGGCGGATATGCATTATATGTTAAAGATGCCAATGGCAAGGAAGTCCAGTTGCAGACACCTGTTGCAGTAGGAGATTTGGATAAGGTAGTTAAAACAGTCTATAAATTTGGTGGTGATGGAATACAAAACGGTGAAACACCTTATTCTCCAAAATTATCCTACAATATTGGTCTCAATTATGGATATGAGCAGTTTAATTTTGGTTTTTCATACAATTATGTAGGTGATCAGTATGGTGAATTTGCCAACTTCACCAATGTATCCGGAGATGGAGGGTTAGGTCAAATCAAGGGATATTCGACATTCGATGCCAATGCAAGTATAGATTTCAATGTAAAAACAACAAGGATGAATTTCTTTGTAGCTGGTAAAAATCTTGGAAATCAGGTAGAAGTAGGTTCCAGACTAAACAGAGGTCAGTCCGGAATCATACCTGTTGGCTTCCGTCAGATCAACAGTGGTCTTATCATTGAATTCTAACGCATTATATTAAATTGATTAATCAGATAATAAAGGTAAAAGTAAAATAATAGACTTCTTCATTTTTTTTAAAATACGATTTGAGTTAATCAAATGTGTTGTTAAATCCGGTTCACTCTTAAGTTGATCCGGTTTTTTTTATATTCTGCTTTTGTAAGGGAATTATTAATAATTTCACAATACATTAGATTTATGGGGAAATCAATGTACAATACTGAAACAGATCATACTTACATGTCCTGCTCAGGTATTGTTTATGATAAGAATCGCTAAGGTAATATGGTTGAAACTTTCCTAACACATAATATAAAATTAACCTTATTACCTTAGTAGCGATCAGCACATGTTCATATCCAAACCTTATGTGATTATTACATTTAATATCGGAGTAGAGTTTATAATGCAGTTTATGTACTGATCCCGAGGCTAAAGTTATAGTATTGAAGGTAGTTGTAAAAATATTCATCTGGTTAAATAAGATTTTATCATACAAATCTATATCCAGGTACACAAAAAATCCCCACACCCGTAGCCGGAAATGTGGGGATTTTATATTTAAGATTAACCTATATTCAGTTTAAAACTATACTCAGTACGGTTAATTATTTTTTAGATAATCGCGCAATACATACTGCAGGATGCCCTGGTTTTTATAGTACTCTATCTCTATGGCTGAATCCAATCTTGCTTCTGCCTTGAATTGAGTCTCCTTCCCTGAGGGGTGAACTGCAGTGACATGCAGTATCTTGTGTGGAGTCAGATTATCTTCCAATCCTTCAATATGGTATGTTTCGGTACCATCCAACCCAAGTGACACGGCATTTTCACCATTGACAAACACCAAAGGTGCCACGCCCATCCCTACCAGATTGCTTCTGTGAATCCGCTCGTAACTCTCTGCAATCACAGCCTTAACACCCAGCAGATATGTACCTTTGGCTGCCCAGTCACGGCTTGAACCCGAGCCATATTCTTTTCCTGCCAGTATGATCAATGGTGTGCTGTCCTGCTGATAACGCATAGCTGTATCAAAGACGGTCATGACCTCTCCTGTTGGCAGGTAGCGACTGAATCCGCCTTCCTTGTCTGCAATCTTATTCTTGATACGCACGTTAGCAAAAGTTCCCCGCATCATAACCTCATGATTTCCCCTTCGTGATCCGTAGGAGTTGAAGTCAGGACGGCTAATGCCGTGATCTGTCAGATACCTGCCAGCAGCAGAATCCTCCCTGAATGAACCTGCCGGTGAAATATGGTCGGTAGTGACTGAGTCTCCTAAATAGAGCAATACCTTAGCACCTTTGATATCTGTTACCGGATCAGGTGTCGGCTTTAGATTTTCGAAGAAGGGTGCTTCTTTGATATAGGTTGAGGACTGATTCCATTCAAAATTCTGACCTAAACCTACTTCCAGTTGCTGCCAGTCAGTCGATCCGTCAAAAATAACATCATACACTTCCCTGAAGTCATCCTGCTTCATACATTCATTGATGGTCTGCTGGATTTCATCACGGGATGGCCAGATATCCTTGAGAAAAACTGGCTCACCATTCGGATCGTAGTCAATCGGGTCGTTTAAAAGGTTGATATCTACCCTTCCTGCAAGCGCATATGCTACTACAAGCATTGGAGACATCAGAAAATTCATTTTCACCTGTGGATGTACACGGGCTTCAAAGTTTCTGTTACCTGAAAGTACCGATGCCACTACCAGTTCAGACTGATCTACAGCAGTAGCTATAGCAGGTGGCAATGGACCTGAATTTCCTATACACGAAGTACACCCATAACCTACTGTATGGAATCTGAGTGCATCCAAATCTACGTTGAGGCCTGACCTTTCCAGATATTTGGTTACTACTTTTGAACCTGGAGCGAGAGAAGTTTTGACCCAGGACTTGGTTCTGAGTCCTCTCTCAACGGCATTGCGTGCAAGCAATCCTGCTCCTATCATAACAGCAGGATTGGATGTATTGGTACAGCTGGTGATTGCAGCTATCACGATACTTCCGTCGCTAAGCAGAAATTCTTTATTTTTATCCTTGATCCGAACCGTATGCAGCTTATTATCGACAATGACTTCTGAATGACTTTCCCCATGAATAGGCACTTTCCCGGAAACAAATTCCGTACCTGAACCACCTTCCATGATCCATGCACTTTCTCTCCTTTTATCCTTTGCCTCATACTCGCGGTTGAATTCCGTTTTAAGAATTTCGCAAAATTTATCTGACAATTCTCTTACAAGAATCTTATCCTGAGGTCGCTTCGGCCCGGAAACAGTAGGTTCCAGCGTAGACAAATCCAATTCTACTACCTGAGAGTACTGAATATTCTCGTTACCCGTACGCCACAGCAGATTTTCCTTACAATATGCTTCAACGATCTCTATCTGTTCTTCACTTCTGTTAGTCGCCCGCATATATTCCAATGTACGGTCATCTATCGGGAAGTAGGTAATGGTACAACCGAATTCAGGAGACATATTGCCTATAGTGGCACGATCCGTAACGGAGAGATTATTCAGGCCATCGCCAAATACTTCTACAAACTTACCAACTACCTTCGTATCTCTCAGCAGCTTGGTAATGGATAGTACCATATCAGTTGCCGTACAATGATCCGGAATCTTGCCTGTAAGTTTAAGTCCTACTACTTCAGGACATGTAAAGAAAATGGGTTGTCCCAGCATGGCTGCTTCAGCTTCTATACCACCTACACCCCATGCTACCACACCTATACCATTGACCATAGGCGTATGTGAGTCCGTACCTACCAGCGTATCAGGAAATAACCATCCGTCCCGGGATGTAATCCCTTTACACAGATATTCCAGATTCACCTGATGACAAATACCCATTCCCGGTGGTACTACCGTAAAATTCTTCAATCCTTGCTGTGCCCACTTTAATAGTTCGTAGCGCTCCTGGTTTCTGTCAAATTCAAGTTCTACGTTCTTGTCATAGGAATAATCTGTACCGTAATAGTCTACCTGTACGGAGTGGTCAATCACTAAATCAACAGGAATGGCCGGGTTTATTTTATCACCATTTTTTCCATGTCTGACAAATTCAGCACGCAGGGATGCCATATCTACCACAGCAGGTACACCCGTAAAATCCTGCATCAGAATTCTTGCCGGTTTAAATGGTATATCCTTGTCCAAGGGTTGTGGTGTCCAATTAAGTAATGTATCTACATGTTCATCCGTAATACTGAAATCATCATAATTCCTGAGAACATTTTCAAGCAAAATACGGATACTAAACGGAAGATGCTCTATGTTCTTATGCAGGTCTTTCAATGAACTGTACTGGTATTTTTTACCATTTACAGCAATTTCTTTTTTAGATTTAGCTTTTGAATAGCTCATAAAATCACACAATTTAGGTATTTGACAAAATTAAATTCAAAAATTTAAATAATTCTCAACATTGATTGATGTCATTAATTCGTATCATAAAATAATATATCATTCTAACAATAATCAATCAGAATTGTTCCCTGCAAATTTAATAAATTTCTGACAACTTAAAAGCCCGAACTGCACATGATATTAATCTTATTGATTATATTTTTTAAATAAATGTTTTTGCAAGTCCAGATTGCGGAAACGCTACTTTAAAACCCACAGCATTCATAACCTGCTTCCTGCATATACATTCAGGTGTCTAATCTTTTTACATATGAATATCCATGTCTTTGATTACCTTTACGTGCATACTCAAATAATAAAACAAATGAAAGCAGTAATATTCCAACAACCTGGCGGCCCTGAAGTCATCCGGATTGCAGATATGCCTGAACCAAAGCCTGCTGCAAATGAAGTACTCATAAAAGTATATGCTGCCGGCATCAACCGACCGGATATACTGCAACGGGAAGGTAAATACAATCCTCCAGCTGGCGTTACCCTGATCCCTGGTCTGGAAGTATCCGGATCTGTTATCGAGACCGGAAATAATATCACTCATTTCAAACCGGGTGACACGGTTTGTGCCCTTGTACAGGGTGGTGGATATGCCGAATATGTAATTGCCAACGCACTGACAACGGTGCATTTGCCTGAAGGATTGACACTCAGGGAAGGTGCCGCCATGATGGAAACATTTATGACCGTATGGGGGCATTTGTTTCAGATGGCAGGATTCAGTCCCGGCAAATCCATACTGATACACGGTGGCGCATCCGGTATAGGTACAACCGCTACAATGCTGACACGCGCATGGGGTGCTTCTGCCGTCTACACAACGGTATCCTGTAGCGAGAACCAGCAAAAAAGCAGAAATACCGGAGCTGATGCAGCAATCAACTACAGGACTTATGACTACGTTTCGGAAATCCTTGCTCACACAGACGGTAAAGGAGTGGATTATATTCTGGACATTGTAGGTGGTGATTATGTAACCCGCAATTACAAGGCAGCAGCTATGTACGGCTCAATCGTACAGATTGGTATGTTACAGGGTAATCCGCATGATATGAACCTGTTTTTGATGCTGGCTAAACGGCTGAAGCACATGGGCGCTACACTGCGCAGCCAGTCTCCGGAAGAAAAAATGAAAATTATAGACGGTTTACAAAAACATGTCTTTCCATGGATTGCTACCGGAAAAGTCAAACCGGTAGTATGTGCAACATATCCGCTATCAGAAGCTGCTGATGCACATGTTTTTCTGGATTCCGGTAACCATTTTGGCAAGGTAGTTCTGCTTATGGATTAAAGAATGAGAGTTAAAGTAGTTTTTACAAAATAATGAGAAAATAACTACAATAGAGTAGGCTGATATTCAGTTATTAAACAATACATTGTGTATCTTTGCACTTTATTTTTTTTAACGTAATTCAATTCTATGTTCAGATTTAAATGGCTCTTCCCTGCTTTTATGGGATTTATTGTTTTAAATGCATGCAGTACCTCAAAAAAAACCACATCTAAAACTCCGGAGACAGTGAAAACCACAACAACACCCGAAAAAAAAGTGATATCCGATCCCGGTCTGAAACTTGAAAATATGGATACCAGTGTACGTCCACAGGATGATTTTTATAATTACGTAAACGGAAGCTGGATGAAAACGGCACAGATTCCGGCTGATAAATCCAGATGGGGCAGTTTCAACGAACTGGCAGAAGAAACCGATAACAATGCCATGACCATCCTTAATTCTTTATTGAACGAACATTATCCTGCAGGAAGTGAGGGAGAAAAAATTCAGAACTTGTATCAAACTTATATGGATATCGATAAAAGAAATCAGGACGGTATCCAGCCCATTAAGTCAGACTTAGCAAAGATCGATGCTATAAAAGACCTTAAAGATTTGCAAAAATATCTAATTGAAGCAACCCTGGCAGGTCAAAATAGTCTGTATGGCTGGAGTGTGTATGCTGACCTGAAAGACAGTAAAACTAATGCGATCTACTTGAGTGAACCGCAATTAGGTCTGGGAAGAGATTACTATCAGAAGATAAATGATAAAAATACGGCTACTATTGGCAAATACATCGAGTATATGGCAGACATGTTGTATTATCTGGAAGTACCCAATCCGTTGAGAGCAGCAAGAGATGTTGCGTATCTGGAAACAGGTATAGCTCAACATTTACTTACCAATGAAGAAATCAGGGATATAACCAAACAATATAATCCCAAAACCATGATTGAGCTCAAAACATTATCAAAAAATATCAATTGGGTAGATTATCTTACCAAATCCGGTGTACATACCGACAAGGTTATCATTGGGGAAATCAAATTTTTTGAAGATGTGGATAAATTTTTAAATGAAAAGAACCTTCCTACCATTAAAAATTACCTCAAATTTCATCTGATCTCCGGTAATGCAGGATATCTTTCAAAGACAATTGATGACAGGAGATTTAATTTTTATGGAAAATATTTAAATGGACAGCAGGAACAAAGGGCAATGAATAAGCGGGCTTATGAGGTCATCAACAGAAACATAGGAGAAGCATTTGGAAAATTATATGTTGAAAAATATTTTCCTGCCGAATCTAAGGCCAAAATGGTAGAACTCATAGACTACCTGAAAAAGAGCTTTGCCATCCATATCAGCAACCTGAGCTGGATGTCCGACGTCACCAAGCAAAAAGCACTTGAAAAGCTTAATAAATTTACTGTAAAAGTGGCTTATCCGGATAAATGGAAAGACTATTCCGCTTTATCCATTCAGTCTGAAAAACAAGGAGGCAGCCTCTATAAAAATATGCAAAACATCTCACTGTGGAGATATAATGAAGATCTGAATAAAATAGGCAAACCGGTAGATAAAATGGAATGGGGCATGACACCTCAGACAGTGAACGCCTACTACAATCCGTTGAACAATGAGATCGTATTCCCTGCAGCTATCCTGCAATCTCCGTTTTTTAATGCCAATGCGGATGCTGCAGTTAATTTCGGAGGTATTGGTGCGGTTATAGGTCACGAAATTACCCACGGATTTGACGATTCAGGAGCACAGTTTGACGCAGACGGAAACCTTACAGACTGGTGGGCAGCAGAAGATAAAACCAATTTTGAAAACGTAACCGATAAACTGGCAGAGCAATACAGTAAATACGAGCCTGTTAAAGGCGTATTTATCAATGGAAAATTTACCAATGGTGAAAATATAGCTGACCTGGGCGGTGTGAATATTGCATACGATGCACTGCAACTGTATCTCACAGACCACGGAGATCCGGGTGCTATCAACGGTTATACCCAAAGTCAGCGGTTTTTTATGAGCTGGGCTACCGTCTGGAGAACAATACAGAAGGAAGAAGCACTTATCAATCAAATCAAAACGAATGAGCATTCTCCCGGTTATTACCGTGCTTTTGTACCTTTAGTCAATACAGATGCCTGGTATAAAGCATTCGATGTCAAAGAAGGAGACAAACTCTACAAAAAACCAGAGGAAAGAGTTCGAATCTGGTAATCTTAAAAGGGCTGTTCTAAATATTGAACAGCCTTTATCTTTTCCGACAGGAATGGTAGAAATAATAGGTTTTTATATAAATATTACTGTTTGATTCTTTGTATGACAACACCACTGTACGGGGGCATGAGCAATACATTTTCATAATTCATATGTTCAGCATGTATCTGGAAAATAATATTACCCTTTTCGAAAGGTAAATGTGCTTCATTGTATTCAATATGTACATTGAAAAGGATCCAATATTCTGATTTGATATTTTCCCGCACATAAGCGAGTATTTTATCATTATGTGATACATGCTGCATCGTAAAATCTCCGTAAGCAAATGCTTTGTCTGATTTACGCAAGCGGATTAATGCTTTATAGTATTCGTACATTTCCTTGTCAAACTCAGGCTGATATGTATATTTATAGTCCGAAAAATTCGACTGGGTTTCCGGTTCAAAATGCATATCAGGCCATACCATAGGCTTTCTGTTGTCCGGGTCATCAGCACCCGTCATGCCCATTTCATCACCATTCCAGATATGCGGAGCACCTACAAATGTAAACTGATGCAGCAGGAATAACCGGACTCTCTTATAAGTCATCTCTCCGGGCTGATCGGTTCTGTAATTTGCATCTTCATTCGGCTTACACCTGAACTTATATTTATTCACATTAAAAAATGCAGAAAGCACTCTCGGAGAATCATGTGAAGAAGCCAGATTCATCATCGCCTGTTGTGTATATGCCGGATACTTACTAAATATATCCGTCATTTGTACTTTAAATTCCTTCAGACTGACACTATCATTGGGTTCTGCAAAATATCCTCTCGCAATCTTATACCATTGATAATGCATGACGGCATCGAAGGCATCGCCTCTTAACCAGGGTTGTGGGTTCATCAACTTGTCCGGCCACTCTTCCCACCAGCATTCACCTATCAGGTAGAAATCAGGATTGAGCGATCGGGTATATCTTCTGAAATCCCGCCAAAACCCAAACGGTATATGCTCTGCCACATCCAACCGCATTCCATCTATACCACAGGAGAAATCTCCGTTACCATACGGGTCCATCCATCTTCGCGTCACTTCAAATATATGCGCCTTAACCGATCCATGTATGTCGCCTTCATGATTTACGTGTACATTTCCTGTGCCGGGACGTATTTTACTGAATTCCGGTAGACTGGTAATGCCTGCCCAACCATTGTAATGCATTGATTTTGCATTCTGTAAAGGATCTGATCTAAACTCAACCTGATACCAGTCTTTAAAAGGTGATGCATCCATGTTTTCGATAATATCCTTAAAAGCCCAGAAATTCGTTCCGGTATGATTCCAGGAAAAATCTAGAATAACACGAATACCATTCAGATGCATTGTCTGAACTACTTTTAAAAATTTCAGATCCGCTGTTGTCCACGCCCATGTTGCGGAATCTTCCGGCCTTTCTGACTGTATCAGCACCATATCGCCCTCCGGATCATCACCTAAGGTGACATCGATATGATGGTAATACCGTGCATCGTACTTATGCAGTGAAGGAGCATCGTTCAGCGGATTAAAATAAACAGCTGTAATACCTAATTCTTTAAGGTAGGGAATTTTTTGCAATACACCATCCAGGTCTCCTCCATAGCGGCGCATCTGAACCGTTCTGTAAAAATCAAGTCCGGTCTTTAATGCCCAGGCTTCCTGACGATACCAGTTGTGTCCCCATTCGGTAATTGTCCAGTCATCCGGAACAGGATCGATGAGCGCATTGTCACAAGTCTGTCGGGTAGGATTATTGAGCGGATTGCCATTGCGAAATCGCTCGACCAATATCTGATACCATATCGCTTCTCTTGCCCATAGAGGTGGTTCATTGAAAGGTAGATGCTGAAAAACAGTATTTCCCGGATAATTTTCCATACAGTTCGTATCTGAACCCCAAATCTAAGCTGAAAGATTCATTAACAGTAAAAAAACCTGAAAAAAAATCAGGTATTGAAAGACCTACCGGTAGAAATCACTTCACATCCATGCTTGAATCGTTGTATTCAATCAATAGTACTTATTACAAACAGACCTATCGTAAAATCAGATTACAGCATACCGGATTCATAATGATGCTGAAACTCAAAACCTCTTCAAGGTGTTGCATTTGGTTTTTTCTCCTGTTTTGATGACTGAAATATCTTTATATATGATTTGTCCATTCATTTTCTCTTCAAATTGTCTGGCCTTTTTATTAGCGTATTCGGGCGTATATCCCACAGCCATGACAACCTTATGTCCGTCACAATCTCCCATAGCCAGATACAGATAGGTTCCCAATGGTAATGCTTGCGTTTGTAGTATCAAATCCTCCACGATAATTTATATTGATTAACTCATTATTAAGAATGCACAAAATTAGTGATATTATTTGTATTTAAGACATTATAGTCTTATATGTTAATTAAAAAAAGATCTGGTCTTAATACTAATTGAATAAATATAATGCGTCTGCGACTTTAAAGATGTTCAAATAAATCACTTAGATCGTATAATGCAATATATATCCACATAGCCTACCCTATAAAAAAATATAAATTTTTCTTCGGGTAATTTGGACTTAACAAAATGACAATATACCTTTGTAAGGAATATAACACAGTATACATATGGAATTTATGCGCAAGATTGCGGATATATAGACGTTATAGCCAATCGTAAAGCGACAATGCAACCTTGACACAGACAACCAAAATTTGAACTTTAAAAAATTGACAAACCATTTTGACAGGCGAACAACATACAGACCATATTGCAAACGGACAACGAGTAAGCCGACACTCATTGCCTACCCTTCTGTATTTTTTATTTTCCCCACCGCACGTTTTTTTTAATTCAATTTTAGCCAGCCGCACAAGTGGCACATTTGGTATTGCCCCGACACACAAAGCCAACCCTTAGAAAAACAAAAGAGCCACTTTTTTGCCTACGCACGGTAAGAACAAACAACAAATCAAAACTTTTTTGTGCTTTTTATTTGTCAATTAAAAAACTATGTTTACTTTTGCGAGTGAATACTAACTAACATTAAAAAAAAGTATGCAACAATTTACAGACAGACAAATAGAAATAATGGAAGCGGCTACCAACCGAATTTCAAAATACGGCATTCAAAATCTGACGATTAAAACTTTAGCTGAAGACATTGGCTTGTCTGAACCAGCGTTGTATAGACATTTCAAAAGTAAAAATGAAATATTGTTGAGCCTATTAGAGTATTTTAAAACAGAAATGAAAACTCGTATTCAGTCTATTTCTTTTAAACCTAGCGACACTACCGCAGACGAATTAAGAGCAATTTTCAATTCCCAACTACATACTTTCACAAATAAACCGGCTATTGTAAGTGTGATTTTTGCTGAAAGTATTTTTCATTTTGATGAGAGTTTGAGTAATAAAGTAGCAGAAATTATGGATATGATGCAGGATTATGTGAAGACAAACATTACAAAAGGACAAGAAAAGGGGCAATACAATAAACTAATTGGTAGTTCTACACTTACCACCATTGTTATTGGAGGAATGAGAATGACTGTATTAAAATGGAAATTATCAGGGCATAAGTCAAACCTTGTTAAGGACGGAAGAACGGTCTTAGATGGAATATTAAAAATGATTGAGAAAAATTAAAAATTACGAATTAAAAATTAAAAATATGAAGAACGTATTTGTATTAGGAATGAGTGTTATGCTTTTGTGGAGTTGTAATAATTCCACTGAAAAATCAACAGAAAAGCAGGAGACAGAAAACCACGCAGAACATCAACACGAAGAAAGTTCTGAAGCGATTGAACTCAACAATGGCGAAAAGTGGTTGGTGAATGAAGAAATGAAGCCTTTTGTAGTGAAAGGAGAAGAATTGGTAAATTCTTATATTCAGAATAATCAGACAGATTATAAAGCATTATCTCAACAATTAAAAGAGCAGAATGACCAGCTCATAAAAAGCTGTACGATGGATGGGAAAAGCCACGATGAATTACACAAATGGCTGCACCCACATCTTGAAATTGTCAAATCATTAGAAGATGAAGCCGATGCAACAAAAGCAAATGAAATTCTTTTGCAACTACAACAGTCATATCAGCAATATCACCAGTATTTTAACTAAATAATAATTGAGATGAAATTCCAACAAAAATTTACAGCTTTTCACAGACTTCTGCACTGGATAATGGCAATTGCAATGCCTATTTTATTCATTACAGGTTTTTTGAGAATGTATTGGATGGGTAAACAAGCGGTTGCTGATGCTATTGCTTCTCACGGTGTTGAGGCAACTAAAGAACAAGCGAAAGCTGTTTATAAAGCGTTGAGGGAGCCTATGTGGCAATGGCACGAACTTTTTGCTCACGTAATGATTTTTTCGTTTTTGGCACGGATTATTTATATGCTTGTAAAAGGCATTCGTTTCCCCAATCCTTTCAAGAGCACTCAACCATTGAAAGAACGTTTACAGGGTTTTACTTATGTTTACTTTTATCTGTTTGTTTTCGTTTCTGCATTCACAGGCGTTTGTATTGAAAAAGAATTATTCTCTACTTACCATGAGCAAATTGAAGCCGTACATAAATGGGGAATTTACTGGTTTCCTATTTTCATTCTACTGCATTTAGTAGGAATTGTATTAGCTGAATTGTCAAGCAAAAAAGGAATTACTTCTAAAATGATTGGAGGAGATTAAAAATACTCTTAACCTGAGTTCAATAGAATAATCGAACTCAGGTTAAGAGTATCGCATCATTTTTTGATACGGATGAAGCCTCAATCCGATATTCCATAATTATATTTTTAACAGCATCCTGAACTTGGTACACAACAATCTGCAGGTTTTTCTGCATAAACAGTAATGCTTCTAATGATGGTTTCGTTCATTTTATACTGAGCAATTTCTTCCTCATTCAAATAATTTTTCAGAATATCGTCAGGCACAATAATAGGTTTGTCTTTTTGAATTTGCATATTCACAAAACCCACTTTACTTACATAACTCAAATATTCGTTTTTGTCAATAGCACTTGCCACACAACCGGCATACATTTCTGCTGCATTTTTTATTTTTTCAGGCAATTCACCCGTCAAGACAATATCAGAAATGCTAAAATGTCCACCTGGTTTTAACACTCGGAACATCTCCGCAAAAACAGCTTGTTTATTCGGTACAAGGTTTAAAACACAGTTACTCACAATCACATCAGCCACATTAGCAGTTACAGGCATTTTTTCAATATCACCTTGTCTAAACTCAACATTGTTGAACCCTAATTTTTCAGCGTTATTTCGTGCTTTGTCAATCATTGCCTCCGTGAAGTCAATTCCAATTACTTTCCCAGTTTCGCCTGTTTCTGCTCTTGCAACAAAACAGTCATTACCTGCTCCACTCCCCAAATCAATAACAGTATCTCCCTTTTTGATTTTGGCAAATTCAGTTGGCAAACCGCAGCCCAAACCTAAATCAGCATCCGGATTATATCCTTTAAGGTCTTTGTATTCTTCACTCATGATGTTATAAACCTCGGTACTGCAACCACCTGCACCACAACAAGATGAAGCATTCGTTTCTTTGTCTTGTAAGGCTATTTCACTATATTTTTGCCTTACCATTTCTTTGATTTCTTTTTCTGTGTTCATTGTATTTATATTTAATAGAATTATTAATTGATTAACAGCAGTTTTGCTTGTTTACTGTTGTAATGATTTTTGAAAAATAATTTTTCAGCACTTCAAACCCCTTTTCATCTATACAATAGCAAATTGCATTACCTTCTATATTGCCCTTAATCAGTCCGGCACTTTTAAGTTCCTTTAAATGTTGTGAAACTGTCGGTTGTGAAAGTGGCAATTCGCTCACAATATCTCCGCAAATACAAGCATTCACTTTCAATAAATGTTCAATGATAGCTACCCTTGCAGGATGCCCTATCGCTTTTGCAATGCTTGCTATTTGGTTTTGTTCATCCGTAAAATGATCTGTTTTTGTCGCACCCATTATTTCTTTATTTGTATATTACAATATTACGATAAAGAATTAAACTAAAAAAAGAAGTTTCGTGTTTTTTTGAAATTTGTCGAGAAAGAGAGGGATTTAGGAATAGCCGTTTTGATTGCTTTTATTACAGTTTTATGGTTTGAAGGCTATAAATAGATGAGGAGAAAAAAAAGATTGTGATTTTTTTCAAAAAAAATTTGCCAATTGAAAAACTTACTTTACTTTTGTGAGTGAATACTAACTAACGTAAATATATATAGTATGGCAACTTTTGAAAAAGAAAATATATTCAACCTTGAGAATTCAATTGAATATACAAGCGGTGGAGTTATTAGCAAACAGATAACTAAAAGCAAAGGTGGAAACCTAACTTTATTTTCGTTTGACAAAGAACAGGGGCTTTCGGAGCATAAAACTTCTTATGATGCGATTGTTCAAATTTTAGATGGTGAAGCAGAAATAACGATTAACAGTAAAACTCACAACTTTAAAAAGGGTGATTGCATCATTATGCCAGCAAATATTCCTCATTCTTTAAATGGAATTGAACGCTTTAAAATGTTGCTGACAATGATAAAACAAGAAAATTAAATACGGATAACAAACTAAAAAAATTTACCCTAATATGTTAGTGAATACTCGCAAACTTTTTTTCTTTTCGATAGTGCTTATCGGATGGAATGCGGTTCAAGCCCAAGAAGTTTGGACACTAAAACAATGTATTGACACAGCAAGAGTGCATAACAAAACATTGCAAATCAATCGCAACAACATTGCCATTAGTGAGCAGCGGAAAAAAGAAGCACAAGCTAACCTTATTCCAAAAATTACGGCAAACGCCGACTACAAATATTTTATGGAGTTGCCCACACAACTAATGCCGATGAATGCACTTAATCCGCAAGCGCCCGAAGGACAGTTTAGAGATTTGCAATTTGGTGTTCCTCATAATATCAACGCGAATATTCAATTGGCAATGCCACTCTACAATCCACAGGTTTACGGAGCAATTCAAAATACAAAAATTGCAAATGAACTCACCCAACTTCAATATCAAAAATCGGAAGAACAGGTTTTGTATGATATTACAACACTTTATTACAATGCTCAAATCTTAAAACACCAATTGGAGTTTTTAGAAACTAATTTAGAGAACACAAACAAACTATTAAAAAATATGCAATTGCTAAAAGAACAACTTTTGGCAAAGGGAACAGATGTAAATAAAGTGCAATTACAAGCGGAACAATTAGCTACTCAAAAAGAAAATGTGAATAACAAATACATTTCTATTCTGAATGCACTAAAGCTAAATATGGGCGTTGCTTTAGAAAACCAAATTAACATCGAAAGTGCAATTTCTTTTCAAACAACATTGGATTACACTTCAAAAACAACCTTGGATATTCAACTCATTCAAGCGCAAAATAGATTTTTAAATGCTGAATTAAGTACGCTGAACAAATCTCGCTTTTTGCCTTCTTTAAACTTGATTGCTTCCTACGGAACAACAGGTTTCGGTTATGATAAAACACCTAATGATTTCTTGAAATTCTACCCTATCAGTTTTGCAGGAATACAGCTTTCTTATCCTCTTTTTAATGGAACGGTTACACTACGAAAAATCAACCAGAAGAGGTTGGAAATAACCAATAATGAATTACAAGTTCAATTAATGAACGATAAAAATAAAATGGAAATTGAAAATAGCACAAGGCAGAAAAATGTAGCCCAACAAACGGTATTGAACACCGAAAAGCAAATCGCTTTAGCACAAACCATTTATGATCAAACTATTATTCAACAGAAACAAGGAACAGCAAGCCTAACCGATGTTTTATTGGCAGACAACGCACTGCGTGAAGCACAGCAAAATTATTTATCAGCAGTAATAGATTATTTGAAAGCTGATTTAGAACTAAAAAAAGTAACGGGTCAATTGACAATTAAGAATTAAAAATTAAGAATTAAAAATTAAGAATTAAAAATCAAGGAGATAATGAAAAAGATAATTTGGATAATAGCAGGTGTTGCGGTGGTTGGTTTGATGATGTTCAAACTTTTAAGCAACAAAAAAACAACTGAAAATAGAGTATATCAATACGATAAAGAAAAACCGATTACCGTAAGTGTTGATACCATTCGACTACAAAACATTGTTGATGCAAACAACTATACAGGGACTTTTGAACCAAATAAGGAAACAAAAATCAGTGCGGATATTCAAGGAAAAATCAATGCCGTTTTGGTAGATGTTGGAAGTACTGTTTCCAAAGGTCAAACGCTTATACAGTTGGATAATTCGTTGTTAAAGTTACAATTGCAAACAATAGAAGTACAAATTGAAGGATTGGAAGATGATGTAAAACGATATACAATTTTAACGGAAGCCGATGCCATTCAAGGCGTTCAATTAGAGAAAGCAAAATTAGGTCTTAAATCGGCTAAAGTTCAACGAGCAACTTTGTTGGAGCAAATTAGCAAAACAAGTATTAAAGCACCTTTCAACGGCGTTGTGACGGCTAAACTCAACGAAGAAGGCGGTTTTGCTGCACCGGGAATTCCGTTACTGCAAATCACAGACATCAATTCGTTACGTTTTACGGTAAATGTTCCTGAAAAAGATTTGGTACAGTTTCAAGCCAACAAAATTTATAACATCAATTCAGATGTTTATCCTGAAATTCCACTTCCCGGAAAAATAATAATGACAGGAAGTAAAGCGAATATGGGCAATAGTTTTCCGGTTCAATTCCAAGTTGAAAACACCAAACAATTATCTATAAAATCGGGAATGTTTGGGAAAGTAAAGCTTTCTTCTACTTCGCAAGAACAAGGCATATTCATTCCGTCATCTTCCATTATTGAAGAAAATGGAATAGCAAAAGTTTATATAGTAAAAAATGGAAAGGCTATTTTACAAACCATTACAACTTCTAAGAATACAAGTAATAAAACTGTAGTTATAAACGGATTAAAAGAGGGAGATATAATTGTTACAAACGGATTTATCAATCTATTTGATGGAGCAAATGTGATAATTAAAAATTAACAATTACGAATTAAAAATCAAGAATATGAAAGAGAATATTGTACAACAAAAGAGTTTCGCTTTTGCAATTCGTATTGTTGAATTGTATAAATACTTGCAATCTGAAAAGAAAGAATTTGTCTTATCCAAACAGATTTTACGTTCAGGTACGAGCATAGGAGCAAACATTGAAGAATCTATCGGAGGAGCTTCTGAAAAGGATTTCTTACATAAGTTAACCATCTCTTACAAAGAAGCAAGGGAAACAATTTATTGGTTGAAATTGCTAAATGCTACTCAATATATTTCTAAAAAGGAATTCGACTCTCTTCACAATGACGCAGAGGAAATATGTAAAATATTAGCGAAAATTCAAATCACTTTGAAATCTCGTAATTCGTAATTATTAATTCGTAATTGAACAAAATGAATATTACAGAAATATCAATCAAACGCCCTTCGCTGATTATCGTGCTTTTCAGCGTGTTTACTCTATTGGGAATCATTGGTTTTAAAAATTTGAGCTATGAATTAATGCCCGATTTTAACCAACCAGTAGTTGTAATAAAAACAGTTTATCCCGGTGCAGAACCCAATGAAGTAGAAACCTCTGTTTCTCGAAAAATTGAAGATGCACTTTCTAACTTGGAGGGTGTAGATTATTTGGTAACGAAGTCTTTACCAAATGCTTCCATCATTATTGCCAATTTGAAATATGGAACAGATTTGGACAAAACAATGCAGGATGCACAACGCTACATTGACAATATCAAAAAGGATTTGCCAAAAGATATTCAAAATCCTGTAATGAGTAAGGTTTCGCCCAATGATTTGCCTATTATGTCGGTAAGTGCAACCAGCGATTTAAGCCCTACTGAGTTTTATCAAAAAATGAAGGATGATTATCTTCCTCAAATTCAGAAATTGAAAGGAGTAGCAGAAATTACAGTCCTTGGTGGAGAAGAACGAGAAATCCAGGTAAAGGTGGACAAAGATAAATTGAAACTCTATAAAATTTCTTTGTATCAAGTGGTAGAAGCCATTAACCGCTCGGGAATTGATTTACCTGCCGGGAAAGTTCAGACCGACCAAGAAAATAGTTCAGTACGTTTGGTGGGGAAATTCAATGACCTTAGTAGTATTCAAAATGTGCAAGTTGCAATGCCAATGCCCGGTAGTCCTGTTTATGTGAAAGACATTGCAGAAGTGGTGGACGGAATTAAAGAAACAAGTTCTATTAGTAGATACAACGGGAAAAATGGTATTGGACTTTTGATCAAAAAACAAAGCGATGGTAATGCCGTTGATGTTTCTAAATTAATTAAAGAGCAATTTCAAACTATTGAAAAGCACAATGCTTCCAATAATGTAAAATTTGTAGTGACAGATGACAGTACCGATAATACTATTGCAGCCGTTAATTCAGTAGTTGTCGATTTAATTTTGGCTGTTATTTTAGTTTCTATTGTAATGCTTTTGTTTTTAAGAAGCTATCGAAATTCTTTGATTGTTGCTGTTGCCATTCCTACTTCGCTAATCACTGCTTTTGGAACTATGTGGTTGTTGGGTTACACGCTTAACTTGATGACACTTTTGGCGATGTCTTTAGTAATTGGTGTTTTGGTGGACGATGCGACTGTGGTTTTAGAAAATATCCAACGCCATTTGGATATGGGGAAAGACAAGCGAAAAGCAGCAATGGATGGACGTATGGAAATTGGCTATTCTGCGGTTTCCATTACTTTGGTGGATGTCGTTGTTTTTGTTCCTATCTTATTTCTACAGGTTTTTGTGGCAGATATGTTGAAGCAGTTTTCTGTGGTAATTATTGTAACGGTATTGACAAGTTTGTTAGTCGGGTTTACACTTACACCTTGGTTAGCTTCACGAATTGGAGAAAAAGAGAATCTTCAACCTACCAATTTCTTTAACCGTTTTTTACTTTGGTTTGAACATCAATTAGACAAATTCATTGCTTGGTATGGCGGTAAATTAGATTGGGTTTTAAGACATAAACTTCTATTTACAGGCTTTGTGATTTTTCTTTTTATTGGAACAGCAGTAATGATGAAACAAGGAATTATCGGTAAAGAACTCATTGCAACTGGCGACCAAGGCAAATTCCGCTTAGGATTAGAATTTGATAAAAATACTTCCATTCAACATAATAATTTGATTTCAGAAAAGATTGAAACCTACATATTGCAACAACCCGAAGTAGCAACTTTGTTTAGTAATGTTGGCGGACCAAGTACAGGTATTGGAAGTTTGGGTGTTGGCTCTGCAAATAAATCGGAGTTTACTATTCAATTAAAACCAAAAAAGGAAATCAATAATCTTTCTACTGAAAAATTTATGACTGATTTGCGAGAGGATTTACAAACAAAATTCTCTGGTATTAATTATTCCATTAGTGGATTAGGTTTAATTCCAAAAACAGCACCCATCGAAATTACATTGAGTGGTTCAGAGTTAAACTTGGTAATACAAACGGCACAAAATTTAAAAACGGTTATTGAAAAAATACCCGGAGCAGATAATGTTCGTTTATCTGTTGAGGCAGGAAGTCCGGAGCTAAAAGTAATTCCGGATAGAGACAAAATGCAACGCTTAGGATTAAACACCGCTTATGTAGGAATGAATTTGCGTACTGCTTTTTCTGGAAATGATGATGCTTCGCTAACTGAAAATGGAACAGAATATCCTGTTCGTATTTGGTTAGATAAGTTCAATCGGCAAAATTATGATGACATTAATAACTTGAACATTGTCAACCCTATGGGAGTTCCCATTGAAGTATCGCAATTTGCTTCTATTGAAAAAGACAATTCACCCTCTTTATTAGAACGAAAAGACCGACAGCCAGCCGTTACCTTAACTGCCGATGCTTTGGGGCGTCCATCAGGAACAGTTGCCGATGAAGTGGTGGCTTATGTGAAAAACAATCCTTTACCAAATGGTATTGAAATGACTTGGGGAAGCGACATTAAAAGGCAAAACGACAGTTTTGGTGCATTGGGTTCTGTGCTGATTATTTCATTCATTTTGATTTACCTCATTATGGTTGCTTTATATGATAGCTATATCTATCCGTTTGTAGCTTTATTTGCTATTCCGGTTGCAGCCATTGGAGCTTTTTTAGCCTTGAACTTATCGTTAAGTCATTTAAGTTTATTTGCTTTATTAGGTTTGATTATGTTAATGGGATTAGTTACCAAAAACTCAATTTTGATTGTTGATTTTACCAATCAATTAAAAGCAGAAGGAAAACCTTATCGTCAAGCCATTATCGAAGCAAGCAAAGGCAGAATGCGGCCAATTTTAATGACAACTTTATCAATGGCAATTGGAATGTTACCCATTGCATTAGCCACAGGAACATCAGCAGAATGGAAAAACGGTTTGGCTTGGGTAATTATTGGAGGCTTACTTTCTTCATTAGTATTGACTGTATTCTTAGTGCCAATGGTGTATTACGGAGTGGATAGAGTGAAGGAGAAATTAAGAATTAAAAATTAAAGATTAAAGATATGAGAGTGATATTGCTTGTTGTGATGTCTGTATTCGTTTTAAACATAGTCGCTCAGACTAAAACAGAAGAATACAGTTTGACTATTGAAGTTGAGAATTTACGCAATTCAAAAGGCGTTTTACAAGTAGCTTTATATAACAAAGACGGCTCAATACCTGATGAAAACTACAAAAACTATTTCAAAATAGAAACTGCCCAAATTACAAATGGTAAAAGTAAAATCATATTTAAAAACCTACCAAAAGGGAAATATGCGGTAAACATTTTACACGATGAAAACAATAACGGCAAGATTGACAAAGGTTTAATTTTACCCAAAGAAGGTATTGGCTTTTCTAATTATTCATCTATTGGTTTAACCAACCGACCAAATTTCAAAAAAGCAAGTTTTGATCTATTTCAAGACAAAGAAATTAAAATAAAAGTGATTTATATGTAAGCCAACACACAGGTGTAAGCACATTTGCAATTCGCACAAGCCAACGCACAGACCAAAAATTGCAAAAGAGCTTACACCTTTCCTCCGCTGACAAAAATTGAATTAAAAAAATCCTTCCTTCAAAAATAAAAAATACGCAACCGCACAACCCGACACAACAAAGACAGAGAAACGTAGTATTGACAATGGTTTGCAAGGACTAACAGACAGAACCACTGGCTATAACATCGGTTTTGTGTCATACTGAAAGCCATCGCACATTTTAGCACTTTTGTCTTGTCCTAAAATAGGTTTACACTAAAACGTGTAAAAATGGACAAAAAAAGTAAAGTCATTTCAGGACTAAAAACTGGAAAAATCATCATTCAAAAGCCGAATAAATATTTTACAGATTCCGAAAAACACCACATTGTTCAGAAATTGATAAGTTCGGGTTGTACCAAGCAGGAGATGTGGAAAAAATACACAGGTCAGCTCTATGAACACGATCAGTTGCTCTGCTGGATGAGACAATTAGGCTACGATGCTCCTGTTAAAACCAGAAGACCTAATTTTGCAACCAACAATACTATTATTATGCCTAAAAAGACAAAAAACCCAGATACTCTAACCGAAGATTTTGAAATGCTTCAATTGAAAAAGAGGATAGCAGCGTTAGAATCTCAGCTAAAAGATGCCGAAATAGAAAGTAAGCAACCTACAACTAAAAAGCAGACAAATATGCAAGAGCAGCCACTACTACTTGAATTTAAGACTTTTTATAAAATCTTTATTTCTATCTGGTTGTATTATTTTTATTTACATTTGCATTTAAAGAATCAACTAATACAGTATACAAACTAACTGATGATGGGTTAATCATTATATTAAAATTCATATAAATGAAAAACATCCTTATTCTTCTCATTATGTTCTCAACATCCTTAAGTATTAGAGGTCAGGAACTTAAGTCTTTTCAAATATACAATGAAAAAGGCAAAAGCATACATTTCGGGAAGATGATAAAGCATCTTGAAAAATATGATGTGGTGCTTTTTGGCGAATACCACAATAACTCCATAGTACATTGGCTCGAATTAAAGACTACACAAGCTCTATATGATAAGGTCGGTAACAAACTTATTCTGGGTGCCGAAATGTTTGAACGGGACAACCAGTCAGCTATCAACCAATATCTGAGTGGAGAATCAGATCATAAGACGCTGGAGAAAGATGCCCGTCTATGGAAGAATCACAATACAGATTACAAACCGCTACTTGACTTTGCTAAAGATCATAAGTTAGCAATGGTGGCGACCAACGTACCACGAAGATTTGCATCTGAAGTCGCTAAAAAAGGTCAAGATAGTCTGGTTCTGAGCAATGAAGATATACCATGGGTTGTAAAATTGCCCTATAAGGTAACTTTGGAAACACCCGGTTATGTGGAGATGAAAAATATGATGGGCGACCATGCCGGCAGCAAAGCCATGAATTTTGTAGCTGCGCAAGCCATAAAAGACGCAACAATGGCAGAGTCTATCTTAGCTTTTTGGCAACCTGGCAGACTGTTTTTACATTATCATGGTGATTTTCACAGTAAGGAATTCGGTGGAATATACTGGTATCTGAAAGACGCAAATCCCAATTTGAAAATTGCTGTTATTTCACTTACAGAAAGTGAAGATATCAATTTGCCCTTACCCAAAGATTTTGTAAAAACCACTTTTTCAATTGTATTACCTGCAGATATGACTAAAACCTATTAAAATCTCTTATGAATAGATTTTGTCTATTATTAAAGAACATGGTATTTCAGAAATTTATTTTTTTCTAAAATATTTTAATACAAATTACTGAAGAATTAGTTAAAAATTATCAATAATATAGATATAACATACAGAAAAAATCATTCGCATTGTATTCCAAAAATAATTCGATAAGATCTTCGTTAATACAGAAAATATCAACAATGCATTACAGATGGTTTTCAATCATTCCGCTACTACTTTTCATTACATTATTGGCTATGCAATTCAGCAATATTATTAACTGGAGTATTGCAGATTTCGTATTTATGGGCATATTATTATCCGGTGCAGGGGTGCTTTGCACTATTGTTTTCAAAAATGTTGAAAGCAAAAATGGAAGAATTATTCTTTGTGGTATTGTATTGCTTACCTTTATACTTGTGTGGGCCGAACTTGCAGTAGGAATATTCGGTTCACCACTTGCAGGAAGTTAAAAAAACTGATAAAAGAAAAGAAATGCTTATTCACTCGGATAATCCATATAACAGCTCAATATGAATTTGCTGTCGAGACATAAACATTACTTTATCACAAAAAATACATATATTTGCCTTTCATATCTTAATTTTTATTACGAAAAGTATGAAATACCCAATTCATTTATTGACCATAGTATTTTTGTTGAGTTTTAATCAAAGTTACGGGCAATTTGGTGTTCGTCTCAAGTACAATAACAATGGATTTGATAATCTCGACAGAACTATTAATACTCAGTTTTCTACTGACAAGCAAGTATTTAAATCCGGATTTGAGGGTGGAATCGATTACTGGTTCAGATTAAAAAAACGTCGGGTTGAGTTTATGCCTGAACTGGCATACAGCTATGCAGTTACCGGAGTAAACGCTGATCGTGGGCTTGACAATATCAATTACACTGGTTATAATTTTAATTTTCATACCCATTTTTATGCTCTTGATATGGAAGGTGACTGCAATTGTCCCACATTTTCTAAGCAGGGACCTTCTATCAATAAAGGACTATTTTTTCATTTTACACCAGGTATCGGATATTATCAATTCGATGCAAAAACAAATGGAGGAGCAGCCCATTATGAAGCAGACGAAGGCATAGTATTTCGGGGCGGAATAGGCTTGGGAATGGACATTGGTTTCAGTGATCTTTTTACCATAACACCAATCCTGTCATACTATTTCCATACAAAAATCACCTGGGATGGTGTGCCCGTATATATAATTGAACATACCGGCGTTGTCCCAGTCAATCAGCGGCAGCTTCAGTTTACTGTAAGGCTTGGCTTCAGTCCGGATTATACGAGCGGCAGGAGAAGATAATTTACAACGTCTTACCATGCTAACACCCTTGACACTCAATGAAGAATTCAAGGCCATACTGGATCAGTTGGAATACACATCTGACCATCTGTTTATAACAGGTCGTGCCGGTACCGGAAAGTCCACCCTACTCCAGGTGTTTCGCAATACAACCAAAAAGAGAGTTGCCGTACTCGCTCCCACAGGGGTGGCAGCATTGAACGTTCGTGGTCAAACGATTCATTCCTTCTTCGGATTTCCACCCAAAATAATAACGCATAAGGAAATTCACCGGCGAAGTAATTACAGGATATATCAGAATCTGGACATGATCATCATTGATGAAATATCTATGGTGCGTGCTGATATGCTGGACAACATCAATTACTTTCTAAAGATTAACCGACAAAATAAATTGCCGTTCGGAGGTGTACAGATGGTTTTTTTTGGAGACTTGTTTCAACTGCCTCCAGTTGTATCTACTGCTCCCGAAAAACAATACTTCAATTCATATTATACCTCACCCTATTTTTTTTCATCCTATGCACTTCATGAGATAACGTTAAAAATGATTGAACTTTCTGAAGTATTCCGACAGGAAGAAAGAAGTTTTATCCAACTGCTGGACAACATCAGACTGAACCAGATGGACTACGACGACATGCTCTATCTGAATGAGAGACATCAGCCCATACCTGAAGACAGGTCATTTTATATAACGCTTTCAGCTAGAAATGATATTGCAACCAGAATTAACGATGCTGAGCTCCGGGCTATAACAGAACCACAGGTTCAGTTTCAAGCAACGGTCACAGGTGAATTTAACCCACAGCTCTACCCTGCCGATCTCATCCTTATATTGAAAACCGGAGCGCAGGTAATGTTTGTTAAAAATGATCCCCAAAAGCAATTCGTTAATGGTACTATAGGTATTGTCGAGGAAGTAACAGAAGAAATCATCCGCGTCAAGGTACTGGATAATAATCTCGACGAGAAAACAGTTACTGTTGAAAAACAGGAATGGGAAGTCATCCGCTATGAAATTAATCCCAACGATCCACAACAGATATCTTCCAAGACTGTAGGTGCTTTTACACAATATCCACTAAAACTTGCCTGGGCTATCACCATCCACAAAAGTCAGGGAAAGACCTTTGAAAGAGTTATCATTGATCTGGGGAGAGGCGCCTTTGAAAGCGGACAGACCTATGTGGCACTAAGCCGTTGCAGAACCCTTGGCGGTATCATACTTACTAATCCCGTAACTGCGAGAGACATCTTCATTGATGAAAGAATAGCTGAGTACTATAACCAGATTAAATATCTGAGTTGATGTAAGGAACTTTTGAATGGTTACAAATATATCAAAATACGTTTATCTATTTTTCAAATTTCAATTAATTTCTGTATCTGACAGTGTGTCCTGTTCCACGTTTGGGTTAATTCTACTTTGCTTACTTGTCAAGTTTCACAAGGTTGTTGATGAAAGTTGAGATTATTTTTGTTCAAATTTAGTATTTTATTTTTGAATTCAAGTGGATTAATTTTAAATATTTCTGGTTTTAGTAGAAACCATTTTTTCAATAGGATATCTATAGGATTTTAATTCGAATTCTTTAAGGAATATATGAAATACCCTTAAATAGCATTTTTATTGTCAATCTTAAAGTGGATTACTGCTATATTTTCAGATTCAGAAGTAACCTGTACAGCATTGGCAATCGTGCAAGGAAGAACTGCCAATATCCGTTTTTTATCCTCAACAATACGTATATTCTCCTTTTCAAAAGGTGATAATTTTCTGTTGGTCAGATACTTTTTAACTTTTTGCTTTTTTCCATGCATACCGTAAGGCTCAAAAACATCGCCGGGTTTTCTTGATCTTATTGTTATAGGCCAGCTAATAACATCAGCGTCCAAAAAGAATTGGTTATTATCAAAATTTTGTTCCACATCCTGTGATACTTCCATTGAAATATGGATATCTCCGGACTGTAATTCAAAAGGCATAGCATCCATAATATGTATCACAGATTCATGTTCAGCTGCTATTACTCTGATCAGCACTTTTTGCTGATGGACTATGGCTTCATGTGAGTTCGAATAATATCTTCCCTGCTGGCTCTGAATCATATCAGCGCACTGTAATAGATTAAAGCCATAAATCCGAATAATCTGATACAACACATCTGACGCAAAAGGCTGATTAAGTAAATGGCTTAAATCAACAACCTTTTTGCCGGCTGAATCAGATACTACTGTATGGCGAAAATTTTCCATGAGATAATCAAAAACCGTCACTGTCGACTCCATGTTCCGAATCGTTTGTCTGAGTCCTGCATACGACCTGTTGTCAGCCTGAATCATAGCTGGCAAAATATGATGCCGCACCTGATTACGCAGATATTTGTCCGACGCATTGCTTGAATCCTCTCTGTAAAGTATCGAATTGTCCCTGACGTACCTCATGATTTCGTCGGTAGTAGCCCAAAGCAGAGGACGAATAATATTTTCATATCGGGGTAAAATACTTGTCATACCGTTCATTCCTGTACCTCTCATGATATTCATCAGAAAGGTTTCGATACGGTCATCCAGGTGATGGGCTGTAGCTATCTGCCTGCATCCGTATTCAGTTGCCCACTTTTGCAATTGATTATAGCGTATCAGCCTTGCTTTATTCTGCAGATTACCTGTGGAAAGCAGATACGGATCTATATCATATTGATGGTAAGGTAAGTCATGTTCCAGACAGTAGTTTTTGATAAAAAGGGCATCTTCTTCCGATTCAGCGCCTCTGAGATGGTGATTGATATGACCGACCATAATGGGCATTCCTGCTTTTAACATCAAATCTGTCAGAACCATGGAATCCTTACCTCCTGATACAGACAACAAGGTTACAGAGCCGGGTAGAATTAATTTTTTATCTTCTATATATGATAAAAACTTATTAAGCATTACTTTTGCATTTTTTAAACGATGAAACCAGGAAAAGATATCCTGTCCCGATCCGACAAAAATACAACGAATTACCGTTGTTGTATCATACATTTTGAAATTTTTAATTATTACATATTATAAATAAATTAAATATGAAATTATTTATTCAGTTTTTATTCATTCTATCAATAGCTTTTGTTTCTTGTAAACAATCAGACAGTGCGTCAGTTAACAATAATGAAATTGCAGGAAGTATGCCTGTAGAAGAGCAATATATAATACACAATCAGTTTGCAAAAAATGACAGTTTGTACCAGCAACAAAGGAGCGCTGCGAGGAGTATCATGGAACAAAGAATAAAAAATACAGACCCGAATATGACGAATGTATTAATCAAGGATTACTGGCATATCGATGCATTTCTGCGAGGGAATGAGATGAAATTCGGTGCTGATGCTGTAGGTTTTTGGCTTGATTTCAATGAAGGTAACAAGTATAGTTATGGTAGCTATGACAAGACTTACGGAACTGGCAGGTATGTATACACAACTGAAAATAATCTTATCCTTCTACTGGATGATGACCAACGATTTAAACCTCAGGAATTTGAAGTAAAATATAATAATGATGCGCTTGTACTGGTCGGGCAGGCAACTTATCAGGATAATAGTATGCAGGTAAAATTATTCCGTCGTGCCACTTATCCGGAAAAACCAGCAGAAAAGGAATGGGATGGAAATGGAGGAGATGAAACCAAGTAGCGATTAGATAACTATTTTATTTACAGATCGTTACATTTTTAATCTATATGCCTTAACTTATTTAAAGCATTCTGATTATATTTATTACCCTTACATTTCAACATAAATGGTATTAATATTATATAAGTTCAATTTCAACTAAACCTTAAAGTAATCCGCTACAATATTTATTAAATAAATATGCTGTTACACTAACCCGTATTTATATTAATTTTGGATTATATTTCCTTTCAATAATTAATATTGTATATTTGCTTTCTATTGTAATCTTTGATTAGAACAAAAATCAGAATTACTAAAAGGCAAACAAATATGATACAAAAAATTTTCTTTTTTTTTACATTTGTTCTAACGGTCTTTTTATACCTGTTTTTAAATGGCAACTTACAGTTGACTAAGGATCCGCTTCCACCGTTGGGTAAGTTTCTGAATCCATTTTATGGTGTATGGACTTCAGATTCCAGATCAGAAAGTCAGCAATCGACCATTGTACTTAAAGGTATAAAAGACAGGATTGAAATATATTATGACGATATGCATGTTCCGCACATATTTGCACAAAATCTGGAAGATGCACTTTTTGCGCAAGGTTATGTAGAAGCACAGAACCGGCTATTTCAGATGGAGTTTCTTGCCAGGGCTGCAGCAGGTGAATTGTCTTCCATTTTTGGAGAAAAAACATTGAAAATAGACCTGGAAAGGAGAAGAATGGGCATGAAATATGCTGCCGAGAATGCTGTAAAAGGATGGAAAAAACAACCGGACTATTACAAAATATCCAGTTATATAGACGGTATCAATGCTTATATAAGTTCAATCGATGCCAAGGATTATCCAATTGAATACAAGCTTTTTGACATCAGGCCAGAGACCTGGACACCCTTAAAATCTGCATTGATATTCAAGCAGATGTCCCTGACTCTGGCAGGGCGTAATGATGATATACAGAATACCAATCTCCTGTATTATTTAGGCAAGACTGATTATGATTATCTGTATCCGGAGCATCAGCAAACAGAGAATGCAGTTATTCCAACAGAGCACCCCTATGTATTTGATACAATTGCAGGTATACGTCAGGATACTTCTGCCTATTATAAAAAACCTGTTTTAAAGACCAATTTTACACGTCGGGAAAAAGGCATAGGCAGCAATTCCTGGGGACTTGCTGGTCGTAAAACCCAAAGTGGCAAACCCATCTTCTGCAACGATCCACATCTAAGTTTAGGTCTGCCTTCTATATGGATAGAAGAACATATACAGACACCCGAATTCAATGCATACGGAGTTTCCTTTCCGGGATTTCCAGGAATAATGATAGGTTTCAATGAAAATATGGCATGGGGCGAAACCAATGTCGGTCAGGATGTCGAAGATTTATTTGTAATGGATTGGGTCGATAAAAACAGAATCCGGTATCGGATGGATGGCAAGGAATACAAGGCTTCTGACAGAATAGAAACCATCCGGATAAAGGGTAAAAAGGACTATATCGACACCGTCAAATACACCATTTTAGGTCCGGTTTATTATACTTCCGATGATTTTAAAACGGATCTCGCTATGCGCTGGATCTGTCATGACGAACCTGATACAGACGAATTTAACGTATTTATAAAAGCCATGTCATGCAAAAATACGGATGAATACCTTGAAAACATACATCATTATATAAGTCCGGCACAAAATTTTGGTTTTGCAGATAAAAAAGGGAACATAGGATTACGTGTCAACGGAAGATTTCCTGCTAAATTTGATCAGGATGGACGTTTTGTAGAATACGCTTCACAAAAAAACAACTGGCAAGCCTGGATTCCGCAAAACCAGATACCGCAAAGTATCAATCCGAAACGGGGATTCATTGCATCCGCTAACCAGGTTAGTACAGACAAAACCTATCCATATTACTATACCGGACGTTTTGAACGTTACAGGAACAAAACAATCAATTCAAAGCTGGAAAATACTGAACATGCTACCGTTGAAGATATGAAAGCAATGCAATTTGACACCTACTCATCCAAAGCATACGATTTTATACAAATGTTGCAAAACATCGTAACATTACAGGATATAAATGCTAAATTCAGGGATACTTATGACAAGCTATTGAAATGGGACTGTCACTATAAGGCATCTTATGATATACCTGTTTTGTTTGAATTGTTCAGCGATGCTTTGGAAGAGAACACCTGGGATGAGATCAGCAAACTGAAGGAAACAGCAGATGTAAATTATCCCGAGGATTGGAGATTGCTCGAATTGATAAATTCAGATCCGGACAACAAATACTTTGATATTAGAAATACTTCTCACAAAGAAAATGCAAAAGATATTGTCATCGTATCCATAAATCAGGCTTTAGATAAATTTCTGACAAGTAAAAATAATGGTAAAAATATGGCCTGGGGTGCATATAAACCCTTAAACTTTTTTCATATGACGCGCATTCCTGCTCTATCAGAACTGGATGTACATGCTGATGGATGTGTAGATGCCATCAATGCCGTTGGAGTCTCATTCGGTCCTAGCTGGCGTATGATAATCAGTTTGGATGATAAGGTACATGGCATTGGCGTATATCCGGGAGGTCAATCCGGCAATCCTACCAGTAAATACTACAAAAACAAGCTCGAAGCATGGCTTAAAGGTCAGTATTATCCTCTCCATATTCACAGGAGTAAGGAGGAGTTTAGAAAATCTTCATCATCAGTATTACAATTAATCCCTGAATCATGAAACAATTATTTTTAATATTACTGACAGCAGTTATCGTTTATCCCATTTCATTTTTTATGCCATGGTGGTTCGGAGGTATTGCGTGTTTTATAATATGCTACATTTTAAAACCGGGATTTTTTACAGCATTTGCTACATCATTCATAACGTTGTTTCTGATTTGGTATTTCCAGGCCTATATCAGTGACAGGCATTTTGACCAGCCAGTTTCACATCTTTTGGGAAAATTAATGGGCGATATCACACCAAACAGTATATTCTGGCTAACAGGATTCATCGGTGGTTTTACGGCAGGATTAGCAGGTCTGACAGGACACTGGACCCGGAAACTGGTTGCCAAATAACAAATTAAAACAGAAAAAAATGAGAAAAATTGGAATTACAGGTGGAATAGGTTCAGGAAAAACAACAGCATGCAGGGTTTTTGAGATATTGGGTATACCTATCTATGATGCTGATACCAGAGCTAAAAGTATAATGATTACAGATTTATCCGTTAAAAGTAAAATAAAATCACTGTTAGGCAGTGAAGCGTACCACAAAAACGGAAAAATCAATAAAGACCATGTATCTGCCAAAATATTCAACAACAAGCAATTATTGAAAGAGATAAACGACATCGTACATCCAGCTGTATTGAGTGATTCCCTCCGCTGGATAGAGGAACATAAAAAAGAAAAAGACGTACCTTACATCATCAAAGAAGCAGCACTGCTGATCGAAACCGGTAGTTACAAATCATTGGACAAATTAATAGTCGTTACCTGTCCGGAAGAAATCAGAATTAAAAGAGTTATGAAAAGAGACGGATTGTCTTATGAAGCAGTGAAAAGAAAAATAGACAACCAGCTACCTGAAGAAGAAAAGATACGATACGCCGACTATATCATCAACAATGATGACACCCAATCAGTTATCCATCAGGTTTGGTATATACATCAGCAGCTGACAAAATAGATTCTCAATCTCTGTAATTTTGTAAAATATTTTTTTGGATTATCAAAAAGGTTTTAACTTTATCCAATCAAATAGCAATCTTATGAAATGGCATTTAAAAATCTCGGTAGCCCTGGTATTTCTGACGTTTGTATTACAGGCTCAAAATAAAACAATCACTATCCGAAGTAATGACAAAAAAGACCCCTTGATAGGTGTCAGTATCTATAATCCGGGAAACAACCAGAGTGCATTAACAGATCAGAATGGCAATTTCAGTTTGGATATATCTATATTACCTGTCACCTTAAAAATAAGCTATGTCGGATATCAATCTCAGACGCTGGAATTCAGTATTCCTGCTGATATTCCATCTGAAATACGGATGGATGAAAAATCAACCATCCTCGATGCAGTAGTTGTTACCGGTTCAAAATACGAGCAAAACATTGTTCGGTCTACGGTCAGTATGGATGTCATAAAAACAGACCTGGTTCAAAGTATCAATTCAACCAGTGCCGATGAAGTGTTAAACAAGATTCCTGGCGTTCAGATTTTGGATGGTCAGGCCAATATCAGAGGTGGCTCCGGCTATTCATACGGTGCGGGTAGCCGTGTCATGTTACTGATGGATGATATTCCGGCATTGCAACCGGATGCAGGATTTCCCAACTGGAGTGATATCCCGATAGAAAATCTGTCTCAGATAGAGATTCTCAAGGGAGCAGCTTCGACGCTGTACGGGTCGGCTGCCTTAAATGGGATAATCAATTTCAGGTCTGCTTATGCCAAATCGACACCAGAGACACAGGTTTCCACAGGTGGCACCATTTTTACTGCACCAGCTGACAAAACAAAAAAATGGTGGGGCGATACAACCCGTTATGAATACAATGTTTCATTTTCACACAAACAGAAAATAGACAAATTTGATATTATACTCAGTGGCTTTTATAATAAAAATCAAAGTCCGAATCAATTTACGTATTATACACGTGGTCGTGGAAATGTACAGGTAAGATACCGGCTGCACGAAAATCTCATTTTCAATGTAGGCGGATTAATCAATGCAGGCGAGAACAGCAGTTTCTTTCTTTGGAAAAACGGAGAAAGTGGTGCCATGCAGGCATTTATGGGTACTACTTCTTTCAGAAAAGCCAATCGCATTTATATAGATCCCGGTGTGACATATTTTGACCGATACCAGAACAAACATCGCCTCATGGCCAGAACCATGTTAATCAACAATGACAATGACAGTAATCAATCCAACCATTCTGTCAATCATTATGTAGAGTATCAATTTCAAAGGAACTTTGAAAATATAGGTCTGTACATGACTACAGGAATCGTAGGACAGTGGAGCAGGACTAATTCCCAACTTCTTGGTGATACTACATTTACAGGACAAAATCATGCTGTTTATATTCAGGCAGATAAAAACCTGTTTACCAATTTGGTGATTTCTGGTGGATTACGGTATGAATATGTTCAGCAGAACAGTCCTGAGATCTACTTTAAAGACACCATCCCGGGTGGTAAAGTTAAGGATGACCAGCTTATAGCCCGCTTATCTGCCAATTATCAGCTTGCATCCTATTCGTCTCTCAGAGCATCTTATGGTCAGGGCTACAGATATCCTTCACTAACAGAGCGGTTTGTAACTACAACTTTTGGTATATTCAACATTTTTGCCAATCCTCAGTTACATCCGGAAACAGGCTGGTCTGCAGAGTTGGGTTACAAACAGGGTTTTGCTTTGGGAAGTTTCAAGGGGTTTGTTGACTTATCCACCTTTGTATCGGAATACAGTGATATGATTGAATTTACATTTCTAGGGCCAAAAGATCTGGGAATTCCGGCATTTGGATTCAAACCCCTCAATATAGGTGATACACGCATAACCGGATATGAAATCGGTGTTGCCGGCCAACTTAATATTGGTTCTGTACCTGTTACCATATTTGGTGGATATACCTACATCAATCCGGTTTATAAAAATTTCTCTACTTCCAAATTGATACAATCCACCATATCAGAACATGCAGATTCCATAAATATATTGAAATACAGATCCAAACATCAGGTAAAAATGGATGTTGAAGCCAAGTTTGGCAAATTCAAATGGGGTATCTCACATCAGTATGCCAGTGAATTTATCAATATCGACCGTGCTTTTGAAGAACCCTTGCCAGGATTGCTGCAGAATCCCGATTTATTCGGCATACAGGCGTTCAGAAATACACACAAGGGATACCATCTGCTGGATACCCGTATTTCATATGAATTGGAAAAATGGAAATTTTCCTTCCTGATCAACAATATTCTGAATAAAGAATATACCTTAAGACCGGCACTATTGGAACCTACCCGCAATATCGGATTGAGAATCGATTTTAAAATCAGCTGATTATGGATATTCATCCTGTAAAAATCGCATTTATTACCGATCTGCACATTGACAATCCAGGCGTTATATTGTCTGGCAGGGATACACGCAGGCAACTTTTGGAAGTTATACAACATATATCTGAAAGATCATTTGACTGTATCATCCTGGGAGGTGATTTGTGCAATGCAACAGGTGATACTGACATCTATCATTGGATTAAAGACCTGTTCGAAGAGCACAACCTTACTGTATATCCCATACCGGGAAATCATGATTCTTCTATTTTACTGTCAAAGGTATTCGGACTCAACGAAAATCTACGGGATGGAAACCTTTATTACCAGGTTGGAATCAGAAACATCAATATGTGTATGCTTGACAGTTCCTTAGGTGTATTCAATGATCCGCAATGGAATTGGTTAGAAGAATATATTCTGAAATCAGAGAGATATGTTTATATTTTCATGCATCATCCACCTGTTATAAGCGGATCAAAACACATGGAGCCCAAGTATATGTTTCGTGAAATGGGTAGATTCCAACAGTTATGTCAGCAATATCCGGAGAAAACATTTTTTATAACTACAGGACATTATCATATGGAAAAAACAATAGTACAAAACAATCTTCACATCTACATATCACCATCGACATATCTCCAGATTAATCCTGAAAAAGAAGACTTTCAGATAATGCCTGCCTACTATGGGTATCGCAATATAACGATTTCTGAAAACGGCACCTTTCAAACAAATGCCGTATATCTGTAACCCGTTTACATAGTACAATAATGCTCTAAATCTATTTTTCAGATCATGCTATTGTCCCTGAATTGAATATCAGTAAATGGTAAATGTCAAACTTTATGTTATAAGTAAACAAAATAACATCGGAAGTGCAACTTACCCTACTTTTCGACTTCCTTCTTATAATGATATGCTTCTTTTTGTCCGTTATGACAAGTCATACAACTAATTTGATTTACGAAACCTTCATGAGGATACATATCGAAATATTTTTGGTTAATTTCTTTTGTCATCACCATCATTCCTCTTGCTATTTCTTTATGCATATTTTCATCGCTGGCAAAATCCAATCCCTGACCATCTGCACTCGGAACATGGCAAAAGCCGCATTTTACACCTAAAGACTCATTGAATGATTTCATGATTGCTTTCAATTCCTCAGGATTTATATCCTTAGGGAGGATTTTAAGGTTTTTAGGTTGCTGCATAACCTGCATATCATATTCATTGGATTGAATACCTGGTGTAAACGATACTGCCAATAACATAAAAGATACAAAACCCAGGAAAATAAGAATATTGTTTTTCATAAAAATTAATTTTTGTTATAACAAAGATAATACTAATAATGCTAAAGTAGCTGAAATTTTAAAAAAAATACACCTTATGTATACAATTGTCTTAAAATCCTTTTCGTAATAATATCCGGATGTTCATTCGCATTAATACGGATTTTTGCATCACTGTAAAAAGGACTCCTTAATCGTAACGATTCTTTTAACCATTTAGTTACATTATCCTTATTTTCAATCAGAGGACGCGTTGTAGCTTCCATGTTCAATCTTTGTTCAAGGATAGCGACAGGTACTTTTAGCCATACTGATGTTCCGATTTCATTTATCCGTTCTATCAGATTATCATGACATGGAAGTCCACCTCCGGTTGCAATTACAGCATTATGTAGTTTCCAGTTGCTCAAAAGGTCTGTTTCCAGTTTCCTGAAATAAGCTTCACCATGTCTTACAAAAATTTCGGAGATTGTCATTTCTTCAAGAGAACTGATTATAGTATCGGTATCGAAGAAGGAAATTTGCAGCGATTCAGCAAGCAGTTTCCCTATCGTTGTTTTCCCACATCCGGGCATTCCTATCAGAAATATGGTCATTGTCAGAATGATTTACTACAAAGATAAAAAAAAGGGGAAGCATTGCTGCATCCCCTTATATAAATCATTTAAATAATTTACTTAGAAAGATATTATCTGATTACGATAACTCTTTTTGTAATCTTAAATTCTTTCCCTGTTAATGCCATGTAGTAAACTCCGGAAGGCAACTCAGAGATATCCAAAGTAGTATTGATGTTACCTGCATAATTTCTGATAAAATTAACATGTCCCAGACTGTTGTTTAATTCAAGTATTACATTTTCACTATTGATAAATTCAACATCGATGTTTATTGCATTGGATGCAGGATTCGGGAAAATATTCAACAATGATACATAACGTGCCTCATCTGTAGACGTTGTATTTTCAACTACCAGCGGTCCAACTACCTTTTGGCATCCGTTGGCATCTGTGACTGTACAGGTATAACTTCCTGCATTCAATTTAGAGATAGACGAAGTAGTGGCTCCGTTTGACCATAAGTAAGATAAAGAACCAGTTCCACCACTGATATCCAGAGTTATTGAACCTTCACCTTTGCCGTTGTTGTCATTGATAATATTGACAGAATTAGTTACTATAGCTTTAGGCTCTGTAATCTCTGATGTTGCAGTTACGGAACTATTATTAGCATCCGTTACAGTCACATAATAAATACCAGCGCTTAAATTAGTAAGTGAAGACTCGGATGAAGCGAAACCATTAGGTCCTGTCCAGTTATAAGTATAAGGTTGTGCTCCACCGGTAACGCCCAATGAAATACTACCATTGGTTTGTCCGTTACAGGCAATATTAACTGTAGTAGTACTTACAGATAAAACCGCAAGGTTGGAAACTAAAGTACAATGTGAAACAGTATCACATTCATTGGAAACTGTAAGACAAACATTAAATGTTCCTTCACCTAAAGTGACAGTCGGTTCTTTTTCACTGCTTGTTGATCCATTTCCGAAATCCCATGAAAAAGTATTGTTATCTGATTGTGTTTGAGGATGTCCTGTAAATGTACCCTGATCAAAAGTGTATGTATAATCGGCAGTAGGAATATTGATATTTTCTACAACAAGTGTACTCTTATTGACTTCACAGCCATTAAGATTGGATACAACATTCACCTGATATGTCCCTGCTTCATTTACAACAGGATTCAGTGTATTGCCTCCTGATACAATATTACCATCAGTAGTTGACCACAAAATTGTAAAATCTGCAGGATCACCATTGAGTTGTCCAGTCAACTGAACAGAGGAAACAAGACATGTTATTTCACCCGGAACAGCAATACTTAATTGTGGTACATCAGTGGATTGCTTTACCTGAACAGTATCCGTAGAAACACATCCATTGCCTGTATTTGTAACTTCAAGAATATAAATACCACCTGCACTAACAGTAGCTACGATACTATCCTGACCGGAAACGATTACGCCATCTGATGTTTTCCAGTTATAAGTCACATCACTACCCGTTGAAGAACCGACACCTGAAACTTCCACTTCTGATTTTGTACATGTCAGACTATCCAGTGCCTGAGCGGTTGCCAGAGGTCCCTGAATCGCCGTTAATGTTACCTGATCCGATACAGTACAGTTCTTATTATCCAAAACAGTATAATTGTAGGTACCCGGTTCTTTATCTGTAAAGATACCGGATGACTGCGGACCAGCACCTAAATTATATGTAAAAGGCGGAGTACCACCTGATGCTGCCAATGTTATCGTTCCTTTTGTAACTCCGCAAGGAACAGGAGGTGCTGAAACAGCTACTTCTACCTGATCAGGCTCACTTAATACTACAAAATTTTCAAAAGTACATCCCAAAGCATCTGTAACAAGAAGGTGATGCTCTCCAGCACCACAATTGTTTTTTGTTGGTCCTGTTTGTCCATCATCCCAAAGATATGTATAATCGGGATTGCCGCCAAAAGCTGAAAAAGTAGCCGAGCCATTAGTTCCGCCAAAGCAACTTGGATCTGTAGTGGATGTTGGTATTGCTTCCAATGGTGTAACGATTCCACCAACAGTTATCGGATCTGTAACAATATCGTGACCATTAGCATCTGTAATAGTACAAGTATATACTCCAGGCAATACATTAGCCAGGTTTTTGGATGTAGCTCCATTACTCCAAGCGTATGTAAGTGTTCCATAACCATACTGTACATCCAGTTCTATTGCTCCGTCACCACCACAGGTTGCATCCGTAACATTAGGCGTTGCTGTCATTCTGAAAGATTGAAGCAGATATCTTTCAATATATGTTTGAGAAGGTCCTCCACCACCATTGGTATAGGATTTTTTATTGGCTGCTGATATCATAAAAATAGTAGGATAAGCGTTCACCTGATAAGATGCCCTTACAGAAGGTCCTTCCTCATGAACTATCGGATAAGGAGTACCTGCAACCCAGTTGCCCTGTGTACCTCCTACACAACCGGAAGGGCCATAAAGGCAGGCTAAATTCGTATTTGCATCTCCTTCCATAAATATAACCATACATTCACCCGTACCTCCGGGACCGTATGAATTGTAAATATTTTCCAGGGTTCCGCTATTGTGATAACTCCAGCACGGGCCACACCAGGTAGCGGATACATCGATAATAACACTTACACCACTATTCAGATAACTGTATAAGTCATGTGTGTTACCATCTAAATCAGTAACCGTAAAAGCGGGTGCAGGGCTACCACTAGACAATTGACTTTGAGCAGAATTGAATGCGAATAAAAATACTGCTACCGAGAGTAAAAATTGTTTCATAAAAAAATTAATTAAGGTGGTTGTTAAAAATTAGGCCTAAAATTAACAATTTATTAAAACATCAATAGTATATATAATTATTTTTTTATAAATAATCACACATATTTACCACATTTGACTATCTGCGTGGTTTATTAGGCATTCCCTGCATGAATTTATCCATTCCTTTACCTTTGCTCATCATCTGCATCATACTGCGCATCTGATCAAATTGCTTGATAAACATATTGATTTCATGGATATTATGTCCGCTTCCGGAAGCTATCCTTTTCTTTCTGGACATATTCAGGATGTCAGGATTTCCGCGTTCAGCTTTTGTCATCGAATGTATGATTGCTTCCACTTTCACAAAAGCCTTGTCATCTATATTGATGTCTTTCGTAAGCTTGGACATACCTGGTATCATGTTCATAAGTGACTTAATATCACCCATCCTCTTAATCTGATTGAGCTGACCTAAAAAGTCATTGAAATCAAATTTGTTCTTTTTGATTTTCTTTTCAAGTCTTTCTGCTTCTTTTTCGTCAAATTGTTCCTGTGCCCTTTCTACAAAAGACACGATATCTCCCATTCCCAAAATTCTTTGCGCCATCCTGTCGGGATAAAAAACATCGAGTGTTTCTAGTTTTTCACCTGAACTGACGAACTTTATCGGCTTTCCAACAGCGTATTTTATTGACAGTGCGGCACCACCTCTCGTATCACCATCGAGCTTTGTTAGTACAACTCCATCAAAATTCAATCGTTCATTAAAGACAGCGGCAGTATTCACTGCATCCTGCCCGGTCATGGAATCAACTACAAACAATGTCTCTGTAGGCTGGATCGAATTTTTAATATCTTCAATCTCCTTCATCATCTGTTCATCAACAGACAATCGTCCGGCTGTATCGATGATGACTACATCATGGTGGTTGGTTTTAGCGAAATTGACAGCATTTTTAGATATTTCGACAGGATTTTTGTTTTCAGTCTCTTTATAGATAGGCACACCTATCTGTTCAGCAAGTACAGTTAACTGATCAATCGCTGCAGGTCTGTAAACATCACATGCCACCAATAATGGTTTTTTTGCTTTCTTGTCCTTTAGAAATTTGGCGAGCTTACCAGAAAAAGTGGTTTTACCTGAACCCTGAAGACCCGATACAAGAACAACACCCGGATTACCTTTGATATTGATACCTGAAGCCTGGCCGCCCATCAATTCAGTCATTTCATCCTGAACGATTTTAACCATTAATTCTCCTGGTTTTACTGCATTCAATACATTCTCAGTACCTAACGCCTTATCCTTGATTTTATCTGTAAATTCTTTGGCAATCTTATAGTTAACGTCAGCAGCTACCAAAGCCCTTCTGATTTCTTTAATGGAATTGGCTATATTGAGCTCCGTTAATTTACTGTCTCCTTTCAGCGTTTTTAATGCTGATTCCAGTTTTTCACTTAGATTTTCAAACATGCTTTATATTTTTTCGCAAAGATACATCTGAAAACATAATTTTCCCCAGAATACTTCTCATTAAATTACAATTGTTATTTACTGTATACAAAATAAGTAGTTCATAATACATATATTACAAGGACATTGCAAAATATTACATCCATAAGAATATCCTCAATTCAGTATCCAAATTAATAAAAATATTTTTTGTTTAGATTTTACAATAAACATACGATTATTAATTAATTTTACAAGTATTTAAATGTTATATTATGAGCAAAAGAAGAACCTTTATCCAACAATTGGCCATGCTTGTACCCGTCATTCCAGTTTGGAAAATCTTAGAATTTAAGGACAAAAGTGCTACAAAACCGATTACGATTGCTACCTGGGACTCAGGTGTAGAAGTTAATGAAGCAGCATGGACTGTACTGAGTGATGGTGGAAAAGCTATAGATGCTGTAGAGAAAGGAGCTAATTTTATTGAAAATACTATAAATTGTTGTGTGGGATTAGGCGGCAATCCCGACAGAGATGGATTTGTAACTTTAGATGCCTGCATCATGGATGATAAATATAATTGCGGCAGTGTCGCATTCTTGCAAAACATCCGTAATCCTATAAGCGTAGCAAGAAAAATAATGGAAACAACACCACATGTTATGCTGGTTGGTGATGGAGCAAAAAAATTTGCATTGTCTCAAGGTTTTAAAATTGAAGGAAAAAGACTGTCAAAACAGGCGCAAAAGGAATATAAAAACTGGTTGAAAACGTCTCAGTACAAACCAACTGTCAATATCGAACAAACACAATCATCCAAATCCAAAGTGCCTGCCAGGCTACAGGATGGATCATACAATCACGATACAATGGGTATAGTTGCTATGGATCAAAACGGGGATTTATCAGGTGCGTGTACTACCAGTGGTATGGGCTTTAAGATGCATGGCAGAGTTGGCGATTCACCTATCATAGGTGCCGGATTGTATGTAGATAATGCAATTGGAGCTGCCACTTCTTCCGGTCAGGGTGAGGAGGTCATCCGAATCTGTGGTACGCATACGGTCGTAGAGATGATGCGCTTGGGTAAATCCCCCGAAGAGGCGTGCAGAATTGCTGTTGAACGCATCGTACTAATCAATCCGGAAAAAGCACGTTTGTTTCAGGTAGGATTTCTAGCATTAAACAAACAGGGAGAATATGGTGCATATGCCATACAACCTGGATTCAATTATGCAGTAAAATCAAACAAGGATGATGGCGTGATTTTCAAGTCAGATTCCTATTTTAAATAAATTATTTATTTTAAACTATTCAAAAAACAAGGTAATTCATTAAAAGGAACTACCTTTAACAGAGCATATACAGATGCTGACTATTAAATTAAAATTCAAGATTTTCTAAAATCAATCAAGTGGCTCATCAGAAAAAACGACGAAACATTACAATACAAAATCACCTATATACTATACTTATCATGAGAAACAATCATACTGTCAAAAAATCAATGGCACTTTTAATGGCTGTTGCAGTCTTTTTTACAAGTTGTTCGAGTTCTACATTGATTCTGTCTGATCCAAGTGGAGCAAAATTATATCTTAACGGTGAACATGTCGGTACAACGCCATACAGGCACAGAGATACCAAAATAGTTGGAAGTACAACTACTGTCAAACTTGAAAAAGAAGGTTATGCACCATTAAATTCATCATTTTCAAGAGATGAAGAAGCAGATGTTGGAGCCATAATAGGTGGCATTTTCTTATTGATTCCATTTTTATGGACTATGAAATATAAGGACACACATAATTTTGAATTGGTTGCTGCTACTGCTTTAAATGAAAACACAATTCCTGACAACCCTGCTATAAATAAGAAGTCAGTACATAATCAAGTAAAATCCAAAACAGAAAGACTCAGAGAATTAAAACAGTTGCTGGATGAAAACATCATCACACAGAAAGAATTTGATTCTGAGAAAGCAAAAATTCTGAATGAAGACTAAGTTAGGATATACGGAATTCACATTATATCTTTAGTACAACTGATCTGAAATCGTTAAGTATATGTAAACTTCCTGTACATGAAAGAGTGTTGAATTTTCTTCAATGTATAGATTTTACATATTGTATTTTCAGATTAGCAAATCAATCATCCAGCAAGTGATTTTCCATAGCAATCCTGACTAATCCGGCACTGTTTCGGGCATTCAATTTAGAAAGCAGGCTGGCTCTGTGTGATTCCACGGTTTTCAGGCTTATAAAAAGGTTATCAGCGATCTCCTGTGTTGTAAATTCCCGGGTTATAAGTTTAAGAACTTCCTTCTCTCTTCTTGACAGCCTGGGTATGAATGATCCGGTTCGCGCTGAAGATTTGCGTTTATTCATCAGTCCCTTCATTATTATTTCGGTGACTTCATCCGAAAAATATGAGTTGCCTCCTGCAACAGTTCTGATAGCTTTTAGCAATTCTTCTCTGCCTGTATTCTTCAGGATATAGCCTTTGGCACCATTATTAAGAATTTCGGAAACAAAACTTTCCTCATTAAACATGGAAATAGCCAGCACTTTGACATCGGGATACTGTGACGTAATCTCCTTACATACTTCTATACCATTCATACCCGGAAGATTGACATCCAGTAAAACGAGGTCGACTTTGTGATTTCTGAGAAAATCCAGTACAGACGGGCCATCATAGCTTCTACCTACGACAACAAAATCTGCTTCACCGCTCAGGATTGAATCCATTCCATCTACAAACATGGTGTGATCATCTGCTATTAATATATTTATTTCTGTTGTCATATTATAATGATTGATAATGAAGCAATTCCAATGACAAAATTACACAGAATTTACCTACAAAAACTCGGGTAAACCCTGAAAAATTAATTTCCGTGTTTCCATTGATGCCCACTAAAGTCAGACATACGATCTTTGTACTATCAAAAGTTGATAAAATAATTAAGATTGAGTTTCCACAAAAGAGTTCCGGATGAAGACAAAGATTTTGGATTTCAGATTGTTTCTTACAGTTGTCTTGGTTGTTGTTTGTTTTTTTGGAGACAAGTACTCCACATTAAATAATAAAAGAACTGAAGTCCAAAATCTACTCTTCATCAATGAAAAGTCATTGAAAAAGGATAAGATTATGATTACACCGGAAGGTGACAATATCATAACAGATTGTGAGACACAACATTATGATTTAAGGAAGAAATTAGTTTTGCATATTTCAACTCAGGCGGTTAAAGAACAGCCTTGATAAAATTTTCTCTTTTAGGTTTACGGAATGAGCAATAAGTGGGTTGGGTTAGAATAACAAGGGGTTAAAAAAGTATAGGAATGTCTGGTTAAATCAAGAATAACGCCTCTGCTAACCCAACTCAATTATTGACTCGATGATGCAAAACCTGATATATAACGATTGACAATACATACTATTATATATATAAATTAATGTGTATTAAAGATGTAAATACTCATTGGGATTTGACTGTTGCATAAAAAGGCTCTCAAAAAGTTGGGAGCTTTTTTATTTTGATACTCATTCATATTTAATTAGTTATGTTATTTATCAAATATTATAAATTAAAAAATACAATACTGCTTTTATGGATTATGCAAATTTTAATACAGAATATTCTAATTTTGCCAAATACAAAAAAAATTAGCTGACAGATTGTTTTGAAAAAAATACTTACTATATGTTGTTTACTAATATACTGTATTGTCTTCGGAGAGTTTGACAGACATAAAAAATATACATACCAGGAGCTTAACAATATCCTTGAACTGGCAAGGAGTAATAATGACAATGAGACACTTGCTGAAGTATACATTTTGCTTGGTGATTACGAAGGAGATTATTTTGCAGAATATGACAAGTCACTGAAATATTACAATTATGCGATTACGCATTTTAAGGCTTTAAAAGACAATGATGGTATCCTGAGAGCCAATCATGCCATAGCCAACAGATACCGCGACGCTGGCTTGTACAGGGATGCACTCCAAATTTTACTCAATCTTGAAGAAGCGTATTCGGATGACAAGCATATTAAAGAACTTACACAAGTCTGGTACGACCTGAATCTGACCTACTTTAAATCCGGAGAATTTCATCTTGCTTTAAATTATCTGAATAAAGCCGGCAATACTAATTATATACAGAAGGATACCCTGCTTGGACTAAAGATTTTATTTTCAAAAATCGATGCCTATGAATCTGTTTATGAAAGTGACAGTGCATTGGTGATGGCTTTTAAGGCCTTCGATCTGAGTACTATAATCCGCAATCAGGAATATGTAGCACAGAGTTTATTCTATATCGGATACATCAATAAAAAGAAAGGTGATTACTACAAGGCAGAGAAATATATTTCCAAAAGTTTGCTGATATTACCCTTTCAGTCATTCAGTGAATTGAGAAAGAAAATGTATAAAGAGCTCGCTGAAGTATATTTCAACAACAAACATCCTCAGGAAGCATACAACTATTTATATAAATACATTCAGCTCAATGACAGCATTGTTAACAAAAACAGAATTGAGTCTTTCAATAATCTGGCACTGAAATATGGTACCAAAGAGAAACAAACAAGTATCGAGTTGCTTAAAATTGAGAAAGAATATGAGGTAAATAAAAATATCATGCAGCGTCGTTCGCTGTATATTCTGGCTTTTGGACTATTTATAGTATTATTGTCCGTTTATTTTATTGTTAAATTCTATAATCAGCAGATATCGACTGCCAAGATCATCAACGAGCAAAAAGAAGAAATCAATCATCAGAAAATCAGGGAATTAGAGGATAATATGAAGATTAATTCCATGCGCTCCATGATAGAAGGTCAGGAGATCGAAAGAGAACGGATTGCCAAAGATCTGCATGATAGTCTCGGAGGATTACTCAGTGCCATAAAATTACAATTTGATTATCTAGGTTCTGTCAATCAGCAACTCAGTAATCAAAGGGTCTACACACAGGCTCATACTTTGCTGGATACTGCCGTATCGGAAGTAAGGACCATCTCCAGAAACCTGCAACCGAGTTCACTTCAGAATCTCGGATTGGTACCTGCCATCAAGGATTTAATCAACAGATTCAAAGGAGAAAACTATCCGGATATAGATTTTCAATACTATGCTATGCCTGAAAAAATGGACAAGATGATGGCATTAACCGTATACAGAATCATACAGGAACTACTCAACAACAGTTTAAAACATGCTCATGCCAATGAAATATTGATACAGCTGAACTCAGAAGATAATGAACTTGTCATACAATATGAAGACGATGGCGTAGGTTTTGATCAGGTCAGTATGCAAAAAAAAGGTATGGGAATGGATAATATCAAAACACGAGTAAATTTCATTCATGGCACTATGCAAACTGAGAGTGAACCCGGAAAAGGAATGTCAGTAATTATACGCATTAAATATCAATAACTATGGATATTGAAGAACAACTACCCAGTCCGTTACAGTCAGTAAGTCATGGACTTTTAAAGCAAAAGAACATACATCTGTTTATCAAGCGTGATGACCTCATCCACGATAAGGTTTCCGGCAATAAATACAGAAAATTAAAGTATAATCTGACGAAATTAAAAAGTGAAGGTATTCTTCAGGTCATATCTTTCGGCGGTGCCTTTTCCAATCATATTCATGCTCTGGCCGCTGCATGTCAATATACTCAAATTCAGGCAATAGGTATTATCCGTGGTGAACTGGATTTGAACAATCCTACATTGAAATACTGTACGGAGGCAGGGATGATTCTGATTCCTGTAACAAGAGGTGCTTACAGATTAAAAGAAAAATCACTGGAAGTACAGCGGATCATAGATCTATATCCGGGCGCTGCCGTCATACCTGAAGGTGGTACGAATGAGTTAGCATTGTATGGTGTCGGCGAAATTCTGGATGAAATAATTATGGAACCTATACCAACTCCGGATTATTTTGTATTAGCCGGCGGTACTGGTGGTACAACGGCAGGACTACTGAATTCAGACAATCTTGCTTCTAAAGTTATTTGCTTCTCAGCACTTAAAAGTGATCATCTTCAGCATGAAATACTCCGTTTGGCACATAACAGGAATGAACATCTGCTTATTGTAAATCATGATTATCATTTCGGAGGTTATGCAAAATGGAATGCCGAATTATGTGCTTTTATCGACCAGTTTGAAACAGAAACCAATATACCACTTGACCATGTATACAATGGTAAAGCGATGTATGGATTAATGGATCTTATAGAAAAAAATTACTTTACCGAAGGAAGTAATATCGTTTATATTCATACCGGCGGGTTACAGGGAAAAAATGGCCTGACATATATGCAACAAAAATTAGAATAGAACGATTAATCTGATTTTGAAACAATTTACACTTAAGAGATTCAGTTCTGCATAAATTCAATCGTATTATTTGCTTCGTTCCTTATAGGTGCCTGTGTACATTTTCTCACCTGCACGGACAGGTATGGACAAATGATTTTCAACAGGTGGAATAGGACAGTTGTAGCCATCACTGTAAGCACACCATGGATTATAGCTATGATTAAAATCTATTATCACCTTATCGTTGACAATATCCGAAATTTTTAAATCAATATATCTGCCACCTCCATAAGTTTCTTCGCCATTCGTATTATCTTTAAAAGGCAGAAAAAGGTACTGACTGTACAAGGGATTTGACGGCTGTGCTATAGATTTGTATGTATGCAAACTTATTTTTTGTCCCCTATGATTACAATGCAGTATACTGTATACTATATATGTTCTTGTAATATTACTGTACAAAGGCATTTCAAAGGGCACTGCATCATGTACACGTTGACAGGTACATTCCATTCGCCAGGAAGGATCAGGTTCAAAAAAATTAAGATGAACCAAATCTTCTTCCTTCAAAGGTGCGCGTTCATCATCCAAAAATGACTGCTTATATGTTTTTCTGTATTGTAGTAATGCGTCATTGTAGCTCAATTTATTTTTTGAAGCTAAACAAGACATTAATATGATGGATAAGCATGAAAACCAAACAAGATAATGATTTAAAAAGCTATTATTTCTGAGTTTCATTTTATTTAATATTGACAAAAATTAACTGGTTGCCCTTCAATACAGTCCGATTTATATTGTTGATACCCAGATAAGACAGGTCAGCTACTATCCGCCATTTCAAATCAGAATCGGGATTAAATATCCGTAATGTACTTTTTGTCGGACAGATGAAGGAACCATCCTTCAATATATCAAAATCTTCAACATCCTTAGGCATTTTGGTTATAGAATATGTGTCCTTCGTTCTGATATTAAAGGACTTAAGTATCCACAGATCCGGGCTTATCTTCTCCACAAAATACAACAAATCTTTTTTATCTGATACGAAGCAACGACCAGGATTGGAAACTATATGCTGTACCGTTGACGTACCAATATCACCAATTACCAATTCATGAGGTTTACCTACCAAAAACATCGCTACCCTGGAAGCATCCAACCAACAATAATACCCAACATTTTTCAGATTTGGAAACAATCTGTATCCATAATTTTCACGGGAAAGCGGATAACGCCAAAGACTTTGATCTTTACCATCTTTCTCGATTCTTACTGTAGAGAAGTCCTGTGTTTCCGGAATCAGTTTGGGGGAAAATTCACTTATTCTTTCTGTATCAGTCACTTTATAAAATGTACCTCTTTCAGGATTTAATGCCAGAATATCCGTAAAAGAATCATTTTTAAATGCAGATGTAATATACAATTCATCATCATCAAAATAATAACCCTGATTATTATAACCACCGTTATTGAATGCACTCAGATAAGATATCCTATTGATAGAAATAATACCTTCGTCCATACTCAACTGTGCCAGATACAAGTCAGAAACAGGAAGTTGAGCAACCGTACCTGTAACACTCAGGCATACCATAAAAACATAAACAAACCTGGACATAACAAAAGGCTGAAACGTTGTCAGTACAAAATTATGTAAAACTTTGTACAGTAGGGACATTTTGTAATAATTTCTATTCATGTTTAATATATTTATTTTCCTCCCATATGACTGAATCCTAAACTTTTGTATAGGTTGAATAATTACAGATTATGATTCGACGGTTAAAGGTGTATTCAAGTAATAATAATCAAGTTTATGATAGCTGTTTATCAATTTATTATACATAACATTATTACTTAATAAGTCCTCGTTTCCTATAATTACAATCTGTTCTTTTGCCCGGGTAAGCGCCACATTCAACTTCCTGTCAACACCTTCCTGTGACAATGAAACCATATTGTCCAGTTGACTTAATTTATTGATACACATGGAAATAATAATAATGTCTCTGGCTCCTCCCTGATATCGTTCCACAGTGTCAACTGTAATTAAAGGCAACATATCCGGTAAATGTTTTTCAAGATACTGACGAATCAAAGCGATTTGTGCACGATAAGGTGTAATGATTCCTACCGACATTTCATTTATCTCTTTATTATTCATATTGAATGTTTCCATTAAAACTGAGATTAACTCAATACATTTTTGGGCTTCAAAATGATTTGTCTTCCAATTGACGGAATTGTCTGCGGGTGTATCTATAAATATTGTTCTATGTTGTAAATAGTTATATTTCTTTGGTATTTTTTTAAAAAAGCCTGATTCATACAGTCTATCTACAGCCTGTAATGCTTGCAACTGATTATCATAAAAATATAAATTGGGGAAAGCCATCAGATCTGTATGCATTCTTCCCTGTTCATCCAGTATACTGTACGCATCCATCCATCCTTTTTGTACACACTGCATATACAACCTTTCGAACATGGACACTCTTGTATTATAAAAACCATTCGATTGCAGTTCAGCATCAGCTATGGTACTTTGGTCAGCATCCTGTACCACAACTGCCGGCAACTGCTTATGATCACCTATGAGCAAAAACCTCCTGAAATTCGACAGTAATCCACACAACATCGGCTCAAGTATCTGCGACGCTTCATCTATGATTGCTGTGTCAAATTTTTTTAGCTTCAATAGTTCCGGCTTAGAAAATATGCTGCTTACTGTTGATATAAATATCCGTTTCTGTGAAAGCTGGTCAATAATTTCTTTGCGGGATTGTAAATCAGCCATAAGTTCATCTATAAGATTGTGTGTAAATTTGGGTGAAGTTGCATTCCTTGATCCCAAACGTACAAAATACCGGATATAATCGGGGTGAATACTACAAACTGCTTCACATATTTCATCTACAGCTCTGTTGGTATAAGCAAGTAACAGGACATTTTCTTCCGTATTTTCATGTAAATATTTCGTCAGGTTTTTTAAAATCATACTGGTTTTACCTGTACCCGGAGGTCCCCATAAAATGAAGTAATCCTTAGCGCGCAACATTTTATTCAGTAATCTGCCCTGATTAGTCGTAACTCCGTCAGAAAAGTCAATTTCATTTTTATCGTTATCGAAAGCTGGTGGTCTTAATCCCATATACAAATCTTTGTAGTGAGGTGAAGAAGCAGCCCAGGAATATAGATTTTTATACATACCATTGAATCCTGAGTCCAGCGAATCAGGTTCCAGTGCCCACCTTTTATCTCCTGTAAACAAACTTTGGTTATATTGTTTATTTCTGAGTTTGACTGTTACTGTATTTTGATTCAGTTCGATAATGGTACATTTAAATATCTGATTTTTTAATACAGCTCTCACTGTTTTTTCATCAGAGATATACAGAACGACAATATCCCCTACCCTGAAATCCACAAGATTACTAAGTTGGTCTGATCTTAAAAATGTAATTAGCGCATGATCGTCATTCGTCCTGTTATCCTGAATCTGTAACTTGTCCATAATCGAGAACCTGTCTGCCTTTTCATCTCTTGTTTCCAACCACAGTGCAGCATGTCCATTTTGCTTATCAGCCCTGATTCCACCGATTTTTGCCAAATAATGCTCCCTTGCAACAAATGCTGTATAATAATTAAAAAAACTGCTTTGCAAGGTATTTAAGCTTGAATAAATCTTATGGAAACTGATGACATCGTCTTTATTGAATCCTTTTAATAGTTCAAAGTTTTCGGGTTTTATATACTCGAAAATACGGTTGTCGGTATGAACAGCAGTAAGTTTGTATTCTATGGCTATCAGGTCATTTCTAAGTTTCAGTGCTTCATACTGCTGAGTACGTACCGGTGGTGCAAATCGCAATGAATTTTTCTCTTCCTTACTGTAAAGAATATAATTGAAAGACTTAGTTTTAGGCTGAAAAGCAGATTTGACCATCAGATCATACAGTAAAGTCTGTATATAATGACTTGCATTGATACCATACACATTCTTCCTGAACGTTTTTCCACTTTTCAACTCTATAATATCGTATGAACTTGAGCTGTCCTTATGTACATGCAACAAGTCTAATCGTCCCTGAATACCATAATCCCGTGAATAAAATGAAGGCTCCAGAAAAATCCTTTCCCTATCTATCTCCTTGTTTCTGAAATCACTTTGTACTGTATACAATAACTGCCTGTATTGTGCATGAAGTGATGAAAGCACTGATCTAACCTGGTCGTCATCCAGTACAGCAAATCCTAATGGATTATACCTGAATAACTTAGGCACCATTTCTTTAAAACTTATTGCGGGATCATTAACCAGTTCGTCCAGGATGTAGTTTACAAGATTACCCGTCAGAATGGGGATCGTTGCTTCAATTGCTTTAAACTTATTGATAAGATACAGAAATGGCTCTGCTCCATAATCATTAAAACAGGATGAGACAGATGTAACATCCATTAGCCTGTCAGGCTGAATGACCAAACCTGTCGGATAGTATATACCATCTTCACCGATATCCGTATCAATAAAGTTTACATCCAACGGTAGTTGAAATGTTTTGGTAATAGATTCAATATTTGGCGTAAACAATTCGTTTTTATTATGGACATTATATTTGGCAGTTTTGGGAACAGATGGATCATTTTCTTCATAAAAATGGAGGGTTTGTTGATCCGTATCTACCTCAAAAACAACAGCTTCAACCACAGACCTGAAACTACTTACCTTCACCTTTTTCTCATTGAAAAAATTCAAAACATCTTCATCAATGCTCAACAAATGGTCTTCTACATCTACTTTATGTACTTCTTTGAGCAATATGCAACAAACATATCTGCCCAGTACAGCATATTTTTCGACAACATGCTCTTTTATGAGATCCTGCTGATGTCCTTTTCTAAACAAATGACTCAAATGCATAATCCTGCTATTGAGTCTGTACTTAGTACCAACATATGCAAGTTTTGAAAATATAGTAGTAAAATACAGATTGGCTTCCTTCGTTGACTGTTCAAGTATCTGATTGAATAAATCAAACCATATTTTGCTCTTTTGATTTGAACTCCAGTCATTCTGCAAATCTGTTTTCTTTACCTCATTATATATTTCCGCTATATGCTCCCGTTTATCCATGGATATTGATATCTGATTAGATTTGTAAAGATAAAATAGTTTTGATGGTTTTTATACTTTATTTGAATGGTGGGCAATTCGTAATATGCAATGGGCAATATGCAATTCGCAATGGGCAATTTGAAATGGGCAATTTGAAATGGGCAATGGGCAATGGGCAATGGGCAATGGGCAAATTTGCAATTCGCAATATGTAATTTGCAATTCGTATTGGCAATATGCAATTAGTAATGGGAAATTCACTTTTCACTTTTCGCAATAGATAGTATTTTAATGAATAACAGTAGTTATTGTTGGGCTAATAGCATTAGATGATCGGACATCCTTTATAGCTTGTTCTGCATGTTAAAAAGATACCCAATCATCTATACTTCTATTTACGATATATCCTTTTCTATCGTGGATTATGATCTCTCAAATGCTACATTCATTGCATTGTTATAGTTTGAAGAACTCATTGACAATCACTTCTGTGACGTATTTTGTGATGCCGTCCTTATCCTGATAACTGCGATTAGTCAGTTTACCTTGTATGGCTACCTGCGAACCTACCGTTAGGGATTCCGCCATTAATTCCGCCGTCTTCCCCCATGCTGTCAGGTTGTGCCATTCGGTTTGCTTTACCTTTTCACCTTTGTTATTGGTATAATATTCATTGGTGGCGAGTACAATAGATGCTTTTTTGCTACCAGATTCGAAGGACATAACAGCTATTTCCTTTCCTACATTACCAATAAGCTGAACTGAATTTCTAAGTGTATTTGACATGATATTTGTTTTTTGAAAATTTAATAAAAAAATGAATAAAAATTTAAAGTAGAACTAAATAAATGGAAAATTAAAAAGGTATGGCTTCAGCAACATTTGCTGTAACTCTGGCTATCTTGTAAAACTCATTTACCACGATTTCTGTGATATACCTGGATGTACCGTTACCATCCACATAGGTACGGTATGATAATTTACCGTGGATTGCCACTTCATTCCCTTTTTGGATACTTGCAGCTAAGTCATCCGCCATTTTTCCCCAGGCGACGACCTTATGCCATTCTGTACGTTTAACGGATGCACCGTTTTTGTCTTTGTAATTGTCATTGGTAGCAATGACAGCTGTGGCTTTCTTATTGCCGTTTTCAAATTGTGTCAGGACTACATCTTTACCTGCATGACCTACGATTTGTACTAAATTTTTTACATTGTGTAACATGATATTGAAAATTTGTGTCCGTGTATCTGTTTGCATATTATGTCAGAAACGCGGACGGATGAAACAAAATTTTGATCTTCCGATCGATTGACACTGCAAAGATGGAGGCATCGAATATCACAAACCGTTTAATATACGTTTACTTACGTGTACAAACGTATCTAATCGTTTACAAAAATATAAATATTTTACAATGTATTGAATGTCAAATATTTATAAAATTAAACTATATTCTAAAAATCGGCTTAATGGACAAAAATGATGCTAAAATCGTCTGGAAAGCTTAATATTATTAGCTTTGAGGACAATCAAAGGTTATGAATAAAAAAAGTGCTTTTACTGCGGTAGTTCTGTTACTAAGAAAAATGGGTTAGTAAAAGGTAAACAGCGATATAAATGTATCTGCTGTAATAAACAATTTTTAGGTGGGCAACGCATCAATAATGAGCAAATATGGGAAGAATACAAAAGTGGTAAACAGACCTATTTGCAGTTAGCTCACAAGAATAATTGTTCTGTTAAAACGATT
>JADZFD010000025.1 GCA_020850225.1 Saprospiraceae bacterium | reverse complement strand
TTCCATTTCCTCTTGATCATGTAAAGATAGATCAACAAATATTTTTTAACAATGAAAGTTATCCACAAGACAGGAAAAAAGTTGACAAAAAGGTGAAAATACGTCAACCATATTTATGGGACTTCACAAAGTAAATAAACACCATTATAATCTTACTTATCACATCATTTAAATATCTTCATCTTTTTGGTCATTCTCATCAATCTATATATATTTGCATTCGGTAATTAAAGTATGTTTTTCAGTACAAAACATGAATGATTATACATTTTTCAATACAGTAAAATACTTATTATAATGAACAGACTTAGATTGATTGTTATCTTTTCCTGCATTTATTTCAGCCTTTGGGCTCAGATTCAGATGCCCGTGTACAGCGTCACATCATACCGGCCGGCACAGGGTGGTTCTGAAGCCGGCAATACTATTGATGGCAACGTTTCCACCACTTATCACAGCAGATGGAATTTAAATGCCATACCGGATACACTGACTTTTTACTTCAATGGTCTCGTACCAGAGATAAATAATATAAAATATGTACCCCGTCAGGAAGGTGGCAATAATGGTATGTGGGAAAAGATTGACATACTGGTCGCTACCCGAACAAATCCTGAGCAGTTCAGAAAACTCAATACAGTTCCTATAGAATGGGCAGTAAACAATGAAATAAAAAATTGGGACTTCCCCCAAAAGGTTGAAGATCCCTATGCCGTTAAAATAGCCATCAACCAGGCTGCAGGCAATTTTTCATCCTGTGCTGAAATGGAATTTTATGGATCCAAACCAGTTAGACCTGACGGCAGTATTGACTGTGACATTGAATTGAAAGGGTTGAATATAGTCAGAGATACTAAAATACCAATCAGTAAGAATGGCTCCTATGCTTCATCTTATCAACCCGGAGAAAACATCGACAAAAGTTTTGACGGCAACCAGAATACGCTGTATCACTCTGCCTGGGACAAGGCCTATACTGCATTACCTGTAGAACTTACCTATCATTTTGACAAGCTGACAGATTTGGACTACCTTATCTATTATCCAAGAAAAGAAGGTTACAATGGCTTTTTTGGTCAGACAGCAATCTATTATCTTGATGAAGCAGAACAGGATTATGTACATCTGCTGGATTATGATTTTGGCATGAACGGACTGGATACAAGGGTTAATTTTCCGAAGCAGGTACAAACTTACGAAGTCAGGATTGTAGTTAAATCAGGAGAACAGGGCTTTGTTAGTTGTGCTGAAATGGAATTCTACAAAAAATCGGACAATAACGGTCAGCAAGCATATCCGTTCAGCAACATATTTACATCTCCATTATATGACCAATTGCACAAAGATGTGTCAACCATTGATATCGCAGATATGGAGCCCGGTTTTTACAAATCCCTGGCATCCTGCCTGTTGACAGGAAACTACAATGTCTCATTGCGTTCCAGACAGTACAACGCACTCGAATCTTTGTCACAGTTGAGCCGAAAGCTAAAAACATCCCGGTACGATGCCTACGAAAATCCTACAGGCATCCTTTTTAGCAAAAGCGACACTATAGTTATATTTGCTGACAGTATCGGTGTGACACCCGTATATCTGAGAGTGAAGGATTTTGCCAATGAAGACAATCCTGATGACTATTCCTACCAGTTGAGCAACGGACTGAATATCATCGAGATGAGAGGAAACGGTTTGGGTTACATTTCCTATTTCGACAATCAGCCGGAGGAACAACCTGAAATAAAATTAAACATCGTTAATGGTACAATCAACGGATATTTTGATGTTTCAAAACACAATGCAAATGACTGGATTGACCTTATGTCACGCAATGTATACAAGAAGGTAGACCTACTCGGCAAATACGTACATCTGAATTATGACAGAACACCATTAAAAATCTATTCTCCCTATGACGGTACTCACCTCATGGAGGTGTACGACAGTATCGTACAGTGGCAAAGGATACAGATGGGTCTGTACAGGTACAATTATAATATCCGCAATCGAATGTTTGGTGAATCGGGAACCGGAGGTGGTTATTATGCAGGCGGACAAGGTATCCACCTGGATCTGACCTGGGGCCCTGCCAGTATCGCACAGGCAGACCGACTGGATATGTGGGGAATACCGCATGAATTCGGACACGTCAACCAAATACGTCCGGGACTCAGATGGATCGGAACAACAGAAGTCACCAACAATGTATATGCAGTATGGGCAAATTATCACCTCAATCGGGAGTATGTACCGTATTCACGACTGGAAGCAGAGCGTTTTGAAGTCAATGGATCTCCGAGTAGGGTTATGAACCGGATGAATGGTATCATTAATGAATTATACCTGGCTGACAGTCATATACAGGAAACCAAATCTGATTATCCTTTCCGAGTATTGGTTCCATTCTGGCAACTCCAACTTTATTACCAGCTTGCAGGCGCTTGCAGAGACGGATTGCCCCTCACATATGAAGAACATCCTACTACTGATGCGATAGATTATGCGCATTGGTATGGTTACGTAGCTGAAAAAGTGCGAAATACGGATGAATCCGGTATGTCTAACGGCAGATTATTATTGAATTTTATAATCAATGCGTGTGATGCAGTACAGGAAGACCTGACAGATCTCTTTATCAGAATGGGTATGCTGCGTGCTGTAGATACTGTTATAGACGACTATGGCGAAGGCAGACTCGCTATAACACAGGAAGATGCCGATCAGGTAATTAATCAGATCAGAACCAAATATGCACAAAAGCCCATTTCTCCTGTCATTCACTACATCAGTGCTCTGACAGCAGATACATACCGCAACAAGGCAAAACTGACCGGTAAAAATGGTGAAGGTTATATTCTATATCAAAACCAGGATAAACCCTATATGGAAATAAGTCATGCTACCTGGAAAAACAGTGTGGCTTTTGAAACCTATGCTATCAATGATACGCTATTGCAGTCAACATTAACAGGAACCGGAGATCTGAACAATCAAAAGACCTTGGTTCCTCTTCTGAATGGAACTGAACGTGTTTATGCTGTGGGTTACGATGGTTCAAAAATACTGGTATGGCCTAAAACTGTTTCTGTCATCCATACTGAAAACACAAAAAAACTGAAAGTATTCCCTAATCCTGTATTTAAAAACACTTCTGTTCATATAGAAGCAGATGGAATGGATGGAATTTGTAATGTTACTATCTACAACACTTCAGGAACAATTGTTTTTCAACATACAGGTTCCCTAATCACTATAAACAATGCACTGGACAATACAACATTCTCTACTTCCGGGATGTATTATTTAAGACTCAATAACAACGCTAATACCTTCGAAACCCGTTTTATTTGCCTAGAACAATAGATAAAAAAACAAAAGTCAGCTTCCTGGATTCAGGGCTGACTTTTGTTATCTTTATGAATTAACTTAACCTTTTACAGGATTAGTATCCGAATAATTCTTCAAGACTAAGTTCCTTAACTTTACCCAATGCATTCAGATTGGCAGCATCGATTTTTCCTTCACCTGCCAGAACACAGTAGGTATAGGGTTTGTGACTGATTTCTTTAGCATGGAATGTTTCCAGGTCTTTATATGTCATATTCTTGATCTGAGTATATGTATTTTTTCTGATATCTGTTTCCAGACCCAACCTTTGAGCATTCAGATAATCAAACAGAATAGCATCTTCGGTAATTCTCTCTGAAGCCAAATTCTTCTCCAATCCTTCTTTGGCTATCTCTAGCGCCTTCTGTGATTCAGGAAGTGTATTGAGCAATTCATTCATGCCATCCACTGCTTCCTTGAATTTATCACTTTGCGTACCGACATAAGCACGGAAGGTCGTCCTGTAATTTTTATTGGATGGATTGCCAAAGAAGGCAAAAGTAGAATATGCGAGTGCCTTGGATTCGCGGATCGTCTGAAACACAATAGATCCCATACCACCACCAAAATATTCATTAAAAAGTGAAGCTACCGGAACTGTACTTTTATTGTATTTGTCGCCACTTCGTATCCAGTAAACTTCTGCCTGAACCATATCAAAATGTGTTGTCAACACTTGATTTTCTGTTTGTGATAGCTGAACATACTTAACGGGCTTAGGCATATTCTTAAATACTTTGGGTGCTTCATGTATTTTACTGATAATTTTCACCAACTCAGTTGATGATTTGGGTCCGTAGTATAAGATCTTGTGCTTGTACTGGCTTAAATCATGCAGTATAGCTATAAGATCTTCCGCTTTCAGATCATCCAACTCTTTATCCGACAATTTGTTATTAAAGGGATTTTTATGTCCGTATGTAGCATAGCTGATCAGTCCCTGCATGATTTGTCCTTTATTTTTCTTGGAATTCATACGACTTTGCTTCAATCTTGCCTTGTAGGCATCCAGTGCTTCCTGATCAGCGACACAATTCTGCAACAGGTCATCGAAAATCTCTATCGTTTTATCAAAATTTTCCTGAAGCCCGTCAATTGATATGTAGGTACTTTCAGATGATGTACTGACTTGGAAAGATGAAGCCAGCTTGTACAGTTCTTTACTTATTTTTTCTGATGATTTCTTTTTGGTACCAATAAATTCCAGATATTCGGCCGCCAACGGAAGTAACTTATTACTCCAGCTACCCGTTTCAAAGTAATAATTGATTCTGAACAGGTTATTGTCCTTGTTTTTTACAGTCAAAACTTCATATTTACCTGTATTTCTCTGGTCTATATCCCTTCTGTAATCCAACCATACAGGCTGAATTTTATTTTCAGGCATAGCAGCAATTTTAACTAAAAAATCAGACTGTGCATCCCTGTTTACTGTAACTGGTGTAATAGTTGGTTTTTCAACCTTGACTACACTCTTATCCTCACCCTGACGCTTGTATACTGCTACATAGTTGTCATTCAGATATTTATTGGCAAAAGCCATGATGTCTTTCTTGGTAATTTTATTCAGACGATTGATGTACTCAACTTTTTTCAACCAGTCAACATCGGAAGTAAAGTTATCCATCAGCTCAGACGCACGGTCAGCATAACTTTCATTGGCCTCCAGAGCATGCTTCTTTTCATTATTGATAATGGAAGTAATCAAATCGTCAGAAAAATCACCTTTCTTCAATTTATTAATTTCTCTTAGTAAAAGGTCTTTAACCTGATCCAAATTTTGCCCTTCAGTTGGTAATCCCATTAAAAGCAACATACCGTAATCTTTGAGTATGTAAGGAAAGGCATACGCTCCAAGAAGTTGCTGTTTCTTAACTAAATTCAGGTCTATCAGCCCGGCAGAACCATTTGCCAATATATTTCCCACCAATGATAAAATCTGTGCATCGTCTGAAGAAGCTCCCGGAAATCTGTATCCAAGTAATACTCTTTCAGCCTCAGGACCAAACACTTCCGATGTAACCGGTTTTTCAATAGGTTTTTCTGCATCAAAATTGTAAGGTGGTACTGGCTTGGACTGCATATATGCAAAATTCTCATCTATTTTTTTAATGACTTCGTCCGGATTAAAATCCCCAGCCATAATGATACCCATATTATTAGGTACATAATAGTTATTGAAATACCTGCGAATCTCTACCAAAGATGGATTTTTCAAGTGTTCAATAGTACCAATTGTCGTTTGTTTTCCGTAATTGTTGTTAGGAAAAAGCAGTTTAAATATTTCTTCAAATGTTTTACTGTTATCACTATCCAGTGATCTGTTTTTTTCCTCATAAACAGCCTCCAGTTCCGTATGAAAAATTCTGAATACAGGGTTGCGGAAACGCTCAGCCTGAACAGCCAGATATTTATCAATAGCATTGCTGGGTACATCTTCTGTATATACAGTTTGTTCAAAAGATGTAAATGCATTGGTACCCTTGGCTCCCATAGATGCCATCATCTTATCGTATTCGTTGGCAATTGCAAATTTGGCTGCTTCCCCTGATCTTTCGTCTATTTGTTTGTAAATATCCTTGCGCTTATCACCATCCGTTGTTGAATTATAACGCTCATACAATTGTTCTATTTCATCCAAAATTGGTTTTTCCTTACTCCAGTCCAGAGAACCGAATTTATCTGTTCCCTTAAATAGCATATGCTCTAAATAATGTGCCAGACCTGTATGTGTTGAAGGGTCTGTTTTACTTCCAGCCTTGACGGCAATGTAGGTCTGAACACGCGGCTCTTTGTTGGATGGACTTAATATGACAGTCAATCCGTTTTTTAAGGTATAAAACCGGGCATGCGAAGGGTCATTATCTACGTACTTATACGTATAATCCCCGGATGTGGCTGTTTTCCACTGGTAATTCTGAGCGTATGATTGCAAGGGAGCCATCACAATCATGAGCAACAAAACAACTAAATTTGACAATTTACTCATTATTTAAAATTTTTACTGTGAAAAAATATGTAATTGATATATTATTAACTCATTATTTTACAATTATAGTATTAAACGATAATTTATATTGAATCATGAAGATTGTAACCTAAAGAATGTTACATTTCTTTACTTTTTATCCATCTTTTGGGTATCCATTTCAATACAAAAGACGATATCAGATTGGGGTTGAATTTGATGTCTCTGAGTGCCATGATGGTCAGCAAAATAGCCCAGGGTGACAGGATAAGACAAGGAACCCATGCAGCCTCCAGCCCACTCATGGCGGATGAACGCACTAATTTTTCACCATAAATGGTACTGATTATGAACATCATGTAGAATAAAATGGCAACCAGTAAAGGGTAACCATAACCACCTTTACGGATTATACTCCCAAGCGGTGCACCGATAAACAGAAATATGACACACACCATAGCCCAACTATATTGCTGATTGAGCCGCAACAGATACTTATTGTACATACGTTTGTAATCGGAGTTATTGCCTGAAAGGTTCAAGGCAACATCTCTGTCAGTAGAAAGTGTAGACTGTGCTTTATTGATGACTTTTCTGAAATCCAGCGAATCAACAGATAAAACCCAGTACCTGAGTTTATTATAATCGACATTCTGCTCCTGTTGAATTATTTTTTTACTACCATCAGATGTGATAGCTGTACCGGAATTATGCGAATTATCCGTTCGGGTCTTGCCATCATGTCTATGACCATGTTGATTAATCCCTGTATCCTGCTGGTTATTCAGAGCTTCAGTTAAGGAATCCATTTTTTGAAATTCTGCTTCTTCCGGACTTTGAATGTGTAATGTTTTGTTTACATTTTTTTTATACTGCTTTGCTTTGATATCCATATGCTGACTATCCGGCTGGGCACTGTATTCAGCCATCAACAATGAAACCTGATCAGCTACCATTGCATTGTTAGTCTTGATATGATTAGAGAAGGAATCAATAGATTTCAGTAATTGCAATGAATTGAGCATTTGCTCCCTATCCTGATTGATGTTAAAAAAACCGTCTTCTCCCGAGAATATACTCATATCAAAGGCTACTTCCCATTTGTCAAAATACATCCTGTTAAAGGGCATTTCCGTTTTGGTGCCTGCCGGATTCGTTCGCCTGTCCAATTCCTGATAATTCACACCCGTATCCAACTCCATGACAAAATAACGACCTTCCTGGGCAGTAAACATTTTGCCACTTTTGGCAGTGGTAACCCGGATCAGGCTTTTGTCATTGGCTGTATGGTCATAGATTAGGACATCATGAATGTTCGTTTTATTCTTATCTATTTTGTTTACACGTATAATCGTTTCATTAAAAGCATTGTTAAAAATACCTTCTTCTATGGCAAGCGATGTTTTTTGCTTTCGGATAGCAAGAAACCGTTTATTGAATTGAAGTAATGCTGCCGGCTTTAGAAAATTAGCAGCAAAAATTGAAAATAAGCCTACAATACAAGCAACTACCACGCCAGGTAGCATAATCCGTATAAGTGATACACCGGCAGACTTCAAACTTGAGAGCTCATACTTCTCAGCCATATCACCGAATACCATAACAGATGAAATAAGTATCGTAATCGGTACCGCCATAGGGATTAGTGTGACAGCATAATAAAATATGAGTTCTATCATTTCCAGGATTGAAAGCCCTTTTCCTAATATCTCATCGATATATTTCCACAAAAACTGCATGATCAGCACAAAGGTGGCAATGAAATACGACAAGATGGCCGGTCCGACAAAACTACCAGAAATTAATCTGTCTATCTTCTTCAAATCTCAGTATGATTATATTAATGCGCAAAAATATTAAAATAAAACGAAGTTTGACCGCAATATTATAATTCTGTGTATAACAAGTTTTTTGTAGGGAATATTGTCATTACAATATTGATTGAGTTGTTTATAATAAATTGTTGATATTGTTTTATGAGATATTATCACTGCCGGGTTGTATTCAGGATGTTCAATAAGGCTATAAATAGTCTATTCAATTTTAATAATTTTGCGGGTAGCT
>JADZFD010000024.1 GCA_020850225.1 Saprospiraceae bacterium | reverse complement strand
TTCCATTTCCTCTTGATCATGTAAAGATAGATCAACAAATATTTTTTAACAATGAAAGTTATCCACAAGACAGGAAAAAAGTTGACAAAAAGGTGAAAATACGTCAACCATATTTATGGGACTTCACTTCCTCACATTTCACATTTCACATTTCACATTTCACATTTCACATTTCACATTTCACATTTCACATTTCACATTTCACATTTTACATTTTACATTTTACATTTTACATTTTACATTTTACATTTTACATTTTACATTTTACATTTTACATTTTCAAATTGCACATTGCATATTTCACATTGCACATTGCATATTGTAGTCAAACTTGGTCTTTGATTAGCTTATACATAATCGATTCGCATCATTGGGACAACATACCTTCATTCTGTATGTTTAAAAAATTATAAGAATTGTTTGATACACATGAAGGATACACAGCGTATGATTTTATACAGGGAATTTAGAGGACATATCGGTTCAGTCTATTCTATAGCAAGTGATAATAGCGGATATCTATACAGTGTTGGTGGTGATGGATGGATTGTACAATGGGATTTGAATACAGCATCCGCCAATGGGTATTTACTGGCCAAATCAGATGCCAAATTATTCAGTGTATGCGTGTTGAATGACAACAATACGCTTGTAGCCGGTGATATGACGGGATTTTTATTTTGGATTGACATTTCCCGAAAGGAAATACTTTCTGTCATTAAAGGTCATCAGTCATCCGTATTTGACATAATTCAGATATCCGAAAATCAGTTGATTACGGCGGCTAAAGACGGTTATATCTGTTATTGGGATATACCTAAACGACATCCTGTACAGTCATATAGAATCAATCATAAAGGGCTGCGCTGTATAGAACGGTTTCAATCTGAAGACATCCTGTATCTGGGTGGTAGTGACAATCATATCCATATGTTTTCCAATGAGCATCTACACGTAACTGGCACTATAGACAATGCACATTCCAACAGTGTCTTTACGATATTAAAACTGGATGAAACAACTTTGATTACCGGAGGTCGTGATGCGCATATGAATGAATGGGATATAACGGATTCACCTGTGTTGTTGCAATCATTGCCAGCGCACTGGTATACTATCAACAGTATAATAAATATGACGGGTATCGGCTTAATCGCTTCCGGTTCACGGGACAAAACTATCCGGTTATGGGATGACAACACTTTACAGGCTATTCAAAAAATAGACGTACAGAATGGCGGACATATCAACTCTGTCAATAAACTGCTGTGGTCTGAAAAACATCAACTATTAATATCGGCCAGCGATGACCGTACGATCCGTCTTTGGAGTCTTAAATAATTACCAATATACATATTTTTCTCAGAATTCCTTACTAAACCTTACTTACACTACTGACATTTCCCTACATTTGCTATTGAAATCCATCTTTCTATGGTAATTAATCATTTCTTTGGTTACTGACATTTCCCTACATTTGCTATTGAAATCCATCGTATGTCATTAGAAAATATTAAAGTTATCGGATTTGATGCCGATGATACACTTTGGGTCAATGAGACCTATTTCAGAGATGCAGAAGAAGCATTTTTTCAACTTATGGCCGATTATGCATCTGCTGATGAGCTGGCAAAAGAATTATTGGCAACTGAGATTGCCAATCTGGAGATATACGGTTATGGAGTCAAGGCATTTGTGCTGTCAATGCTCGAAACAGCACTACATATGGCAGGAAACAATTTGCCAGTCCACATAGTCGGAAAAATCATTGAATTGGGTCGGCATCAACTTAACCAACCTGTTGAATTACTCAGCAATACGCAAAAGGTTCTGGAAAAACTATACCGAAAATACAAGATCATCGTCATCACCAAAGGAGATTTGCTCGATCAGGAAAGGAAACTACAGAAATCGGGACTACTGGACTATTTTCATCACATCGAGGTAGTATCAGAAAAAAAACAAATCGAATATCAGCGAATTCACAGACTGCTCGATATTCAGCCTGAAGAATTTGTTATGATTGGCAACTCTCTGAAATCTGATATCCTTCCCGTACTGGAATGCGGATCATATGCCATTCATATTCCATTTCATTCTACCTGGATACACGAAAAGGTAGATGTCGTTATTACAGATCCAAAATTTTATTGCTACGAAGATATACTGGATACTTTACACCTGTTCAATATAAATTCAAGTCAATCTATAAAGGCGTATTCATATGAATAAATGGTTAATGTATTTTTGTATTACATTGTGTTGCTTTTGTGGAACAATTACGATTACTATCGCCCAAATAAATTCTTACGGAATAAGTACAGGTATTGGAAAAGGTACCATTCTTAAACAATCATTGGATGGAGATGCTTCCTATGACATACTTACGGGTTATACCCTGGGAGTAATCTACAATAGAAAAATGAATGACATTATACATCTGCATACAAGTATAAACTGGTATAACAATAGTGTGGTCATAACACCAGCTTTTTATCCGGGTATAAACCTGGCACCCAAATCATATGCTTTACAGATGATTTATATACCGTTATATCTCAGGATGAATCTGAGCAAGTATTTTTTCATTACCGGAGGGTTTACCGGAGATATCGATGTAACTAAACATAATCAAATAACCGATCAGTCCGGATTAGGTGCATCTATTGGAGCAGGATTTGAAATGGCTGTTAGTAACAGTTTTTCGATACAATTAAATCCTTACATGAATTTCCATGGTTTGATTTTGTCACACAAAGACAAATATCCGGAAAGATTACTGGATACCGGTATCAAACTTAACCTGGTAATCAATAAATAAGAAATATACTGTCTTTCATCAAATTTCAAAGTTCAATATTACAGGTTTGATCCGATGTACATTGAAATTGCAATATCTGATAATGAATATAAAAAACGGTATAAGAATATTATCAGTCCTATACCGTTTTTTATATATTAATGAGTTGCAGTCGATTACATACGAACTATCTTCTTACTTATTGAAACATTGTGATTCATCAGTTTAAGGATGTAAATTCCCTGATCCAATGACTGAATATTGATTTTTGTAAGTACTCCGGACAAATCACCTTTTAAAACAATCCTTCCGGAGAGGTCTGTCACGATATAGTTTTTGAGCATAGCAGCACTGCCATTGACGACAACATTCAACTGTTCGCTGACGGGGTTAGGATAGACGTATACATCCTTACCCGAAATGATATCATTAGCCTTAACTGGTATACTCTGGTCGATAAGAATCTCAAAATGTGTAATACCTATCCATCCGGCCTTGCCATCTGTCACCGTAAATGAGAAGTAGGTTTCACCTTCATAATCTGCATCAGCTACATAGCGAATCCTGTCATTATTCAGATCTTCCTGTGTGAATGTATCCCCTACTTTTACAGGTAGTCCGTTGTATCTGATTGCACCATAAGCTGGCAACTTAACAATCCTGTATATGAGTTCAGCGGCTGTATTGTCATTATCCAGAGATTCCAGTAGATTTTGGGTTATGTTCAACTGATCACCCGGATGTATCTCCAGCCTTTTGTTAGTCACTAAGTAAGGACTTTGTACCTGTATATAGGCGCAAATCTCCATATTAAATTCCTGAAACCTGCCACCACTACCAGAAAAACTATCCTCCAACCTTAATGTCCAAGTTCCATGCATCTGCTCGTCATTTAAAACAGACAATTTATCTGCTCCTTTGACAACATCCGTTCTGTACAGCTTACCTGTATTAACCGGGCACTGGAAGAAATCTCGAGACTGATCGTCCAGTCTGACATTGATATTCTGTTGGTTACCACACTGTTTATGCCATAAGGTTGCTTCTTTTCCTGATGGGCTTACCAGATATGCCGATATATCCTGTAACCGGCTATGCGATGCTTTTATGAGACTGATATTCAAATCACTGACAATTCCGGATTCCGCAATATCAAGTTTGATTTCAGCTTTTGCATTTGCTGCTGTAGATATTAGCTCGTTCAAAAGTCCCGACTTGTATACAACACATGATTGAGCATCGGTGATAAATGCCTGTATCTCTGACCATTCTCCGGATTTACAATTATTATATGCTCTAACCCTCCAATAGTAAATGGTGGCTTTATCAACAAAATTTTTAATATTGTAGAAGGTGTCCTGAGTAATTAATTTTTCAAAAATAAAAGGATCTGAAAAATCGGGATTGGTTGCTATTTCAATCTCATATTGAATAGCATCCGGCTTACTGTTCCAGTTAAATCGGATATCGCCCGTAATACCGCTTGATCCGTTGACAGGGGTAATCGTTTGAATATGATTAATGTTGCCTCCTTCGATTACTACATTCGTTGTCATAATGATTGTATCCTGTCCATCCGCGACTGCTAATACCACTACCTTACCTGACTGATACCCGATGACATGATCTGTATTCAGTACGAGAAGGTTGTTATCTCCTGCTTTAACAAGTTCTGAATTAAATGTAGCCTTTATACCCTTAGGAAGACTGTCTTCAATAATAGTAAAGCGCAAATCTCCTTCAAAACCACCAAGTCCGGTAGTCTGATAGTTAATCTGAGCTATATCCGGCTGACAGATATAAATACTTCCGGCATCAGCAGCAGCGTATACTTCCGGTTCTGTAGCTGCTACGACTTTGGAAGGTGCTGCAGATGAAGTCAGGATAATGTGATCTGCGGCTTTAACGATGATCCTTAACAGGTTGGTCTTCTTTTCGGGAATTCGGATGATATATGCTCCATTATTGTCAACACCCAATGCTAATGGAATCAGATTCGGGTCATCATCCCGGATAGCTGCATTATAGGAAGCATAAATATTTACTTTTTTACAGTTAACTGGTGCCTTATCCGTGTTAGCAACATCCCATTTCACAGTTATCAATTGCCCGACTTTAAACTGCTGAGCAGTTTCCGGGTAGGTTAGTTTGAAAGGTCCTGCCTTATCCGTCACTTCCAAGCTATAATCTTTCCAAACGACACCTTCGGATACCGGATTATTGTCCCTAACAGTAAATTTAAAATTAAGGGTACGTGCAACTGTAGGCATAGGCTCTGTTTTCTCGCTTATCTGTCCTGTCAAAATAGAAGCCGGTTTAGGAAAAAAACGGAGATTTGCGTTTTTTTCCGGCTTATATGACCTGAATATCGGGCCTTCAGGATTATCTGATGTCCCCAAAGGTATAGACGGTCCTAAGTCGAACTGTTCCCAACAATACGTAAGTGCATCACCATCTTCGTCCTCTCCTGATCCTGTCAGGAAAAAAGGTGTACCTATTGGTATAATGTATTTCTCAGCAGGTACATAAGCTACGGGCTGATGATTATCCGTAGGTATTTTGGTTGCGCAGTTATAGGCGACACCACCCGGAGTTGTTTTAGCAAACATCTGAATCAAGGAACCCACGTGATAGTATTCATCTTTTCCTCCGGGCACGTTATCATTTCCACATGCACCTGAATAGGACAATATAGTTGATCCACTTCCGGGTTCATATGCCCAGTTGCCGGCTCTTTGACCTTCAATACCGGGACATCGGTTCCAGGTATGAGATGCGTCAAACTGGTGACCGACCTCATGAGCCATAATATTTATAACTCCGCCGGTAAGGTCGTTATTGGTATTACAGGTTACACCATTACCTTTATTGGAAGTATTGCAGGCACCACCTGCTACTACACCTCCGACATCAAAACATACTGCCAAAACGTGTCCTGCATCATATTCGTCTTTACCTTGAGGTAGCAGTTTGTTTAAAATATCTGTATTTCTATAAACAATCTTTCCGCCTTCGGCAGCATCTTCATACGGATCTCCGTTCGGATCCAAAAAAATAAGTTTATCATTATTATTGATAATCTTAAACCGTACAGCGACTTCTCTTTCAAAAATTGAATTCAACCTGTTAATCATCGTATTGATATCTGCCAAACAAGTTTCGACCGTGCCTCTTCTGCGTGCACTTCCCCATTCTCCGGTACAGGCCATTGCAAGTCTGTATTCACGGATTACGACATTATCCGTTCTGTTAACTATATGCTGAATGCCATTGAAATCTGGTCTGGGCTCATGTTCTACACCACATAAAGGTACATTGGGGAGCAGTTCTGTCTTCACATCTGCCGTTTTGTAAACGATGTAATCCCGGATATTTTCTTCTGAATACGGGTCGATATATATTTCACCTTCAAGCGTATTAATAGCTGCATAAAATCCCTGCGGACTCAAGGCCATTCTCATATTCAGCGATCTGTCGTGTACACCATAGGCTTTGTATGATTTGATAGACGGATATCGGGCGGCAATTTCAGATTCCATGACCGGGGATTCGAATACTTCAAACCACATGAATGTTCCGTCTGATACAGGTATCTGTACTTTCAGCCCCTGTTTCGCTAAAAACTCCATAGGTGCATCCTGCAGATAACCTTTCATAGCCTGCATATCCAAACTATACACATCATACTTTTCAGGAATAATCGTTCTTTCATCGGTACTGCGCAGGTGAATTTTTGATTCATCCGTTCTATGGAAGAATTGCTGTGCATAACCAATATTAAAGAAAAACAACAAGATTAAACCAGGTAAAAATCTATTAATCATATCTTCATTTAATGTTTAACTTAATATAATGGGCTAAAAATATAAAAATATAACAATAAGTAGACTGATACTGATAAAAAACGATTTATTAAGTCATGAGAATGACAGATTGAAGATTACCTAATGTATTTTCAGATTACGATGTTTGATTATTGACTATATGCACCTGAAGATTGGAGTATATAGATTAAATGGAATTGATACAACATCTATCCACAGAAATATTTGACCTAACTCAAAATTTAATTGGCATTTTATACCCTGAAGTAAGGCATCAGATAGCATTTTCATCTCCGACAATCATCAGCCTTACAGTTCTGTAAATAATGTACATATCCAGTAGAAACGACCAGTTTCTTACATAATAGATATCAGTTCTGATCCGCATTTCCATATCTTCGTTACATTCTATTGCCCCTCTGTATCCTCTGATTTGCGCTAATCCGGTGATTCCCGGTTTTACATAGTGGCGAAGTGCATATCTCTTGATGACTTCAGAATAAGATTCATTTTCGGAAACCATATGAGGCCGGGGACCTACCACGGACATATCTCCTTTGAGAACATTAAAAAATTGTGGTAATTCATCGAGGCTCGTTACCCGCAGTATTTTCCCGAACTTCGTAACCCTGGGATCATTTTTTTCTGTCGGCTTCCTGTTATTATGTCTGTCCGCACGCATGGTTCTGAACTTATAACAATCAAATTCCTTGCCATTGAGGCCATTCCGGCGTTGAACAAAGATAATTGGATATCCTTGTGTAATCAGCAAGACTACAGCCAGTAGAGGCAATAACCACCAAAGTACTAATACAAGCATCAGCAAACTAAATAACACATCAAAAAGACGTTTTAAAATTTGGTTGAATGAGTTATCCAATGGATATTTTTTATAAGTCTGAATCGGGAATGAGTCCAGATACATAAAGTCCATACTATTTGTTATCTCCTGAGAAGTATCCGGAATAAACCCAACTGTAATATAATGATCTTCAAACAATTCAGATAATTTTTGAATCATGGCATTGTCCATATTACTCCCTAAACAGATATAAGCATAGTCAATTTTATGCTCTGCCAGATAATCGGTCACATCAGATAACTGAAGATTGTCCCTGTCAAAAACTTCTCTTAATATCAGCCCGAAATTTTTGCGTTCATGAATCAGATTGGTTACTACACTGGTATTGTCATTGTTGCCAACGATAATCAGGTTCTTGGAATTATACCCTTTTTTGAAATATGCTTTATTGAAGTAAAAAATAAAAGTCCTCGAAGCTATGATATATAATCCAAGAATTCCAACAAACAATATAGACTGCTTATTGGTAAACAGACTTTCACTTTTAATACCGGACACAGTATAGAGAATAAATGAAAACAGCAACAGTTGATACAAACTCCTGCTGATATAGTATATAAACCTTACAAAACGAGCACTTCCGTAGAGATTGGTAAATTCTGATATAAGTACCCAACATACCAGTAACAAAAAATAGGCTTTGTACTGATCATCAAACATCTGAATCAGCGTATTCCATGTCCATGATTGGTACAGATAGTCATACCTGAAAAAAAGAAAATAGTAAAAAAGGGCAGAAATTACAATAAAATCTACCAACAACAGTAAAAGTTTTAACTCTAACCGTAATTTTTTATGCATGCATACCCGTTTTTACCTTCATCAATTTCTCTTTTATAAGCAGATACATAAATCTGGAATTGCCAACCAGATAGCGTTTCCACATTCTTCCAGGTTCCTGAATGAATCTGAAGAACCACTCTAAACCTGACTTCTGCATCCATACAGGTGCCCGCTGCGTGTAGCCCGCCAATACATCAAAGCTACCACCAACCCCCATTATAAGATTAACGGATTTTAATTCTTTTTTGTATGTGTAAAGTAAATTTTCTTTTTTAGGTGACGAAATGGCAACGAACAACATATCCGGTCGTCTCGCTGAGATATCACTGAATACAGTGGCTTCTTCGTACTGGGTAAAGTATCCATTGCGATATCCGGATATAATCTGTACGCCATACTTATCCCTGTATTGTGCTGCAAGTTTGGATACAACTTCTTCCTTCGCTCCCAACAAATAGATAGTAAATCCATTCTGACCAGCCATATCAACCAAGCTACTCATAAGGTCAATACCTGCTACTCTTTGCTTTACCGGCTTATTTAGAAATCGTGCTGCCCACACGACGGCCTGACCATCAATATTGATGATATCAGAATCATTCACGCTTGCCAGCAACTGATTATCCTGTTGCATAGCTACTACTTTCGCAGCATTGATTGAAGTATGGTGAATCTGTATATTGTTCTCAATAGCACGCTTGATAATCCCGATTGTCTCAGGCTCCGTAAGATTATGATAATAGGTATTGAGAAATGCTATTTTATCCTCAGGCTTCATTGGCTTTTGAAATCAGGCAGCAAGGTAGCATTTTTAAACCAAAAAAACAGTGACAGGAGTAAAAACAATTGCTTCTCCTGATTATATCCTCTTTTATGTAATTGTACAATTTTGTATATCTCATTGCTGTCAATTATCTGATAAAAAGGATTCGATGTATCCGCTGTCAGTAATTCCAGTATATATTCAGAATCTTGTTCAAACCATAGACTCGTCGGCGATTTGAACCCTTTCTTGGGTCTGTTTACGATGGTCTCGGGCAGTACATTCCTGGCAAATTCCTTATGGATAAACTTGCCGGTACCGTTTCGGATTTTATACTTCAATGGAAGAGATTCAATATATTCTATCAGTTCAAAATCTAGTATGGGAACACGTGTTTCTACGCCAAAATGCATTGAAACCTTATCCGTATATAGCAGCAGGTCATCGGCAAGATTCATGTGCAGATCGACTGACATCATTGCTTCTACCGGTGACCGGGAGGGTTGCGAGGTTAATTTGTAAAAATAATCAATCTTTTTATAGCTTGATTGATCTTTCAGTCCAGTCATCTTCTGAATCTGAGCATCATCAAATAAAGCATATGTTTTTTCAAGGCGGCTGACAATATCTTGTTCTCCAGCTGAATGAATAAACCTCCTTACTTTTTCATTTTTGAAATTCAAACCCAAATTACTGATGAGCTGAAAAAGAAACGCTGGTATATATCTTCTGTATATCTCACCCTGATAACGGGCATATCCACCCAACGGTTCATCTGCACCCTGTCCGGTAAGTACTACTTTTACATGTTTTGCGACTTCCTTGTTGAGAAAATACATAGGTATAGATGATGTTGTCCCTAATGGCTCTTCAACGATGCGCACTACCTCCTCAAATACTGACCAGAATGTTTTCATATCCATGACAACTTCATGATGTTCTGTCCCTAATATACCGGCAGATATACGTGCATCGTTTAATTCATTGACTTCATTAACCTCATCAAATCCTACCGTGAATGTCTTGAGTTTGTCCTTGCTGTTTTTGGCAGCAAAGTATGTGACTAAAGCCGAATCAACACCTCCGCTCAACAAGCTACCAATCTGCACATCTGACATCAGCTGTCTTTCTACTGCCCGCTCAAAAAGGTCACCGTATCTATTGACTGCCTGCTGTAGGCTTAGTAAATTTTGGATAGGCCTGGGCTTTATTATCGGCTGAATATGCATCTCCATTGTCTTTAAATCCAATGTCATATAATGCCCGGGAAGTAGTTTTCTAATTTCCTTATACAGCGTACTATCCGCAGGATTATACCTGAGTTTTAGCAATTCTGCTAATGAAGTATTATCCAGTGTTGTTGTTATAAGGGATAGAACAGGCCTGATTTCTGAACTAAATACGAACCTGTTTCCATTATGATAATAATACAGTGGCTTTACTCCAAATTTATCCCTTGCCAGATAGAGTTTCTGATGTGTAATGTCAAGAAAAGCAAAAGCAAAATTACCATTAAAATCCTGCAAACCTTCAATGCCTTTCTTTGCCAGGTAACAGAGTATGGATTCTGTATCTGAATTTCCCCGGAAATGCACCTCAGGCAATCGTTCCCTTAAATCCTTATGATTGAATATCTCGCCATTAAAGATAATATTGTATTGTCCGTCACTTGTCTGCATCGGCTGATTACCGGCTTCGGACAACTCCAGAATCGATAGCCTTCTGTGTGCAAAAGTAACATCACAAGACGTAAGTGAATACGATCTGATGTGTGCTGCATCGGGACCCCGATGACTTATCAAATCCAAAACCTGCTCTTCAACTGGTACATTGACCGAGCCCAAAATTCCACACATGTGCTGTTCTGAGATTAATTACAAATATACTTTTTTAATAACAACATTCAATCGAAATTATCTATAATCCATTGCATATCATACATTTGTGTGACTTTAACAAATTAATATTTTTATTAATATATTAAATCAATTTATACTTCTGTTGAATCAATATTTAACGTATTCATTTTAAAAAAGCGTGTAAAATAAATCAAATTAATATAATCCATTGAATGTTTTTTGAACGATCTTAATAAAAATACTAATTTTGACTCTTATATTACATTGTAATTATGTCAAAATATTATTTGTTACTCAGCTTTTTTATATTGCACTATGGTGTGAGCGCTCAATTATATTTCAGTGAAAACTTTGAATATCCGGATTATACCACATTCAAAACAGAGGGACTTTTAAAAAAACAGTGGACATTTTTCCATTCTGAAAATCAGGACTTTAATCAGAACAATCTGACAGATAAGTGGGAAAGTATCAAGACGATTGATTTTACTGAAAAATCACCCGGAGATCATGCCATACGTTTCAAACTGCGACGCATGGATAGCAGGATACTCTGGAATGATGTCATGGTTAGAGGTAGCATCGATAATGCTCAGGTTGATTATCACAATTTTTTTACACATATAGCCAGAAATGAAATTGCCACCTGGGACGATCCGCACAGAACAGCCTACAAACCCAATAAAAAATATAAGTTCGAATTTGACATCATGGTACCTGACAACTTCGAATTTGAGCATAATTACTGTGAGAATCCTTCCAATGCCAATTACGACCTCACCGGACAATGGCATTTCAGCTACGATGTCAGAAATGGCAACACTATGTCCCCAATTTCGCTCCGCGTCGTCTGTAATCAATGGATGCTCAATCTGAACCCTGACAATAATCCTGAAGAAAAAGATGAAGACTTCATCCCACTTGGGAAAATAGAAAAAGGTAAATGGGTGCGCTGGAAATTTGAATTCAGACTACATCATAAGAAGAAAGGGTTTATCCGTGTATGGATGGATAACAAACTTGTTTTTTCAAAGGAAAAAGCTAAAACCATATTTGCCAAAAATTATGAGAAATGTAAAAAATCTACTGTATATTTCAAATTAGGCGTGTATAAACCGCATTGGTGGTCACGTACTACAGATGTACGCGAACGTGTATATTATTACGACAATGTCAAAATTTCAAAATAAATTACCGTTTATCTTCCTTAAGGTATTAATATATTCCTTGCTAAAAAAAAAGAAAACATCAACTCTTTTCCCGATCTGGATTGCACACCAGTAGCAGTGTCATTATCAGGGAAAATGTCACAACACCACTCTGGCTTCTGAATAGAGATTCCGTTATACAGTATGTAATGATCATAGCAAATATTGCCAGACCGATTCCATTTCGCTGCTTCAATAGATAATACCCAAGGTAAACCATCATAAATATAAAGGCTACCAAGCCAGTCATCCCAAAATCAAGCATATAATCCAAAGCCTGATTATGAGCATTATAATTGAGTTCATAAGCAGAAGTGAGCTCATAATGGCGATAGCGGTTATACAGATAATCCCTGTTGGAACCCGGGCCTGCACCCAAAACGAGAGGCTGATGCTCTATAGTTTCCCAAACAGATTTCCAGTGTAATTTCCTGAAATCCAGGTCGCTTATATCTCCTTTTTCAGTGCCGGATGGTTCAAAACGTTTTTGAAAATTGGGCAACGCAAAAATACCAACTACCAGAAAAGACAGCACAATGCCCAACCATTTCAACTTTCCTTTCAGTTCTGCTATAAAAAGTATCACAAATCCAAGTGACAATGCAACGATACTTATACGCGTACTGATAAAATACAAAATCACAACAAAATACAAAACTACTGGCACAATCAACTTCCAATGCAGATGTTTTTTTATACCTTCATAAAACAGAAACAGAATACTGATAACAATAAAAAGAGAAAATGAAGTCGTATGTTTACCTAATAATTCAGAAAAACGGCTATAGAAAAAATAATCTCCAAGGTCATACATTTTATAATAGATAGCTTTGCCCAATCCCATCCATGATGCTACTAAAGTTCCAAAGACAAAATTATACATTACAAAATGGAAGGTCTTCTTTTCCAGGTGTACAGCACTGATGGTCAGTGCATAAACGATAAAGGGTAGTGCCAGTTGTGCCATCAGCAGACTTGAATAGAAATTATCCGAATATGACATACCAACCACCTGTATAAAAAACGGAATACAGAGTACCAGAAACAATTTTAGATTTCCTTTAAGGATTTGAAATTTTTCATTCCAGGAATTGTAAAACAACCAAAAAACAAATAGTAAAATAATCGTTGCGGAACTCAGATCATTAGCTGGTAAGGCTATAGAAGCGGCTGTGATACCTAAAATCCAATAAAAAAATTTGTCCTTGTCTATATGCCAGATCATCTTAACAATTTTGTTGTTTCTTCTGCTAATTTTTCATAACCTAACTTGTTCAAATGCTTACCATCCTGCATGAAATACAGGTCTGGACGCGGAGCAAACAATCTACTTCCATCAATTACGGAGAGTTTGCCAATTTGCAACGACTTTAAAAACTGTATAAAAGTAGTGTCAGAATTACCTGTTAGCAAATCCTGCTTATATGGTACATATATCCAGACTATTTTTTGTGATTCAGAGCGTTCAGATAAAATAGTGATCAATTTTTCTGCTTCTTCCTTAGATTCTCCTGAATCTGAATTGAAAAAGAGTACATAAAATGCTGCAGAAGAAATATTGCTTTGAGTTTGAATGACCGAAGTCAACGATCTCTGGTAATCCGCTTCATGCCGGTAATTAAAAACATCTTTTATACTGCCTTCAAACCGTAGTTGCTGCAAAGTCGCCATCTTTCTGCGAAAATACTTGGCTTCATCCTTAATCAACATTTCATCACCAATCGTAACAATACTTTTACCTGATTTTTCATCCAAGGGTACGTCATACTCTGTCAGGTTAATGATTGTTGGCTTCCATTCAGGTACACCTGTCAGCCATTCAACAGCTTTCAATATGAGTGTATCGCCCCGGTGTTCCTGGTCTATAAAACGAAAATAAAATTTATTGCTTTTGCCGGCTTGAACTGCGAATGTATTCTGATTATCCGGAATCTTCACCCGATCAGCACCTGTAATCCGGATGAAGTTGTAGTCCATACTATCCATTATGACGTTATCCCAGCGCTGTATTTCTTTTTCGTTCTTCCAGTCAAACTTCAGTTGAAAGTGAGCCCTTTCCAGTTTCCTCGAAAACTTCAATCCAGACATGACAGCCAATATCAGGATGGTAATTACCATCGTTGTAACGGAGGGGAATTTATTCATCAAAAATAACTGTTCACTAATTTTCGGAATACCTTATCACTATCAAAAGATTCAAAACTATTAAACGCATTTTCCTGAAAAATCTTGTAATTTTCTTCATTAAAATGCAATATGGCTCTATTCAGAGCTTCTACATTTTTAACAGGAATCAGCAGGCCATTATAACCATCCCGGATTATTTCAGGAATCGAGTTCCATAACGTAGAAATAACTGGTTTGCCCAGAGATAAAGCTTCCAGTACTATACCCGGATATCCTTCGTACTTAAACCAGGTAGGCAATAACAATACGTCATAATTGTCCAGTACTCCTGTCACTTCTTCAGGTTTCAACACGCCTTTATAACTTATATTCCGACTTGTAAGCAATGCTGTATCCGTATACCGCTCATCCACAGGACCATACAAATCCACAGTATAATCTTCCGGAAGTTTCTCTGCCAATTGCAATATTTCATGTATGCCTTTATCGGGTATAATGCGGGAAATAAATACAAAACGCTTTGAAAATGGCCGTGTCTCCAAGTGGGTATGTATCGCTTTCCGTGCATTGGGAAGCCATATTCCATCTGCAATATTTCTTTCTGAAAAATATTGAATCAATTCTTTAGTTTCAAATAACACTACATCTGAAGACAGAATCGTGCGTCGGTAAATAGTTTTCAATAACCCCGGCAAAGCTTCATACTGTTGATGAAAATTACCTCCAAAAAAATGATAAACAATCCGTTTATTCAGCAATCTTGCCCAAAGCCAAATCAATGGTGCTGATGTAAATGTAAAATCCCAGGTAGCATGGATACTTACTACATCGTATTTGCGTACTGCCCAGGGGAACCTGACAACCCACAGGATATGATCCACCATATGCCATTTAGGTCTCCATATCCTGCGAATGGGCTGATTTCCCACATTCAGACGTAGGTCAGACTTTATATAATCCAGCATTTCCTGTGCCAGAACGGTCGCTCCTCCATACGATGCATCAACGCCTTTTACAGGAATATTAGCTAAGAAAAAAACATTGATCTTTTTAATTTCGGACATTTATGATTGCACTTCACCTTCAGGTTTATAATAGAGGACAGGATATACAAATACCAGCGAAAAGAATAGATACTCCAGATTATTGAGTGAAAATGAGACCAGCATATCACTCATCAGACAAAAGAAGATGACCAGAGCCATTTTATAATTGCTGTCTATCCATGTCCTGAATAAAGGCGAAAGTAATAATAAAAAATATAATATCCCACCTATTGTTCCCAATTCTACAAAAGCATGTGGCGGATATGTATCCGTAGTCGTAAGTCCCATCCATTTTGTATCATACCAGTTGAATTTTATCTCACTGTAATACGGAGAATTAAATTCAACTGATGCTGGTCCTCCGAATACGCCTGCACCCTTACCCAGCCAGTTATTGTTACCCATTTCGCGGAACATAACCCTGTAGGACTCACTGCGTACTGAATTACCTTCTGTTATATACAGGCTAATTCTCAAAGAAATGTCGTACATAAAGCTATTGATTTTTGATGGCATAGCTATATAAATCATCAGCAAACCCAATAGTGTGTAGAGCGCTACCTTGTATATATGTTTGTAGTAATAGAACGCCAGAACAACTGCAAATGCACCTATCCCCTTATACGAAAAACTCAGGAACAAACCTAACACACATAATGCCAGCAAGATGTTTTTATATTTTTTATGATAGTATTTATGAATCAGAAAAAAGGCTATGAGATTGATAAATCCGTAAAGGGAAAAGAAAACTACTGTACCCGTAGCTCGAATAAGTCCTGCTGTTTTATTTGCCCAGCGTACTCCTCCCGGCATCGTATAATAAAACCACTGATCTTTGGCACCTGCTATCCAGAAAGCATAATTGAATAGCTGAATAATCATATTGATAACTATAAATGCAATTACGAATTTAAGCAAAAGCGGCAGATATTCTTTAATTGCAAAACTATAAAATAATGTAGCGATGGGAAATAAATACCGGATAGCGTCAGCATTGGCTGCTGCCTGATTATATGGATTATTAAAAAGTGCATAAGTCCAGAATGGAATAAAAAACATCAAAAACAATACAAGATTGGCACTTGTTTTTTGCTTGAAGACGACATAAACAATCATATAACCAAATGACATCATTTTTGTGATACTGGTTATGTTGCTCCATTGCGTATTTTGAAAAACAGTACCTCCGAATATCAAAATAAATGGTAGTAATACCCAAAAGGCATTCATATACTCATTCTTTTTGATTATTGTCTGCATGAAGTTTGTTATGATGGGTTTTTACCTGAAAATCTGAATAAAAAAATTATAATTCAATTTCAAAACGACTATGTAACCACGCTATTTAACCATTTTCAATTCATGTTGAATGTAGTATCTATGGTTGCCATAACCCTGGTTTATCTAATTATGATTGTCTCCTTTTTGCGTTAATATAAAATATTCTGATTTTATTTTTTTTACAATGATACGACTATTCATTATTACAGGCAAAATTTTGAATGGATTATAATTTATACCCTACCGCTTTATAATTAAAAAACATCAATACCCCTAATCTCAACGCCAGCATTACACTACTGGATACAGCTAATCCTATCAATCCGAAAGCCTGATATCCCAGTATACAACTCACAATATTCGCCAGCAAAAACACGAGATTGATATTTAAGTTCAGGGTAAATTTCTTAAGAATCACCAGATAGGTTCCAAACAAATTGGACACAGTCAGACAAAACTTACCCGCCAATATAATTAAAAACAACCAGAAAGTAGCACCAAATTGTTCAAAAAAATGCGTAATTAGTACATAATATCCTACAATTAATAATACAGAAACAATCAGAGTTAACACTACGATTTTGATATTCAGCGCATGTAAGAATGCTGCATTAACCTTAAGTTTTTCAATATCTACCTGTATCAGTGTCATCGAAATAATCAACAAAATTCCTGCAACATTCAGCGCAAAACTAAAGTCTGCTATTTCAAGATTGGCAGAGCTGGAAAGCCATTTGATAACCAAAATATCCGTATATAGAAAAAGTAAATTGGCAAAGTTGCTAACCACTAAGGTAAAGGAACTCAACAATAATTTTTTAAAAAGTTGCCAGTATTTAGACACCTTATCCCATACTATACCAACTCTCCTGAAATCCATATAGGCGTAGAGCAGAGCAAGCGGCAATAACAAAACGGAAGGAAAAAGATATGCCTGTCCCTTTATCTCCCAAAAATTAACAAGTCCCAATACACTTCCATAAAATAACACTGAAACTACAATCTTATAAATGGATGCGAAATTGCTCCCCAGGTGTACAATCTGAAAGGACTGAGCAATTCCACCGCTAAAAAACAAGGCGTAAAAAACCATCGTCAGTACAAGTAAAATCGCTATCGGATAGAATATACCAGCAACTAAAAGCAGCAAACCTAACCCAAGTACAAAAAAAACGGATAACCAATAAAAATAGATTTTACTTTCGTCACTTTTGGTATAACTCAGTATAAGTGCAGGAAATCCGAATGCCAGAATATTGGACCCAATTTCTACGGCTTTTTTATAAAATTCGAGCTCTCCGTAATCTTCCTTAGCTAAAAAATGGGCTGCAAAAAAAAGAACAATATATTCTAGTCCACGGCTGACTACAATAGATCCGCCATAGTACAGATATCTCGTTTTAAGCAGACTCCTTAGCATTTTATTTAATTACTCCACAAAAATCAAGTACGATTTTCTCTTTACCTATTTCCAAATCGAAAAACTCTCTATGAGCAACGAGGAAAGCAATAATATCAGATTTTTCAACTGCCTGGCGATAATCCGTCAGTTTGAAGATGTTATGATCCTGAATATTGGGTTCTGAAATAAAGTATTCTTCATCATTGGCATGCTGTAATACACGCTGAACTATATATTTGGCAGGAGATTCCCTTAGATCATCAATATTGGGTTTAAAAGCGAGACCCATCAAAGCTATCCTGGGTTCCCGATTGTATTTGAGCTGAAACTCTTTTCTCGTCTGATTGATTTTTTCGGCACACCAGAAAGATTTGTAATTATTGACTTCCCTGGCTTTGCCAATGATACGGGATTCCAAAGGATAATCAGAAACAATAAAGTATGGATCCACAGCTATACAATGACCTCCTACCCCACAACCCGGCTGCAAAATATTTACTCGCGGATGCTTGTTGGCAAGGCTTATCAGTTCCCATACATTAATACCTGCCTTATCGCATATCAGCGAAAGTTCATTTGCGAATGCTATCTGCACATCCCTTGAAGAGTTTTCCACAAGCTTGCACATTTCAGCTGTACGGGCATTCGTTTTGTGCAGGTCACCCCGGACAAATCTACTGTAAAAAGCAACTGCCTTTTCTGTCGATTCCTGGTTTAATCCACCGATTACCCTGTCATTGTATATCAGTTCGTACATAACATTTCCGGGCAACACCCTTTCCGGACAATAAGCGATGTAAATTTTATCCTTAAGTTCCGGCCTTTGGGTAATAATCAGCTCATACATCCTTTCCGTCGTCCCGACAGGTGAAGTAGATTCGATAATATACAGGTCTCCTTCCTTCAAAAAGGGGATAATTTTTTCAGTGGCTGACTGTACATAGGATATATCCGGCTGATGATCGCCCTTAAATGGTGTAGGGACAACAATCAGGTACACACTGGCAGTACCGGCTGCACTACTGGCTCGTAAAAAACCACGTTCAACAGCACGCGCGACTGCCTTGTCAAGTTCCGGTTCGACAATATGGATTTTTCCCTGATTAATCGTAGCTACAACAGCTGGATTGATATCTACACCCAATACCTGAATATCATTCTGAGCGATGAGTGCAGAAGTAGGCAATCCTATATAACCCAGTCCTATAGTTATTACTTCCGGTTTAAAAGTCATTGGTTTTGGTCTTGAATAAACTTAACAATTCTCGATGCAGCCTTTCCGTCACCGTAAGGATTGTGTACCTTACTCATGCTATTGTAGGCGGCAGTATCATTTAATAAACGTGAAGTTTCTGAAAATATTTTTTGCTTATCTGTTCCTACCAGAATAACCGTACCTGCAATCACTGCTTCAGGCCTTTCAGTAGTATCCCGCATGACCAGAACCGGTTTGCCCAAACTTGGTGCTTCCTCCTGTACACCACCACTATCCGTAATCAGCAGATATGCCTTTTCCATCAACCATATAAAAGCCGGATATGAAAGCGGATCTATCAACGATACATTATCAATATCGGATAAAAGTCGGTAAACGGGCTCTTTAACATTGGGATTCAGGTGAACCGGATAAATAATCTGAACATCCGGGAATCCATCTGCAATCTGTTTTAATGCTTCACAAATACGGATAAATCCGTCACCGTGATTCTCCCTTCTGTGACCTGTAACCAGGATGATTCTTTTCTCAGGCTGCATTATACTTTTAAGTATCGATATTTCTGCATCTTCAAAATCGGGATCATTGACTTTGTCAATTCCGTGCAATAATGCATCTATTACTGTATTACCCGTTACACACACTGTTTTTTCATCCTTTTTCTCACTTAGCAGATTCTGTTTGGATGTTTCGGTAGGTGCAAAAAAATAATCCGTAAGTACTGTCGTCACCTGCCGGTTCATTTCTTCCGGAAATGGCGACTTCAGATTGTATGTCCTGAGACCAGCTTCTATATGACATATTTTAGAACCATTGTAAAACCCGGCTAAACTGGCTGCCATAGTCGTCGTTGTATCTCCGTGGACATATACATAGTCTGGTCTGAATGTTTCCAACACAGGCTTGAGCCCCAACAGTATATCGGAGGTTAGATTATACAGGTTTTGGTCGGGACGCATCAGATTCAAATCAAAATCGGGTACAATTTCAAAAAAATCAAGTACCTGATCCAGCATTTCCCGATGCTGGGCAGTAATACACACTTTAGTATCAAACTGTTCAGGAAACCGTTTGAATACATGAATCAAAGGTGCCATTTTAATGGCTTCCGGACGTGTTCCGAAAATTATCAGATTCTTGATCAACATTAGCGTTAATAAATTAGTTTGCAAAAGTACTCATTTGAAACACCATTGCAAAACCAAAGACAATCCAAAATGTGAATTGTATGAAAACATCATTTTTTCAATGTAGAAATGTCTGTACATGAATAACTTTTGAAAAATTCATTATCAAAAATACCATAATTGACCTATATTTGCGGCAAAATTATAATATATGAGTCTGGAAACTCAAAATTCTCCTAAAAAAGGAGATGAAGAAGTAGACATAATCCGATTATTTGAATATTTTAAACAGGGCTTTAATTCAATATTTAAAAGTATCGGTAAGTTATTTAATTATTTCATCCGATTCATAGTATTATTAAAGAAAAACTGGATTATTATCGGTGGACTTACCTTATTGGGAGGTATTTACGGTGGAATAATCAAACCTCTGATTGAAGGCTCAGAAATCAAATATTACGAAATGATTGTCAGATCAGGAGCCAACAGTAATCTTGAGTTATATGCTTTTGCATCTGAAGTAAAAAACCAAAAAGCCTCTTCGGCAAACAAAAATTCTGAAGGCATTCAATTGGCTAAAGAATTGGGAATAGTCAGCCTTCTGCCCGAACCATTAAAAAGGGATGAAGATGTTATTGCCAACTATTTTGAACAAATTGAATCCAATAAACTTCGCGGTCTTGAAACCGATACACTTTTTTTCAGAGATTATAAACTGAAAGAACATAAACTGAAAATGGCGGATACGGACTATCCTGTTCAGAAGTTGAAAATCATGGCTAAAAACACCGACCATCTTCCAAAAAACATACAGGAAAAACTGCTAGCATACTTCAATAATCTGAACGGTGTCAAAGCGGATCAGAATGTTCGTATAACTGTACTGACCAATTACGAAAAGGAAATCAAGCAAGCTATAAATAATATTGACTCCATACTTGCAGCAAGGATTCAGGCTAATAAACAGGATATAGCTACCAGTAATAACCAGATGGTACTCAATGCAGCAAGTAGGGAAAATGTAGAAAAGGATATGTTGCGTTCCTATGAAACTTATACAAAAAAATTATATGGCATACAAAAAGATATAGCCTTATATACAAATCCTGTAAACATAGTCAGCAATCTCAGATCTGCTAAAGAAGAAAGTGTTATCATCAATCCTACTATCAATTATATGCTGTATGGATTCATATTCAGTACATTAGTCGTCTTAGGCATCCAATTCAACAAATATCTGAACAGGTTTGCAAGCAAAAACAATATGTAAGTCAGCTTAATATACCGAAGCCAATTACATTTCAGTAGCTTAGCTTTTATCTACAAACAATGCTGCGATTGAACGAAATTCGTGCGTATTACGTATAGCACGGGCAAATAATTTTGCACAGGAAAGAACCTTTATTTTGTTGGATTGTCCTCTCAGCGGCAGCGTATCGGTTACGATTACCTCAAGTAAATTAGAGTTATTGACATTGTCATAGGCTTTCCCGGAAAGGACGGCATGTGTACATATGGCTTTGACACTTCTTGCACCTTTTTCCAAAAGTGCATCTGTTGCTTTACATAAGGTACCTGCTGTATCGATGATATCATCAATCATGATAACATCCTTACCCGTTACATCACCAATCACCGTTATTTCTGCAACCTGATTAGCTACCCTTCGTTCTTTATCACATATTACCAAGTCTCTTCCAAAATACTTGGCATAGCTTCTGGCTCTTTTAACACCACCTACATCAGGTGAGGCAAAAGTAACATTGCTCAAATCCTGTTCGGAGAGATATGGAATAAAAATGGCTTCACTTTTTAAGTGATCCACAGGTATATCAAAAAATCCCTGTAGCTGCTCAGCATGCAAATCCAGTGTCATCACCCTGTTAACACCCGATGCCTGCAGGAGATTGGCAACCAACTTGGCGGATATGGGCACTCTTGCCTTATCTTTTCTATCTTGTCTGGCATAACCAAAATACGGTATTACTGCTGTAATATATCCGGAAGAAGCTCTTTTGGCACTGTCTATCATGAGCAGCAACTCCATGAGATTGTCGGCTGCTCCAAATGTGGAGGCTATAAGAAAAGTATAACTTCCTCTTACGGATTCATTTATCACGACCTGCATTTCTCCATCTGAGAAGGAATTGAGTGTGATATCTCCTAATGGATAACCGTAATAGTCGGCAATCAATTCGGCGAGTTTGCGGGATTGGGTAGCTGAAAATAGCTTTACGTCAGTCATTTTGATTGTTGTGATTGGTTGCACAAAAGTACATCTATTAATCTGATCAGCCAAACTGAATTTTAAATTTTATAAACGATATCCGCCTTTAGGTTTACTTTACAAAATCAATGTGACAAACTTTGAGTAAGAATCTATAAGTTTAATGAAAAAATAAATCAGAAAACCTGATGAAGCTAATGCATTACTTGATGTATGTTGGGTGAAATTACGAATAAGCGTTCCTTACATGCAAAAAACGCATTTAACAATATTATATCGATTGGCTTATTAAATGCTATTTTTGCAAATTATTCTATTTTATGGTCGATTCCAATAAGTTAGTACCCTATCTCCAGATTCATCTTGCAGTAATCCTTTTCGGATTTACAGCTATTTTAGGGGATTTAATTCATTTGCCTGCTATAATTCTGGTCTGGTGGCGTGTTTTGCTAACGGTAATCAGTTTGTTATTTTTCATCCATTTTGGCAGAAATCTGAGACAGTTACCCATTTCTCTTCTCATAAGATATTTAGGAATTGGTGTAATAATCGGCCTACACTGGATTTGTTTTTATGGGTCACTCAAATTATCCAATGCTTCGATATGCTTAATCTGTCTGAGTACTACCACGTTTTTTACATCGATAATAGAGCCGATTCTCACAAAAAAGAACATAAACAAAATTGAGGTATTTACTGGCAGCCTGATGATACCAGGTATGATACTAATCGTGAATAATGTTGATACCGGATATTTTTATGGCATCATAGTAGGTTTACTTTCGGCATTATTTGCAGCCATTTTCTCAGTACTGAATAAGATATACATCCATGAAGCTGATCCCTATACCATGTCATTTGTTGAATTGTCAGGTTCCTGGTTGTTTGTTAGTCTTGTATTGATCGTGATGCATATTTTCGGTATTTACCTGAACAGTTATTTGCCTGCTACTGCTATTGAATGGCTCTGGCTAATTATTTTTGCCCTTGTTTGTACAACACTGGCTCAGATTCTTACCTTGAAAGCACTGAAACATCTTTCGGCCTTTACAGTAAGCCTGACAATCAATCTGGAGCCCATTTACGGAATAATTCTGGCGATTATTATTCTTCATGAACATAATACACTAAACGGAATGTTTTATACAGGTGCTGCCATTATAGCATTATCTGTATTTTTATACCCTATTTATCTAAGAATCAAATCAAAATCCATATAAATGCAGGACATCAATCAAGCCATCCACGATTATTGTGAAAAATTGAGTTTTTTGCCCAATGCTATATTGCCTGAAATTGAAAGAGCAACACATCTTGAAACACTGGCGCCACGTATGTTGTCCGGTCATCTTCAGGGTGCGTTTTTGACGATGGTCAGTAAAATGACAGCTCCAAAAAACATACTCGAAATCGGGACATTTACTGGATATTCTGCCATTTGTCTTGCCGAAGGATTGGCAAGTGGTGGTGAACTCATTACTATAGAGTACAATCCTGAAAATGCTGAAATTGCAAGGAGATTTTTTGATCAGACTCCGGCAAAAAACAAAATAACTTTACTCGAAGGAGATGCCAAAGCAATCATACCAAGGTTAGATAAGTCATTTGACCTCGTATTTATAGATGCAGACAAAGAAGGATATGCTGTTTATTTTGATCTTGTTATGGAAAAATGCCATTCAGGCAGTATTATCCTTGTGGACAATGTACTTTGGGATGGAAAGGTAATTAATAATGAAAATCCGGATAAAAAGACAAGAATAATTCAGGAATTCAATCTAAAAATTGCTGGAGACAACCGTGTAGAAACAACCATTGTACCGTTGAGAGATGGCATTATGCTGACAAGAGTCTTGTAAACGTTTTTTCTATAAAAATATAGAGTTTACAGGATACACTATACCGATACATCTGCTTTAATATGCGGATCGGGATAATAATCTGTCAGTGTAAAATCCTCATACCTGAAATCAAATATTGACTTCACCTCAGGGTTAATATGCATCACAGGTAATGATTTGGGTATTCGTGTTAATTGTACCCTTGCCTGCTCCAGGTGATTATTATACAGGTGTACATCACCGAAAGTGTGGACAAATTCTCCGGGTTTCAGGCCACATACCTGAGCAATCATCATGGTCAGCAAAGCATAGGACGCTATATTGAACGGAACACCCAAAAAAGTATCCGCAGACCTCTGATACAATTGACAACTCAGCCTGCCATCAGCCACATAAAACTGAAACAGACAATGACATGGCGTAAGTGCCATCTGCTTCAATTCTCCCACATTCCATGCATTGACAATCATCCTGCGGGAATCGGGGTTCGTTTTTAAGGTATGAATCAACTCTGATATCTGATCGGTAACAGTGCCGTCAGGCCCTGACCAAGATCTCCACTGCTTACCGTAAACCGGACCCAAATCACCATTGTCATCTGCCCAATCATTCCAAATTCTCACACCGTTATCTGTAAGGTACTTAATATTTGTATCACCTTTCAGAAACCAAAGTAACTCATAGATAATGGATTTGACATGCAATTTTTTAGTAGTCAGTAATGGAAAGCCATCATTAAGATCAAAACGCATCTGATAACCGAACACGCTGATGGTGCCCGTTCCTGTACGATCCGATTTGGAAGTACCATTATCCAGAATATGCCTTAATAAATCGTGATACTGTTTCATCCTTACCTGTATATGAGTGTAAAATTATCAATAAATATCATATCTAACTCAAAATTAATCAGATAATATCCATTTTACTTTCATTAACTGTATTTAGTCAGAATGCACTTTCTAACAGATAATAACATTTATGAAAAACAAATCAAAAAAAATCACGTCAACGTTATGAAATTATCACCAAAAAAGGCTTGTCAACCGAAGTTAACAAGCCTTTATAATCATTATACGGAATTTAAAACAATCCCTATTCTATCACGATCATCTTACCGGACAAGACCTGATTTTCAGTCTTAATCTCATAAATATAGACACCTGACTGAGGAATATCGTTTCTTGTCAGCTTAATAGTATTTTGACCACCTTTGAAGAAATCGATTTTACTGATCCACTTCTTACCAGTATAATCTTTTACTTTGAATGTGACCATACCATCAGCGGGTAAATCAAATTTTATTTCAGTATAGGCATTCCAAGGGTTTGGAGCAATTGTACTTAATACTGGGTAAGCAACTTCAGCATTTCTCCATTGTATTCCGAATCGGTTGATTTGCTTATTGGCAGTGTACATCTCAGGATTGAAATCTGTATTCAACTGTATCATATCACTCAACTTGCCTGACTGAGTAGCTTCGGCTTCTATTACAAACAATACCTGACCTTTGTTCACCTGCACACCTTCACCGGATGCCAAAGCTATTCGGATACTTTCACCGGCACTTACAGCATAGTCAGAACCAGTTATTTTCATTGCAGCACTGGTAATTCCTTTGATGATCAATCCATTTGCTTGTAATTGACCCTGTAATCCCAGCAATACATTAGCATTATCTGCGATGACTGGAATATGAACCAACTCACCTTTAGAAATATTTCTGTCTGCAATGGCTACGCTGTACGCTGTCCTGCTGCTGACTTCCTGAGAAGCAACATCAGCACCCACAGCATCATTATTGACATCTCCTACCTTGACACCTATGAAGTTAACATCCATATTGGATCTCAGTTTATTGATACCATAGAATTCAGGTATGAATCCTGACCATGGATCCGCAGGGTTGTCAAACTTATGTGCTGCATCTACAAATCTCCAGCTTGTATTCTTCGTGTATCCAGGTATAACTCCCAGTATCAACTTGCGCAATTCAGTTAAATCTGCTGCTGATACCGAACCGTTGTTATTGATATCTGCTGCAATCAATTTATATGGAGAATTCAATAATTCCATACCGAGGATATGTCTTTGAATCAATACAAGGTCATACGTACTAACACCATTGATATCATCACCATCCTTACCCGGAATTATATTATAATCAACATTATTGCGTACATTGCTGAAGGCATAGTTACCTTCCTTATTTGTATTTATCACATCACTTTCAGTACCAACCAATGCTACTTCTACATTTTCTATGGGCTGATTATCCTCTTTTACAGTTCTACCTGAAACATTGGATACAAGTGGTCCAGTTGGTCCGCACAGATTACTGTTATCCTGAATATCAACAAAAGTCTCACAATATGCAGTATTACCATTCTGATCCGTTACCCATAATTGTACTGTTCTTGATCCGATTGAATCGCAAGTATATGTTCTCAATGTATCATTGATATCGGCTGAGAAGCTCAACACAAAATCATATCCGCATGGATGGCTGCTCTTGTTATCAAAGAATGCAGGACGTAACATGGTCTGCGGTGTATCACCTATACCATCTCCATCCGTATCCATAAGTGTAACTGTAGAAGACAGTCCTTTCAGGCATACAGGAACAGCAGGCTTTGTTGTTCTGACTACAAAATCATATGATGCCTCTGATAAATTACCACATCTGTCTCCTACTGTAAATTCTACATGATAGTCACCTACCTCAAATGTTCGTGTAACACTGCTGGTTGATCCATTATCGTAAACTAGTCCATCTTTAAAGATGGTGTATGTCCACTTAAGTTCTTCAGCAGGCGTACAGTCATGCGCCTGAGCTCCAATAGTTACAGTTGTACTTGTACAGGTAGCCGTATTGAAAACAACTGTAGTTGTTGGTAAATTATCGAATACAGGTGCATCGTTATCCATTACTTTTATTTCCTGCTCATAAGTCCATGTTCTGTTCTGACACCAGTCTATGATAGTCCACGTTCTTATGATTTTATAGCATGCACCATTCGTAGTGAATGGGAATATCTGATCATCATATCTGACTCCTGTCATATCACAGGCATCCTCTGTTACGATCGGGAATGAAGATGAATCCGGCAGTGCTTCAGGTAACAACCCATTGAATGAACACTGACCCAACGCCAAATAATCCTTTGGCCAGATAACATCATCCAACGGATCATTAGGATCCAGACTGTTTATATAGAATGGATCATGATTCCTGAATGTAATCGTCTGCGTACACGTTTGAGTCGCTGCACCATTTTTCAATATGCTGAATGTTCTGACTACATCTCCTATTCCACACTGTGTACGATTATCCACCAAAGTATGCGAAATATCTACATTACCCGGGCAATTATCTGTAATGACTACACTTCCGAATGCATAATCAGCACCAGCTCTTGAAGGATCAAACGTAAACAAACAATCTTCAATCGTCAGGTCACCCGGACACGTTATGGATGGTTCAATTTTATCCTGCACCTGCACACTGATCATGCACATATTGGTATTTCCACCTTTATCCGTTACCAGTAAAGCAACCATAGGTGAAGTATTAGCATCCAGGCAGCAGAAATCCAGCCTGTCATACCAGCTTGTATCCTGACCAGTTGCACATGGGTCAGTCATTCTTCTTATTTTCAGGGTTATATCTCCGCAAGCATCGAAACTTCCGTCATCTATAGCACTTGCCGTTACAAATGTCTGTCCATCTTCTCTGAGACTAACTGTAGCATACTGATCACAAATTGCAACCGGATCCGTATTATCCCTGACAGTTACTTTAAAACTTCTTTCGCTTTGATTCAGACATTTATCCAGAGCTGTGTATGTTATAATATGTTCACCAACTTCAAGAACCATAGTTCCTCCATTGCTACTCAATGTACCTGTCGGTACACCATCAGATGTTGCATTGACTACTACTTTCTTAATTTCATTACAATTATCAGTAATGTTTAATGCCGGAAGTGTAACAAGTGCAGAACAACTGAGTGCTTGTGTTGTCACGGTAAAGTCATCATGCTGAGGTATTACAGGCGGCGTTGTATCAACGATATCTATAATCTGAGCAGCTACCAACAATTCAACTGTAGTACTGCACCACCATTCGGTTATTGTCCAGGTTCTCATGATTCTCTTCTTGCAGGATGATTCAAATACAACGTTATCATTGTAACGAATCAATGCTCCGCAATACAACAAATCCAGATTGCTTTGTGGCCAGAGCGCTCTACCTTCAAATGTAGGTATACCTGTCACATTTGGATGTGGATTGCCATTTTCATCCTTCTCATAAACAGCAGAACATTCTAATGTATCATTAGCAACCGGTGCTAATATCCCAATTCTTGAAGGTCGCTGGATATATATGACAGAAGTACAAGGAGCACTTTCATTACCATAATTATCTACCGCTTTATAAGTGCGTAATATTCTGCATACATAATCCGGATTACATGTTAGGTTTTCAATTTTTTCATCTATTATAACAGCATTTGCACCACAATTATCAAAGACAGTATACATTTTTAATTTGGTTAGATCTGTCATGCAATGAACAGCTGTGTCTCTGCAAGCAATAGTAGGAGCCATTTTGTCTTCTACAAGTACAGTACTCCAGCACTTGAATCCTGAAAGATGTGATATCGTATAGCCTAAAGTCTGTCCTAAATATTCACCTGTCAGATAATTACCGATACTGTTACCATTAGAATCTGTTATGTCAATTGTAAACGATCCCGGACATCCTAAATCAGGAATTCCACCAGTTTCCCATCCTACCAATACTTCTGTAGGAGTCAAACTACCGATACAATCGCCATCCAATGATAAATTTACCGGTTTGCATCCAAGATTCGGATTGATATAATCAACAATAGTTATTGTGAATGAACAGGTGTCTGAAAGATTACCTGCTGCATCTTCTGCATATATAGAAACTGTATGTACTCCAATCGGAAAGTTGTCACCGGATTCAGGTGAACCACTAACATAATGGAAAACTGTACCTGAACAATTGTCAGTAAAAACGATATCTGATTCAAAATCAACTACCGAGTCACAATCACCCTGTGGTAAATTTACAGTAATATCACCAGGGCATGTTATTTCAGGAGCCTGATCATCTGTCACCACAACATCGAATGTACACACGTCTGTATTTCCACCTAAATCTGTTATGTTATATGTGACTGAAGTTGTTCCTACAGGAAAGTTGGATCCGCTTGGTAAACCGGAAACCAATTTTACAGGGTACCCCGAAAATTCTATAATATATCTTCTTGGTAAGACATCCAATACATTGTACCAACCTTCAAGAACAGGACTTCCTAATTCCAGATGAAAAACATAATCACCACTTAATGGCGGGAAATTTACAGGTTGAAGTAATCCCCAATTTAAATAATTAACCGGTTCTCCTGTTGTCCATTTAAACTGATTTAATGAAGGAGAATATCTCAAGCCAATCCAAAATTGATTTAATAGGCTATTGGGAATATTGGAATTAAGGAAAGATTGTTCAGATTGATCACTGATACTTACCAGGTTTCCACCCAGAGCGACTGCTGCTGCATTAGCTGCTTCCCAGGAAAATGTAGTATTTGATCTGAAATATGTATGTCCATTATATGTACCTATGTATGTATGCCCTGGAAGAGATACAGGTAATATAGCCGGACAATCATCTGTGGCACTAACCGTAAAACAAACTACTGCAGTACACCTGTCCTGATCGGCACTCATAGTAACCGGTACAGTAGGACAGCTTATTACAGGATCTGTATCATCCTCAACAACCACATCTACAGCATCTGTACCAATACATCCATTGGCATCTGTTACAGTTACACCAATTGAATTTTGACCGAGTGTTGTACTATTATATGTTGGGGCTGAAATTCCTGTATTATTTAATGAGGATGCTCCTGCACCACTCCATAGATAATTATAGGAAGGTGTGCCTCCATTAACATTTGTATTCAATACTAAATTTGCTCCGGGACAAACCTCGGCAGGATCAGGGGATATTGTAACTGTTGGATTTCCAAACACTTCTACAACTTCAGTATCAGTTCCGATACATCCATTACCATCTGTAACAGTATATAGTAAAGTAACTTGACCGACACTTGTGCTATTGAAAACTGGGGACTGTATACTGACATTATTAAGGTTGGTTGATCCTGTACCACTCCAGACATGTGTATAGGAACCTGATCCACCAGATGGGTTTCCATTCAATTGCAAGTTGACACCCTGACATACTTCTGCAGGTGACGGTGTTATATTAGCAGTTGGATTTGAATTAACTGCCCATGAAACATCATAAATATTACTCGGACAATCGTCCAGGTCACAACTTCTTCTGCTTTGTATTGTATTCGTTCCCTTTACTGCTGAAAAGGATGGAACAGTAGCACTCCATGCAGACCAGGTACTTCCATTATCAGTTGAATACCTGTATTCATCTACACAAGGTTCTGCACCACCTGATCCGGGACTAGTTATATCTACCGTTAAAGTTCGCCCTTCACACACTTCATTTTCATCAGGGTTTGCTTCTAATTGTGGCGCTGTTGGAAATGCATACACGGTAAATACATAAACCACTGTATCCGAAGGGCATTCTCCAAAATCAAATATATCATTACTGTTTACATCGTTAAATGCAACAAATTTCATGATTAATTGTCCATTCAGAGCAGGATTAATAAGCGATGCAGTATGCGATCCAGTAAATACAGAAGTTGTACCTACACAGTTATTGCAAAACGGAACATTTACATTACTCGTTTGAATGATTTGAAATACCTTATGAGGAGGAGAGGGTAAATTGATAGACCATGTTCCAAATTGAATATTTGATGATATATTACACACTGCTACCGCTGTACTGTCACTAATACCATCATTGTCTGTGACAACACTTTCATTGTTTATTTCAGTATTTAAGACGATTTCATCACATATAAAAATTATAGTATTTCCCGGTGTATCGATGATGAATGACGCATAAGGTAAAAATGTATTTTCATCAAACACACCCTGTAATGTGTTGGGTGTACCTCCGGTCAATGCATCAGAATCATAAAAATAATAGGTCGCAGGACCAAATAGATTAGAACCATCAAATGTATTGTTACTGATACTCACCTGTGTTCCTCTGGTACGCAACATCGATCCATACCGTGAAGTCGTTCCATTGAAAGTATTATTGGTTATAGATGCATTGGTTGCATCTATGGTAACTAATGAATTTCCCTGACCAATAACATCACAAGGAGCTATCGTTCCTATCCCACCTGAAACCCCTGATACTATATTATTATTAAATGTAACATTAGTAGTACCTGTCGCTATGGTTACCAATTCTCTCGGTACATTGGGATCAGTAAACTGACCTGCAAATCCACATCCTCCGGGATTGGGTCCAATAAATGTCTGACCATCGAATGTGTTATTGCTAATATTCAGGTTATTGTTTGGTTGACCATATTCTGTCAATAATGCTGCATCACCATTAGCCGTAATCCTATTGTTTGTTATTGTTATATTATTACAAACACCCTGAAAGTACAAAGCAGCGGTTTCTATCGCCGGAACGCCATCAAAACCATTCAGGTGAAATCCGGAGATACTTACATTACTTATATTATTAAGCAAAAAAGTACCAGTAATGCCTGGATATGATCCCTGAACAATCGTTGATGCAGATCCTGCCCCAATCAGATTCACCTGTTTGTTAATGTTGACATTTTCATTATACGTACCTGCTGCCACATTGATATTATCACCAGCAACAGCTTGTCCCATGGCATAACCAATCGTGAGACATGGTGATCCCGGCAAATTACAGCTACCTGCATCTGTACCCGAGGTTGAAACATATCTGTTTTGTCCTGAAACCAGACTGGGTAAAACCAGCATCCACAACAAAACAAATAGACCCTGTGCCCATCGACGGAGCAACGTTCTGTTAAAATTTAAAGTTTGTAAAATCGACATAATTAATTTTTTTACTTTGAGAAATAAAACCATTAATTACTGCTTATGGGAATTGTAATACAGTTTGAGACTATATCACCACGCAAAGATATTAAGACAATTATATATTACAAATATTTTTAATATATTTTTTCAATAAAAATTAGCTTTTTATATATAATTATTTTATCTAATTTTTAGATAATTGTTTATCAATATAATATATATCTAAAAATAAAAATACGATCTTATGATTTTCTTGTAATTTAGGTATATTTACATGAGTTGAAACAGATAAATACGGTAATATAATAATATAACACCATATTCAATCTGTTCTGAAGTGATATGTATATAGTCTAAAAATAGAAATATTCAATAAGGAATGAAGTATAAATCGCTTAACCAGGGAAATATCCTAATCTCAAATATTCAGTACTTCGGAAATACTTTCCCGCTCGAAATACTATTTCTACTGTGAAAAAGAATCATTCAGGTCAATTCATATAAAGAAGTTTGCAATTGACCATAAAATATAATATGGCTTACCAGCTACCTGAACCGCCGCCACCAAAACCGCCGCCGGAAAAGCCGCCACCTCCTCCTGAGAAGCCGCCGCCGCCACCACCTGATGATGACGGTACACTGGAAAATGCACTTTGGATGTCCCTGATACCACTGTCAAATACCTGACCGAATTCGGAGGGCATAAATGCCTGTCCATGATAGTACCCTCCTGGTGAGACGTACCATTTTGGAGGTTCAATCAGTAACCCATCAAACTTCCTGCTCCATTCCTTTGCATAGCCAAAAATCATAGCATAAGGCAGTGTTTTTTCAAAGTAATCCGGATCATCCCTGAGTAGTCTTTCTATCCTGTCTTTATCTGCTGACTTGACAAACATCCTGAATCCATTTACATGCTGGTATAATCTTACACCCAACTCATTCTTTTTAAGCATCACTGCTCCAAAAGCCAATCCTACTACAGCACTTAACCCCAAAGCCAAGCCTAATACAAAGGATTGAAAAATAAATCCAAGAAATATTCCAGCAATAGCTAAAAGTACGGATGCCACTGTTATATATATCTGTAATTTTAGTGATACAGGATAATATACACCCATATTCTTAATGTGTGATTGTAATTCGTTTTTGGCAGAACTCAAATATTCATAAAAGGTATTTTTCAATGAAGAAATAAGGACGGAATTGCCATCTTCAAACAATCTGTTAAATATAATCCTTTCATAATTTGCTGCAGTATCAGCAAGATTACCGATTTTTATCAGCTTATGGTCATCTTTACCTAACCAACTTTTTCCTGGGATCCGTTCTATTGTAATCAGTCCGTTATGGGCCCAATAGGGTAACAATGCTAAAATATCTACATTATCTGCTTTCTCATCGATAATCACTCCGGCCTCTGATGGTGTTAACTCTTTAGGTGGTTGAAATTCGACAGCATTGATGATTGGATAATCTTTTCCATACTTGGACCACAGCCGGTAAAAAACACCAAATATAAACAAAAAAAACAAACCACCGATTCCCATAGCACCATATTTCTCCATCCATATCTCCCATGCTGTGGGTCTCCTGACATAATCCAGTGGTAATTTAATACCTACTGTCACTCCTTCATAAGGATTCAGACTTCGGGTGGTTTCACCTTTAAATGTATTTAAATAATAGGATATTGTAGCATCCTTTCCCTGATCACCATAAGCTCCTGTATTGACAAAATAATCTTTTTTATCCATTGGAATAGACTTATCAAGTGTAATAGAAAATGAAACCTTATTCGTGGAAACCTGAGATTCATTGCCTGTCAGATTCCAGTAAAATTCAGTCCATTCATCCATAAACATAAACGCCTTCTTAACTTTGTATGATATCGTATATGTCTGTACACCATCTACATATTTATTAGCATCACCGATTCTTACGACCAGATTACTTCCCTCGTCATAAGTAGTATACTTAAAACCCTGTACATCTACATCATAAATTTTAATCGAGGCTTTTTCCCCATCTTTACTGTAGACAACAGGTATAAATCTGAAAATACCATGTCTGGGTTCGCTAAATCGTACGGTCATAACTTCTTTCACTTCAAAGTATCCTTCTGAGCCGTGTACTTTGATATCAACCCTGTAATCATCAATATCGTAGTATTCTGCTTTAGTACTTAATGGTATAAGCAAAAATACACAGATAACAATTTTTATGATTGTATTCATTGAAGTTATTTAAATAAAAAATGCTAATATTATATTACAGAAATAATTTCTTAAAACTGAACGACAGGATTGTCTCTTTCAGCAGCATTGTCAATTTCAAAGAAGTCAAACTTACCAAAATTAAACTGATTGGCTATCAGATTGGATGGGAATGCTTCTACGGCTGTATTGTTATCCCTTACCAAAGCATTATAATATCTTCTGGCATTACTTAAACTTTCTTCGATTTCTCCTAATGTATTCTGCAATTGAAGAAAACTTGTATTGGCTTTCAGATCGGGATAATTCTCTGCTAATGCAAACAATGACTTCAGGGTACCTGACAATGCATTTTCAGCCTGTGCCTGAGCATTGACATCACCGTTACTACCTGCCGCCATAGCCATATTACGAGCCTGAATTACTTTTTCAAGTGTTCCGCTTTCATGAGCAGCATATCCTTTTACTGTGTTTACCAGATTGGGTATCAGGTCATATCTTCTTTTGAGTTGTACATCAATGCCTGACCAGCCTTCCTGAACCCTATTTTTGAGGGATACCAATTTGTTGTACATAGACATAACCCATAAGCCTAATACAATTACAATTCCTAATAAAATCCACATATTTTTTATAATTTAATTTGTACAGTTATATAAACAATACTGTTAAAACAATAGTTCTGAAAACCTGTACTTAACGACTAAATGAAATAAAACGCCGACAAAAATATAAAAATTCATTAATAATGTGAATAAATTATTTGCTATAGTGCCTTTTTGATTATTAAAATGTTCTTCGTACATGAATTACCACTGTCACAACATTTAAATATTCCACACTTTATTAAAGTAAAAATATATTTCTGTCATTACATTCTTTTATAAGCTGATCCGGCCAGATTGAATTCTGTACTTCACCTATATGAACCTTCTGTAGCAAGATCATACATAGTCTGGACTGACCGATGCCACCACCTATAGTTAATGGAAGTTGTCCGTTGAGGAGTGCCTGATGATATGGGAGTCTCATCCTTTCCATAGCATTCTGGACTTCCAACTGGGTCAACAGGGATTCCCTGTCTACCCGGATACCCATAGATGACAATTCAATAGCCTTGTCCAATGACTTATAATACACTATTAAATCCCCATTCAAATCCCAATCGTCATAATCCGGAGCTCTGTTATCGTGTTTTTTACCTGATTTAAGGGCTCCCCCAATGCCAGTGATAAATACAGCTCCATACTTTTGGGCTATGATATACTCCCTTTCCGCTGAAGTAGATTCAGGATACATGTCTTCAAGTTCCTGAGAACTGATACATATAATATCTTTTGGTAAATCCGATTTTAACTCAGGAAAGTATTCTTCTATTTGTTTAGCTGTTTCAAGTATGGATGTATATATCGATTGAATTGTTACTTCCAGAAAATTCAGGTTTCTTTCAGTATTGTCAATAATTTTCTCCCAATCCCATTGATCTACATATAGTGAATGTGTGGCATCACATACTTCATCTCTTCTGATAGCATTCATATCAGTATACAATCCCGTTCCGGCTGTAAACTTATATTGAGCAAGTGCCATCCTTTTCCATTTGGCAAGGCTCTGAACGACTTCTGCCATTCTTCCGGTTTCCAATACATCAAATTTAACTGGTCTTTCGTAGCCATTTAGATTGTCATTCAGTCCACTGTCTTCTGTCACAAACAAAGGTGCGGAAACCCTTACCAGATTCAGTGCCTGTGCCAGATTACGTTCAAAATTATCTTTTACCAACTTGATACCTATTTCAGTCTGAATTAAATCTAATTTAGATTGATACATTACTTTTTAATACTTTAAATTTGATGATGAATATCCGATAGATATTATTACTCCTGGATATTGTATTCCTTGATTTTGCGGTAGAGCGTTCTCTCAGATATACCCAATTCCTCCGCTGCATCTTTGCGTCGGTTATTGAATTTTTTCAAAGCTTTTTTAATCATATCTTTTTCCATGTCTTCGAGAGAAAGAATCTCTTCTATATCTTCAGAAGCATTATAACTGCTTACATCTTTCCCATGTATAATGAATGGTCTTCCTTCGTCATACATTGTTCCAGGTGCAGGATGCAACTCACCTTCATAATCCTTATGTGTTAACAAATCTCCGCTAAATCCGGAAGTATGCATATTTTTTAATTTAGAAAGATCCGGCAAAGTAAGGTTATTGGTTCGAACCAATTCATAAAACAGTGATTTCAGGTCATTCAGATCGTTTTTCATTTCTAAAAGAAATTTAAAAATTATTTCACGTTCCTGAAATCCCTGGTCATTATCGACATTAAAAGTATTGTTTTTAGAAGGCAACATTCTGTTTACAATCTGAGGAACCAGATCGACCAATTGTTCAGCTGAAACCTCTTTGCTTTCGGTCAGTACACTCAATTGCTCGACAACATTCTTAAGTTCCCTGATATTTCCAGGCCACCGGTAGTTTTCAAGTATCATTTTGGCATCAGAGGTCAAAACAACTGATTCTGTTCTGTATTTGTCTGCAAAATCTCCGGCAAATTTTCTGAACAGCATGTATATATCCTCACGTCTTTCATACAGTGCAGGAACTTTTATCGGTACCGTATTTAATCTGTAGAATAAATCTTCTCTGAACTTTCCGGTCTGTATCTTATCTTCAAGGCTGACATTGGTTGCAGCTACGATTCTTACATCGGTTGTTTGTACCTTGGAAGATCCTACTCTTAGAAATTCTCCATTTTCCAGAATACGCAGTAAGAATGCCTGTGTATCCAATGGCATTTCACCTACTTCATCCAGAAAGATAGTACCTCCGTTGACGGTTTCGAAGTAACCTTTTCGCTCTCCTACTGCACCTGTAAATGCACCTTTTTCATGCCCGAACAATTCTGAATTGATGGTGCCGGGAGGTATGGCTCCACAGTTGATTGCAATAAAATTATTGTGTTTGCGCAAGGACATTTCATGGATAATGCGACTAAACACCTCCTTTCCAACTCCACTTTCTCCCTGAATAAGAACAGTCAAATCCGTATTTGCAACTCTGACAGCCGTCTGAAGGGCACGTTCCAGTAGTGGAGATCTCCCGATAATTCCAAACCTTTGTTTTACACCTTGAATATTCAAATAATTCTGATTTTTAAAAATAGTAAAAAATATTCAATTTATCATTAATGTCTGCTATTGCTAAAACAGTATCCACTGACACCAAGTTTACCTTAATTGACAGGCTCGACGATTTCGCCCCGCATAGACGCGGAAGTTGTTTCAAGTACTTTAACCCAGGTATAATCTCCGGGTTGCAAACCTTCTTTTTTAGGAAAATTAATCATTTTGTTCTGACTGTTTCTTCCTTTAAATTCCTTATCTGAACGCTTGGAATCTCCTTCTATCAGCACTTTAAATATCTTCCCCTTATCTTGTGCATTTACTTCAGTTGAAATCTGATTCTGTGTATCAATAATTTCCTGGAGTCTACGTTTTTTAATCTCTTCCGGAATATCATCTACGAGTTTTTTAGCGGCAAGTGTTCCGGGACGTTCAGAATAATAAAACATATAGGACATACTATATCTGACAAAATGCATCATACTTATTGTTTCCTGGTGCTCCTCTTCTGTTTCAGTACAAAAACCTGCTATCATATCCGACGATATGGCACAGTCAGGAATTATCCGGTATATGGCGTTGACTCTGTCCATATACCACTCTCTGTCATACGTTCGGTTCATAAGTTTAAGGATACGGGAGTTGCCGGATTGAACAGGAAGGTGGATATACTTGCAAATATTTTCATACTTTGCGATCGTGTACAGTACATCGTCCGTTATATCTTTGGGATGTGAAGTTGAAAACCGCACTCTTAAATCCGGGTGAACCTGAGCTACCCTTTCAAGTAAATGAGCAAAATTAACGTGTTCCGTTTCATCCGGCGATGTCCACTTGTAGGAATCCACATTCTGACCCAACAAGGTGATATCCCTGAAGCCTCTGTTGTATAAATCTGTAGCCTCCGCAACAATGCTGTACGGGTCCCTGCTTCTCTCACGACCTCTTGTAAAGGGTACTACACAAAATGTACACATATTGTCACATCCTCGCATGATGGATATAAAGCCTACGATGCCATTGCTATCCAGTCTCAATGGCGATATGTCTGCGTAGGTCTCCTCTCTTGAAAGCAATACATTTATCCCCTTTTCTCCATCTTCAACCCTTGTCAGTAGATTGGGCAAATCCCGGTATGCATCCGGTCCTACAACCAGGTCAACCAACTTTTCCTGCTCCATTAGTTTGGATTTCAATCGTTCTGCCATACAGCCGAGTACACCAACCAATAGTGCCGGATTTTTGGTTTTGAGATTATTAAATACCTTGAGCCTGTTGCGTACCGTATCTTCTGCCTTTTCGCGTACAGAACATGTATTTATCAGGATCAGGTCTGCTGTCTCCATTTCTCTTGTAGGTGCATAACCTTCCTGCGCCAGTATAGATGCAACTATCTCTGAATCACTGAAATTCATGGCACAGCCATAGGATTCTATATAAAATTTCCGTTGCCCGGTATCGGCATAATCATAAAAGAGTGCTTCGCCCTGTTTCGTTTCGTCTATCTCCTTTTTAATACCTGTTAAGGTTACATTATCGTCATACAACATTTTAGTCAAATAATTTTTTTAGTACGCAAAATTACGATTTTAATACTACATCGTGTGACAAAATGTCAGTAATTTTAGAGAAAAAGAAATATTAATGAAATGAAGATATATTTTACTCTGAATATAAAACACACCAATCAGTTAATACTTTATATAAATTCATATATATATATATTGTCCGAAAATTATACGATAATATATCGTTCAAATCGTAATGACGAAAAATCACCTTCCAGAAAAATTACAAAAAATAAATTGAAATTGTGGCAATCAAAATTTAACAGCCATACCGACATACATCGTACGTCCCCAGTGCAGGCCCTGTTGATTGCTGGCTTCTATGTGGATGCCATTGAGATTATTGATTTTCAATTCGCGGATGTCAAAGATGTTTTTTATGCCTGCATTCAAGCGTATCTTATTATTGAACAGTTGTGTTGACAAACCAGTATTCAGGAGGTTCCACTGATCAGTACTTCCTTGAAGGATTTTGCCATCCTGATTAAAAAAGTAAGGCGTTTTACCTGTCAGTTTATGCCAGATACTCCAGGTCAGATATCCATCTAAAATGCTAATTGTCAGGTCATTGGTCATATCCACAGACCAAAGAAGGTCGTTTTTAGTCTCTTCAGTACTACCATTTGTATTGTTAAATCCGGTATTCACCCAATCCGACCGCAACCTTAACCAATCCTGAAACTTTACTTCTACACCAATACCTCCTCCAAGGGTGATGAACTTATCAACATTCTGGTATTCATAATGTACAGGGCCTAAAGCTGTCAGGATAATCTTATCATCTATATGGTTATAAAATCCTGTAATAGTTGTTACCACATTTAAATCGCGCGCAGTATAGGTATTCCATGTAAACTCACTTCTCAGATTGATTGATTTTTCGGGATTCAGATCAGGGTTTCCCTTGACATAGTGATTGACATCCACAAATGAAAAATATAATTCCTTTATAGCAGGTGAACGAAATCCGTATGCCCATGACATTCTCCACTGAACAGGAAGTTCAGGTTGCCAATGTACCCATGTTGATGGCGTAAAGGCTGACCCATATCTCAGATTATTGGTCCATCTGACTCCGGATTGTAATGTCCAGTGGTGTGAAACCCGCCACTTAGCACTTCCAAATACACCCAGATCATTGGAATATGCTCTGCCTGATGCTGATAATGTTGTATCTTCAAGCCGTGTGCCTGTAGCTATTTCATAATAATTCTCTACACCTAGCAGATAGCCAATTTTATCAGATGGTTTATCACTGGCAAGTGTTAACCTGGCTAACAATCCTTTTGAAGAGGAAGTATCCTGTAATCCTTCGAGTAACTCATCATAATTATTATCGAAATCATGCCTGTAGGAATTTTTGATTCTGTAGAATGTATTCCATCCTACAGTAGCCTGAATCAAGCGTTTCTTGTTAGTCCATTTTTCACCATGCAGGCTTACATCAAACTTATCTGTAATATAATAATCATCAAAGGCATAAGGCTTAAACTGCGGTCGTTTCAACTCCCCAAGATTATCAATCTTTTCATTGAGAATCTGGCTGGTCAGCCTGAAATCTGTGGTCTCATCCGGTGTAAACCGAACCATACCACGTGCAGATTTTTGCATTTTAGGGTTCCAAAGCTGATCCCTGCCCATGGTTGAATCTCTTGAAGGCTGGAAATCCTGAATATTGCCATTTGCCTGTACTATCCATTTGCCGGCAGCGTAACCTAAACTAGCCGTAGCCTGCCGGAATCCGTTATTTTCATACTGACCAGTCACTTCTGAATCAATTTTTTTTGCCTGGTTTTTTCTGGTTATGATATTGATGACACCTCCGGATGCATCAGAACCATACAGCAAAGATTGTGCACCTTCGATGATTTCAACTTTCTGAATAGCATTTAAGGGGAGTTGACCTGCATCGACATTACCATTCATACGACCTATTACCGGTACACCATCGATAAGGATCTTGAGGTTTTCTCCCTTCAGTGCGTTGATACTCAGCACGCTTCCTAAAATCGGATCCTGTGACACCCGGATATTTGTTTCTGTCTGCAATAATTCCTGAAAACTAACCAAAGACCGCTGCTCTATCGTTTTACGGTTCAGAATCTTAACCGAGTTAACTGTTTGCCTTGTATCGGTAGGAGTAAACTGGGCTGTTATGACAACCTGATCAAGGTATTGGTCAACATCCAATGTGTCAGATTGAACACATAAACCTTGTTGTATCAATACAAATACTAATCCGGTCATCATAACAACCCTGCAAATAAAACTTATACTACGCATCAATTACTCCTCTACCCTAATTTAATAAAAAATTATAACCTGACAAATTTATGTACTATGGCTTGTCTGCCATTTGTAATTCGAAGTATATATGTACCTGCTTTATACGCATTTGTATTTACTTCAAAAACATTCAATCCATTCGTTGTATTCAATTGTATTGATTCTATATTTTTTCCATGTATATCAGTAACCACTGCCTGAAGGGTTGGTATGATTACATCCTGAACATCCAGGGAGATGTATAATTTATCATTTACCGGGTTGGGGAAAATTCCTGCTTCAACACCCTGAATTTCGGTAATTGCCGATGTTCCCAATTTGGTTTTCTGAATCACAGCGTTACCTGTAGCACTACCTTCAAAGTCAATCAAAACTACCTTCCAGATCGTCTTATCAGGCATTTTAAGAAAGTGTGCTCTGTCCTGAACTATTGACCATCCTGTTCCTAAAAATGACTTCCAGTCATAACCAATCACATCCATTCTTTGAGAATATTTATCTGCATATTCTGTTTCCAAAACCGTTTCGGGATTTACACCTTTTGCTATGGCTGTCTGAATACCCGGTCCTGTTAATATTCCTGTTACATTGTAGTATTGTTCTACTGATCCATTCGGATCCTTTGCCCATGATACATATCTGCCATACATCAAATCATATCCTCCCTGTGGTAAAATATCCACTGTACTGTCTGTTGTGAAACTATAAAATACCAATTTCTGACCATAATTATCTGTCTTCTTGTCTATTGTCCTTGTAACTTCGTTGTCACCATTTAAATCGGCATATTTAAAAGTATAGGTTGATCCGACAAAAGATAAAATTTTAATCTTTTTAAACTGTCCGCTTCTCAATCTCAATACATATACCTTATTTCCTGTGACTGTATGTCCCTGTGGAGAATAAACACCCCAACCAAAATCGAATGGATTTTTTAAATCTCTGTTCTCATTAAAAGCACCATAGTTCCAGGAAGCTTCACTGTTATAATATATGTTATTTTTGATAGCATTGACATCAATCGGAGCACCGAAGTCATCCGTTTTGGTATCGTAGAGCTCTGTTTGTGGAATATTTTCTCCGGATGTACCTTCAGATGATTCATTTATAAAAATTCCGGCATCAGATGTTCCAAAAGCAGTAAATGCAATATCCCAGGCATCATTCTTCACTTGTTTCTGAATGCCTTGTTCGAGTTGAACATAGCTCTGAAACTTATAATTGCTACCACAACTTATCTCCTGATAACTTTGAGCCTGCACCTGTGTCGTCATCAATATAAAACCAACTAATATCAGTGTAAAAAATCTATTCATTGTATTAATATTTTTAATTTTTGGCAAAGATAACCGCTCTCTTATCAATTCACCGACGACTGTGTGTCATACAAATGTAATATATCATTTAGCTACAATAAAACATAGAAATAGCTGGTGATATTGATGTTATTATTAAACATGAAATACAATCAATTTTCTAAACTATTAATATGCTAAAATAGATAATCAAAAATACAATTTACACAATATTAAGAAAATAGCAATACATTATATTCATATTGATACAAAATATAACAAATATGAATTTAATTGTATAATCTTTGTAGCTTTGCTATTTATCAGCTTGCTTAAATTCTACAGAAAGAGAATTAACACAATAACGTAAGCCGGTAGAAGTAGGCCCGTCATCAAAAACATGGCCTAAATGTCCGCCACATTTGGAACAAACAATTTCTACGCGTTCCATCCCAAAACTGCTGTCTTTAACATATTTAATATTGCCTTCTCTGATTTCTGAATCAAAACTTGGCCATCCACAACTACTCCTGAATTTACTGTCACTCGTGAATAATGCCTGACCACACCCAGCACAAAAATAGGTACCTTTATCAAAAAATAGATTGTATTTTCCGGTATTGGGACGCTCAGTTCCTTTTTCCCTGAGAACATGATACTGCTCCGGGCTAAGTGATTCTTTCCACTCCTTGTCTGTTTTCTGAACAGAAAATGTACTATTTTCCATATTGATTTTAACTGTATTTTTGGCCTGTCCTCTGCAACTTGTAGTAAAAATGCCAATTATAATGAGTAACTTTACAAATTGTATCATTGGGTTCTGTATCGATTAAATTAATAGTATACTAAACAATCCGTCAGGTTTAAGAGTTTAAACACGACGTGATATTTATTAAAATGGATAATTTATATATACAAAAAATAAATGTATTTTTACATGAATATTAACTATTCAGAAACAATGACATCATTTAGTAACAAACAAATGACAACTGAATCCCTTCCTGCTGTTCAGCAAGTAGTCTTTGAAAAATTGGATTCCAGATTCAAAAAGTCTCAACTGATTTCTACAGTGTTGTTTTTCACAGTGATGTTAATGATACTTTTCGCAGCTATTCTATATGCCAGCCAATTTCATATATCTGTTATCTGGTATGTATTAGCCTGTACACTATGGTTGATTTTGTTTTCTGTATCAATATTTTATGTATTCAAAAGCTATGATTATGAAGGATATGCATTGCGAGAAAAGGATATTTTATATCAATCGGGCGTATTTTTCAGATCTATCGTTATCGTCCCTTTTAAAAGAGTGCAGCATTGCGAAATACAACAGGGACCGATAGACAGGTATTTTGGGCTTGGCAATCTGCTTCTGTATACTGCCGGCGGCAGCTCAAGTGACCTGATTGTTAACGGTCTTTCTTATGATACTGCTCTGATTCTCAAGGAAACCATAACCCAAAAAATTGTCCTTGATGAAGGAGCATAATTACGACTTTTCAGTACCTAACAGACAATCCATTTTTGCAATCATTATTATCATTCTGAAGACATTTCAGTTGGTAATAAAACAGATTTTTCCGTTGTTACTGATTTTATTGATAGGCAAATCCCTTCAAAAACCATCCTACCTGCTACTCGTTGTCATTGCTGTATCCTGTCTTACTTTAATAATATCCATTATCCAATACTTTAAAACCTACTTTTATATATCGGGTAATGAGCTGATTGTTCATAAAGGTATTCTTAGAAAATCCAAAATATCCATTCCTTTTGACAGGATACAATCTGTTCATTTTGAACAAAATATGATTCAGCAGATATGTAATGTCACACAATTAAAGATAGAAACTGCCGGATCGGATAAAACCGAATTCGTTTTTCATGCCATTGAAAATGCCAGAGCTCATGCTTTAAGAAATTATATTTCGTCCCATAAAACCCTGGCCAATCCCGTTGATGATACCGATTTTTCAAGCGTACAAGGCTCAACTGCTCAGGATAAAATTCTTGTTCTTGATATAGTTGATCTGATAAAAATCGGAATAACAGAAAACCATATTAAATCCGCCGGCTTGATTTTTGTTTTTTTATATTGGATCTTTGAAAAAATACAGGATGTCGGAATCGATATGGAATCCTATCCGGAAGAGGTGTCTGAATGGAACTGGACTTTTAATATTGTCATAACACTGGTCATCTTTTTATTCATAATTTCTCTGATTATTTCAGTAGTAAAGACATTTCTGATAAATTATGAACTGATTCTTTTCAGAACTGGCAATGGTTTCAAACTTATCAAAGGGCTTTTCAATAAAAAAGAAATATCTGTGTCTGACAATAAACTTCAGTTAATATCCTGGAGCAACAATGTATTGAAAGGATGGCTGGGTATTAATGACCTGTATCTAAGTCAGGCTTCCGGTCATCAATGGTCGGCCAAACAATCCATAAAAATACCTGGATGCGGGAGTCAGCAAATCAACAAAATCATTGACCAGGTATTCGGATCAATTGCCTTTGAAGAAGTACAGTATACAGGTACAGACAAAAAGTGGTTTATACGTTTTGCCGTAATTGTTTCCGGTTTGGCAGTGATGCTTTCCACCTTATTACTAATCGGCAACTATACACAAATGATATGGATTACATGCGTAATATCCGGATATTTTATACTTGAAAGGTTCCTTGCATACCGCAGGATAAGGTATGGTTATAATACGGATGTATTCTTTCTGAAAGGTGGAAAATGGGGAAAGAAAACGAGTATTTTACCCATTTATAAAATTCAGGGATGTAAAATCAAGCAATCGCCTTATCAGCGTAAACATAACCTGTGCAGTATCACATTATTTACTGCTTCAGGTAGTGTTTCTGTTCCATATATACCATTACCCTCCGGTCAGACTATGGCAGATTACTTCTTATTCAAAATAGAAACTGAACAAATAAACTGGTTATAATCCGATGCGACTGTCTGATTTGAATTACCATCAAATATGAGTCAGATCATTGGGAAAATCAGAATAAAGTATTTTTTTTGCGGCTTAATTCAAATAACAATCATTATGCGATTACCTGTATCCTATGTCTCTCCTGGTGAGGCGCTACAACTGATAAAAAGTGGTGACCGGGTTTTTATACACGGAAGTGCCCAAACACCAACTCATATGTTATATCATCTGTCACTTCAGGCAGACAGACTGAGAGATGTGGAACTTGTTTTTATCACTGTTATGGGTGATATTTATGTTAACAAACCTGAATATCAGCATGCTTTTAAAATCAACTCCCTGTTTGTATCTGAGTCCATCAGAAAAAATGTACATGAAGGTACGGCTGATTATGTTCCTATTTTTCTGAGTGAAATACCTGAACTTTTCAAAAGAAATGTATTGCCACTGGATGTAGCTATTATTCAGGTATCGCCTCCTGACGAACACGGATACTGCTCGATGGGTGTATCTGTTGATGTAGCCCGGTCAGCAGTCAATACAGCCAAACATATCATTGCTCAGGTCAACCCAAACGTGCCACGGACACATGGTGACGGCATTATTCACACTAAAAGGTTCAGTGCTATGGTGTACTGCGAAGACCCCTTGTTTGAAAGAATATTCGGTGACAACCCTTCAGAAGATGAACTTAAAATCGGTGCTAATGTAGCCTCAATTATTGAAGACAGGAGCACACTCCAGATGGGTATCGGTACTATTCCGGATGCCGTATTAAAAAGCCTGAACAACCATAAAGATCTGGGTATTCATACCGAAATGCTATCAGACGGCATCATTGATTTGTTTGATAAAGACATCATTACCAACAAATACAAGGCTATACACCCTAATAAGATTGTTACCGGTTTCGCGCTTGGCAGCAGGCGATTGTATGATTATGTCGATGATAATCCTGTATTTTCATTTCTGGACATAGACTATGTCAATGATCCGCATGTCATCCGCAGAAATCCAAAAGTTGTAGCTATCAACAGCGCCATTGAACTTGACCTAACGGGACAAATCTGTTCGGATTCAATCGGAACATATCAGTACAGTGGTGTAGGCGGACAAATGGACTTCCTTAGAGGAGCGGCAATCAGTCAGGGAGGAAAACCCATTATTGCACTTCCTTCCAGAACAAAAAGAGGAGAATCCCGCATCGTCCCATACCTCAAAACCGGTGCCGGCGTTGTTGCAACCCGTGCACATGCTCATTATATCGTGACAGAATTTGGTATTGCATATCTGTATGGCAAGAATCTGAGACAACGTGCCAAAGCATTGATAGACATAGCACACCCCGACGTACGTGAATCACTGGAAAAGGAAGCCTTCGAAAGATTCAAACAGTTTTAAAGGTTTTTGAAAGGGAAACAATTATAATATTCAGTGGTTTTCGTTAATTTTGCGTTAATACAATACTATATTAAACAATACGTATATCTGCATACGTTTAGTTATATTGGAATTCAACTGTGTGTTAAATGAATAAAATTTTGTGGTTAATTACTTTGTTGCTGACCTTTAATTACGGAATATCCCAAAGGGATACCATCAGATTAATCAACCCCAGTTTTGAAGGTAAGGTACAGCAGGGAGGAATGGATTTTACCGGTATCAATGGCTGGTTTGACTGTGGATCCATTAATTTCCCGGTAGAAACTCCACCTGATATTCACCCTAATGGTTACTGGGAAAACAATCTGCCTGCTTCTGATAAAAACACGTATTTGGGTATGGTAGTCAGGGATAATGGCAGCTACGAATCTGTTTCAACAAGGTTGGAGAAACCCCTCAAAGCCGGAAATTGCTATAAATTCTCCATCCACCTTGCCAGAGCTGAACGTTATATCAGTATGAGCAGAATCACGCACGAAACAGCCAACTACACCACACCGGCAGTACTGCGTATCTGGGGCGGAAATGGATTCTGCGACGAAAGAGAATTGCTGGCAGAATCAGCGCCTGTCAATAATACCAGCTGGCAAATCAACACCTTTGAATTCAAACCAGCTAACGATATACGTTCACTTACCTTTTCCGTATATTACAAAACACCTGTAGTATTCCCTTACAATGGAAATCTACTGGTAGATGGTAGCTCGGACATCATAAGAATACAATGCCCTGGTGATGCACCACTCAAAGATGTTGTAACAAATTTGCCTCCACACAAAAAAACGAACAAACCCAGACCTGCAACCAACAAAACGGATTCCAGTCCGGTTGCCAGTGCTTCCAAACCAAAGATAAACACTGAAAAATTCACTCCTAAGGTCATGGTTGAACTGCACAAAGATAAGTTGAAGGAAGGGCAAACCATTGAAATCAAAAAACTGTTTTTCACCTCTGACAGCTCAACCATCAATAAGTCTTCCTACGATGTACTCGACGAGATTTACGCATTTCTTATGTCCAACAATAAAATAGTTATCGAAATCGGTGGCCATACCAATAATATTCCTTCGGACGATTACTGCAATAAACTCAGTACTGCCCGTGCCAAATCAGTCGCTGAATATTTGATTAATAAAGGTGTAAATCCGGAAAAAGTCCAGTTTAAAGGATACGGTAAGAAAAAACCCATTGCCGACAACCGCACGCAGGCAGGAAGATCACGCAATCAACGTGTTGAAATAAAAATACTGAATATAGACTGACATGTCATATAAAGACGCTCAGTTCTAATTATTCAATTGACTCGGATTCGTTTTTTAAAACCATTGTCATACCATATCAAATTCTTTGGGATATCTAACCGTTCCGGAGATATTTGTCAGTCCGTTTTCAACCAATTCAATCGCCATAAAAGCAGCATCCGGCACATCAAAGGGTGCCTGTATTTTCCAAAATGATGCCGGTTTGAAACCAAATTTTGGATAATAATCCGTATGACCCAGTACAATAACCGATTTGTATCCCAATTGCCTGGCTATCTCCAAACCTTCGTATATCAACTGACCTCCGACATCCTTCTTCTGACAGGCCGGATGCACCGCCATCGGAGCCAGCGCCAGACTAATATGCGCTTCACCATTTTTGTCAATAATAGCTATTTTTGTAAAAAGGATATGACCGATAACCGTATTGTTATCCATTGCAACCAGTGACAACTCAGGTACAAAAACTTCGTCGTTTTTCCTCAGCGCATCCACCAGTCTGGCTTCACTATCCTGCCTGAAAGCCTTTACATTGACATCAAATACTTCCTGGTAGTCTGTCCTGGATTCCTGTTTTATTTCAATATGCATATCTTACCGGATTTGATTTATTCAGAAAATAATTTCTGTTGATATATCATACATAGCAAAATGCAGATTTGTTCATTTCTAAGAGCTAATCCTCAATGCAAACACCAGTTATTCGCCTTGTTTTCGAAGAGACTCAATGACAAGTTATAAAAGCTAAAAATACAGTTTTTGACTATCTGATCACTACAAATCGTTTCTTTACTGATCCCACCTGGATAAAATATGTACCATTCAATGCTTCAACCTGTACTGAAGTGTCTGCATCCGAAAGTTGAAATGCTTTTACCTGTCGCCCCATCACATCAAAAATAATGGCCTGAACAGGATAATTTAACTGAGTATTTAACCTGATGTGGATAGTTTGTGATACAGGATTGGGATAAACATGCACTACAGTTTCTGTAAACTTAGGCTCATTGTTAACGTATGAATAACCCTGGATACCGCAATAATTTCTGAGATTAACATTCCCATTAATTACGAAATCGGAAAGACAATGCATATAACATTCAAGATTAGTATAACCCTGAATGCCGAATATCTGTTGTGAAAGCTGACTGCCATTGTGATCTTGCTGATTAGGATTTAAACTATGACTATCTTCCCAGTAGTCAGGCATTCCATCCTGGTCTGTATCCGGAAAAGGAGGTATTGAATTTTGAATTAAAAAACCATCCTGTATGTATTCCTGATCAATAGGATGGCTGTCAAAGGTCAGATCACGCACATAAGACATCAATCTGCTATCCATATCATCTCTGGGAAAAGCGCCAGCCTGCTCAGTCATATATGAGGGTAAATCATATGTTTGCAGTAGATTAAAAGTTGGAAAAGTATGCCTCTGATTCAGTCTTTGTGCTATTCCGAAATCTGTATTCGGATAATTGGTATCGAAATCATTACAACAATAAAACAGATCATAATCCGCTAAACCAGGATATTTGCTGAGTTTATTACCTGAAAAATACAATTGATTGGGATTAAAATGCAATAAATCATGATGAAACATGCCATTATTATAGCTTTCCTGACAGTAACTGTAATTATTCTGTGCATTCATTTTTAAATAGAAATTACCACTTCCAGTTACACCTTCATACCAAAGTTCGATACGGGGATCATAAAACAAATTATTGGAAAGTTCCATATGTATGGATTTGCCATTACAATAGGATGATTCACAACTGATTTCAGGCATTCTGCCACCTATGCGGTTCCATATATTTTTAATTATTGATAAATTGTCCAATGGGCTTTGAGATGATGCATAATTAATAAGCATCCCACCCAGATAGGAGTGTTCTCCCAGTGTTTCAGAAAGAATACAATTCTGGATAGTTAAGGAAGATGACCTTGAAATATCGACAGCTTCATCATTTGCCTGTCCAAAGGAGCAATGATCTACTATTACATTACTGACACCACCAAGTGTGAGCCCATCCGAACCAAGCCAATTCATGGTTGGTAACGTCTCCAGTGTTCCTATTCTCGATCTTAAATGGCGGACTATAAAATTTCCTGAAGAAGGATTATCGTTGTTATAACTTTGAAATCCTCTGACGATAATACCGGCAGGACTCGTTTGTCCTGCAAGTGTAAAGTTACCATGACCAGGAGGTACTTCCACAGTTCCATTGATGACACCACTGACATCAAATACTATGTATCTGTTGCCCGATTGATTCAGAGCATCCTGTAATGAACCTGGACCACTGATATTCAGATTGGTCACGTGAATCACATATCCACCCCGACCTCCGGTAGCCTGTGCTCCGAATCCTTCAGCTTCTGGGAATGCTGGTATCTGTGCTGACAAACGACACATGCCCAACAGCAGTATTAAACTGCTTAACAAATAAAAACTCAATTTCATTTTCATACTGATTATTTTTATACAAAAGTATGTGAATTTGGACTTGCCTATACAAAGAAATACGACATTAATCCCTTCAAAACCGACTTTATAAATCAGCTGACATCAGATTTACTGAGAATTTACTTGAAATATTAACAGCATATCTTTATATCTTTGCAATCCAACATCAATATATGAAAACGGAATTTTGGATGGTTATCCTATCATTCTTAGCATTTGATGCCTATTGTCAAAATAAGACTATAGAAGTTAAATACATTTCTACAGATATCATTATTGATGGGAAACAGGATGACTGGCCGGAGATGGATCTTGTGATTCCAGGTGGCGGAAACTTTCCCTACACCAATAAAAACATGGCTGCTGTAGCATGGAATGAACAAAATCTGTTCGTCATCTTTTCCATTGAAGATAAAAACCTATGCATGCATGAATCCGGAAATAACAATCCACGCCTGTATCTGAATGACGGAATTGAAATATATATTGACACAAAGGGAGACAGTGGCAAAAAAATGGATAACAACGATTATCAGATTCTGATATCCATACCCAATACATATACTGTATTTAAAGGTGATAAATTTCTAATCAGAGAGGGTTATCAGGTACCTAAAGACTTCGAAAACCACACTTTGATTTTGGATAAAGCTGTCACAGTATCAGGAACTATTAATGACATCACAGATTATGATAAGGGTTATGTGGCAGAAGCAGCAATTCCCTGGCAATCTTTGGGTATCAAACCCTATACAGGTTATGCCTTCAAACTGGATCTGTGTGTGAATGATGTAGATACGCTCGTTGATATGAGATCCATGCCGGATGACTGGCATCCCATTTCAATAAACACTGTAAACTATCAGGGGAAAACCGAATACGGATATCCAGAGTATTGGACAGATGCTGTTCTTACCGGTAAGCCTGGTTTAGGTGTAGCGTTGAAAAATGTAATACAAAAACACTGGCAATTTGCGTACAGTCTTTTTTTGATTATTTTAGGTATTGCAGGGTGGATTATATATAGACAATTTAAAAAGATACGTTTTTATCAAACTTTTCCCTCACGTAGCCAATTACAACAACTGGATGCAGGATCTCAGCGAACAGGAGTATTTGATGTGCCAAACAATAACCATATACAAATCGAAAAAACCAATATTCCCGATCAGATAACTGAGATTAAAAAATACATTGATGCTAATATTCAAAAAGATATCAGCTTACATGACCTATGCCAGCATATCCATTTGGGTGACCGGCATCTTCAAAGACTGTGCAGGCAATATTGTGGCTTGTCACCTATCCAACTGGTCAATACAATGAAACTGGAAGCAGCTGAAAAATTATTGACAGAAACTAATCTGACAATAAATGAAATAGCTTTCCATTTCGGTTATGATGATGCAGGATACTTCAGCAATCTGTTCAAAAAATATTACGGATCTTCTCCTGTTGCATACCGTAAAAATAAAAAGAATAGCTGATACATATTTTTTGAAGCTTAGTTATGATTCATTCCCTGAACTGCGGTCAGTATCTGACAGGTTTGAATTCCGGAAAATAACTAACATTATTGGAGGTGAATTCCTTTATTTTTAAAATTACAACTCTAAAACAGCGTACCAAACTCCCGGTATATGACATAGAAATATATCAATCCATATATCCTTCGATCTACACATATCCTTTGCATCCTGCACACACTGATTATCCGACAGAAGTATATTAAATCAAACTTTTTTTTTAATAATATATATATTAAATTATTTTATTATACATAATAGGCTGACAAAAAAATAATGTTCGATTATCTCACGTTCCTGATTCGTTATCATATGAAAATCAATAATTTATAATTATTATTAATTACCATGAACAATACATTAAGATAATAAATATTCAAAAATTGCCCTTTTAGTTTGTTTCAAATAATTCATATGCATAGTAATTTTGTAAAAAATTGGAATCATTTTTGATATATCTAACGTAGTAAAATTATATCTCCGTTGATATTACTATTCGGTATACAGGTATACTTTTATATTAATAATTTTTAAAACCAGAAATATGATGAAAAAATTAGAACAGAACCATCTTCTGTATTTTATGATTCCATTGCTAATGTTGCTTTCTGTACCTGCTTTCAGCCAGAGTGTAGAAGTTATTTTGAGCAAAGAAGAAGTAAGCCAGCAAAGTCTTGCCCATAAAACGGTAGACTGCTATAAGATTGCGCTGAAAAACAAGTCTTCCAAACCGGTTGGACTTGCAGGGCAAAATTACAGGCTTTACTACAATTCCGATGCGGTCATGCTGGAAGAAGCAAGTATCAAAAGCCAACTTCCTTCAACCTACACGCCTATGAAACTGGTACAGCATACTTTCGATGCAGATGCTACCGGTTTTGGTGTATTGCCATTTGAAAGCCATTTGGGCTTTATTAATCTGGCCAACGACTACAATCTGTCATCTGCAGCACCTGTGACAATCGGTGTCGGTGAGACGGTAGCTATTGCTGATTTATGCTTTAATGTTACGGATGCAGATCAGGATCCCGGTTTAACCTGGGCACGTGAAGACTTAACACAGACCTATGCTACAGCTTTTGTGGAGATAGCAAGGGTAGAAGGTAATAAGCTGAAGAAAATGAAAATAGACGGATTGACGGTATTAGGTACAAGATCATCCGTATGGCAGGAAGGTAGTGTAGTATCTATGGAATACTTCCCGAATCCATTCAGAGATCAGTTAGAGATTAAATTTAATCATGCTTTGGAGGCGAATGCAGAAATGGAAGTACTGGATGTTTTCGGACGTCTGATACAAACACAGGAACTCAAGAAAGGAACTGATCATATTTCATTGAAGTGCGACAAATTCCCTGCGGGAGCACTTTTAATAAAGATACGACAAGGTAACGGTGATATTGCCACATTTAAAGCGATTAAAACCAAGTAAAATCTATTAATATACTAATTTTAAATTGTAATCATGATTTTTTATTCTAATATTTTTGATATAAATCTTACTAAAAAGACGGTCTTCGTCCTGATGACAGGGCTATGGTTGCTGATTTTTTCTAGTACCATAAATGCCCAACCGGCTGGATATGGTTGTGATGATTTAGATTGGTCTAATTACGGAGTTAATTCCAATAATGATGCTTCAAGTATTCAATATGATAACTTCGTAAATATGTTCCACGGGGCAATTATTAGAAACCCTGACGGATATTTTTATACTTGGGGTGAACGTATGCGACCTAGTAATTCTCCTACGAACAGTTCAAATGATATAACCACACCTGAAAAAATAGATAATACATTTTCATCAACTCTAACAGGCCAGTATTTGATGGCCACCGGGGGAAGTAATTTAAATAACGCCAATTATCAGGCATTCATATTGACTACAGACGGACTTTTTGTTTGGGGGAAAAGTAATATCGTCATTAGCTCATCACTGACTTCTACACAAAGCGTTAGTAAGGTATCTGGGGGTAGTAATATGACTGCGAAAGGTTTGCCTTCTGGTGTAGAGCCAAGAGATGTTAAAATGTTGTGGGCGACCTTTAATACTCTGGCTCTATTGACATGTGATGGGAAAGCTTATGTGCTTTCAAGAAATGCATATATGCGAGGAGCGGGATCTAGTGCGACATCTTCAACAACCTGGTATCGCGTTAAGACATCAGCTTCTGGAAATCCCGATTTAGAAAATGTAATAGCACTTCGGGGTGCTTCAAGAGCGATGATGGCATTGACAAGTGACAATAAAGTATATACGTGGGGACCACAAGTTTACCTAGGAGATGGTTCTGCATTAAAGACCAACAATTCCGACAATTATTATGCTACACAAATGACTTTGCCAACAACAGAATCCGGATCCATAAAAATGATTCAGGCAACTACAAAAGGTACCAATAGTACTGAAACAGATATAACTATTTCAATTTCTACTAGTACTACTTACTATATTCTATATGCAAATGGTCATCTATGGGCTTTGGGAGATGGAACAGGAAGACAATTAGGCAATTGGTCCACTTCTAATTCCAACACATGGGTTCAGCCTAAATATCCAGACACAGGAAATCCTTCTCAGGCAGGTCTACCGATGAATGATATAGTATGGATATCAGCTAATGAACACGATGGAACCAATTCAGAAATCGCTGCTATAAATACCGGTAAAAAAATGTGGAACTGGGGAGGTGATGCTCGATCTATGCTTGGAAGGGGAGATTTGAGCGCAATGGCAGATGCTGATATAAATGGACATCCCAAAAATCCAGGGCAGCCGGCTTTCAATGATGACCCTAATAATCCTGAACGTGCTAATAGAGGGGAAGATTTCGATGGTGCGGTCGATAATGTTTTGGCCATATCTACTGGTGGTCATACTATTATGTTGATTAAGGAATGTTCTACAAGACTTGGATACATGGGACACGCAGTCGGTGGTAGTGCCGCTACCGGATACTCCACGGATAAACAGTTTCCTTTTACTACGTTTACTTCTTATATACAAGTATTTGGTGTAGAAACTGATGTAAAGATTAAACTAAATATAGGAATCATTACAGATGGAAATGGGGATATATGTACACATCAAAAGGTTACTGTTTTAGGCATACCGCCAGGTGGTATTCTAAGTCTTACTCAAAATCCTAATAATTTTGCAACGCTAATTGGAAATGAAATTACTTTTGATGAAAGCAAAATGTCAGGTTCGACTGAGGATATTTCAATACATTACGAAGTAGAAGATGTGTGTGGTCCTGTAAGTATAGATACTACTTTTACTATTACGAAATTATGTCAGTTATATCAAGTAAATGGAAATGTATGGATTGACGTTAATAAAGATGCTGAGTATGACTCTTATGAGCAAGGTACAAATCTGTCCTCAGGATCTTATACAGGACTGTATGCTAATCTAGTGGATGAAAACGATAATGTTGTACAATCAGTCAAGGTTAATGCTGATGGTAGTTATAACTTAGTAACAGTTGATGGTAGTCAAATTTATTCTATTGTTATAACTAGAAATGAAATAGGAATAGGTATACCTATTCCATCCGGACAACTTAACTTGCCATCAGGATGGCTTTATACAGGTAACAACGATGGAACACCTCATATTAATCCATCCGAGCCTTATAAAATTTCTGGAATTGATTTTAGTTTTTCTAATGAATTCAACGATATTGATTTTGGACTTACAGGCACTTCTTCAATTTCGGGTAATGTCTTCCATGATCCCGATGGTTTGTCGGATGGAAGTATTACAGAGTCCAATGGAAACAATAATTTAGGAAAGGATTTAACAGGAGTGTCTGTTTTACTTATTTATAATAATGTTGTTATTGCTACAACTACCACGAATAATGGTGAATATTCATTTGATGAATTACCTGATGGACCATACACAATAATTTTGACATCAGACATAGGAATAAGCGTTGGTGATAACGCTCCTGTATCATCAAGTTTACCAAATGGTTGGGTGAGTACAGGTGAGTATCATGGTGTTGGTACAGGTGATGATACATTGGTGGACGGTCAATTGTCCTTAACTCTAACTGGTAATGAAACCAATCTTAACTTTGGATTAGAGCAGTTACCAACTGCGATAGGTGGTGTTGGTGTATCACAAATTAATCCCGGAGGTACAAATACTGTAGTAGTTCCTCAGAGTTTATTGGGTGGTACTGATCCAGATGGGACAGTAGATAATATTCATTATATTAGCTTTCCTTCAAATGTAACTAGTATAATTATAGATAATATTACATACACATCGATTAATTGGCCATCAGGGGGTGTTACAGTTCCAATCGGTACAATCGTTGAAATTGATCCCATTAGTGGGTCGGTAACATCAGAGATTCCTTTTAGAGTTATTGATAATGCAGGGTTTGAAAGTGAAAATACTTCCAGTGCCGAAATGCCTTTTATAGAAGGAAGTCCGAGTATTGAAATTGTCAAAACAGGAACTTATCAAGATAGTGATGGTGTCACTGGCGTATCCGCAGGTGATGAGATCCATTATACCTTTACTGTTACCAATACGGGTAACGTAACCCTTACCAATGTAGTCGTTACAGACCCTAAAGTAACTGTTGCCGGAGGACCAATATCAAGTATGGCACCAGGTGCGGTGGATAACTCAACCTTTACAGCTACTTACGTAATAACACAGGCAGACATCAATGCCGGAAATGTAGAGAATACAGCAGAAGTAAGCGGTAAAGATCCAGATAATAGCGACGTTACCGATGTAGATACGGAAGATACGCCACTTGGTCAGACACCATCCATTGACCTGGTTAAGAGCGGTACTTATGTGGATGCAGATAATGACGGCGTAGTATCCGCAGGTGATGAGATTCATTATACCTTTACTGTTACCAATACGGGTAACGTAACCCTTACCAATGTAGTCGTTACAGACCCTAAAGTAAC
>JADZFD010000023.1 GCA_020850225.1 Saprospiraceae bacterium | reverse complement strand
TTCAATTACACTGTTGCTTTGAAATACTTGTTTTTCATATTCTTGGGTATCAAAGGAAGTATTGTTTTTAAAATATTCAAAAGATCGTTGCATGATAGCTGCATCGTCTATGGAACTGGTGTCAGATTCTTTCTGAAGCCTATCCTTAACAAACGTTTTGGTTACTTTGATATAGTCTTTAGTTTGAGCGTAATCATTGGCTATGGCACTTAATATCAGAAATTCTTCACGCCAGTACTTGGCTTCATTCACCCGGTTGCTATGGTCAATATTGCAAATCTTGTATCCTGCTTCCTTTTCGGTATTGAATATAATACATCCCTTGTCAAATTTTCCGATATTGATACCGGTAGCACACCGGAGTGCCTTGGCTGAGTCTATAGAAAGGTAGGTGTCCTTACTCTCTGATTTTACAATGACAACAGCATCGACAATTTCGTCTTCAAAAAGGATATCAGTAAAGTATGCTACATGCAGTTCGCCTGGTTTTATGTTGGGATGTCTGGATTTTTCATACAGATGTCTGGCTATCCTGACTGAATATTCGTGCAAATCCCCGGGGTTATCAAATATCGACTGAATGTACAGATATAGTGGATTAAACGATATATCTCCTGAATGATGGGAAAACCTGAATAATTCAGGCTCTCTGAAATGACCGGTTAAGTATTGAACCAAGGCATCGTATAATGCACTATCCGAAATATCCATCATAACAGGTGACAGCGTCAAATCCAAACCATCTGTGGATGCATCCAGTGAGTGGCTTACCATACCCTGCAACACTGCCTGAAGACTATTTATCATATACAAAAAGTATTTTATTCATGCTGAGTACAGGGACTATACCTGTAAAACATTTTATTTTTATCAATACAATTTGCAAAAATACTAAATATTACAATGTAATTGATTTCTTATTTCTACCAGGATAATTAGGTTGAATTTATATTATTAAATAAGTAAAAACCTTGATTACATTAGTAATCTATACTTTCAACAAGCTAAAATCCTGATTACCTTCTTTTTCCTCAAATAGTTGTTCTGTGAACCATCAAAACAAATACTATCTCTTAATCTTCAGGTGTACAATAATCCAGAATAACTGTATGTTCATAAAAAAAAATATTTATTTGAATTAAAACAACGGAGAATCAGTGATAAAATATGAATTGGGTTTTAAATATTTACAGATTACCATAATATGTATAAAAAGTAATATCTTGTGCCACTTTTATATATTATCACTTACAAAAATCGTTTTGTATGTCCATTTTTAACCTGAAAAAAGCTATAATACCGGCGTTGTTGATATTGCTTACAGGTTGTTTGGATACAAATAATCTGGAAGAATGGGATTGGAATGACCAGGAATACGACCTGGCTGTTCCTTTGGTTAATACAAAAGTAACGCTCAACAAGCTCTCAGAACTGGTAAAGGGCAACACCGTCATCAAATTTGATGCGGATGGTACCGCTACAGTATCCTATAATGGTGAAGTGCTCAGAAAAAACTCAGCTGCTATATTTCCGCCATATCCCGGCGTGAACCCGCTACCTATCGCAGATACCTTATCACAGGTTGAGATTATGCCGCTGACCAAAGCCAATATCAGACGAGCCATATTTAAGGATACTAAAATCAATTTTTCTTTGCAGAGCAATGTTGCAGAAGATGTATTCATCGAAATGACAATCCCCGAATTAACGAAAGATGGTCAGATTTTTCGCAAAAATTTTACTGTAAAATACAACAACACCTTACCTGTAGCTTATCAGACTGAAGACATCTCTGTTGATGGATGGACTATTATAACCAATAGAAACCTCATGACTTTCAGCTATAAGGCAGTAACTGCCAGTGGTGTTCGTGTTAAGTTGGATAAGGCTTTTATGAATTACGACCTGATAAAATTTTCCTACCTTGAAGGTTATCTGGGTCACCACGAATTTCCCATAGATGGGAATTTTATTGATATCAGTCTTTTTGATGCGTGGAAAAGCGGAACTTTTGACTTTGAAAATCCTAAAATCACACTGAGTGTAGAAAATGCTTTCGGTCTTCCCGTTCATTCCAAGGTCAACAAATTAGAGCTTACCTCTATCTCAGGTAAAACAGTAAATCTGGAAAGTCCTTTTGTCGATACAGGTATCGACTTTCTGTATCCCGGGCTCGATGAGGTAGGTAAGGTAAAAACAACCTATTTTGATTTTGACAGAACCAATTCCAATATCAGGGAAATCTTCAACGAGAAAACAAAAACGGTGAGCTATGACATGTCAGCACTTGTCAATACCAGTAGAGATACAACAAAGATTGGCTTTATAACAGACCAAAGTTATTTTGTTGTACGGGTTGCAGCCGAAATTCCACTGTTGGGTTCTGTCAATCAACTGGTAGTATCCGATACGATAGAAATAACACTTCCGGAAGTTGATAATGTACAACAGGCCGAATTGAAAGCTATATTTTCCAATGATTTCCCTGCCGAAATCAGGGCACAGGCCGTATTTCTGGATGATAGCAACCATATTCTTGACGTATTGTTTGATGGCATCGGCATTGAAATACCGCCTGCACCATTAGGCAGTAATAATAAAACAACACAATCAACGGAAAAGGTTCACTTCCTGAAATTCGATAAACAACGCTATGAAAAGGTAAGGAAGGCGACAAAAATGGTTGTTTCCGGGTATATCAACACAACCAACAGTGAACAGAAGAGTTCATTATGGATTTATGACCAGTACGGACTGGGACTTAAATTAGGCGCCAGAATAAAAGTTAAACCTGATTAATATGATGGGAAAGTGGTATTTAGTACTTTGTACGGGTTTGATCTGTAATATGTCATTGAAGGCACAGTACATACCTGCGCTGCTCAGGCATGGTTCCGTTCAAAATACGCTGTACAATCCCGCTATTCCGATGAAAAAGACCATTAACTTAGGATTGGCAACCATTAATACCGGATTAAGTACGGACGGGTTTGCCCTGAATGAACTGACAGGTATTAATCAGGATGGAGCCAGATACATCGATATTAATAAAATACAAAGCATAAAAGATGGCAAATACAATCTTTATTTTGAAAACGATATCAGAACCATAGATGTCGGCATCAATCTGCGTAGTTTTGCACTAATCGCAGGTCATGGGTTCAGAATGTCTGCAAATGCCGGTTACACAACAGACCTCATAAAGCTCCTTGCCAATGGCAATGGTTCATACATAGGCAAGACACTGGATATCGGACCTGCACTGAATGCCATGGCCTATAATGAATTATACATCGGCGCTCAGACAAAACTGGGAAGCCTTACTTTAGGCTTGAAAGCAAAACTCTTGTATGGCACTGCAAGTTTATACTCAGAAGTGTCACGAATGCTTTTAACAACAAAGGAAGAGTTTTATCAGCTTCAGTTTGAAAATCACTATCTTATCCGTTCAAGCAGCTTACTAAAGTATAAATCACTGGACGATATCACTATTGACTATGCCGGGTTTACGCTGGATAATTTGTTTTACAATAACCGTGGCTTCGCTATGGATATGGGTGTACATTATCAGTTGAATGACCGGTTTTCATTGAATGCAAGTGCGCTGGAT
>JADZFD010000022.1 GCA_020850225.1 Saprospiraceae bacterium | reverse complement strand
CATTCCATATACGAATAAACTTCTTTTATCTTACAGTCTCCCAATTGAGTAAGGATATCACCGGTCAGTATACCGGCTTTTGAACCCGGACGATCATCTACAACACCATCAATATGCAATCCATCGCTTGTATCTCCGTAGCTGGGCATAATTCCCAGCGTAACCTTATATTTTGGAACGGCTTTGCCTTGTTGTATTTTAGTTTTTGTAAAAGGTATTGTATTCTGCTGCTCAATTGCTTGTGCCAGGTTAAAAGCATATTGGGTTATGAGTGTAACACCAGGATAATTGATTTTTTCTTCATCATCACCGGGCTTGTGATAGTCTTCGTGCGTTCCGGTAAATAAAAACAATACAGGAATATCTTTCAGATAAAAGGAGGTGTGATCGGATGGACCTGTACCGCTGCTGTCTATGGCAATATTGACACCTGCCGGTTTGTATTGTTCTACCAATTTTCCAAAAATTGGTGAAGTACCGACACCACCCACAGTCAGAGCCTTGTCAGCATTCAGGCGACCGACCATATCCATATTGATCATGGCAACGGGATTGGGATAGCTATGTATTGTCTCAGCAAAAGCCTTGGAGCCTACGAGGCCGTCTTCTTCTCCTGAGAAAAATGCAAATATATAATTTGCTTTTTCGGTAGCTAAATTGGTGCTGAACATTCTGGCTATCTCCAGTACGGCAGCTGTACCGGAAGCATTATCATCGGCTCCGTTATGAATCTGGCCGTCTGAATTTGCTAAGGTAGAGTTATGATGTTCATTCAAACCCAAATGGTCATAATGTGCACCGATAATTATTGTCTTATCAGCTTTATTGTCTAAATACCCGATAACGTTTTTACCGATTATTTGTTCTTTAGCGCTGTTTTCATCGTGCGGATTCTTTCTGTACCCGTATTCAAAAGGGAGAATGGATGTTTTTAATCCCCAATTGACAAGTTTTTCATACAGGTAGATTGACGCCTTGGTTTCTCCCTTGCTGCCCGTAAGTCGTCCCATAAGATCATCAGAAGCCAGATATCCTATGGCTTCCTTCAATTGGCCTTGCTGGATTATTTCTACACTATCCGTATCTACCCAATCCGCTAAAAACACATTCGTTTCGTGTGGCGTTGCTCCTAATCTGTTACTTGAAAAGGCAATCTTTTTTCCATCAGGAGAAAACATAGGGAAGGCATTAAATCCGCTTTCGTATGTTATTTGTCGCAGATTGCTTCCATCAATATCTATAGAATATATCTGAAAATCATATCCTCGTGTTGAGTGATGATTGGAAGAGAATAATATTTTTTTATCAGATGGGTGAAAGTAGGGTGACCAGTTTGCCTTACCCAGATGGGTAATTTGCCTTAAATCACTGCCATCAATATTCATAGTATATATTTCCATATTGGTAGGAGCAACCAGATGTTGTGCCAGCAACTCCTTATATTCTCTGATATCTTTCTCTGTTTTGGGACGTGATGACCGGAACACTAGTTTTTTGGAATCATGGGAGAAAAATGCCCCTCCATCATAACCTAATCCATCGGTTAGTTGTATGAGATTTTTGCCATCGGCATCCATCCTCCACAACTCCAGATCTCCACTTCTTGTCGAGGTAAATACGATATATTTCCCGTCAGGAGAGAGTACTGCTTCTGCGTCATAACCAGGAGTATTGGTAAGCTGTTTAACAATTTTACCTTTCAGGTTGGCTATATAAATGTCAAAATCCGGATAAATCGGCCATACATATTTACCATCTGCTCGTGGTGCCGGTTTATGCGGACATGCCTTATCTCCCTTATGCGTGGATGCATACAGTATATGCTTGCCGTCTGGCATAAAAAAGGAACAGGTCGTTCTTCCCAGTCCTGTAGAGATACGTTTGAGATCAGATGTTTTATACTCTTTTTTGTTGAGTTCCAGCATATAAATCTGGTCACAATCTGCTCCCAATGCCGGATTAGTAATCTGCATGGTCAGCATCTTACTATCGGGGGAGAAATAAGCTTCAGCATTATCGCCACCGTATGTCAGTTTGGTGATGTTTCTTAAATTTGATTCCTGAGCGTAAGAAAATGTACCTGTAACAAGACAAATGAGTATAAAAAGATTTCTGATAAACATGATTCTCTGATATTTTTAATTGCTGCAAAGATATTGATATAATCTATCCGGCAAAACTTCATAAATCATCAATATATCACAGGAATGTAAAAAAAATCATGGACATTTATGTAGTATTAAGTTTATCTCTAATGAATTGACATTGTATTATCAAAAGTTTAAAAATCATAGCACCGTAATCAAAATAGGCTGAACTAATTACACAAAATATACATTCATGCTCATCTAATGATTTTTGACTTTTTTCATAAATTAATCAGGTATTATTTTCCACCTGAAATCAGGATTGGTTTAATACGAATATTACAAATTAATCAGCTCAGGTATGATATTTTAATAACTGAAAATTTGGGTCAGCATGAATAGGCTATATTCGTATAAAAGACATTTTAATGTAGATTTACAAGTAATAATCTTAGATTCGTATGCAGGATATAAATTTGCTTGTATATTTGTTCAGTAATCAATTTATGTTTTAATCTGATGAAAATAAGATCTCTCCTGTTCATACTGTCTACGATGGTTATGGTATTCGAAAGTCAGGCTCAAAATCAGTCTCAATCCGATATAGCACCGGTTAGTACAACGTATTATTTACAGAATTGTAATATTATTCCACAACCCGGTACGCTGTTGTCCGGGTATTCCATTTTACTAAAAAATGGTAAAATAGCTCAGGTAGGTAAAAACATCAACATACCTTTTGACGCAATGATTATAAAGCTGGATTCCATGTATGTGTATGCGGGTTTTATTGATGCATATTCCAATACAGGGTCTCAAAAACCTGAATCTAAAGGTAAACAAAACATATCAGATCCGGGCAATCCTCCCAACGATGCAGCAAATATAACACCTCAGAACAGGGCTACAGATCAGTATAAATCGTCGGTTTCAACTGTATCGGAGATGCGATCACAGGGCTTCGGGCTTACGAATGCAGTTCCACAAGGACAATACCTTCCCGGATACAGCGATTTATTACTACTTGGTAATGAAAGTACATATAAAATGCTTTTCAAGCCCAATACGGCACAGCATATCAGGTTAAACCCTACACGTGGTGTATATCCGTCAACAATCATGGGTGCAATGGCAAAATTCAGGGATTTGTATCGTAATGCAAATATAACAGGCAAGCATAACGAACAATATAATACGAAGTCCGGTGAATTAACCAGACCTGACTATTCCGAAGAACTGAAAGCACTTTATCCGGTTACAACAGGAAAAATTCCCTTGTTTTTTTACACAGCATATCCGAAGGATATCTACAGGGCATATATCTTGAAGGAAGAATTGGGATTTGATTTGGTTTTGACAGAAGTAAAACAAGGATGGCACTATATGGACAAAATCAAAAAGAGCAATACCAAAATACTACTATCTCTGGATCTGCCGGAACAGATAAAAAAAGATTCTTCAATAATACAGGATGACATAATAAATTATGAAGAAAAAAGAAGTGATGCAGTTAACGAAAGTTTTGGTCAGGCTGCGCTTTTTGAAAAGGAAGGCATCTCTTTCGGATTTTCCTTTATGGATGTAAAACCCAAAGACATTCAGAAAAACATACAGTTGTTGGTGAAAAACAAGCTATCTGAACAGTCTGCACTGGCTGCTTTAACGACTTATCCAGCGAGGTTATTAGGCATCAGTCAAATGGCAGGAACGGTAGAGCCCGGAAAAATAGCGAATCTCGTTATTACGGACAAGCCCTATTTTGATGAAAAATCTGCTATCAAATATGTTTTTGTGGATGGTGTAAAATACGAATACTACAAGAAAAATAACCGGCAACCAGGTAACAAAGACACTAAAGGAGAACAAAACTATGAAGGAATATGGTCATATACTGTAGATGTTGCCGGAAATACACAGCAAGGCAAGTTGAAGATCTTCCGTAAAGATGGTCAGTATAATCTAACGGTTCAAAACGAATCAGACGGCAATACAGTAATACATGCGGATAATGTTTCAATAGAAGGCAATCAATTAACTTTCAATATCACCGTAGCTATGGGGCAGGATATAAAAATCAATTTTGACCTGAATATGCAGGAAAAAAGTTTTAGTGGTAGTGCTGACGTGGGAGAATTTGGTAGTTTTCCTGTCAAAGGTACATTTATAAGTAAACCGGAATAAAAGATTAATATAGTATGATGATGTTACATAAATACCTGATTCTGATAATCATAGTATTACCTTTCGGAATATCGGGACAGAATATACTGATTAAAAACGGCCATGTGCTGACAATAACCAAAGGCAATCTGGAAAAAACAGACGTGCTGATATCGGATGGAAAAATAGCCCGTATAGCCTCCAATATAAGCGCTCCTCCCGGTACTAAGGTTGTAGACGCAACAGACATGTATGTAATGCCCGGTATCATTGATGCACATTCTCATATCGCTTTGGATGCGATAAATGAGGCTGCAAGTCCTGTCACAGCAGAGGTACAGATGGCCGACGTACTCAACCCGTTTGACATCGCCATTTACAGGGCTCTTGCAGGAGGTGTTACCATTTCTCACGCCATGCACGGATCAGCCAACGCTATTGGCGGACAGTGTCAGACCATCAAACACCGCTATGGAGTGACCCATCCCGACGAACTGATAATGAAGGGTGCACCCCGAACCATAAAATTTGCCCTTGGAGAGAATCCCATTCGCGTGCATGGTGAAGGAAGTAAAATACTACCTAATACACGTATGGGCGTAGAACAGGTGTTCAGGAATGCATTCAGTGAGGCACAGTTGTATATGAAAGCTCAAAATGACTTTAAAAAGGGAGTAACCAAAAATGAACCACCATATAGCTTGCGGATGGAAACACTCGCTGATATTATGCAAGGAAAAATTCTCATACATTGCCACTCGTACAGGGCAGACGAAATCCTGATGCTGATGCGGGTACTGAAAGACTACGGTATTGATAAAATCTGTTTTCAGCACGTCAATGAAGGATTTAAAATCGCTCCTGAACTGGCAGCATTCGGAGCAACGGCATCTGTATTTTCGGATTGGTGGGCATACAAATTTGAAGTATACTATTCAACAGCCTATAATGCTTCAATCCTTACACGCAATGGGGTGCTTACATCTATCAATTCCGATTCCGATGAACTCATCCGCCACCTGTATCATGAAGCAGCCAAAACACAGCGATACGGACATCTCAAGGATGAGGAAGCATTGGCACTGATTACTATTAATCCCGCTAAACAATTGGGTATAGATGCCCGGACAGGCTCACTTGAAGTCGGCAAGGATGGAGATATAACCATTTTCAAAGGGCATCCGCTTTCTGTATATGCTATTCCTCAAATGACTATAGTAGACGGAATCGTTCGTTTTGATATTAAAAACGATCCCGATGATATGCGTATGTTCATTAGTCCGACAGAGAAATATACTTCATTCTATGAAAGCGAAGCAGGTATGGAACATCATAGCTGTATGGAGGATGTGGGAGCATGGCTTTTTGAAGGATTGCACCATGAACATTAAATGTCCGATCCTCAGAAATAATATTTCAAAATTAATCTATAACACCAATTCAGATAGATAATGAATCGATTTTTATTAAATAGTTTGATTGTAATGTTGACAACAACGCACATTGCTTTCGGACAACAGGTAAAAAAAGCAGAAGCAGGTAATTTTTTGATTAAAAATACCACTATACATACGATTACTCAGGGTACAATTAAGGGAGATATTTTGATTGAAGATGGCAGAATAGCCAATGTAGGTTCAGGTATTGTATCTAAGGAAGCCAGAGTCATTGATGGTACCAATAAACACGTATATCCCGGAATGATAGACAGCGGAAGCAGATTGGGACTACAGGAGATTGGCTCCATTTCCCTGACTAAGGATTTTAGTGAGCTTGGTGATTTTGTACCGCAAATGAAAGCGTTAACAGCAGTAAATCCCAACTCTGTTTCCATACCTGTGACAAGGGTCAATGGTGTAACGACCGTATTTGCCAAGCCACAGGGTGGTACTTTTCCAGGTACAGGAGCTGTCATCGATTTGTTTGGTTATACTCCGGAGCAAATGTCCGCCGGTGCTGAAGGTGTAATCATGCAGTTTCCATCTACGGGACGCCGCCACCGCTGGGATAGCAGAACCGACGAGGATATCAGCAAAGATGCTGAAAAGGCTATCGCAAAAATAAATGATATGTGGAACGAAATACTTGCATACAAAAAAATAGACTCTATAGCAAAAGCAACCCGGACAGTCTGGGACAATTACAATCCACAGATGCAGGCTATGATGCCGGTAGCATACGGTAAAAATCCATTATTTATCGAGGTAAATGCCAAAAACGATATAGAAGCAGCTCTTCAATGGGTAAAGGATAAAAATATTAAGGCAGTCTTTATGGGTGTTTCTGAAGGCTGGAGGATAGCTGATAAGATAGCCCAGGCTGGTATTCCCGTTATTACAGGACCAGTACTGGATTTGCCGGGTAGGGAATATCACAGATATGATGCATCTTACACCAATGCCGGTATTATGACAAAAGCAGGCGTTAAAGTAGCCATCCGTACGAATGATGCGGAAAATACAAGAAACCTTCCTTTTAATGCAGGGTTTGCAGCAGCTTATGGCATGGGTGTTGAAGAAGCATTAAAAGCAGTAACCATACATCCAGCTCAGATATTTGGCATCGACAAGATGTACGGGAGCATTGAAAAGGGAAAGGTAGCCAATCTGGTGGTCGCAACAGGTGACCTGTTTGAAACCAGCACACAGATTGATTACCTTTTTATTCGTGGTTGGAATGTACCGCTGGAAAGCCGGCATACGCTTTTAAATGACGAATTTTCAGAACGTACACCCGGATTAAAATAGAGTATTACCGGTAAATATCCGCTTTTTTATCGCAGGAGTTCACCAAAAGTATCTCCCTGTGAGATATCGCCACTCTTATAACCCCTGTTAAACCATTCTACACGTTGTTTGGATGTTCCATGTGTATACGTTTCAGGCTGAGTATATCCCTGCGTGGATTTCTGGATATGGTCATCACCTACGGAAGCTGCTGCATTCATAGCATCTTCTACATCCCCGGGTTCTATATATTTTTGTTCGTAATGCGCCCAGACACCTGCCAGATAATCTGCTTGAAGTTCAGTAGCTACCTGTATCTGATTTCCCTGAACCTGACTGGTCTGCCTTTGAAGGTTGTGAGTCTGTTGGAGTATACCTAATAGGTTTTGAACATGGTGACCTACTTCATGCGCTATGATATAGGCTATGGCAAAATCTCCGCCTTTAGCACCAAAACGGTTTCTGAGTACATTCAGAAATGCCAGATCCATATAAACTGTCTGGTCTGCAGGGCAATAAAATGGACCGGTACTGGCATTGGCACCTCCGCACCCCGAATTGGTTGCATCCGTAAATAATACCATTTTGGGTTCTTTATAGGTCATATTGTTTTTTCTGAATACTTCATGCCAGGTATCTTCGGTAGAAGCCAGAATAGTTGAAACAAATTCACCAACCAATTTTTCCTGTGGAGACAATTCCCTTGAAGTTGTCTGGCTTTGAGTTGCCTGCATTTGTTGGGCAAGTGCATTGGCAATGTCCTGACTGTCACCTCCCATAAACAATTGAAACAATAAAAATATCAGGCCTATAGCACCTCCCCCTACAGCCACTTTTCCTGTTGTGCTCATGCCTCGACGGTCTTCCAGATTGTCACTTTGACGTCGTCCTTCCCATTTCATAAGTATATCTGTTTTAAATATTAATTACTAAAATTACAACAATAATAAGACTTTAATCGATAGCTATAGTTACATAGTGTACACATTTTTTTAAAAAAATTAATAATCAGGGAAAAAATTGTAAGAAGACATTGTTTCATTTATACTATTTCTATTAATGAAAATTTTATAACATTACAATTGTTTGTAATATATAAAATATGATTATGTTCGAATGTTATAATTTAATATCCCTATTCATTTACTAATTATTATGCTCGTTCAAAGTTGCCGGAATGAATTAATCAACTATAAACCCTTATCAATTGATCAAAATTTTTCATCTTTGTACCTTAAAGTCAGATATGCTTAAAATTACTTCAAAAGTCATTTCATACCTAATGCACCCGATGTTTTTAATTGGGTACGTTCTGTTTTTTTTGATGAAGACCAATAAATATCTGTTTGGATTTCCCAATGACAAAGCTGCGGGACTGGTTCTGATAACAATAGTTGCTATAGCCATTATGTTTCCCTTGATTGCAGTATTGATGATGCGCGCCCTGGGACTGATTAAATCATTGGAAATGGAGGACAAATACGATCGGATACTTCCCTTGATTATCACCGGTGTATTTTATATGTGGTTGTATATAAATATACGGAACAATGACAATATTCCCGGCATATTTACCACGTTTGTACTGGGTAGTACGATAGCCTTGTTCCTGGCACTGATTATAAATAATTTCTCTAAGATCAGTCTTCACGCTATCGGTGCTGGAGGAGTTGCAACTATTATGCTGATGATTGTCTTTCAATGGACGTATGGGTTTACAGACCTGATGATACCATTTACGTCAGTTGGATTCCGAGTAAGTGACCGGATGGCGGTGATTATTGCTATCATTTTGGCAGGAGCGGTAGGTACAGCCCGGTTATATCTGAAAGCACATTCAAAGGACGAAATTTTTGGCGGTTATCTTGTAGGAATACTATCTCAGATGATTGCATATCTGATTATTTTTTAAAGGATTTATATATTTTAACGACATATTTTATATAGCATGCAGGAATTACAGAATATTATAGAGTCAGTATGGGAGGACCGGAGTAAGTTGTCTTTAGCTTCTTCAGTTGAAGCTATCAACGTAGTAGTGCGTCTCGTCGATCAGGGAATATTAAGGGTAGCAGCACCCCAGGAAGACCATTGGCAGGTGAATGAATGGGTGAAAAAAGCTATTGTTCTGTATTTTCCAATCCGGCAGATGGAGACCATCGAGGTTGGACCATTTGAGTTTCATGACAAAATACCACTCAAAAAGGATTACAAATCCCAGGGTGTACGTGTGGTTCCGCATGCTATAGCACGTTATGGAAGTTTTATTGAACCCGGTGCCATCCTGATGCCTTCTTATGTCAATATAGGCGCATGGGTAGGTAGTGGTACGATGGTTGACACCTGGGCTACGGTTGGATCCTGTGCTCAGATAGGCAGAAATGTGCATCTGTCAGGTGGTGTAGGTATTGGTGGTGTACTGGAGCCACCTCAGGCGAGCCCTACCATCATCGAAGACGATTGTTTTATTGGTAGCCGCTGTATTGTGGTGGAAGGAGTACGTGTACGAAAGGAAGCGGTATTGGGAGCTAATGTTGTTCTTACACAATCGACGCATATAATCGACGTGTCAGGTAGTGAGCCCGTTACATACAGAGGTGAAGTGCCAGAACGTTCGGTTGTTATTCCCGGGTCATATACCAAAGCATTTCCGGCAGGAACATATCAGGTTCCATGTGCACTCATCATAGGTAAGAGAAAAACCTCTACAGATACTAAAGTATCACTTAATGAAGCACTTCGGGATTATAGCGTAAGTGTGTAGCATATTAAACTATTCATATTTTTAAATGATGACAGTACGGAGATTATTCGTTTCGTTATTATTATGTGGTTTTGTTGGATTATTTTCATGTAAAACACCTAAATTATCCCATGCCATTCCCGTAGTAATTACAGAAACTGAGGATGCCACAACAAAAGATACAGCTGTTATCTCTTCAGTATCCGATAGCCTGGAACAAGCAGATGACTGGGTGGATACACCTGCCAAATCAGGTGAATTGCAAATGCAGATATCCAATCATATCAGGAGTTACAGGGCATTCAGAAATGGATTCAGTGGATTTGAATTATATGACTTATCATCGGATACAGTTATTTTTAATATGAATGAGTACAAATACTTTACCTCTGCATCCAATACCAAGTTGTTTACGCTTTTTGCATGCCTGAAAACATGTAAAGACTCATGTGCTGCGTTTAAATATATTGAAAGCGATACAAGTTTTACTTTTTGGGGAACAGCTGATCCGACCTTATTGCATCCTTATTTTGAAGACAGTACTATCGTGCATTTCCTGAAAAGGAAAACAAATAGAAAAAAAATACATCTTGCCAATTACAATATGCTGTCTCCTTACGGAAGAGGATGGATGTGGGACGACTATAATGATGCATATCAGACCGAAATAACAGCAATGCCATTGTATGGAAATGTATTAAGCGTAAAACAGGAAAAAAATAGAATGACAATGGTACCATCATCTCCCATGTTGTCCATAGATTTTAGTGAAAAGGAACCGTATATCAGACGGGATAGGGACAGTAACCGGTTTGTTTTACCTTCTGCCCTTTCGTCCAACTCCTTTTTCAGCCAGGAAGTGCCGTATAAATATGCTGCTCAGGTAAATTTAAATCTGTTGGGGCAGGTATTGGGAACAAGAATTGATACCGGTTATCAGCGGTTGCCATTGAATTATTCGACAAAATATTCATGGCCGGTTGATACCGTTCTTAAAAGAATGATGTTCAAAAGTGACAATATGCTGGCGGAACATATGTTGCTGAATGGAGCCATGCAGGCGATTGATACCCTGAATACAGCGGTATTTATAAAATGGATAAAAGATGCATATTTGAATGACTTACCCCAAAAAATATATTGGGTAGACGGGTCCGGCTTGTCGAGATACAATCGCTGTACACCCTCTAGTCTCGTTTATCTACTGAATAAATTATATAAGGAAGAGAAAACAGAACGATTGTTTTCATTCTTCAATGAAATAAAAGTAAATCAGTCGGATAGTATAAAAAGCAAAATGTCCAAATCCAAAATTATGGCTAAATCCGGATCTATGACGGGCGTATATAATTTAAGCGGATATATTATCACATCCAAAGGACGTGTACTGGCATTCAGCTTTATGAACAACAATTTTGATGTACCCATCAGAGATGTACGTGTTGCTGTTGCAAAAATTCTGAATTATATTGCTGAAAGCCTGTAACAGATTTGCCATAAAAACCTTTCAAATAGTAAGGATATTCAACCAAACATCTTTAATGAATGTTACATTCTTTATTTAAATGATCTAAATGGTCAAAAGTGTCTTAAAGTCACTACCTTTGACCCCGTAAATATAATGGATTATGAGTATTATAGAAATGAAAGTACCTACTATCGGTGAATCTATAACTGAAGTAACACTTTCACAATGGTTAAAAAAAGATGGCGAAATCATACGTGTAGATGAGCCCATTTGTGAGTTTGAATCTGATAAGGCAACGTTGGAATTTCCGGCAGAAGCTACAGGTAAACTGATATATGTAGCCAATGAAGGTGATGATCTGCCTATCGGTGCTCTGGTTGCCAGAATAGATACTTCCTTTTCGGCTGCTGATACATCTGTACCGGAGACTCCGGCAAGTCAACCCGATAATAATCCTAAACCGGAAACTCCTGAGACTGTTGCAACGTATGCGTCAGGTCATCCATCACCGGCAGCAGCTAAAATCCTGAGAGAAGGAAATCTAGCTTCATCTGACGTGACAGGTACGGGAAAAGACGGAAGAATAACCAAAGAGGATGCAATTCAGGCAGTTCAGGACAATAAGAAAACACCATCAGTAGCGGCGGCAGAAAAACCAAAAGACACACCCGCTGCAAGTACGGTTAATATCAGTAATGCTGGCGATAGAAATGTGAGAGTCGAGAAGATGAGCAGAATGCGCAAAACCATAGCTGCGAGATTGGTATCTGCCAAAAACAATACTGCCATGCTGACGACTTTTAATGAAGTAGACCTTACGGCAGTCAATGAATTAAGAAAAAAATATCAGGACAAATTTGTTGCTAAATACGGTGTGAAACTTGGATATATGTCCCTGTTTGCCAAAGCGTGTGCCAAAGCTTTGATGGAAATGCAGGATGTCAATGCTATGATAGATGACAGTAACCTGGTATACCATGATTATGTCGATATTTCCTTTGCCATTTCCACACCTAATGGACTTGTAGTGCCACCCATTCAGAATGTGGAATCTCTGGGATACCACGAAATAGAAATTAAATTGAAGGAACTCGCCGATAAAGCCAGAAACGGCAAACTGACACTGGACGAAATGAAGGGCGGTACGTTTACGATAACCAACGGTGGTGTATTCGGATCACTTCTAAGTACACCTATCATCAATGAACCACAGTCGGCGAT
>JADZFD010000021.1 GCA_020850225.1 Saprospiraceae bacterium | reverse complement strand
TCAGGCCTGGACCAAAATGATTTTGTCATTTGTTTAGTCATACCAGAAATAAAAATATCCTCAAAAGTAAGGATTCAGGCTAATAAAATGAAAAAATATTGTTTCTAAATTAAAATCCAAATGAAAAAAGCTTAAATGTTAGTATTAATTTTTTCTATATCCTCTTTAATCTGCGATGTTACATACTCATAAGAAGCCATAAACTGTTTATTTGTCACTTCAATTTTTGTTACCTCTTCGTTAATTTCTTTTTTTAATACAGACATTTGCTCATTAATGGATTCCAGGTCCTTATTCAGCTGTTCTATTGTTTTTTTCTTTTCTACTATTTTGTTATCCAGATCTTCGATTGTATTTACTCTTCCCTGTATTTGCTTAGACTTCTGATTTTCAATGGCATCCAAAAACTTTTTTTGTTCACCACCCAATACATTCAGATAAAAAGCAGCACTATCCAACAGTTTCTTTTTATCCAGTCCCATAGTTTTGGCCATCTCAAATGCTGATTTGTAGCGCATGGTTTCGTCACTGATTACATTGGATATAGATTTCAAAGAGTTCTTATATTCAAGATAATCAAAACCTTCCATATTATTCTGTTGTATGGCAGTCATCAGCATCTGTACATGCTTCTCATTCATGACCACATTACCATCATCAGATACAGACACAGTACCGGCATAGTTAGTAGTTACATCATTTGCAGGGGTATTATTTATTGTCTCAGCAGATGTCTCACCATCAGAAACTATGAACAATCCTTTTATTTTTTTCAGTAAATCGTTATTCTCTATCATTTTTAACTATCATAACATTAAAGTAATAAAAAACAATCCAAAAGTATGCATTTTTCAGACTAAGTAACACATTAATTATACGAATCTTAGGATTTTAAATCAAGACGTTATATCCGGTTCCTGCTGACTCAGGCAATGAAAACTTCCCAAACCCCAAATAATATCAACAGAATCTATTCCTACCACTTCCCTTTCGGGGAAACATTCCGCTAGAATATCAAGTGCTTCCGTATCGTTTTTATCATCCCTGAAAATGGGTACAATTACCTTTTCATTTGAAATATAAAAATTGGCATATGAAGCAGGAAGACGCTGATCTTCATATTCAACAGCATCAGGCATAGGCAAAGCAACTACATTCAATGGGCTGCCATCCTGCAACTTCATACGCTGCAAATCCTTCAGATTGTTTTTGAGAATATCATAGTTGTCATCTGAACGATTTTTTTCAATCACCGTAACAACAGTATCTTCATTCACAAATCTGGTTATATCATCAATGTGACCATCTGTATCATCGCCAACGATGCCTTCATCCAACCAGAGTATGTGCTCTACACCATAATATTCAATCAGGTGATTTTCGATTTCATATTGAGTCAGATGCGGATTTCTGTTTTTATTCAGTAAGCAAGATTTGGTAGTCAGTAAGGTACCTTTGCCATTAAACTCCACGCTGCCACCTTCCATAACAATGCCTGGATTAAATACTTGCAAACCCATTTTCTGACCGATTAAAGTTGGAATAACATCATCCAGATCGTATGGAGGATACTTGTCTCCCCAGGCATTATAACCCCAGTCTACGATAGCTTTGCTGTTATTTTCCCTGTGAATCAAAAACGCCGGACCATGATCCCTGCACCATGCATCATTGGTAGGATGATAATAAAATACAATGTTATCTATCAGTGCATCCAGGTCTGACACGTTTTTGGCATACTGACTATTGACTATCCTGTCAATAGCAAAATGATGCATGGCTCCATCATTGACATTTATACACACTCTTTGATGGTCTGCAACCTGTAGTATAAATTCAGCATAAGGATTGTATATCGTATCCAGTTTACCCGGCCACGAATCTTCTTTATGTGGCCAGGACAACCAAAGTGCATTTTGTCTATGAAATTCGGCGGGAAAATAATATCCCAGTTCACGCGGGGTAAAATCAATCTTCATCTATAAAACGTTTTGTTACAGGATGATAACTATCTATTCTCCGGTCGCGCATAAAAGGCCAGTGTACTCTGAATTCATCTGACTGATTCAGGTCAACCTCTACTACCTGTGTTTCTTCATTGTCATGTGATGCCAGATATAATAATTTTCCCTGACCGTTTGCGACAAATGAACCACCCCAAAACTTCATTGCTCCATCCTGTTCATATCCTACCCTATTGACACTGACTACCGGAACACCGTTAGCTACTGCATGTGAGCGTTGAATAATCTGCCATGAATCATACTGATCCCTGTTGGTCGCTTCATCCTGAGTTACTGCCCAGCCTATTGCCGTGGGATAAAACATGATTTCAGCACCCATCAAAGCAGTAATACGACTGGCTTCAGGATACCACTGATCCCAGCAAATCAGTACTCCTATGGTGCCGAATCGGGTCTTGAACACCTTATAACCCAGATCACCTGGAGTAAAGTAAAATTTCTCATAAAATGCAGGGTCATCGGGAATATGCATTTTGCGGTATTTACCCAGATAGCTGCCATCTGCATCCAAAACAGCAGTAGTATTATGATAAATTCCCGGCGCTCTTTTCTCGAATAGTGAAGCAATAATTACGACTCCAAGCTCTTTTGCTATAGCCCCCAGTTTTTCTGTTGATGGACCGGGAATTGGTTCTGCTAACTTAAAATTGTCATAATCTTCCACATCACAAAAATACAATGAAGAAAACAACTCCTGAAGACAAACAATCTGTGCTCCATTAACAGCAGCTTTCCTGATCTCTCGTATCGCTTTGTCCATATTTATTTCAGGTGACGCTACACAAGACATCTGAACGATACCTATATTTACTTTAGACATAAATACTTTATAATATTAAAAGAATTAAACATCAATTTTGAAACCTGCAAAGATAATGTTTTTGCACTAAGAAAGTTAAATAAGGATTAAGAAAAGTACATTTTAAACTATATATATTTATTTTTATAATTATATATTATATATTGTATTTCTATGATTTAACATAAAATATAAGATATATTCTGCATTCATAATTATTATTAAAAAATTTAAAATTGAAAGATTTCTATATCTAAAAAGGATAGAAATACGAATTAAACCAATCCGAAGATAAGAATAACAACAGATATTATTCTATTATCTCATAAAAAACTCAAAAAAAGGGACAATCGTAAACACTTATATAAGAATAAAACTAAAATAATATTTTATTAATATTTTTATAAATTATGTATAAACATAAAAAAGATATGTATCTTTGCGCCGATATTGAATAACATACCCAAAAGAGGGTGCTCTCTAATTCTTATTTTTTTTTATTTTTTTTAATTATTTTTAATGAACATTTTTGTTGCGAAATTAAACTACAGAACATCCACAGATTCTTTAAAAGAATTGTTCTCACAATTTGGAGAAGTTACTTCTGCAATTATTATTACTGATAAAGAAACTGGCAGATCTAAAGGATATGGATTTGTTGAGATGGAAAGTGAGGATGCAGGTATGGCTGCAATTGCACAATTGAATGAAAGTCAGTTCGAAGGACAAACAATTGTATGTAAAAAAGCTGAACCAAGAGGAACACAGCCTCAAAGAAGAGATAACAATTTTAAACCAAGAGATAGAAGATTTTAATCAGAAGTTAGTTATTTAGACTTTGAATTGTTAAAAAATAAGGGCTTTTGATTAAATTGCCCTTTTTTTTTATTATATATACTTCATTCATTACCATAAGTTTATACTGACATACTATATTAGTTGAAATTTCATAATACCGTCAGGTAATATTCTATGAATTTCACCATTAACAAAATATCACAACACAACATATATGCAACAGCTTAATGAACAGGAAATCATCAGAAGGGATAATCTTAAAAAAATCATAGATGCCGGATATGATCCGTACCCAAGTGCTGAATTTAAAATAAATGCTGCAGCATCAGAAATTCAATCAAATTTCAAACCGGGTGATACAACCTATCAGCAGGTATCCATGGCAGGAAGAATGATGTCCAGGAGAATAATGGGTAAGGCATCATTTGCTGAATTGCAGGATGCATCCGGTCGTATTCAGATTTATATATCCAGAGATGAGATATGTCCAGATGAAGACAAGACGCTGTACAATGATATTTTTAAAAAATATATGGATCTGGGTGATTTCATAGGTATAACAGGCTATGCTTTTTACACACAGGTAGGTGAATGTTCCATCCATGTTACTTCTCTGAAACTACTTTCTAAATCCCTGAAACCTCTGCCTGTTGTTAAAAAGGATGATGCAGGAAATATATATGATGCATTTACTGATCCGGAACAGCGATACCGCCAGCGGTATGTAGATTTAATTGTCAATGAAAATGTTAAAGACACATTTATCAAGCGTACCAAGATGTACAATTCGATGAGAGCATATCTGAATCACCTTGGGTATCTTGAAGTCGAAACACCCATCCTTCAGCCATTGTATGGTGGTGCTGCTGCAAGACCATTTACTACGCATCATAACACGCTGGACATGAAATTATACCTGAGAATAGCCAATGAACTCTATCTGAAAAGATTAATAGTCGGAGGTTTCGATGGTGTGTATGAATTCAGTAAGGATTTCAGAAATGAAGGAATGAGCAGATTTCATAATCCTGAGTTCACTCAGATAGAGTTGTATGTTGCCTACAAGGACTACGAATGGATGATGAACTTAGTAGAGGAAATGGTTGAAAAAGTAGCAATGGATATTCACGGTACGACTCAAATCCAGGTTGGGGATAATCTAATCGATTTCAAACGTCCATGGAAACGGTTTACAATGTATGAAGCCATTCAACATTTTACGGGTATTGACATAAGCGAAATGAATGAAGACCAACTCATATCCACAGCAAAAAGCCTCAATGTACCCGTAGACAGTACCATGGGAAAAGGTAAACTTATAGATGAAATTTTTGGAGAAAAATGTGAAGGACAACTCATTCAGCCGACATTTATCACGGACTACCCTGTGGAAATGTCACCTTTGGCTAAAAAGCATAAATCAAAGCCTGGTCTTGTGGAGCGATTTGAGGCCATATGCAATGGTAAGGAAATAGCAAATTCGTTTTCGGAATTAAATGACCCAATTGATCAGAGAGAGCGATTCGAAGCTCAATTAGAGCTAGGCAAGAGAGGAGATGAAGAAGCGATGACTTTAGACGAAGACTTCTTAAGAGCTTTGGAATATGGCATGCCTCCTACTGCCGGTCTCGGTATAGGTATGGACAGACTTGCTATGATTATGACCAATCAGAATTCAATTCAGGAAGTATTGTTTTTTCCTCAGATGAAAGCTGAAAAAGAAAAATCTGAAGACTCAAGCACAGATCAACATGTTTAAACCCGATTTGCACGCTGATTCTTTATATTTATTATTTTAAAATTATCCGGTTAACTTGAATCTGTTATTATATTTACTGGCTGTCGTAAGGGGTATTTTCGCCTTTGGCATTATGTCTTTATTTATAACGGCTTATGGTATTTCATGTATTTTTATACCCCATACTAAAGAACGCGCACTAAAACTTAGGGAAAATTATCTGAAATACATTGGAATTCCGATTCTTAATATTCACATCGAAAAACAAGGAAATCCTATTAGTACACCTGCGCTCTATGTTTCCAATCACAGATCATTTACTGACCCTGCTGTAGCATGCCGTTATTTGCCTGCTTTTGTATTAGCCAAAGCGGAAGTTGCAAATTATCCCATCATCAACAAAGGAGCTGAACTTACGGGTGTCATCTGGGTAAATCGCAATGACAAAACCTCCAGAACAGCTGCCCGAAGTAAACTTACGGATACCATTCTGTCTGGCTACAATATATTACTATATCCGGAAGGAACAGTAGGAAAGGATGCCGGCACACTGCCATTCAGAGTAGGTTCCTTCACAGAAGCTGCTGAAAACAATATTCCTGTCGTTCCCATAGCTATTGAATACAAATCCCATAAGGACCTGTGGGTAAAGGAAAAGTTTGTACCTCAGTATTTGTTTCAGTTTTCAAAGTGGAGAACTCAGGTGAGAATTAGATTTGGAACTCCAATTACAGATAATGATGGAGAAATCCTATGCAGTAAAAGCTATACATGGATTAATGAACAGCTAAAAGAAATGCGGCAAGACTGGGCTGAACATTAAAATTTTTACACTTTTCACATCTGACATATATGTTAGTGTGCTACGTCCTCCGCATTACTTCAACAACTATCTTTCCGATATTGCTGTTTATCAATATTACGAATCACAGACTATTTATGAAAGGTTGGTTATTTAATGGTTACATATCCAAACATCCGGAACACCCTTTTGATGAGTTATTAAGTTTATTTAAGGAAATACTCATACATACTTCCAATGATGTTGCCGAAGCATTTGTCTGGCTCACAGAACTTGATAAAGAGTATAAACTGACCAACAAAAATTACGGTATTGCTGATTTTATCAAGGACCTTGAGGAAAAAGGGTATATCAAAAATTCTAAACTACATTCAAATCCAACTTACAAGTCTACAGCCAAAATGGATGCTGCCCTACGTCGTCAGGCATTGGATGAAATATTTGATCAGCTGAAAAAATCAAAATATGGTCAACACAATACAATTGTACCCGGACAAGGAGACGAGTTTACAGACAGTATCCGCCCATTTGAATTTGGAGACAGATATGACAACATTGCAGTTTCTGAGTCTCTGAAAAATGCACAAATCAACCACGGCATCGAACAATTCAATCTAATGGAACAGGATCTCAGAATACATGAGACCTTCTATAAGACACAAACTAGTACTGTATTAATGATTGATATATCACATTCAATGATTCTATACGGTGAAGACAGAATCACACCAGCCAAAAAAGTAGCGATGGCACTTGCTGAGTTGATTACACAGTATTATCCTAAAGACACGCTGGATATAATCGTATTTGGTGACGATGCATGGCAAATAGAAATCAAGGACATCCCTTACCTACAGGTCGGTCCGTACCATACCAATACTGTAGCAGGACTGGAACTGGCTATGGAAATATTACGTAAACGAAGGAATCCAAACAAACAAATTATGATGATTACTGATGGCAAACCCACCTGCATAAAGAAAGGGAAAAACTACTATAAAAATCCATATGGACTGGACAGAAAAATAATCGGCAGAACCCTGGGATTAGCTGCCAACTGCCGGAAATCCGGTATTCCAATTACAACTTTTATGATAGCACAAGATCCTTATCTCATCCATTTTGTAGATCAGTTTACAAAGGCCAATAATGGTAAGGCATTCTACTCTTCACTGGATGGATTAGGAGAATTTATATTTATGGATTATGCCCGGAATAAGAGTAGAAAGAGGAATTAATAATTATTTTACACGACATCATTTATATCCTCCTACCTTAATCATCAGGTCTTCAACTTCGTGTACAATTTCCATAAAATTTGGGTCTCTTTTTATATCTCTGCGTCGTGGAATCGGAAGATTAACTGGGATATGTTCGACGATATGAGAAGGAGCTGATTTCATAATATAGATATCATCACCCAGGTATACTGCTTCAGAAATATCGTGTGTGACAAAGATAATTGTCGTATGAAACTTATCCCATACATCCAGTAACAACTCCTGCATCTGAATACGGGTCTTGATATCCAAAGCGCCAAAGGGCTCGTCCATCAATAAAATCTCAGGATTGGCCAGCAAACTACGTGCAATAGCAACACGTTGAAGTTGTCCTCCGGAAAGTGTTGGATACATAGCATATTTCTTTTCCTGCCCTTCAAGACCTACCATTTTTATTAACTCCATTGCCTTTTCATCCCGCTCCTTTTTTGGAACACCCTGATAACGTAATGCAAGACCAACATTGTCCAGAACGGTCATCCATGGCAGCGATGAATACTGTTGAAAAACCATACTAATGTGCGTATTGTCATCAATTGGTTTGCCTTTAATGAGCACCTTACCTTCTGTAGGTTTCTGAAGTCCGGATATATAACGTAGCACTGTAGATTTTCCACTTCCGGACATACCCAGCAATACTACAAATTGTCCCTGAGCCGGTTTATCTTCTATCAGCAGGTCAAAATCCTTGATAATCCAATTTTTACCACCATCATATGACTGACCTATACCACGCAGATCAATAATATTGTCTAAGGAAACATTATCTTCAAATATTACTCTATTCATTTTACCAGGTTAAACTTCTTCAATAATTGATAAATTTGATAAACAAAGACAAGCACAAATACCACGTGAATCGTCCATAAAGTATCACCAAAAAGATAGCTCAACGGTCGCACATCCCCGATAAAAGGTGTAAACTCATTAATAGTCAACCCTATATAAATAAGGATAAATATCCAGGATACCAATGATATTATATAATCCGTTATGGCATCCCATTCACTCACCGTCTTAAGGCTTTTGGAAGCATCATATGTCTCTTTCAGCTGATATTTGAATGGAAATATTTTTCTATCCAGATATGCAAATGTTTTATCCTGAAAAACACCTACAATCATGATTATAATGAGGCAAGCTATTGTGATATCTACCCTACCCAACCGTTGTCCTGCTTTGTAAATCAAAGAACCTATGCCTCCCTGATCTGCTGATGTTTCTGCTACAATTATATACGTCCAGGATATAGCCGTTAATATTCGGATGTCATCCGACAATTTAGATATCACGGAAGGCAAATATACTGTAAATATCGTCCCCCAATATCCGGCCCCTAAGGTATGAACTGTCTTGATATAAACATCATCCACTTCGTCTATCCGCTGAATAACAATCGGCAACAAATATATAAATATACCGAATGCCAGGAAGTTTATTTTTTGTTCGGCATATATACCAAACCATATAATAAACAATCCTGTAAGGGCAGTCAGTGGTAAAAAACGAATTGCATCAATCAATTTTTGGAAAGCTCCTCTGAAAAAAGGAACCAAGCCTATCAAAAATCCGATAGGAACAGCATAAGCAACGGCTTTAATATAACCTCCAAAATTCAAACCAATGGATTTGGACAGATTCCGGACGAGATCGTTTTTTTCATACAGTTCGCCGAATGCATTAAAGACCCGTAAAGGATCTGGAAAAATAGCGCGGGGTATCACAGGACTCGTACCTAAAGTCAGTACTGACCAAATCAATAGAAAAATCAACAAACCTACTACCATCAAAATATTTTTTTGACGTTTGGTAAGTTCCCCTGCCAACTTGTACAACCATGTAAAATCCATATTGCTCAATATTTACTTATTTTGTAGCTCATGGAGATATTATTAGAGGATAGTATTAAACTTGTAACAGCAGCCACCACTTTAGTATATCCGTTCAACTACAATGCAAAAATATAAAATAATCTTAGATTCAAGTCATAAGTGCAACTTTACGGGAGATAAAAAAAGGTAGTAATAATATTTTTTCAAAAGAAAGGAGCGAACTATTTTCAAATTGAATAGACATCTATAGATAATTACGATCTACTATACTGTAGGTTATAATTAAAATGCCGTACCTTTGCCGTATTGTAAGTAATTTTCATCTAATAAAAATTATCACTTTGACATTAATAAAATCTATCTCCGGCATCAGAGGAACAATAGGTGGAATACAGGGAGAAAATCTAACACCTGTAGATATAGTTACATGTACAGCCGGACTGGGAACGTGGTTATTGAACCGCAAATTACCCACTAAAATAGTTGTGGGAAGAGATGGTCGTCTGAGCGGAAACATGGTAAGCCAACTAGCTGTAAACACGCTGATAGGGATGGGAATAAATGTTGTTGATTTGGGATTATCCACAACGCCTACAGTCGAAATGGCCGTACCGGAGATGGGTGCCGGAGCTGGTATCATATTCACAGCAAGTCATAATCCCAAAGAGTGGAATGCCCTCAAATTTTTGAACGATAAAGGTGAATTTATATCTCCTGAAGATGGACTTGAAATCATTGGATATATCCAGGATGAAGAAATGAAATTTGCCGGTACAGACCAATTGGGAGAAATAACTCACTACGAGACTTCTATTCAGGATCACATAGAAAAAATATTGCATTACAGGCATATACAAATTGAATGTATAAGGAACAGTAGTATCAAAGTAGTCGTAGACTGTATTAATTCTACAGGTGCAATAGCAGTTCCACCACTTCTGGATGCATTAGGTGTAGAATACATACTTATCAATGGTACTGATTTTGGAAATTTTGCACATAATCCCGAACCATTGCCGCATCATCTTGAAGCATTATCAAATGCTGTTATGACACACAATGCACATATGGGTATCAGTGTCGATCCGGATGTGGACAGACTCGCCTTTGTCAATGAAGATGGGAGTATGTTCGGTGAAGAATACACGCTGGTAGCAGTGGCTGACTACATCTTGAGCAAGGAAAAAGGCAATACTGTATCCAATCTTTCATCGACACGTGCATTATCTGATATTACCCAAAAACATGGAGGAAAGTACTTTGCTTCAGCAGTCGGTGAAGTCAATGTTGTCAATATGATGAAATCCTGCAATGCTGTAATCGGAGGCGAAGGCAATGGAGGTGTAATTGTACCGGAGCTGCACTACGGACGGGATGCTCTTGCCGGTATAGCTTTGTTTCTTTCACTGTATGCAGAAAGGAGACTAACTATGACTGATTTAAAAGCCAGCTATCCTTCATATCAAATCATAAAAGACAAGATAGAACTTAATGCTGAAACGGATATCGATGCTATGACTAAAAATCTGAAACATACTTTCAGTGATGAAAAGCTCAATGAAACAGATGGTCTTAAAATAGACTTTGAAGAAGGTTGGGTACACCTGCGCAAATCCAATACAGAACCTATAATCAGGATATATTGTGAAGCCAAAGACGATATTACAGCTCAAATATTGATAAACAAGGTCAAATCAGCATTATAAATCATGAATACAAAAACTGTTAGTAAATTGGAAGCCTATTTTGAACCTTTCAGAAAAAACATGATTGGCATAAATCAGGAATTTGATTCGCCTTACGGAAGAAAAAAAATAGTTTATGCCGACTGGACTGCAAGCGGTAGAATGTATCAACCGATTGAAACCATATTTGAAAAAAAAATATATCCTTTCGTAGCCAATACGCATACTGAAACCAATGTAACCGGATCAAGCATGACTATGGCATATAAAAAGGCTAAGGAAATTATAAAAAAACACGTCAATGCAACTAAAAATGACATCCTGATATCTTCCAATAGCGGAATGACAGGTGTTGTCAATAAACTGCAACGAATTCTTGGACTCAAGTTACATGAAAAATTTAGTAACACAATTACCATACGTCCGGAAGACAGACCAGTCATCTTTGTAACACATATGGAGCACCACTCCAATCAAACTTCCTGGATCGAAACGATAGCAGAAGTAGTGATAATAGGCGCTGATAATGAAGGTCGTGCAGACCTGGACAGCTTCGCATCACTCCTTGAAAAATATAAAGACAGAAAGCTAAAGATAGCAGCAATTACTTCTTACTCCAATGTTACCGGGTTGGACACACCCTACCATAAGATGGCAGGCATGATTCACCGTGCCGGAGGTTATTGTTTTGTGGACTTTGCATGTTCTGCACCCTACATTGACATCAATATGCATCCTGATAATCCGGATGAATTTTTGGATGCCATATATTTTTCACCACACAAATTTTTGGGTGGCCCTTCGGGAACAGGTATACTTATCTTCAATTCAAAACTATATTCCAACCGTATTCCTGACAATCCGGGAGGTGGAACTGTCGACTGGACGAATCCCTGGGGTGAGCATAAATATCTGGATGAAATCGAAGCCAGAGAAGATGGAGGCACACCAGCATTTTTGCAAACTATGCGAGTAGCATTCAGTATCCTCTTAAAAGAAGAAATGGGTGTTAAAAACATACTGGAAAGAGAACACGAAATGCTGGATATTATCTGGAAGCGTCTGGACAAGTTACCTAATGTCAGGATATTAGCCAGACAGCACCGAAATCGCTTGGGTGTAATCTCATTTTATATTGACAATCTGCATTTTAATCTGGCAGTTAAATTACTGAATGATCGTTTTGGCATACAAGTACGTGGAGGTTGTTCGTGCGCAGGTACGTATGGACACTATCTGCTTGAAGTTTCCCATGAAAAATCCAGAAAGCTGACAGATGAAATCAATTTGGGTTTTTTAAACAATAAACCTGGATGGATTCGCATGTCCATACACCCAATTATGACCAATGATGAAATCGAATACATACTTGACAGCATAGAAGCATTATGCAAGTACCATAAGTCATGGTCAGAAGATTATCTGTATTCTGCACATACCAATGAATGGACACATAAAAGTACACCTACTACAGAAGCAGATATTGTCAACACTTGGTATAATAGCCGGCTTGTATAAAGATAAAGAATTATTTACTGACATTTCGCATTAATTAAATTTCGATATATAAAACTAAAATATATGTATTAACTTTGTGTTTGGATCTCAATAAATAAGAAGCGATGAAAAACCCAGCGTTAATTGACTTGTACAGCGATTATCTGCTTGCAAGTTTTGGATTAAGTTCGGCTGTTGGAATGTCCAAAATGTTGGATGGTGCATACAGCCATGATCAAATCAGCAGGTTTTTAGCTCAGACAACATTGACACAATCAGATTTCCGGAAAGCCATTAAGCCAATAGTCAGAAGTATAGAACAAGATGGAGGAGTATTTGCAGTAGATGATTTTATCATTGATAAACCCCATTCTACTGAAAATGATATCATCTGTTATCAATTTGATCATAAGTTAGGAAGGAATGATAAAGGTATCAATGTGATTAGTTTTTTTGTATCACACGGATTTGGGTAAGAGTCAAAGCATAGAACCTCCTGTATCCTATTAGAAAATGAGCAAACCTGTAAAGTACAAGGATCCTGTAACCAATACGGACAAATGGCGAAGCGAGGTAACCAAAAATGAACTGGTCAGAGAACGACTAAAGATTTTGGCACATAAAAACCGCATTAAGTTTTCCACCGTGTTATGGGATACATGGTATTCTTCCAATGATAATTTTGAGTTTGTACACAAAGACTTAAAGAAGTATTTTGTAGGAGCGCTAAAAAGCAACCGTTTAGTTGTCTTGAGCAAAAGTGAAAAGCTTGAAGGTAAATTTTAATCAGTGAGTGCTATTAGTATCGAGCCACTCAGTCGAATAGAAGTATGGATAAAAGGGCTGGATTTTCCGGTATACTTAACCAAACAAATTTTTACAAACAAAGATAAATCTACTGGTGAACTCTATTTGGTAAGCAATCACGATAAATATAGCTATGAGCAGCAAATAACGATCTGTCAAAAACTGTACAAACCATTTTGAGCTCATAGGTAAGATGTACTTGAAAGCAGTGCAAGCAGCATATAAAGAGTTGCAAAGTCTCAAACCCAATGGTAGAGATATGACTTTAAGTGCTGCTACAGAGATGTCACTATTGGTGTCACTTAGATAATTAATTTTATTTTATTTAATTTATTTTTTGACCTGCAAAAGGTCAGTTAGTACAATAAAAAAAAAGATGATATATTGATTAACTCTCACTTAAAGAACCTGAATAACATATGAAAGTCATTAACATAATTATTACAATGCTATATGCAATGGGTGTTATCTATACCGGATATATGGCTGTAACCCATCTATTTGTTTATTTTGCGAATAAGAATATGGGACACGAAGAATCATTTCGCTTACCAGGATTATACCTCTTCGGTTGTTTTCTCTTTATTATTTGTGCTTTCGTCGGATGGCGTTTGTACAATTCCGGAAATGCCGGTATACCTGAAAAAATGTTGTTCTATTTGCCTTTAGTATTGGTGATCGCTTATGCACTATGGGCAGTGGTTCTTCTTATATCTTCCGGAGGGAAATGGAATTAATATATCTGCAATCGACGATAATGTATTATTGGTAGTAATACATCAATATTGAAGGGTAATATTATTGCATAATATTTTAATTTTTTAATCAAATAAATAAAGCAATCAATAGTGCATAACGGCATCATCGTCATTGGAAAAACAGAAAATTCAGGAAATAACTCCGGTGAGATTGGCCTGTTGAACGTAAAATTTGTGCATTATCCGGATTGCCAGCAATTAATTATATGGTTGCCGGAGAGCGGCATTATGGGATATGGAAATTATACACTGACTGACATTAATTCCAATACAATTGTTGAGCGTGGTAAGATTGAGGAACGGTTAAATGGAAGTGTACAATTATTATTTGATACTTTATTCCTACCAGATAATAATTATACCCTTGAAATTGAACACCCAAAAGGTGGATCTCATGTTTTGCATTTTCAAAAATTAGCAGAAACAATTATCCATCCTGTCAATAACGAAAATACGGGATCAGAAAACACTGGTTCCGGTCTGCAACAAATGAAATACATCGACGGTTTCGGCAATATTATACCCAATGAAGATGAGTTGATGCGGGAAAAGGCAAAAGCGGGAATACTACAATCTTCTGAATTATTACATGATCCGTCTTTCCCTCCTTTCGAAATTAATCCTGACTCCTTGGTCGCTAATGAAATAATAAATTATGCATTATCTCTTGCTACCGAATGGGGAGATAATTTCCAAAAAAGTATTCTTTCACGAATGCTTGAAAAATATCCGGAGCTAAGTAAACAAACTATAGAAATGCTGGAATCATATGTAAAACAAATTGAAGCAGATATATATGAATTAGCGCAGCAATTTATTGACGGGAAGTTAAATGAGTCTGAGATAATAACAAAATCCATCATCAAATACCCGTGGCTAAGTAGTGCAAATGCCAGTCGCCTTGCGGGGATCGGAAAATACTATGCTATTCGTTGACGTTGGTTTATTTGCAGCAACTTGCAATAAGGATTTTAGTTTATATTATTGAAAGAATTAAGTAAATTAAGGGGTTACTTAAATGTTTTAGTTGATGAGGTGTCATTTATACTGACCTATATCTTATGGGATTATCCCGATCTCTAATAATTATAACAGGTTATAGAGGAAAATAAGTAATAATATTCATTAGAATTATTACCATTCATCCATGTTTCTCGTGTTCCGAAACGTTAGAATCCGACCACGTACATATTGTAAACAAGGTTTTCGTGAATCTACCTTTGCAAATAATATCTGAGATAGGAAATACGATAGAGAACAGATTGATCATTGACCTTATGCAGAAAGAATTATCTGTTTGCCGGCAATCACGATGCCGCCACTAATATCAGTTACTACTATACTATTTCCTGTTTTCCTCGCTGGGACACCCAAGTCTAAAAACCGAACATTTTTGCTAATAATCGCTGTTCATCTGTAATAATAAGCGTTTTGAATTACACATCTTTCGAGATTGGATGTACAATCTTGATAGCAAATATGGTTTTGGCTATGTCTACTACTTTTTCGGGACTTAGGCTTGATTGTTTTTACAATAACTGGCGTTCCAACTCTTTGTACTCTTTATACTCTTTGTACGCAACGAATGAGATACAGATGTGAGCTTCTATTCTTCTTTGTAAGCGATGATAAATTGGACGTATTTTCAAGTCTGTCCATTCGTTCAATCTCAGATTTATCTGAGCTACTACCAATCGTTCGAACTAATTTATAAGCACCCGAACCTTTTATCAGGATATATTAGACACTAACTACACCACTTTTGTTACTATTCTTATGTACAAACATGAAGCAAATCTACCTATAAAAAGGTCTGGGACACCCAAAAATATAAAAATAAAATTTTATAGTGCTGATTATCTGATAATTACACAAATTAACATTTAATTACGAGAAAAGCAGGATTGATACTATCGGCTCCAAGTTTATGATTATATAATTTGGATATATAAACACTTACTATACTATTCCAAGGAATGAGGTGTTCCAGTTTTTCCCACCGGTTATTCTTGTCTAAATGTTGATCAAAGGGTGTCTCAAACCCAGGCAAAGGTACTACACCCGGACTGATGTATCTTTGCTTGGATGCACGGTTTTTCTTGAGCTATTGTCTAATACAATTGCGCTTTATTATGCAAGTTTAACCATTCCGCCTACATCGTTGCTCTCTTTCTTGTTCTTTCAGCAGATCCTAGATATAGATTCCTGCAATTAACAACTGTAATACCTTTGTCAAACATCATTAATAATTGGCATAATGGCATTGCATTCTATGAATGCAATTTACAACGCTGAAGTATAATACGAATATTACGTACTAATGTAAGTCATTTTATGAGTTTAATCCGTATCTGCGTATCCATATCCAAATGAACAGCTGTTTTTGAAAAGGATGGCGCAGACAATACAGGACGGATATTATTTGAAAAGCCAAAAGGCTCTTTGGGGTAGCCAATCGCATTGGTATTGCATTTATTATCGCCATTGATGTCCTGATAAACCGCCAGCGCATATTTACCAGGAGGCAGATTACTAAAAACGATGTATGCTGTATTTTGGATGCCATCCAATTCCATCGTCAATGCTGTCCGTTCCTTACCAGCATGGGGAAAATGAACATCAGTATCAAACAATCCCAGATATAGTTTCCCCTGTTGACTGTGAATATTGTCTATATGTACGCCGAGATTATGCTGAGCTGATACATCTCCTGAGAACAACATAAACAGCATAATAATAAGTAAGATAATGACATGAGAATTCATATAGTTTGATTTCATGAAATATAATTTGATTCAGTTAAAATTTTCGATGCATAAGAATTGATACAATACCATATGGACGATATCCAATTAACTTCAGATAATAGAAAAAAGTATGTCATCTGAACCGGATTAAGTAAATCTTAACTAAACGAAATTTAGAAAATATAGAATTATACAATCCAACGCTTCATATAAACATATTATATGGTAAAATCCATAAAAAATGTAAAACATGTAAAATATAAAATATCGAATATACGTTACCTACATTATTCATACTCCAAACACATTCAATACTTACGGATTTATGAAAATAGTTCCAGAACTTTTTTTGTAAAAATTTTGTTAATTTTGTAGTATGATATAGATACTAATCCGTAAATTGCACAATGATAACAATTTTAATTATTTATATAACTTTTAAATCTTAGGGACATGAATATTACATTTGATGAGTTAAGAAGAATCAAACATGCCTTACCCACAGGAAGTGTGAGTCGCTTGGCAACCGAACTGGATATGGAAGAACAAACTATAAGAAACTATTTCGGAGCTAAAAAGTATGAGAATGGGGAAATCGTAGGTTGTCATATTGAACCTGGACCGGATGGTGGTATCGTTCAGTTGGACAATGATATAATACTTAATGCTGCAAAACGAATATTATCGGAAGTACAAAATACCGGAGCCTAAGAAAATCTTTACCATTTTAAAAAAATTAAAGAAAAGCACTTTTGATTAACTCAACAAGTGCTTTTTTTTATTATCTATCCAAATGTAATGTTGATTATAAATCACTGCATTTCAAAAACAAATTCAACTACTATCAGCTGCATTCAATGCATCGAAAAAAATGTGAACAATTAAAATAATTCAATAATTCTCCGTCATAAGCATTACATTTGCTTTCGGTTAGCGTTATTTCATAAAACGGATATTTTTCATGACCAGAACAAAAAAATACTTAATCGCTGTTTCAGTACTGATAGTTTTGGTACTGACAGCATCTATATTTAAATCCAGTACATATTCATCGCACGCATCCATCGAGATTGAAGCACCGGTTAATTTTGTGTTTAATGCGATAAACAACCTATCCTATCAGGAAGACTGGAATGCAAAATCGTCATTGGACACATCGTATCATGTACATTGTGGTGATAATACAATCGGAAAAGGTGTGCACTGTGATTACCTAAGTCAGCAGTATGGAGACGGTATAATAAGTATACTGACTTCCATACCTAATGATAGTATTATGATAACTGAAGAGTCTTCCAAACACAACCCAAAACAATACCAGTACAAACTTATCAGCATCCATGATAAATCAACCAAAATAACTTTGACAGGCAGCAGCGAGTCCGGATGGATAACCAACCTGTGGAATTTTATACACAAATGGAAACTCAAAAAACATCTGAAGCATCAGTTGGACAACCTGAAAGTTTTTGTTCTGGAAAGATACAAACTTGATATTTATAATGATTTTAAGATAGAAACGACCTCACTTGATCAAAAATATTATCTGATACAAAAGGCAAACATCAATATATCCAATATCGAAGAGTACTACACACAGAATATCAGTGCACTGTACCAGACCGCTCTTGAGAACAATCTTGGCGTCACCGGGATGCCGTGTGCATTATTTTATAACTGGGACAAATCCTTAGGAAAGACCGATATGGCAGCAGCACTGCCGGTATTATCCGAAATGTCTATAGCCGGTACTCAATCTGCAAAATTATCACCGGGCACAGCACTCAAACTTGAATATACCGGAGAAAAACGCAATATTCGCAAAGCGCACCGGGCTATCGAGGATTATATGCTGGATCATTATCTGAAATCATCATTTCCGGTTGTAGAAGAATATATGACATCACCGGTTCAGGAGCCTGATCCGACCAAATGGGTCACGAATATCTATTATTATGTATCTGAGCAGCAACATTAACAATGAATAGTGTAAGCGCTGATGATTCCATATCATGGCAGTCGAAAATGAACCAATTGGGTAAAAACCGGATTCCGTTTTTGTTTATTCTTGATTTTGAATTAAAACATCCGATAGTATTACCCCTGTCTGAGATTGGTGATGACATTCTGTACAAATTCAATCATATACAAAATTATGAAGAATTATCGCTCCAGTCCGGTATGAGATCATTTACTACCAAGCCTATTAGTTATAAAGCATACAAAAAAGCTTTTGATTCCGTACAACATGAAATTCAACAAGGCAATTCATTCCTGCTCAATCTGACATTTCCAACCCGGGTTGAAACTGATGCAACATTAAAAGAAATTTTTGATGCAGCCAAAGCTCGTTACAAACTCAATTATAAGAATCAGTTTGTAGTATTTTCACCTGAAATATTCGTACAGATACATGATGGCAGGATATTTACCTACCCTATGAAGGGAACTATCGATGCTGCCATGCCCAATGCAGCACAAATGATACTGAATGACACTAAGGAGACAGCCGAACATTATACCATTGTGGATCTGCTGCGTAACGACCTGAGTATGGTAGCCACATCAGTACATGTAAATCGTTTCAGATATATCGATACATTGCACACCATAAAAAAAACATTGTTACAGGTTAGTTCAGAAATAGAAGGGAACCTACCCGAAAATCATCTGTCGCACCTGGGTGATATATTTGATAAAATATTACCTGCAGGAAGTGTATCCGGTGCTCCAAAAAAGAAAACACTGGAAATAATCCGTAAAAATGAAATAGATGCGCGCGGATATTATACTGGCATATTCGGTATTTTTGACGGGACTTCCGTTGATTCTGCTGTTATGATCCGGTATATGGAAAATGCTAACGGGCAATTACTTTACCGTAGTGGCTGTGGCATCACTGCGCTGAGTGACAGCAGCTCAGAGTATCAGGAAATGATAGACAAGGTATATGTCCCTGTTGGTTGAAAGTATAAAAATCCTGAACGGACGATGCTACGGGTTACATCAGCATGAAAACCGAATGAGTAGATCAATGATGGCGTTGTTTGATCTTAACAAACCTATACATATCCGTAATTATATACAACTTCCTGATGCATATAAAAAAGGTCTTGTCAAATGCAGAATACTGTACGATACACAGATAAGGGATGTTCAATTTTCAAATTATACGATCAGAAATATCCGTAGTGCAAAGCTGATATTTAGCGATACAGTCTTATATCCGCATAAATTGCTAAAAAGAGATGCATTGGACTCGCTCTATCTACTCAGAGACACATGTGACGAAATACTTGTAATCAAAAATGGGCTTGTCACGGATGCATATTATTATAATCTTGTATTCGAAAAAAACGGTCAGCTTTATACTCCTTTATCGCCTTTACTATACGGTACACAAAGGCAACGACTCATTGACAACAATAAAATCATACCTATCAACATACCCACAGATGAAATCTTTCAGTATGAGCGTATTCATTTTATCAATGCATTGACTCCATTGAATATCTGCTGTATACCCACAAGCCAGCTACTATGAGGTTAATGATGTAAATATCTGTAGCTTACCGATATCCTTTATGATTTAAGTAAGGAAATACAGGAAGTTAATTTATAATAATAAATATTTATATACCTTTGTAATGTAAACCTTTATTAATTCAAAATTAAAAAAATCAATTATGTTAAAAGAATTCAAAGAATTTGCATTTAAAGGAAATTTAATAGACATAGCAGTCGGTATGGCCATAGCCGCAGCTTTTGGAAAAATAACGGATGCCTTTGTAAATGGAATATTTATGCCAATTTTGGGTAGAATCTTCCAGATTGGTGATTTGAGCCAGTGGAAGATTGTTTTGGCACAGGCAAGCGGTGATGCTCCGGAAGTAGCTATAACGTATGGTACCTTGATACAAAATACTATCAACTTTTTAATTATAGCATTTGTAATGTTCTGGGTAATCAAGGTTATCAATGCAACTAAAAAACAGGAAGAAGCTGTCCCGGCTGCTCCGGCAGGACCAACACAGGAAGAACTATTAGCTGAAATCCGTGACTTACTTAAAAAGTAATATACTGGAAAGACCTGGATAGTCAAATGGATGTATTCAGGTCTTTTTTAAAAAATTACACCGATAGATGTTGGAGACATCTTCATTTATAGAAAAGAACCTGCTAAACCTGTAAAGATACCAATTACAGATTAATAAATCAATTGTCTCTGACTTTCTATTTCCTTGTCATTGATGTATTCATCAAAGGACTTGAGTTTATCTAAAAATCCTTTAGGCCCTATTTCAATGATTCTGTTGGCTACTGTCTCTGTGAATGTATGGTCCCTGGAAGTAAACAGGATATTGCCTGGAAAATTAGCCAGTGAATTATTGAGCGTAGTAATAGTTTCGAGGTCAAGGTGGTTGGTTGGTTCATCGAGCATAAGAACATTAGCTTCCTTGAGCATCATTCGCGATAACATACACCTGACTTTTTCTCCTCCGGAAAGAACATTAGACATTTTGAAAGTTTCTTCACCTGAAAAAAGCATTTTACCTAAAAATCCACGGATGTAGGATTCATCCTTCTCATTGGAATACTGTCTCAGCCAATCAATCAAATTCATTGGTTCAGCGGAAAAATAGGTTTCATTCTGATTAGGCAGATAGGAAAATGTAATCGTCTGTCCCCACTCTATTGTACCACTATCGGGAGCGATTTCTCCTGCCAGAATCTGATACAATGCTGTAGTTGCGAGTCCATTTTTGGAGATAAATGATATTTTGTCATCATGGTTAACTGAAAAAGCCAGATCTTTGATTAGAATTTCTCCGTTGACAGTATAGTTAAGTCCACTCACATTGAGGATTTCCTTACCTGCTTCCCGTGCTGGTTTGAAGATGATACCCGGATATTTTCTCGACGATGGCTTTATATCTTCAATATTGATTTTATCCAGCATTTTCTTTCTGGCAGTAGCTTGTTTGGACTTGGAAGCATTGGCACTAAACCTGTC
>JADZFD010000020.1 GCA_020850225.1 Saprospiraceae bacterium | reverse complement strand
CCGGTAAAACCTGATATCCATGCCCGTTCCTGCCAGTGATCACTTACATATTCGCTCTGATGCGGGTCGCTGGTTGGAATGATAACTGCATCTATATTGTTTTTGGCCATTTCTGCCCTTAATAATCGGAGTTTCTGATCTGTTTTCATTATATATTAATTATTACAATAATGCATTAAATAGTGATTTTAAATAATATAAACATGTTAAAATATTATTATATATTCAAACAATGATTATATTTGCACCGTAAAAATACGACAAAAATATTCAGGAGCAAAGGAAACCGAATAAAACTTTCTAATGTTTCATAGAGTATAGTGTCATTGGAAATTGTTAATCAGAGAAGTATATGATCAAACAGACCTTAAGTCAGAAGATGCTCCAGAAGCTATCTCCGCAACAGATACAGCTTATGAAGTTGTTTCAGATACCAACTGCCAACCTTGAGGAGCGAATTCAGGAAGAGTTGGAGATTAATCCTGCTTTGGAAGAAGGAGGAGAATCAGCAGATGTATTTGATATTGAGAGTGATGAATGGGGTAGTCACAAGGAAGAAGATTCGGAAAAAAGCAATAATGATGAGGATTTTGAATTAGGAGATTATCTGAATGAATACCTGGACGATGACCCTTCACTGTATAAAATGAAGGGAGATGAGTACCTGAATGCAGAAGAGCGTAAAATGCCCGTTCCGGTTGAGAATACATTTCATGAAAGCCTTGAACGCCAGATAGGTATGTTAAATGTCTATGATGATGAAGTCGTTATTTTAAAACAGATTATTGGGTCAATTGATGATGATGGATATCTGCGGAGGGAGTCGGATTCGATAGTTGATGATTTGTTATTTGCGCATAATATTGAAACAGATATACAAACGGTCGACAGACTGATTAAAATAGTTCAGAAATTCGAACCTGCGGGAATAGGTGCCCGAACATTACAGGAATGTCTCATCCTGCAACTGGATGATAAAATAGAAAAGGATCCTTCCTTTAACAACGAAGAAAGGAAGCTAGCTATGAAAATCCTGAATGAATACTTTGATGAATTTACCAAAAAACACTATCTTAAGCTTAAGAAAGTACTGAATATATCCGATTCAGAGCTGAAGGAAGCTATTGATGAAATACTCAGGCTGAACCCCAAACCAGCAGGTATCATTGAAGGGAATAATATGCAGAACAACTATATTTTACCTGATTTTATTATTTATAACAGGGATGGTGAATTAGAGCTTGTTCTTAATAGTAAAAATGCACCTGACCTGCGTATCAATGATCAGTACATGGATATGCTGAAAGGATACCGCGAATCTGTGTCCGGAAGAAGAGCTACAAGATCAGAGAAAGAAGCAGTATTGTTTATCAAACAGAAAATCGACTCTGCAAAGTGGTTTATTGATGCCATCAAACAACGTCAGGATACACTCTACCGGACGATGTATGCAATCATGCAGTATCAGTATGACTATTTTTCGACGGGTGACGAAAGGAGAATCAAGCCAATGATACTCAAAGATCTGGCTGATGTAACCGGACTGGATATATCTACAGTTAGTCGTGTTGCCAACAGTAAATTTGTTCAGACAGAATTTGGGACTAAGTTACTCAAGGAATTCTTTTCAGAAAGTATGCAGGCACAGGACGGAACTGAAGTGTCTACTTTGGAAGTAAAGACGATTCTCGGTGATGAAATTGCCAGAGAAGATAAAAGAAAGCCTTTATCGGATGAGAAATTAATGGAAATCCTTCTGGATAAAGGTTATAATATTGCCAGAAGAACAATAGCTAAATACAGGGAACAACTGAATATTCCTGTAGCCAGACTTCGAAAAGAATTATAGTTAAGGCATTTTTTTAACAGACATTTGCTGGCAAATTCTAAAGATTATCATTGTCCATTTTGAGACAATAGAAAAATATTTACTTTATTTTGATTTTTAATTTTTTATTATCAAAATAAATGTATCTTTGCAGTCCTTTTAGGAAAATCAGATTAAATAATATAGTTTATATGCTTATAATTAATATCAAAGAAGAAGATTCAATCGACAGAGCTCTTAAAAAGTACAAAAGAAAATACCAATCTGTAGGCCTCATCAAAGAATTGAGAAACAGGAAACATTTTGTTAAGCCATCCGTTGTTAAAAGAAACCAAAGGCTTTCAGCAGCATACAGACTGGCGAAGTTTGGTGACCAGGGGGAATAATTATTTTTAAATAAATTTATTGCAAAATATATTCAGGGCATAGCTTTTTAAGTATGCCCTTTTCTCGTTACTGATTCCTGTAAATCCGTAATCATGACACAAATCTGTTTTTTCTCTCTCAACATTTATCCGGGTTTCAGATGTTACAGATTCTCAATAGTAATAAGACCGGGATTGACCCTATCTCAAAAAAATCTGTACGAATAGAATTGTCTCTAAATCATACAAATGTAAAATTTCAAAATCTGTATAAAACAAATAATGTTTGGTGGTTTATGCAATAGTGCTGTAATCATTTAAATATAATGTCAAATTACCTAAAATTGACTTGATTTTATTAATTATTTATATCATATTATTCTACAATATACCTTACCTGGATATGGTTATTAGGTCATACAGAATGGGTTAAATTCATAATTTGTACTTAATTTTGAATCATTCTAAATAATACACTTAATATGTTATGAACAATTCAACTATAAATACAGAACAGGGACACTGGATACTTGCAAAAATGGGAAAACGGGTTTTGCGTCCGGGAGGTAAGGAGTTAACAGAAAAGTTGATTCAAGGATTACGGATATCATCTGATGACAGTATTGTAGAGTTTGCACCAGGTTTGGGATATACTGCGTCGGTTTTGCTGTCCAAACATCCGAAAAAATATATAGGTGTAGAAATCAACGAAGAAGCTGCTTTAAACCTTACTCATAAATTGAATGGCATGAGCCAGATAGCTGTGCTTAATTGTTCAGCAGCACATACAGGTCTCTCTGATGCTTGTTCGGACAAGGTTGTTGGAGAAGCAATGCTGACTATGCAGGCAGATCACCGTAAATCGGAAATTATCCGGGAAGCATTCCGGATTTTAAAGAATGGTGGTCAATATGGTATACATGAGTTGGGATTAAAACCTGATGATATTGGTGATGATATCAAGCACACTATACAACAAAGTCTTGCGCAAACAATTAAAGTCAATGCAAGACCATTGACAAAACAGGAATGGTGTACACTGCTTATCAAGGAAGGCTTTGCTATCAGTGAGATCTATGAATCACCTATGCATCTGCTTCGGGCAAGTCGTGTAATATCGGATGAAGGAATATTCCGCACTTTGAAAATCGGATTTAATATACTTACCCATCATCGTGCAAGAAAGCGTATCGTCGAGATGCGTAAAGTATTTGAAAAATATGAAAGTCAGATGGTTGCCTATGCGATTATTGCCCGAAAGCCATAAATTCACTATGTATACAAAATGATACTATAAATTCCGTGTATGATTTAATGCGCTTCCAACCAATTGTCACCTATGTCCATTTGCACAAGGATAGGAACAGAAAGTTGCGGTATGGCATTTTCCATCTTGTCCCTGATGATTGACTTTACCTGTTCCAGTTCTGGTTTGTATACATCAAAGACGAGTTCGTCATGTACCTGAATAATCATTTTGGATTTGAGGTTTTGTTGTTCAAAACAATTGAAAATGTCAATCATTGCTATCTTGATCATTTCTGCGGCAGTACCCTGAATTGGTGCATTTATAGCAACTCTTTCTGCATTGGAAGCTGTGAGTGAATTGCGCGAATTGATGTCGCGGAGATAGCGCCTGCGTCCGAGCAATGTTTTGACATATCCATTATCTCTTGCAAACTGTACTGTACTATCGATATATTGCTTCATTCCTGAGAATTCCTTGAAATAATTTTGAATAAGTTCAGTGGCATCATTTCTGGAAATACCCAATTGACGGGAAAGGTTGGTCGCTCCGGCACCATAGGTGATGGAAAAGTTAACTGTTTTGGCATTTCTTCTTTGGTCGGCAGTTACTTCATCGTAAGGTACACCGTATACTTTGGATGCTGTAGCTCTGTGAAAGTCATTGCCTGCAGCAAATGATTCAAGCATGGAAGCATCTTTACTCATGTCGGCAATGATGCGCAGTTCAATCTGCGAATAATCGGCAGCAAGAATTACATAATCATTGTTGCGGGGTATAAAAGCCTTTCTGATTTCTCTTCCAGCTTCATTCTTGATAGGTATGTTCTGCATATTGGGATTTTCGGAACTCAACCTTCCTGTAGCAACTCTTGCCTGATTAAAATTGCTGTGAATACGTCCTGTTTTAGGATTGACCTGCAGCGGTAAGGCATCTACATAGGTAGATTTGAGTTTTGCATATTTTCTGTAATCTAGAATAGCTTTAATAATGTCGTGCTCGTGATATAATTCCGTCATTTTATCCACATCGGTAGAGTATTGACCGGAACTTGTCTTTTTCCAGCGGTAGGGTATTTTTAACCTGTCAAACAGGATTTCTCCTACTTGCTTGGGTGAAGCAATATTAAAATGTGTACCGGCACTTTTATATATCTCCCGCTCTTTTTCTACAATTAACTTCTCTAGTTCCTTAGAATATTCATTCAGGAATTGAACATTTATATTGACTCCTTCGTATTCGATGTCGCACAGTACGCGAATCAGGGGGCTTTCTATCGTATTATATATCTCTGTCAACTGATTTTCGGCCATCATCTTCTCCAGTACAGGTACGAGCTGCATGGTAAGGTCGGCATCTTCGGCTGCATATTGACTCACTTTTTCTACGTCAATATCTCTCATGCTGAGCTGGTTTTTTCCAGATCTGCCGATTAAGTCTTCGATCGGAACCATTTTATAGTCCAGATAGGATTCAGTCAGAAAATCGAGTTTATGACGCAAATCGGGTTCGCAGAGATAATGTGCTATCATGGTGTCAAACAGCCGGCCTTTCAACTCAATTCCATACCATTTCAGTATAGTCATATCGTATTTGATATTCTGGCCTATTTTCTCTATTTGTTCGTTTTCAAGTAAGGGTTTAAGTAATGACAATTTTGCTTTTGCTGAAGCAAAATCTTCAGAGAATGGAATATAGTAGCCTTCATGCGGTGTAACAGCCAACGAAGCACCCACCAACTCTGCTTCATGAGCATTTATGCCAGTGGTTTCAGTGTCAAAGCTGATTCTTGTACTTCCGGACAACTTGTCAACCAAAGCCAAAATTTCAGTATCTGTATGGATTGTGTGGTAAGTATGAGGAGTATTTTCGATGCTCTTATTGCCAATCTGGTAATCGTTGATTTTATTATCAGAGGGCGTTTCCGGAACAGATGAAGTTGTCTCAGTATCAAAAAGAGATTGCTGAATTCCTTGATTTTGTACAATGGGATGATTGCTGCCGAGTATCTGTTCCGCAAGTGATCTGAATTCGAGTTCCAGAAAGATTTCTTTCAGCTTTGTTCTGTCCATAGCATCCAGCGTAAAAGAGAATTCGTCGAACTCAACCGGTGAATTGGTATCTATTGTCGCGAGTTTTTTGGACAGCAATGCCTGGTCAGCAAAGGTGATGACATTTTCCTTTTGTTTGCCCTTGAGTTGTTCGGCATTGGCAATGATATTTTCTACAGATCCGAATTGCTTCAATAACGTAACTGCTGTTTTGGGGCCAATTCCCGGAATACCCGGAATATTGTCAACACTGTCACCTTGTAATCCCAAAACATCTATGACCTGTTCCACGCTTTGGATGTCCCAATTCTTCAGGATCTCTTTTTCTCCCAGTATTTCTGCTTCATTACCTTGTTTTCCGGGTTTGTACATATATATGTTTTCAGAAACTAACTGTGCATAATCCTTGTCCGGAGTAACCATATATACAGAAAAGCCTTTTTTTTCTGCTTTTTTGGCAAGGGTTCCGATAACGTCATCCGCTTCATAATTGGGTACCATGACAACCGGAATATTAAATGCTTTGATAATGTCAGGTATGTACTGCATGGCTATAGTTATATCTTCTGGCTGAGCATCTCTGTTTGCTTTATATTCAGGATAAATTTCATGTCTGAATGTGCCACCTTTAGGGTCAAAAGCAACAGCTATATGCGTAGGTTTTTGATGTTTCATCAAGTCCCATAGAGTACGTACAAAACCAGTGATAGCCGATGTATTTACACCTTTGGAGTTAATCAGTGGTCTGGCTATAAATGCAAAATGCGCACGGTATACAAGCGCATGTCCGTCTAATAGAAAAAGTCTTTTATCTTCCATAATGGAATATTACATGGTTTGGATGAGCAAAGATACCAAAAATAAATAAAAAAGGGATGCACCTTCCGATGCATCCCAATGGAATTAATTTAAGCAAATTGTTGATTACTCGAGTCCGATCATTTTTTTAGTAGAGATATAATTGCCACTTTCAATCTGATAGATCATTACACCTGTTGATGCAAGATCTTTCTTACTGACAGTGAAAGCATTTGTACCTTTACCGAAAGATCCGGTTTTTGTATAAATCATCTGACCGTTGACATCAAATACTTTTAGGGTAGCATTTGCAGCCTCTGGTAAGCTGAAGGTTATATTGGTTTTTTCAGTGAATGGGTTAGGTTCATTCTGGTATACTATAAATTCTGATGCATTGTCATTAGTAAATCTTAGGGACAATTTACCTGTAGCCAACGCTTCACCAGAATAAATCTCTGCATTTGTAATAGCTGAATTGATTGCAATCATGTCTGATACATTGCCGTCAGCTGTAGGCTGTAAGTGAATGGTAATAACATTGTTGCCATGAATACTTTCTACTTCATTCCAGCTGATTGTGAATCTGTTATCACCCATTTGAGCAATGTTTTCATGATTCAGTTTGTGGTTTCCTGCGTAAATATCTAGAAGATCGGCATTTTTGATATCTAACGTAAACTGCATACCATAAACATCGTCAACATCCGTACTGAAGGATACTGTTTGAACTGATCCTGCTGAGACAAATTCATTTTGAGCTGCAAGTTCTACATTGCTTCTCGTTTCTGTATTTCCATCCTGTGCATTTGCAACTGCGCTGCCATTGACATCTCCTATCTTAACTGCTATGAAATTTTGATTTTTCATTTCATTGGCTAAGTTTTTAATAGAGATATTCTCATTGAATGGGAAAGGATTGTTGGCATCAGCAAATGGATTACTGCTGTTTACAAATCTCCAGCTATCATTCTTCGGTAATTGATTATAGATACCCAGAATCAACTTTCTCAATTCTGTAATGTCTGAAGCTGTTACTCTTCCATCGCTGTTAATGTCAGATGCTATGATATAGTATGGATTAGTCAATTTGGACAAATCAAGTATATGTCTCTGAATCATTACCAGGTCAAGTGTACTTACACCATTGAGATAATCATTGTTTTTCTTACCCAAAATGGTGTAATCATAGTGCATTTTAGCATCTGTAAACTCATATCCTTTCATACCTGAAACAGTTGTTTTTTGCAATTCAGGTTTGACATTGTTTAAGATTATTTCGGCATCAGTTACAGGGTTACCTGCAGGACTTAATAAATTTCCTGATACTGTTGTAGTAAGATTGTTATCACAAGCACCCTGATTGTCAGCAAGATTAAGTCTGACTACACAGAAGTCATAATTTCCCGATTCGTCCCATACTGTCATCTTAACATCTACATATGGTAAGTCATCACAATCGAAGATTCTACCTGAACTGTTAGATGCCGGTAACCATTTTTGTGCTATACCATTTACATACTCAGCTTCAGTTGCATTCTGACCATTACCTTTGAAGTAGTGAATCTGATTGATTTTAGAAGCAACAGGATATGCTTCGTCGAATGTATATCTCAGATTTTGTTTGGAGGTACAGTTGTCAAATGAGCCTAAGTTAAAATCACCTGCCCATAACTCAACCTGACCATTCAACATTAATGCTGAACTGATGTGCAAACAATAAGGTGTTGGCTTTTTCTTGTCAACAATCTTGAAGTTCTGAACGCATGAAGTAACATTACCACAACCATCAACAACTTTCCAGGTTACCTTATGCAAGCCTGCTGATAAGTCGACAGGTAATTTTACTTTTACTTCACCGCCTTGTCCTGTAGGAGCAACATATACATCTTTGATTCCATTACTATTCGTATCGTCAAATGTCACGTCTGTAGATGGTAGGAATGAAGAAAATTCGTAATCAGTAACACCATCTCCGTATAAATCTACAAATACTATCCACTTCAACCAGTTGGATGCACACTGACCCTGGTCTGTAGCAGTCATGGTTAAAGATAAATTTCTGATTTCACAGATATTTTTGTCACCATCTTCATCAGCATTGTCATTTACCTCATACTCTCTGTCCGCACAACTTCCCAATACAGGTTTTTCATCATCTATTACTTTGACTACTTGTGTATGCGTAAAATATCCTTCCGGATGAGTTGAGTTCGGATCATATACACACCAGTTGAGTATCTGCCATCTGTTCAATATCTTCATACATGCATTACCTTCAAAATAGAATGTATCGCTTTTCAGGCTTACACCTATCAGATCACAAGGACCTCCAGTCCATGTTGGCTTACCGACCGCAGCTGCATCAGCACAGTTGGTTACTACATCGTTTGGCCATACTATATCATCATCAGTAAATTCATCACCTAAGCCACCTACATAGATTCTCTGTGTACATGTAATGCTTGGATTGTTTTTAACTTTCCAGGTACGATCTATGTATCCTATGTTACAGGTACTCAGGTTATTCTGATCTGTATATATAACTTCGAGGTTATTACAGTTAGAGGTTGCTGTAGCAGTACCTGTCAATGTTAAATCATGAGCGTCATCATCACAACTGATTTCAACAGTCGGAGGACATGTAATCTTAGGAGGTAATTTGTCTTCAACACGTACTTCAACCCATGTTTCATTATAGTTGTCTCCTGCAGAACCAAATACTCCGTCCATATCGCCATCATCCCATACTCTCAACCATACCGTAACAATACCATACGGGAATGGTCCGTCAAAATTAGTGATGTCATCACAACAGAACTTAACAAAGGCTCCTTCGTCCGGATCGTAATTTGGAGCGCTTGGGCTTGAAGATCCATCATATGGATGTCCGTCACTGTTATAGGTAAAATTACCGGTATATCCGCAACCATCATTTGGTTTGTTAAGATCTCTTTCTCTTCTTACCTCTAAATGTACCGGTGTACAACTGTCATATGAACCATTGTCAACTGAATTGGCAAACAATTTTGCCGTTCCACTGTGTTGACCATCTGTAGTCAACGATATAATGATATGTTGCTTGGCTACAGCTATCGGAGGTGTTTGGTCTACTACAGAAACTGAAATGTAAAATTCACTTTCGTTTCCACAGCAGTCAGAAGCTACATAAGTGAATTCATGGTTTCCTTTTGGTACTCCGGCAGCAACATACTGACCCAGTTTAGCATCAAATATAATTCTGACACCTGCTGGTCCGTAAACTCGGTAAGTTGGATTGGCATCGCAATTATCCGCCAAAACATAAGGCTTTGGTAAAGTCAGGTTGCCTTCACATGTCCATGCATCTACACTTACACTTACATCATTTACCTTGATAGTCGGAGCTTCTTCATCTGTAGCTATGACCATTTGTGTTAATGTCTTATTGGTGCTGTTACACCAATCTAAGATGGTCCATACACGTATTACTTTTTTGCTATTACTACATGCAGGGTTACATACTTTAATTTCAGTATCTGATTTTGCTGCAAGCATGTTGCATACTTTACCATTTACGGGTACACCATTAATGGTTGGATAAGCATATTTAATCGCTTCTTTGTCTGCAGCTGCCTGTGCGGCAACTTTTGCAGCGTCAACTGTAGGATATGTTGCAGGTACCTGAGAAAGGTATGAAGGCAAATAAGATGTATATATCTTAGCCCTGAAAAACTCGTAAATTCCGTTTTCAGAAACATCTGAGCTACAAGTCATTTGGGCGACATTGTACGGTGCGTTCATAGTAACATCAGCCAGATTTGCCGGAGCAAATCGATATTCTGACACACAGGTAGATGCATTACCAGAAACATCGGTAAAAGTCCAGGTACGGAAAATCGTTTTTCCACCACAACCATTCTGACCATGAACCACTACTCTGTCAGTAAATTTTGTAGTAACAGATGAACAAGCATCCGTTGCTGTAGACTTTGGAAAATTAAGTGTTCCAGCAAAAAAGCCATCTTCATCAACACAAGTAAACTGGCAATTCAATTCTGTATTGCCTACAGGACAATTACATGATACAACTGGTGAAAGTTTGTCCTCAACCTTGATTGTACCCCAGCAATAATTTCCCTGTGAATTTGTAACAGTAACGTTATAATTACCTGGATGTGTTACGATAGGTCTGTTTGTATTATTATCAATAACACCAGTACCACCAATATTTATCTTAAAAGGTGGAGCATACTGACCTTGCGGTCCTTCGAGTATCATGTCAGGTCTGATTTCTGCCTGACAATTACCGTCTAAAGAGACCTGTACATTGTCGTTACATACAATCTGCGCCTGACCGAAGCCATTAAAACTAAAAGTAAGTAAAAATAGAAGACTCAACAGTAATTGACTCAATACCGGAATCTTCCCTGTTCGGGTAAGTAAATCTTGTTTTACCATAGGTAAAAAGTTTAAGTTATTAAATAAATGAGTTCAGTGCCCGCTATACTCGGGCTCGGGTCAGATTTAAGTAAGATTTACTTTGTGTGGGAATGATGCAAAGGTAATTGCACTTTGAGTTCCGATGGGAAAAAATGTTGGGGTAATTTTTAAATATTAATTTTTATAATGTCTTGTTTTTCAATTTATTAATTTATATAAGTATTTTTATTTTACAGATTTTCAGTGAAGTATACAAAATATCCTGATTATTTTAAATACATATATTAATATGAAAAAAATGATTTTGGGTTATAGTAGTTTTCATGATATTTGCTTAAGTTATTGTCATAATGCTATGTTGGTTTTATAATTATTACATGATGAATATGATTAAACTTCTTTAGATTTATCTGCAATATTTATTTCTGAAATAGAATTGACATATAATTGATTTTATAATAGTTGATATGTTTAAAGTCATTTATTAATTTGGTTGCATTATTAGAGCTGGAGATTATTTAAGGAATATGTATAAGATATTCAGGTATGCCTGGAAGCGTTTTCTTAACAAGTTTATGTCATATCGGCTTTTTTTGATCAACAATTATATAGTAATGCAGCCAGATTTTGAAGCGGATTGGACATGATTTGTATAATCTCATGTAAAATGATTGATTTTATAATTTTTTATGCTGTAAAAACAGAATCAATATTTGGAAATACTTATAAATAAGTTACCTTTGTGCCGCTTTTCACAAAAAAACGTGATGAGCTATAATATTATTTATAGTAATCGGATAATAAAATCTTAAAAAAGATAGTATGGCGTTAATAGGAAGAATAAGAAATAACATGTGGATGGTAATTCTGCTTTTAGCTGTGGCTTTAGCTGGATTTATCATTATGGATATGACAAGTGCAAGTAACAGAGGTAGTTTTGGTTCGAGGACTACTATGGGAGAAGTAAATGGCACCAAGATTGATTATTTGGATTTCCAGAAAGCAGAAGATGCTCTTTACGGAAGTTCAGGAGAAGTATACAGCAGAAGGAGTTCATTATGGAACTTTTTTGTAGAAAACACAATTCTTAATGATATATCCAATTCCAATGGTATTGCAGTTGGAGCAGATGAACTTCAGGAATTGGAATTTGGTACTAATTTAAGTCCTTTGATTCAATCATTCTTCAGAGATCCTAAAACTGGACAGGTTGACAGAAATCAACTCAACGAGGTTAAAAAAGCAATAGATGAAGGTACAGTTACAAATCCTGAATTTGCATTAAGATTTAACGAGTTGAGAAAGCAGGTAGTTAAGACGCAGAAGGAAACCAAACTAAACAATTTGGTTGCGAAATCGCTATACACACCAACCTGGTATGCGGAAGCTATGGAAAAACTGAATAATGAAAAAGCAACCTTTGAATATGTTAAAATTCCTTTTGATGCTATCAGTGATAGTGAAGTTACATTAACGGATGCAGACTATTCAGCATATATTAAAGATCACGCTACCCAATATACCAATACGGATGAAGTTCGTAATTTGGTATATTTAAGTTTTAATGTTGCTCCAACACATGAAGACTCAACTGCAATACTCGAAAGTATTTCCAAAACTGCTGAGAATTTTAAAACTTCAACAAATGATTCATTATTTGTAGCCGGATATAATGGAAAAATGGAACCTTTTTACGTTAAACCGGAGACATTACCGGAATCAATCAAGGATAAAGTAGCAGGCTTAGCTATAGGTGATGTCTACGGACCTTATATCGAAAATGGAGAATATAATATCTTCAAGGTTACCGGAAAGCGAGTAGAAGCAGACTCTGCCAAAGCATCCCATATACTCAGAACGGTTACTAATAATGATCCTGTACAATTAGCAGCAGCCAATAAATATATAGACAGTATTAAAACAGCTATTCAAGGAGGCAGCGTATCTTTTGCCGATGCAGCTAAGGCAGGAAGTCAGGATCCGGGATCAGCCACTAAAGGTGGTGAATTGGGTACTTTTGCCCCCGGTATGATGGTTCCTGAATTTAATGATGCTGTATTTACAGGTAAAGAAGGCGGCTTTTATACAGTAACAACACAATTTGGTGTACATTTAATTAAGGTAGATAAGCTTATTTTCAAATCCAATGAAATGAAATATAAACTGGCTTATATCAGTGAACCGATCATACCTTCCGATGGCACTCAACAACGTATTGAAGATGATATATTGGCTAAACTGGAAAAAACTAAAACCATAGATGATTTGAATAAGCTTGCAACACCGGATAATCCTGTTCAAAATGCAGGAGGTCTGAAAGCCAATGACTTTACTTTTGGTAAATTGTCACCAAGCCAGACAACAAGAGATATGGTCAAATGGGCTTTTGAAAAAGATACTAAAGTCGGTCAGGTTTCGCCTGTATTGTATACCATCAATGACGAAGAGCGTTATGTAGCAAAAGAGCACTTGATAATTGCTCTTAAATCGATTGACAAACCAGGAGTTGCTTCAGTAGATGCTGTTAAATCAAGTATAGAAATGTTGGTTAAAAATATCAAAAAGGGAGAAAAAATCAAATCTAAAATTTCAGGAACAGATTTAGAAATGATTGCAACTACTTTTGACAAAAAAGTTGAAACTGCTGATAATCTTACATTTGGAGCTCCTTCTTTTGCAGATGGCAGTCAGGAACCCAAGTTGATTGGAAAGATTTTTGCAGCTGCTCCTGGTGCATTTGTAGCTCCTGTTATTGGTAATTCGGGCGTATATGTAGCTAAAATAGGTAGCAAGACTCCTGCTTCTACCGAGAATGCAGGTCTGGGAGTGAAGATGCAGCTAACCCAAAATGCCAGAATGCAGACTATGTATGGCTTTATGTCTACTCTTAAAAAGAACGCTAAAATATCTGACAACAGGAACACTTTCTTTTAATCAGGTTATTATATAGTTAACAGGCGGATTGAGATGATTAATATATTTCAATCCGCTTTTTTTTTATAAGAAAATCTATAATTTTACGTTCTATTCAATATTAATTGAGTTTTTATGAAATATTCAGTTGCTCTTGTATTGGCATATTTATTAATGATTTCATGTGGTAATAAAAAAATTACAACCAACTACCCGGGTGGAAATCTGATGGAACAATATAACACTTCCAAAGACGGAATAAAAAATGGTGTGTATAAATCTTATTTTGAAACAGGGAAGTTGCGTGAAAATGCTACGTTTAAAGATGGTGATTATATTGGATTAAGAACATTGTATTACGAAAATGGCAATGTTGATACTGAAGAAAAATATAATCCAGCCGGAATATTGGAAGGAGAGTACAGGATTTTTTATAAAGAAGGTGGTATCCACATTATTAAAAACTATGTTAATAATGTATTGGAAGGAAAACTCACTGTTTACTATCCGAATGGTAAGATCAAAGAGGAAGTAACCATGGGCAGTAATCAGGAGAATGGCCCTTTCAAAGAATATTTTCAATCCGGTCAGCTACAATGGAAAGGAACCTACCTCAATGGTGATAATGAATTCGGACTTTTAGAAGAGTGGGACTCCCTTGGTAATATGATTAAGCGTATGAAGTGTGATTCATTGGGTATCTGTAGGACATTCTGGAGGCCGGGCATGCCGGAAGTCAATTATGATACTGTAAAAGTTAAGAGCTTCTAAACATGAAATATCCTGGTTTTATAATATTATTGCTGTTGTCTTTTACTGCTTCTGCTCAGACAAGTGGTAAGAGGTCATTCAATTTTCTGACACTACCACCATCGGCAAGAGTTACTGCACTCGGCGGTATTTTACCTGCTGTAATGGATGATGATATCAATTTGGCTCTGTCCAATCCTGCATCACTGAATGATAAAATGCATAATCAGTTATCCTTTTCCCATAATTTTCACTTTGCTGACATACACAACGGATATGTAGCATACGGACACAGTATTAAAACCTGGGATATTAATACACATATTGGTGTACAGTACGTTGATTACGGAGCATTTGACAATGCTGATATTACAGGATATCAGGACGGTACTGCTTATAAGGCTGGAGAAACAGCAGTAATAATTGGCGCATCCAAAAAAATTGCTGAACGTATATCAGTTGGAATGAACCTGAAAGGCATCTTCAGCCATCTAGAAAGTTATACATCAACAGGTATAGTATCTGATATTGGAATCAATTATTTCAAGGATTCTTCTGATTTTGTCCTGGCTTTTGTAATAAAGAATCTCGGATCAGAATTGACGACATATAATGGTACCCGGTTTGGAACTCCACTGGATATACAGATAGGATTTTCAAAGAGACTGGCACATCTTCCATTCCGGTTTTCAATCATAGCACACGACCTGAATAAAGGAAATATCCGCTATGATGACCCGGATTTGAAACAGTCAACGAATATATTTGGTGAAACACCAAAAGAAAATGATTTAAAAAATTCTATTGATAATATTTTCCGGCACTTATCTTTCAATGGTGAGTTTTTATTGGGTAAGCACGAAAATCTGCGTATCAGGGCAGGTTATAGCCACCAGAGGCGAAAGGAACTTTCTTTGAGCACATTCAGGAGTCTGGCTGGATTCAGTCTTGGTTTCGGAATAAAGGTGAGCTATTTCAAGCTGGATTACGGCGTTGGCTATTATCATCTTGCCGGTGCTACCAATCACTTAACTATCCGAACAGATTTAGGTCAGTTCTTTTAGATTGACAATGATTTTACGCTCATAAATCGTCGCTTGGGCATCATTTTTAAAATTATAGCCTGTAAAATTTGTATGTTTGTCTACTAACCTTTTATCTTGCAAAGGCTAATTTGTTTTTTATTTATAATCTTATTTAAAAATCGATAATAGATATGAAATTTTCAAAAAGTATAGTTTGTTTCGTTTTCTTAGCTTCTGCACAATGGGTATCAGCTCAGACCTGGATGCAAAAGGATGTACAGAAAGATTTAGATCCAGTTATCAAAAGTTTTGTTTCTGAAACTAAGGATAATTCAAAGCTGGAAGAGTTGGCGTTTGAGCTTATGGATGTCATAGGTCCGAGGCTTGTCGGTTCGCCAGCAATGGAAAAGGCTAATGATTGGACAATTGAGAAATTTAAGGAATGGGGAATAAATGCACATAAAGAGCAGTTTGGACAATGGGACTCATGGGAAAGGGGAATAACTGAGGTGTCCATGATAGCACCAAGAGTGAAGAGTATAGAGGCGATACAGTTGGCGTGGTGTCCGGCCACAACCAAACCTATTGAAGCAGAAGTAATCCTTCTTCCTGAAATCAATGACAAAGCTGCTTTTGAGCAATGGCTGAAATCTATAAAAGGCAAGTTTGTTTTGATTGACCAATACCAGCGATGGGGTAGACCCGATTACCAGATGAAAGAATTTGCTACATCTGAAGCATACGAAAAAATTAAAGAACAAAGAGCAAAGGATACTGAAGCATATAATATAATGATTAAAAATACCGGATACAGCAAAAAGGAACTTCCAGGTATTCTGGAAGCAGCCGGAGCAGTCGGAATCGGATCTTCATACTGGACAGGAATTATGGGAGCAAACCGCATTTTTGGTACAACTACTCAAAAAATTCCGGAGATAGATATAGCTCTTGAAGACTATGGCTTATTGTACAGATTAGCTCTGAATGGCAGAAAACCGGTAATAAAGGTTAATACACAATCCAAAAAATTGGGCAAGGCTAAATCCTTCAATACGATAGCAGTATTACCCGGTAAGGAGAAACCCAATGAATATGTATTGCTTTCCGCACATCTCGATTCCTGGGATGGTGGTACAGGTGCAACAGATAATGGCACTGGAACTATTACAATGATGGAAGCTGCCCGTATATTGAAGAAGTATTATCCGGATAATAAGCGGACAATTATAGTAGGCTTGTGGGGAAGTGAAGAACAAGGCTTGAATGGTTCCCGCGCATTTGTCAAGGATAATCCCGACATCATTAAAAATCTTCAGGTTGCTTTCAATCAGGACAATGGAACAGGCAGAATAGCCAATGTACAGGGTCAGGGATTTCTCCATGCTTATGAATTTCTCGGAAGATGGTTGGGTGCATTACCCGAAGAACAAAGGAAGCATATTGAAACCGGATTTCCCGGGATGCCGAGCGGAGGCGGTTCAGATAACGCTTCGTTTACATCTGCCGGTGTACCTGGTATAGGACTGAGTTCCCTGAATTGGGGCTACTTTGGTTACACATGGCACACTAACAGAGATACCTATGACAAGATTATATTCGATGAGGTCAGGAATAATGTTATTGTAGCTGCCGTAATGGCTTATATGGCATCAGAAGAACCTGGTCTTGTAAGTAGAGAGCAACGTGTTTTACCCGCTGGCAGTACATGGCCTGAAGCGAAAGAACCCAAGCGGGATGGTAAGTAGGGTTTTCTTAATTTGTCAGTAGATCCTAACTATTGGTACTGTTTAACTGTAGTTACAAAACATTTGCCAGAATTCAGGTAATTCGTGATGTTCAATTACCTCAGTCAGTACCTACCGTGCAAAATAACCTATACTGCTACCTACCCAGTCCTTGTCCTTATTGTACTTGACACCAATCATTTTTCCTTTGGAAAGGCGCACCAGATTGGTGACAGGGAATGCTTCATCTGCTCCTTCAGGCCATACCATCATCATACGAATTTCGACTTTTACCGGTTCGTCTGGTGATTTCAGCACCGGTTCATAAGTAACTTTACGCTGCAGGATGTAATTCGACGCATCACTGACCTTATCGATGTCTTCACGGGTTACATCAATGATTACTCCTGCACCCGCAAATGAAAACAAAGGCTTCAGAACATAGTTTTCAAGGTCGTCAGGAATGTCTTTTAGCTCGTTGAGGAAATAGGTTTCAGGGACATATTTACTTTGAATATATGGCAGGAGGAATTTGCTGATTCTGTAAAACCAGTTTGGGTGACCTATCCATTTGACATCCAGGTCGTCATTAAAACTGAATTGCAATTGCAAATCCTTACGCTGTTCCAACTCATCAAATATAACCCTGTTATAAATTTTGCGAATCTCCTGATCCTGTCCGTCACTGCCTTTATAATAAAGCTTGTTGCCTTTCTTAAATACCTTGGTCAGACACACGATCTGCAAGCCCAATTCTTGAGCAGTAGATACCATATCGATATAGGTAGTCTGCTTTTCAGGTTCTATTTCGAGCAATACAACTTCCCTGGGATTACTGTTGCCTATGAGAATATCATGCATCAGTTGTTTGTATTCCTCCCTACTTCTGCCATCGAAGCAGGATGTGTAATTGTCAGGAATATTATAGATTTTCTGATATAAATCCGATATTAAATACTGGAAGAAATAAACCGATGGGAATCCCTGTACTTCAATCAGTTTGGGCATCGGATCGCCATTTTCGTCGATTGTCACACCGAAATCCATCTGAATGAAGGTCGTATGCGCATCTTCGCCCGGAACGATGAGCGAATCGTCATAAAGTGCCTTTTGCGTAATGGATTTGATGTCCGGTCTCAGGATAGTACGGTTGATTTCCGCACATGCATCCAACAGTCTTTGTCTAAGTATTTCAGGTATAAAAAAAGGAGATTCGGCTACCCTGAAAACAGGTGTAACACCAGATTGACGGATAACTGTTTGCAATAATAGTTCGTACTTATCCAGACTAAACTGTCGGTTAAAGTCCTCTCTCAATTCTTTAATCATACTAAAACGGTCTTGTTGGCATGAATTTTATTAACAGCATTCTCTATAAATTTCGGTAAGATGGTATCATGGGTTAGTTCGATTTTATCAGGATCGTCGATTTGTTCCATCATGGTATCATACTTCTTTTGCCCGAAGTTCTTAATTACATTATCGCGGATATCAGCTTTCTGAAAATGAATTTTCATACCCAGTGGATCTGCCTCAGGATGAAACTGTGTACCCACAAATTCATCCGAAAACCGGACTGCCATGATAGCGCGCTCATATTCAACATGATTCCGGATTTTCTCCAGGGCAAGGATTTTAGAACCATTCATCCTGAATACTTCCAGATCAGGTTGTATCAACTGATAATCGCGGCTATCCACTGCATATAAAGGATCGTTAAGGTAACCAAAAATTTCATCATTTTCACCGAAACGGGTCAGGTGCACGGGCATAATGCCAAACGATGTGGATTTTCTTGGTGCCAGTGTTCCCAATTCGAAATAATTACAGGCCATCTGAAAGGAATGACAGATAAAAAACATATATTTTTTATCGTAAGTATGCTGGAGATTATAACTCCACAAATCACCTACCAATCCATACCAGGCCTTGTCCCATTTTCCGTCGCCTTCCATGGGATTTCCCGGGCCTCCACTGGAGATATATACATCATAATTGGTTCCCGGGATTTCGTTTTTACTTCTAACGTCAAATTCATCGATGTCAAAGATATTTCTGTACATGGCAGCTATATCACGAATTCCGCGCATACCCTGATTGGGTTTGCCTTCGTTCATATCTAAAAGTGCCATTTTTAACTTATCTTCCATCTGGTATAAAATTCTGAAAATAATTTATATCTGATTATTTTTATTTCTTTGTCTTCTTGGCAACTGTACCGGCATCCTGCGTGAAAATATTGCTGATAAACTTACCCCAGGTAAGATTCATCTCACCTGGTTTGTGATTTTGAGCTTTTTCTATAGCCATCTGAGCAGCATTTTCAACGATCCAGTCAAAGTTTTGTTCTCCAACAGAATTTACATCAGCATCCGGAGCCGGATTACAGAAGTCTATTGCGATTGGAATACCATCCCTTACAGCAAATTCGACTGTATTGAAATCATATCCGAGACCGTGGCACAACTTTTTGGTATAGTCTTCCACCTTAGCCAGCAAGGCTTTGTCTTTGGTAGGATTATCAACAACATATCTCAAATGGTGCGGATTGCGCGGTTCGTATGGCATGATGTGTACTCTGTCACCTGCCAGATAGTAACATCTGAAGTAGTGGTCAAAAACGATTTCTTCCTGTAGCAGCATCACCAACTGATCCGTTTCGGCATGTTTCTTCCACAAGTCTTCCGGACTCGTAACCTTATAAACACTTTTCCAGCCACCGCCGGCATGAGGTTTCATGTATGCAGGAAATTTGATGTAATTGAATATCCTGTCCCAGTCTGTTGGAAATTTAAGATTTCTGAATGATTGTTCCGTTGTGTCATCCGGTCTGTTATATGAAGGCAGGATGACTGTATTGGGAACCGGAACACCAATCGTTTTGGAAAGGCAGTTATTAAAAAACTTTTCATCAGCACTCCACCAAAATGGGTTGTTAACTACAGCCGTACCCATTAAAGCAGCATTTTTAAGATATGCACGGTAAAAAGGAACATCCTGGGATATTCGGTCGACAATTACTGCATATTCTGTAGGATCTGCCTGTTGTACGACATCAACCTGAACAGCCTCGGCTACTATACCTTTTATATTTTTGGAGTTGATACGATCAACAAATGCCTGCGGGAATGTATTTTCCATTCCAAATAAAATTCCTATCTTCTTCATTCTGAATGCTAATTAATGGTGATTTATCAATGAATTAATGTTCTGAAATGCAAATATTAAATTTAGTTGTCAAATTTCCTATTATTTTATCAAATAATTATAATAGAAAAATGGAATATTGCATTATCTAAGGGATAATATATGGCAGAATTATCCAATATGTTGACTTGGATTCGGTTACAGTAACTATACCTGACTTTATCGATGTGCTGCACGCCGCAAACGGTCATTGATGGCAACCCCCAAATCCATCTCAGGCGCAAGTTCTGCATAGATTACATCCAAATCCATTTGATCCAGATAGCGCATTCCAGCAAATAAGTTGAATGCTGCCTCAGTAAAATTGGAAGTTCCCGAAAGCATAATCTGATTTTTATGTGGTATATTGGGTAGAAGTCTGTTAAAAGTAATAATACCTGTCCTTTCAGGGTCGCCGGAATCAGCAAGTGCTTCTATGTTTCCCAGTACCAAAGGAATACGCGGTGCATAATGACTGGACAACATCCCCGGAGCCGTTGGATTGGAAACAGAGGTCTCCCTTACGATCACCTTACCTACAACTTCTTCTATGCTTTCAATGGATAATCCTCCTTTACGCAATACTTCGATCTGTCCCTGTTCATTGAGACCAACAATTGTACTTTCTACACCTACTGTGCAGACACCTCCATCCAGTATGTAGTAGATTTTATTTCCCAACTGGTCAGCAACATGCTGAGCAGTAGTCGGGCTGATATATCCGAATGGATTGGCACTGGGTGCTGCAAGTGGAAAATCAATAATCTTTAGCAAATGTTGCGTTACGGGATGTGAAGGAATACGAACGGCAACATATGGAGATCCTGCAGTGACGATATCCGGAATATGGCTTCTCTTTTTCAACAGAAAAGTTATCGGACCCGGTGTAAATTTTTCAGCTAATTGCCTGAATACTTTGGGAATGCCCAGTACATATTCATCTACATACGAAAAATCAGCAAGGTGAATAATCAAAGGGTCAAATACAGGTCTTTGCTTGATAGCAAATATCTTTGCTACTGCCCTGACATCCAGCGCATTGGCTGCAAGTCCATACACCGTTTCGGTAGGTATTGCTATAGCTTCACCACGGGTTATCAGTTTGGCTGCTATACCAACATCTGTTCCTATAAAAGGTGTGTAATCCATGCAATTATATTTTTACTATTATGATTTTCTTAGTAAATACAGAATTACAGAAAGCAGTTTGCCAGGTCGCTATCTGCGTGTTGCACATGCCAAAGTCATTATATTTTAATAAAAAAGATAGTCTTTAAAATAAAAATAGACGACTCCATAGTTGAAATCGTCTTATTTTTATTAACTAACAAATCACCTTTTAAAAATGAAGCAATTCTTTTCAAATTTACTTCTAATCTAACAACTATGAAACATAACGCAAAGGTAATTTAATTAGTTTCAATTTTCAAAGTATTAACGGATTTTTAACGAAATTAAATTTTATGCATCATGAAAATATGGTCGATTTTATAAATTTTATTTTATAAATACTACTAATTATGATTTTTTATAATGTTTGTCGTCATTGTTGTTTGTTAGAACCTATTGAACCGGCAAGGTGTATATATAATAGTTTTCATTTTTATAATTCGTACCATCAAATTTTTTCCATAGGGTAGCTGATGGGTATCGCTGACTATCTATAGGCTTTGGTGACAACAAAATGACTCCACCTACGCCTTTGAATTTTCCAAAAAGTTGTAATTCGCCCTCTGTAGGCACATATATCCTGTCCACCCATCTGAAATAGCTGAATGGCTTACCATCCGGCAGCTCGTAAAACTTTCTGCCTGCATATCCTATTACAGGTGTTGCATCAAATTTGTTCAGCGCAACTACCGGTACTTTCTCCGGCACCTTGGCTTTGATAAAATTGCCTGTTTCCATGGCATTGCTGAAAGGATACGTATAGTCTTCTTTCAACGCTTTAAAACCATGAATTATGTTAAATATACTCAATAGTGCAATAACTACAATGATACCCCTTTCCTTAGACCATTCTGTATTGGTTAGTTGCAGCATAGCAATAAAAAAAACAAATCCCATACCCCATTGACGGATCCCTCCTGTAAATATCAGAAAGCTAAACATGATTACAGAAAGAAGGAACAACCCCATTGTAACCAATACCTTCCTGTCCTTTCTGAATATAAAATACAGAACTATTGCGATCATTAGTGACAGCAACAATCCTGCTGCTGTACTGCCATAGGTAAAAGTATCCTTTGTAAGACCGGGTGTATATGTATTCGCCAGGTTACCCTGAACGGCTATCAGGAATTTATCTCCCAACGACCACGATCCGGGTGAAGTACGGGTAATATGTCCTGTGTCTCTTGGAAAAACAGAAACTATAAAGATAATCAAGCCTGCCAACAATCCGAATACAGGTATGGAGAACAATTTTTCACGGCGTTCGTAATTATTGTATAAAATATAAAAACTCAGGGCACCAGCCATCAACGTACCATAAACTTCAGTCTGACATAACAGGAATAGAACGATAGCCAAATGTAGAGGCTTATAATTGTTTTTTGAAAGCAACCAAACCGCCCAAAAAGCAAAAAGGATTACTAAATAATAACCTCTATTGACAATACCATACTCGAAAAACATAAAATAAGAAGCAGCGAGTATGAGTTTTATAACCAGAGGCATCCTGAATTTTACAAAAAGAAAATACAACCCTGAAACTACCGTAATCAGGTGGGCAATATTGAGCAGGATAAAGTCATTGTTACCATTGGAAAACTGCGCAAATATCTTTAAATACAGATACCAGAGTACCGGATGCCCTTCATAATAGAGAAACGAAAAAACATCAGCTATGCTTTTGTCTTTTGCGACAAACCACGCCTGCCATTCGTCTTTCCAAAGTTCATGATATTCAAATTTGAACCAGGCTATACATGCAGTTATCAAAATAGCTGTCAGTATATTCAAATATTTTATGGACGCTTTCCCGTACATAACTTATTTTTTTATATCAGATTGTACAATCTGTAGTTGTAAGGACCGGATTCCGGACAATGTATCTGTCCTTGAAAATTGTTTCAGTACCAACTGATATTTACCGGGTTTCTGAAAATATGCATTGTTGGCCATCCCTATTTCTGTAGTACATTCACTACCGCTGCATTGACCTACCCATTGGCCGTGATCATCAGCCAATTCAAGTGATACAGGATAGGAAGTTCTTCTGCCGTCAGGAAATAATGTAGACGCATTGACATAGAGATTTTCATATTTGTAATCCTTACCATGCGTTATAGTAAGAAACAGATTATAGGGAATCAGTGTGTCCTGAATAGTATAATCATACACAAGCGAATCATTGTAAGTCCATACCTCGCCGATGGTATACGTTTTATTATATACTTCTTTTGAAGTACAGGATACAATGGTAGCAAACAGAATAAAATAAATGAGATATTTCAAGGTGGATTCTATAAATTAATCACAAAAGTAAGTTTTTTTGTTATCGGTAATTCCAATTTTGTCAAATAAAGTATGATTCGTCGTCGAAAACAGGTTGTATTTCTATTAACCATAGGAATGTGTAGTAAAGAAAACTTAATTTTATGTGTTCAAAAATAATTGATTTACATTTGTTGTATGAATAATATCGAAAATTTTAAACTTGCATTGGGTTCAATCCGTGCGAATCTGCTGAGATCGATGCTCACACTTATGATTATTGCCGTTGGTATAACCTGTCTTGTAGGCATTCTGACAGCAATTGACAGTATACTTTTTTCGATGAGTAACAATTTCAACAAACTGGGTGCAAATTCATTTAATATCAAACCTCTGTCAGAGACACTGAATGTGACAGATAAGGGCAAAAAGAAAAAAAATGCCGATCCTGTCAATTTTAATCAGGCTATGAGTTTCAAAGAAACATACAGTTACAGTACTTCAAAAGTGTCCGTAGATGCTTTTGGATCCAATAATGCCGAAATTAAATATGCCAGTTATAAAACCAATCCCAATGTAAGAGTGGTCGGAATCGATGAAAACTATATCAATACATCATCCTATGAACTGGAATCCGGGAGAAATTTCACTGCGAGTGAAGTTATGTCTACGGGGAATAAAGTCATTTTAGGTTCGGAGATTGTTGATATGCTTTTTAGTAAGAAGGCTGAAAAAGCAATTGGCCGGATTGTGATTATTAACAGCAATCGCTTTCTGGTTGTAGGTACATTAAAGTCAAAAGGTTCTTCAACGGGAGGTTCCAATGATCGTCGTGTATTCATTACGCTGTACAATGCCAAAACCTTATATGGATACAGCGATAAAAACTATAATGTAACCGTATCGGTTGCCAATTCCAGTGATCTGGACAATGCAATCAGTCATGCTATCGGCGTCATGCGCAATGTCCGAAAGCTTAAAATAGCAGATACCAATGACTTTGAAATACAGAAAAGTGATGGTATACTCAATCAGTTAAAGTCTATGACGACCTCACTTAGATGGGGTACTATTATAATTGCACTATTAACATTGTTGGGAGCATCTATCGGATTGATGAATATAATGCTTGTATCGGTAACAGAGCGTACCCGTGAGATCGGAATTCGCAAGGCACTTGGAGCTACAAGGAGGAACATACGGTTTCAATTTCTGATTGAAGCTATCATCATCTGTCTTATTGGTGGCATTGCGGGTATTTTTCTGGGTATACTGATGGGCTTTGGCGTGTCGCTCCTGGTGGGTGGTCAATTTCTTATTCCATGGAACTGGATGGCATTAGGCTTTACCATGTGTATTGTTGTCGGTTTGATATCCGGACTAATACCGGCCATCAAGGCTTCCAGGTTGGATCCGATTGAAGCGCTCAGATATGAGTAGGATATTTACACGGCTTGCCGCCAATCATTCAGGAGTATATCCGGAAGCAGGCTGTGATGAAGCGGGACGCGGCTGTCTTGCCGGACCTGTATTTGCTGCAGCCGTGATATTGCCTGATGATTTCTATGATTTGGAATTGAATGATTCAAAAGTGCTGACAGAAAAACAGCGCAACCGGCTTCGGGTAATAATTGAAAAAGAAGCTCTGTCCTATGCTGTTGCTCTAATGCAACCGGCAGAGATAGATCATTACAATATACTTTGGGCATCTGTACGATCCATGCACCGTGCGCTGGATGGTTTGAATATTCAACCTAATCATATCATCGTAGATGGCAATAAGTTTATACCCTACGGAAATACACCTCATGAATGTATAGTAAAAGGAGACGGTAAGTACGTCAGTATTGCTGCTGCATCGGTTCTTGCCAAGACATACAGGGATGAATATTTAGACCTCCTGCATACAGAATTTCCTGAGTATCACTGGAACCGCAATAAAGGATATCCTACTAAAGAACACAGACAGGCCATACTCAGATATGGTGTAACTCCGCACCATCGTATGAGTTTCAGATTATATCCTGATGAAAATCAGTTGCGTTTGTTTTAAAAACAGATACTTAAATCTATTATTTTTTTTTATATTTGCAGCATATTCACATTTTGACAAAATAATAATCTATAGTAATGATATTTGAACTAAACGAAGAACAAATTGCAGTTCAGCAGGCAGCACGGGAGTTTACACAGCAGGAGTTGCTGCCCGGCGTAATCGAAAGAGACAAGAACATGATACATCCTACAGAACAGGTAAAGAGGATGGGTGAAATGGGATTCCTGGGTATGATGGTCTCACCGGAATATCACGGAGGAGGCATGGATACGATATCCTATGTGCTGGCTATGGAAGAAATCAGCAAAGTGGACAGTTCATGCTCTGTAATCATGTCTGTCAATAATTCGCTGGTATGCTGGGGACTTGAGACTTTCGGGACAGAAGAACAAAAAAGAAAATATCTGACCAGACTTGCTTCAGGTGAAATTATCGGCTCTTTTTGTCTGTCAGAACCTGAAGCCGGCAGTGATGCTACGAGTCAACGTACCACGGCTATTGATCATGGTGATCATTATGTACTGAACGGTACTAAAAACTGGATAACCAACGGAGGTAAGTCTTCCATACATTTGGTGATTGCACAAACATATCCGGATAAAGCACATCATGGAATCAATGCATTTATAGTAGAAACGGGATGGGATGGCGTAGTTATCGGAGCCAAGGAAGATAAGCTGGGTATCAGAGCTTCGGATACACATACGATTATGTATAACGATGTTAAGGTACCGAAAGAAAACCGAATTGGTGAGGATGGATTTGGGTTTAAATTTGCCATGAAAGTACTGAATGGCGGCAGAATAGGTATAGCTGCCCAAGCACTTGGTATTGCTGCCGGTGCCTACGAACTCGCTGTTAAATACTCCAAAGAAAGAGAAGCTTTTGGCAGGCCAATCAGTCAGCATCAGGCTATAGCTTTCAAACTTGCCGATATGGCAACCGAAATTGAAGCTGCCCGTCTACTTGTGTACAGAGCCGCATGGATGAAGGATCAGGGTATGGACTATACATCTGCAGCAGCTATGGCCAAATTGTATGCTTCAGAAGTAGCTATGCGTCAGACTGTAGAAGCTGTTCAGATACACGGCGGATACGGATATGTCCGGGAATATCATGTGGAAAGGCTGCTCAGGGATGCCAAAATCACTCAAATCTACGAAGGTACTTCAGAAATGCAAAGGGTTGTCATCAGCAGAAATATACTTAAAGGTCAATTATACGAACCACTTTGGAAGACAGAAAACGCATAAATACCAAAGCTTTAGAGAGTATCGGTAAATCCTGGCATCTGGGAACATTTTTTGATATTCCGGTCAAGATACACTGGAGTTTTGGAATATTGGTCTTCTTTGTATCGTATACCATACTGACCAACGAGATGAAATTATGGCAGGGAGTTGCTTATGCTCTACTGGTGCTGTTTGTGTTCGTTTGCGTGGTTTTACATGAGTATGGGCACGCACTGACTGCCAAAAAATTTGGTGTCGACACCTTAGATATCATTGTATCGCCCATAGGAGGAGTAGCACGTATGAAGTTCATCCCCGACAAGCCTGCCCAGGAGTTTCTGATAACACTCAATGGTCCTCTGGTCAATCTGATATTGGGAATACTGATAGGAGTGGTTATGTATTTTGTTACTGGAAAATTCTCATTGGATTTAAGTACCTACAATCTGGACGACCCGCTTGATTTTGTCAGATTATTGTCTTTAGTCAACTTCACATTGTTCTTTTTCAATCTGATACCTGCTTTTCCCATGGATGGTGGGCGTATATTAAGGTCCTTGCTGGCATTGAAATATGGAAAAGTAAAAGCGACCCGCATAGCCTCTTTTGTAGGCAGAGTGTTTGCCATAGGCTTCGTTATTTTCGGTGTTTTTGATCAGCAACTGATGTTGTCACTGATAGGTATATTCATATATATGATGGCAGGACAGGAATATAGTCAGACAAAATTACAATCTATAATCGGCGATGTTACAGTGAGAGATATCATGCGTACTTCTTTTACACGCCTGCATCTCGGCGATACATACAGTAAGGTAACTGAATTGTATAAATCAAATGGGGAACATAATTTTTTAGTTTTTGACTCTATGGGCAACCTTTCGGGAAATGTTCCTGAATTATTTATTCAGGATGTTATTGAGTCCAATGATATGGATAAAAGTGTCAATGAATTTATGTCTGACAAGAGAAAACATGTATCGCCAGCCATATCTCTCCAGAAAGCGATCAGCATTATGCGTGACCAGGGTATCGGCATTCTGTCAGTAGTAGAAGACGATGTAATCACAGGTGTCATCGACCGCAATGATATTGAAGCCTATATCAGAAGCAAGATTGACTGATACTATTATATTTAATATGGCTATACATATAAAAAAAAGGTCGGTTATTTCAAAATAACCGACCTTTTTTTTATTGTACATCTAAACTCAATTATGCATGAACCTCACTCATAGGTATATTCAACGCTTTAGCTACACCTTCACCGTATGCCGGGTCTGCTTTGTAACAATTCTGAATATGTCGTATCTGAATAAACTTATCTGCTCCTCCAACTTCACCAGCTGTATTGTCAAATAAACGCTGTTTTTGATCGGCATTCATCAGGCGGAACAAATTGCCCGGTTGTGTGTAGTAGTCATCGTCATCCTCTCTGAAATTGTGGTGGTCTGCATCTCCGTAAAGATGCAGTGCAGGTTCAGTATGCTGCTTATTTTCTTCCCACTGACCATAGCTGTTTGGAAAATAGTGTAATGTCGAACCTTCATTACCATCTACCCGCATTGCTCCGTCTCTGTGATAATTATGGAAAGGACATTTGGGTGTATTTACAGGAATCTGATAGTGATTTACTCCTAATCTGTATCGCTGTGCATCTCCATAGGAAAAAAGACGACCCTGCAACATTTTATCTGGTGAAAATCCAATACCGGGCACAACATTCGCAGGATTAAAGGCAGCCTGTTCTACGTCTGCGAAGTAGTTCTCCGGGTTGCGGTTAAGTTCCATAACGCCTACATCAATCAGCGGATAATCACCGTGAGGCCATACTTTAGTCAGGTCAAACGGATTGAACTTGCATTGATTTGCCTGCTCTTCAGTCATCACCTGGATTTTCATGCGCCATCTCGGGAAATCACCTTTTTCAATAGCATTGTATAAGTCTCTTTGATGACTTTCCCTGTCTTTACCTACTATGTTCTGCGCCTCTTCATTGCTCAGATTCTGAATTCCCTGTTCCGTTTTGAAATGGAACTTTACCCAAACACGCTCATTCGCAGCATTAATCAGGCTGAAAGTATGGCTGCCATAACCGTTCATGTGTCTGTATGATTTGGGAATACCTCGTTCACTCATCGTTATGGTAACCTGATGCAGTGCTTCCGGCAATAAAGTCCAGAAGTCCCAATTGTGGTTAGGGCATCTCAAATTCGTTCTTGGATCTCTTTTTACAGCCTTATTCAAATCTGTAAAACGGTACGGATCTCTCAGAAAAAATACCGGTGTATTGTTGCCGGCAAGATCCCAGTTGCCTTCTTCAGTATAAAACTTCATCGCAAAACCCCGGATGTCACGCTCTGCATCAGCAGCACCACGCTCTCCTGCTACGGTTGAAAAACGAACGAATACGTCTGTTTCTTTTCCTACTTTGGAAAACAAGGCAGCTTTGGTATATTTACTAATATCGTTTGTTACGGTAAATTTGCCGAAAGCACCGGATCCTTTGGCGTGCATTCTGCGCTCAGGGATGACCTCTCTGTCAAAATGCGCTAACTTTTCCAAAAACCAATAATCCTCCAACAACATTGGTCCACGTTTACCTGCTGTTTTTACGTTCTGGTTTTCAGCAATAGGTCTTCCTGATACGGAAGTCAGATTTTTTTTGTTCTCATTATTCATATTTGTGGATATTTTTGTGTTTTGTGCAAAGATACAATGTATATTTGTTTTATAAAAACGATATTTTAGATAGTATTATTGATATAATAGATGAATATACAACAATTTTTCTATGTTTTGGCGGTTGCTGAACATTTGCATTTTGAAAGAGCAGCTGAGCATTGTTACATATCCCAATCAACTTTGAGTACGATGATATCCAAATTTGAAGATGAAATTGGAATTAAGATATTTGACCGGAAAACCAAACCAGTAACTGTAACAAAAGAAGGCAGGCTTATTATAAATCAATTAAAGCAAATCACGTACGAAATATCACAATTGGAGGAGCTTACCAAAGAAATCAAAGGTGAGGTCAAAGGATTAATTAAGATTGGTTGCATACATACCGTTGCTCCTTTTTTATTACCTAATTTTCTGCAGGATTTTGCAACCAGGTATCCTGATTTGCAGATTCAGATAAAAGAAAACAGTACGAACTCAATAGTTCGTCAACTTAAGTCAAGAGATCTGGATATAGGTATTGTATCGCCTCCGCTCCATGATCCCGAACTTAAAGAATACCCGCTTTACAACGAAGAATTTGTGTACTTTGACCTTTCAAAACCAGCTGCTGGCAAAATAATGCCGGAGGATATGAATACGGAAAACTTTTGGTTAATGGAGGAAAGTCACTGTATGCGTTCACAGGTAGTCAATATATGCGATTTAGACAACAACAATCCGTTTTCAGGAAATAACATACATTTCAAGGCAGGCTCTATTGATAGCCTGATACGGTTTACTCATGCTTCACGTGGTAAAACGCTGCTTCCGTTATTATCCCTGACAGATTTTAGTCCTGATGACAGAAAATTTATTCATTTTTTCAAAGAACCTGCACCATTTCGGCAAATCGAGCTGGTTACGCACGAACATTTTGTGAAACATAAAATTCTAAAGCTCATTTCAAGGGAGATACAATTAAAGATTACACCTGAACTTTTGTACATAAAAGCCTCATTTGAGTCTGACTTCGGTAAAGAGTGACAATACATCAGTTAATGAGGTAAGACAATCCACTGTTGAATTGTTCGTACAGGTCAATGATTTTTTTGTTAAGGCACATTTGTTTGAAGTCGTTACGGATAGATTTAAAATCATCGTGCAGCGGACAAGGTTTGGATTCGCTGCATTTGCTCAGTCCCAGTGCACACCTGTCAAAAACATCATTTCCGTCAATGGCCTCTACAATGTAAATAATTGGTAGACTTATCTGTTCTTTAGTGATGTAAAATCCACCATTGGGTCCTTTGGCACTGTTGATAATCTTTGCTTTAACCAGTTTTTGTAATAATTTCCCTATAGTATGTTCGTTTTCATTTATCAGTTCCGCCACTTCCCTGAGTCCGGATTTTTGATCACTTTCATACTTAGAACCAATATAAACCACTGCTTTAATAGCTGCCTTACAACTTAGACTTAACATAATCTATTTATCGTCCTAAAAAAATTCTTCCTTCCTCTGATATCATATGAAAACCCCAGGGAGGATCAAAAACAAGATGTACATCAATCTCGTATCCGGGAAAAGACATTTCCAGTGCCATCATGACATTGCTTGTGATGGATTCTCCCATAGGACAGAAAGTAGTAGTCAGTGTCATCGTGCACTGAACCATCTTATTGTTTTCATCAAAATCCAGTGCATAGATCAATCCCAGATCGACTACATTAAGCCCGATTTCCGGATCATCCACAGTTTTCAGGGATATGCATGCCTGATCACATTTGGTTGCATTATTGGTTTCTATGTTGTTCATATGGTTACTGCTTTGTGATTGATGACTTTAAAAACATTAAAATTATACAGTACGGCTGTTAAAAGCATACATACGGCACCTGTTTTTAACAGCATGCTGCTCAGCAATATAATCCCTGTTGAAAACAAAACCAGTCCCAGCAGATAAGCTACAGCCATAATTTTAAAGACACCCGGATGAATTAAATCTTTTGGGTTAGGTGTTTTTCCCAATGATGATTTTTTGTGGTATACCTTATTCCAAACGATGAATGGCAGGGTTTTGAAGGTCATTCCCAATATAATAGCTGTCAGCCAGCCAAAAAACACCAGGAATCCATAGGTAAGAATGAGATTTGTCTCCTGGTCGGTTACTGTTATCAGCAGTGAAATTACAGTTATCAGCATAATAATGGGCAACATCAGCATGGCGACTGCGAGCAGGGATATTTTTACCTGATCGTCTATTTGCTTACGCAACCGTTGCTGATAGGCTTTAAAGCAATAGAAACCAAATAAAATAATGGCTGTAAGTATGAATAAAACCGGAATAAAGGTCAGTCCGATAAGCGTTTCCATCCAGTAGAAAAAAGCTACAAAAAACAGAAGTGCCAGATTAATAAGCACAAATATAGTCCAGAGTAATCGGGTATTGGTATATTTGGAGATCATAAACATAGGTATTAATCTGGAACCCACACCTATCACCAAGAGCAAAAACCAACCGATAATGCCAAGATGTGCATGAAAATACAGATAGTGCAGATGATCTTTGGGTAATAGCAGATAGGTAAAATTATACACTAGTGCCAGACCTACGAGGACAGTGAGAAACAACCAGATGACGGCTCCCAGAACAAAGACGGCATGAACATTCGTGTGCTGACTTTTGTCGATACTTTTGGCAATATTGATCAGATACAGTAATACAGCTATCACTACAAATCTTCCTCCCCATTTGGCAATAGGTCCCATGTTGAAAACGTAAAATGCATACACAAGAACAGGAATACCTATGGCTGCCAGATAAAAGGTATACATAGCTAATTTTTCACTATACAGACGTCCTTCTATAAGTACCGGAACCAGCTGATGACTGGCTCCCAGTATGATCATTGTCCCCCAACCTAAAGCCATAGTATGTGTTACAGCAAGAATATGTGGGTTAAAATAATGTCCTGTAAAATCCTGGTTGGAAGCCAACAGCATAATCGTGGCTACCAGAAATGATACTGCTCCATAGATATAAAAAGGAAGGATAACCTTATAGGATGTTGTTTTTATCAATTCGCTGTTAAATGGACCACCCAACATATTTTCAATTTTTAAAAATCAATAGATGAACTTCACCCGCACTAATCTCCCTGATTCTGTAATCAAATTTACGATCTTGTAATTCAGGTAGTAGAAACACAGGTATACGCTTGTGATATACATATAAAGCAGTACCGGCTTTCAAATTGTCCAAATGCTCCAGTATGGTCAGCATTGGTAAAGGCATCTCCAGCATTCGTACATCAATTGTTTCCATGTTGTCTTTAAAAGAAGCTGCAATTTCGTCCCAGTTGTCCGTATTGAGATTAACTTCTGATGTCATTTTGGCTGTATCCGGATTGAAAAAATAGGTATACACCAGATCCTGACCTGCAATCTCAGAATAGGCTTTATAACCTTGTTTTTCCAACAAGAGTACCAGAGGAATGGGGTCGAAACTATTAATTAGCCGAAGGACTTTACCGGGTTGCATACTCTTGAGTTTGTCTATTATCATGGTTAAAGGGTCATTGCCGGCTTCCAGTACAGGCCTGACATCCAGATCTACGGTACTTTCTTCTGTTCTGTTGATAACGAAATCCGGTACCGGTATTTCTTCCTCTTTTGTTTCCTTGTTTTTGGATGAATCTATTACAAATCCGAGTGGCTTTAATTTCTCAAAAAAATCTTCAACCTTGCATCCACCTATCTTACTAGCCATACTGATGGAAGTCCGCGATGCCATCAGTTTACGTAAGAGCGGATTTCTAAGTTTTTCAAATTTTTTGGATATACTTACTATTGCTTCCAGCGCATCCGGATGTTGTTTCAGCAATGTTGAAATACGGGTATTTGCATTTATGGTTTCCATTATTTATCTTTAAAATTTATATTATCCGGATAGATTCAGCAGATCCGGCAGTTTTATAAATACCAGTAAAATAAGTATTTATAAAAATCTTTACTTTACTTATTTGTCATTCATTATGTATATAACACCTGACCATATATTTTTGCTCATTCACAATGAAAAAATCGACATTCTTAATACATCTTCTATTAGAATCTATGTTGTGAGAGCCAAACCAAATATTCTGTAAAGGCTCTCCAACATATCTATAGTTTTTTTCAAGCAGATTGTTTTTTATAGTAGAATTATACATTCAACACCTTGTCTATCTCTAATATTTTAGGGAATAGAATGTTATTCTCAAGGTGAACATGCAACAGTAAATCGTTTTCAAATTCCTGAATCATTTTAAACAGTATATGATAACTGTCACAACCATCTTCCGGTACGGTGTAATTGCCGGTAATTGTCCGGATTTCAGCTAAGTTGGAAAATATGGATTCATGCTCCATTTCCATAAGATTTACCGGTACATTGGCGCTTCCAAAGGGATTTTCAGTCAGCGGCTGATTGTTTTTATGTGCCTCCGTCATGTTTTTGAAGAATGGAAATACGATGCGTTCTTCTTTTTGCAGATGTGCCAGCAATTCAGAACTGATATAATTAATATGCTGATTGACCTTTATTAATTCCGGATGGTCATTGCCGTGGGCATCCTTGACCTTAGCTACTATATTTTTGAGTTCGGGCAGATTTCTGTTGATATAGGTATGGTGCGTATTGACTATGTAATCAATGAGGAATCCGAGTTCCCAATCATTGTACGGTGTAGCTCTTTCCAGATTACTGCGATCAATATTCCGCAATTCATCGCTTACTACGGCTTCATCCAGTTCTTTTTCGTAACATACTTCTTTCAGGGTCTTCCTGCCTTCGATACTGAAATTGATGTTATATTTTTTAAAGATCTGTGCTTTTCTGTAGTCCTGCGCAACCAGCTGACCAATCGTTTCTTCACCTTCATTGACAACACGTTTTTTAATTTTTATTCTCCACCACTGAGGTCCTGATTGAAGGTATTCCCAAAAGAATATATTGCCCCGTTCTGCAAGTAACTGATAATACAGTGGTTTGGGATCATGGTCGTTCAGAATGATTAAATCCTCACCCTCATTCAATTCGTCGAAACGCATAAAAATCGTAGGATGTTTCATCCTGGGCTCGAGTAATGTTACATTCAGTATATTCCCACCTTCATCAATCACGGGTTCTTCCTTTTTTACTTCATTTTTGGTAATTTTTATTTTCCACCATTGAGGTCCCTGTTCCTGATATTCCCATGCAAAGGTATTACCATGTTGGTTTACCAACTGGAAGTAAAGTGGCTTGGGATCGTGATCATTATGAATATACAGACTTTCACCGGGTTTCAGGTCATTGAACCGTCCAAAAATTGTAGCGTGTTTCAAGTGTGGAGGTAGTTCCGTTACATTTAATATGTTGCCATTTGCAGAAGGTGGTTGTACATCGCCATGCATTTTTTTGGTAATTTTTATTTTCCACCATTGAGGTCCATGCTCTGTATAATCCCAGGTGAATTCCGTACCATAATTGTCCATTAATTGGTAATAGAGTGGTTTGGGATCGTGGTCATTGTGAATAAATAGAGTTTCTCCCGGGTTAAGTGCATTGTATCGGGCGAAAATTGTTGCATGTTTTAAACGAGGTTCTATTGTCGTGACATCCAAAATATTTGAGTCATTATTGCTCATATTATCTTCTGATTTAGGTTTATGATGATTTTTAATAATTTTTATTTTCCAGATATTGGGTTCGCTATCGAGATATTCCCAGGTAAATGTATCTCCTCTTAATTCTATCAATTGATAAAACAAGGGTTGCATGTCATCATCGTTCTGAAGAAGGATACTTTCACCCTCATTCAGATTATCAAATCTTGTAAATACCGTCGGGTATTTTAGCCTGTGTCCAAGTGTAGTAACATCCAGGAAATTGTCAGACAATGTTTTCATACTGTATATCAGATAAACCCTGTTGAAAAAATGAACAACAAAGATAGTAAAATATTAGTAATAAAAGTATTTAAATACTTTTATTACATTTTTCTGACAAAAGTAATATCCGTATCATGTGTTCAGATAGTACGGTTATAATATTTCTATGTAAAAGGAAGATTACAGAACCTCTGTCAAATGTCCATTACTATAAAATGATTATGGATTTTCAGATTTTAGTATGCCAACAACATGTTCAGCGCCCTGCTTAGTTTTTCAGCGTTGGGCAGCATGGTTCTTTCAAGGATTTCATTGAGTGGTATTGCAGGCATATTTTCAGCACCTATAGTCCTAACCGGCGCATCCAGGTATTCAAAGCAATGTTCCTGTATACGGGCAGCGATACTTTGCGCAAAGGTATTATTGACAGGTTCTTCAGTAAGTACAAGTATACGGCCGTATGTTTTTGACTTTTCGAAAATGAGTGCTTCGTCCAACGGATAAATCGTACGTAAGTCTAAAATACCTACTTTGTCTCTCAAACCTGCATCTGCATTCAGAGCCCAGTGAACACCCATTCCATAAGTCACTACCAGTACTTTATTCTCATTGTCATCTACGGTAGCTTCCTGAACCATATTGCCGATACCCAGAGGTAGGATATAATCTTTGGAAGGTAGTTTTCTCCTGGCCGTTTCAGTACCGGGCACCTTGCTCCAGTACAGGCCTTTATGCTCCAGGATAACAACCGGATTAGGGTCGTAATAGGCAGCTTTCATAAGTCCCTTTAAATCTGCACCATTACTTGGATAGACAATTTTAATACCCCGGATATTGGAAAGTACGGATTCTACACTGGAACTGTGATAGGGTCCGCCACTGCCATAGGCGCCGATAGGCACACGGAGTATCATACTTACTGGCCATTTGCCATTAGAGAGATAATTACTTCTGCTGACCTCCGTAAAAAGCTGGTTGAGACCCGGCCAGATATAGTCGGCAAACTGAACTTCCACTATGGGTTTCAGGCCCGTAGCTGACATACCAACGGTACTGCCCACTATCAGGGCTTCCTGAATCGCTGTATTAAATACGCGGCTGTCACCGAATTTTTGTGCCAATGTAGCTGCTTCCCTGAAAACACCGCCTAATCTTCTGCCTACATCCTGACCATACAGCAGACATTCAGGATGTTCTTCCATCAGTTCCTGAATAGCGATCAGCGCACAGTCAACCATTACTTTTTCTTCAGCATTTTCAGGTAACCTTTCTCCCTGTTCATTTATTATAGGTGTTGGTGCAAAGTCATGTGTAAACAAATCCTCCGGTACAGGATCAGGAGCAGCTATTGCCCTCAAATAATCCTGATGGACCAAGGTCTTGCATTGCTGTATCGTATTGTTTATATCTTCCTCTGAAAATTGATTTTGTATCAGTAGATTTAATAATTTGTCATAAGGATCCCGTAGTTGATGTTCTTCCAGATCATGTCTGTACCATTCCTTACGTACTCCTGAAGTATGATGGTTGAGCAAAGGAACGGTCGCATGCAGGAGGAATGGTCTCCGCTCTGTCCGCATCTTTGATACAACATCCTGCACCGTCTGATAGCATATTTCAAAATTGGTTCCGTCAATGGATATGGCTTCAATTCCCGGGAATCCCTTACTGTATTCATAAGCATTCATTGCTCGGGTTTCTTCAGCTGTGGCTGATATGTCCCATCCATTGTCTTGTACCAAAAACAATATGGGCAGTTGCTTCAGTGCTGCCATTTGCATTGCTTCTGACACTTCTCCCTCAGTCACGGATGCATCTCCCAAAGAACAAACAGCTATGGCCCCCGGGGTTTGGGTCAGATTATGCAATTCTCTATACTGAATACCCATGGCAACACCTGTTGCAGGAATAGCCTGCATACCCGTTGCTGAAGACTGATGCGGTATTTTTGGCTTGTCATTATCTTTAAGGCTGGGATGACTATAATAGCTACGGCCACCTGAAAAAGGATCATCCCGCTTCGCCAGCACCTGGAGCATCAGATCATAGGGTTGCATCCCAATCGACAACAACATGGCGTCATCTCTGTAATAAGGCGATACAAAGTCTTCGGGTTTCAAAGAAATTCCTACAGCTATTTGTATGGCCTCATGTCCCCGGGAAGTGGCGTGAACATATTTTGAAACAATTTTAAAATTATCCTCGTATAATTCTGTCATGCTCTTAGCAGTACACAACAGTGTAAAAGCACGACGCAGTAAGTTGTTATCTGATTGATGTTGCTCCATAGTGCAAAAATAGGTAAATCATCTCAAAGATTCACATTATACTGCTTTCTATTTAATATGAATAATAAACTACCATTAATAAATAGTTGAAATTATATTATACGCTAAGATCCGAATTTCAGTTTAATTATTTGCAACATTAACAGCAAGTATGTATACAACCTTATGTATCGATACATAATCTGCTGTTTCAATTTTTTTGTAAAAGGTTATTGTTATAGTATGCAATACGTACATTGTATCAAATTTCAGGTAATTTTTCTCCCAGCGCCTCCTGAAAAAAGAAATGGATTGTATAGGTTTGTGCTGCACCTAATTTTTGACCCATCTGACTCAAAATATACAAAACCGCTGCAGTAATTACGATTATGGGTAAAGCATACAGAATCGGGGCTTCCTGATTCAGTGCTCTTTGGGAAAACCCAATGATGCTTATAAAGGTAAACATTACGGATAATGCTAAATAAGAAATAGCAAATAATGTCCATACATTGGGCATAGGTCCATAAACACCGGTGATAAGTGTAGATTGGCTGGCTTCGTCCTCCTGCAACAATACACTCAGTTGTGGCGACCAGTAATGCCTTTGCTCTTTGTTTACCCTGATAGTGATATGATCCTGCATTGCCTGACCATGTAAATAATCTGTGTTGTCTCTCAACCTGTTTTTGACTTTTGATAAGATTTCATCCGTTGTTAGTGTTGAAGTGACTGAAAACTTGGGTCTTATCCTGAAACTGGCCATAAATTTTATATTTTGTTGCCAAAATAGTAATTTTTAATATAGAAATATTAATTTATGACAATATTCATCTGAATATTAAATATAGGCAGGGCGAATTTGTATCTGTAAGCAGCCAAACACTTCAGTATTCTACATTTAAACATATATGAAGCTTATATATAGCAAAAAAAGGTGAGACTTCCTACGAAGCTCACCTCTCAGTATATTATTAAACAGGCTTAATTACAGGCTATTGACGTATTTAGTCAATTTGGATTTAAGATTTGATGCCTTGTTTTTATGCCATGTATTTTTCTTTGCTAATTTATCGACCATGCTGATAACCTTAGGCAGGAATGTAGCAGCTTCAGTTTTATCTGTCATTGCTCTCAATTTGGCTATAGAAGTTCTTGCAGATTTCTTGTAATATCTGTTTCTTAGCCTGATTTTTATATCTTGTCTGATTCTCTTCTTGGATGACTTATGGTGTGCCATGAAATTTATTTTTTATATACACTTTTTCAAAACGGACTGCAAAGGTAGTTATTTGAATGTAATTGAAAAAATATTCACACTGTTTTTTTAAAAATAAAAGCACATTTTCAAACGTAGTTACAGATATTGTCTCAATATTGTCAATAAAAACTTAAATTGTGAAGTAATGTTATATCTCAAGTACTTAATTTAATACTTTTGCCACTTAATTTTATTTGATCTGAATAAACATCATAGTTTTTGAAAATGAAAGATTATTCTTACGTGTTTAATGCACATCCTGCCTATATAGAATCTATGTATAAAACCTATCAGCAGGATCCGTCCGGAGTCGATGAAGGATGGAGAGTTTTTTTTGAGGGATTCGATTTTAATATGAATGGTGCAGCAGTCGCATCAGATCAACCCGGTGTAATCGCTGAAGGAATCTCACAGAAAGAGTTTGGCGTAATGTCGATTATTCATGGGTTCAGAAACAGGGGGCACTTGCTTTCCACTACCAATCCCATCAAGAGCAGAAAAGACAGAAAACCACATTTGGACCTGGCAGATTATCAGCTTGATGAATCTGACTTGCAAAAAACATTCTTTGCAGGAGAAGAAATCGGATTGAAAAACGCTACGCTACAACAGATACTGGACAAATTGCGGGAAATATACAGCGGCCATATCGGGTTTGAATACACGCATATTGAGGACAGAGAAAAAAGGATGTGGTTGCGGGATAAAATTGAAAACAGAATTATCGATGGCAGTTTTGGGATGACACATGACAAGAAAGTCAGAATCCTTAATAAACTGAACGGAGCTGTTATTTTTGAAAAGTTTTTGCATACGAAATACGTTGGTCAGAAGCGTTTTTCACTGGAAGGAGGTGAGACTACGATAGCTGCTTTGGATGCCATAATCAATAAAGGAACTGCCGGAGATGTGGAAGAAATCGTCATGGCGATGGCACACAGAGGGAGACTCAATGTGCTTGCCAATATCATGGGTAAAACGTATGATCAGATCTTCAATGAATTTGAAGGGACAGCTATTCTTGACCAGAGTTTCGGAGATGGCGATGTAAAATATCACTTAGGGTTTTCCTCGCAGATTACCTTGCCATCAGGCAAAGTTGTACATCTCAAGCTGGCACCCAACCCATCACATCTCGAAGCTGTCAATCCGGTAATGGAAGGTTTTACACGAGCTAAAGCTGATGTGCTGTACAACGGTGATTACAACAAGATTATGCCTGTAGTCATCCATGGAGACAGTGCAGTAGCCGGACAGGGTGTTGTATATGAGACTACTCAAATGTCATTACTGGAAGGATACTATACAGGAGGAACGATACATTTTGTTATAAATAATCAAATTGGATTTACCACCAACTTTGACGATGCACGTTCATCTACCTACTGTACTGCAGCTGGTAATATGGTGCAGGCACCTGTATTTCATGTAAATGGCGACGATCCGGATGCAGTGGTATTTGCGTCAGAACTTGCAGTAGAGTACCGACAGAAATTCCATAATGATGTATTTATCGACATGGTTTGTTACAGAAAACACGGACATAACGAGGGCGATGATCCTAAATTTACACAGCCCAGGATGTATAAATTGATAGACAATCACAAAAATCCGCGGGAGATTTATCTGGCTAAACTGATCGAAAGAGGTGACGTATCAGCCCGGACGGGTGATGAATTGGAAAAAAGCTTCTGGAACGACCTGCAGGAAAGGCTGGATATGGTTAAACAGAATGAATTACCCTATAAATATCAGGACCCTGAACAACAGTGGAGGAAACTTAAAAAAACCATTGATGTAAAGGATATGATCACACCCGTTACAGGAATAGGAAAGAAAGATTTAGATAAGATTCTGAAGCACCTTACACAGTTGCCCACAGATTTTAATATCAATCCTAAGGTAAAACGTCTTCAGAAAGGTAAGAAGGAATTACTTGATAAAGGACAGGTAGACTGGGCATTCGGAGAACTGTCGGCCTATGCTTCATTGATGCTGGAAGGTAAGAACGTTCGTATGAGCGGGCAGGATGTCAAACGAGGAACTTTTTCACACAGGCATGCTGTATTTTTTGATGAAGAAACAGACGCTCAATACAATCGTCTGAATGCGCTGGATGGTGTCAAAGGAAAGTACTTTATCTACAACTCTCTGTTGTCTGAGTTTGCCGTACTTGGCTTTGAATATGGCTACTCTCTGGCTTCACCGGATCATTTAGCGATATGGGAGGCACAGTTTGGAGATTTTTATAACGGAGCACAGACCATTGTTGACCAGTTTATCAGTGCCGGAGAAAGCAAGTGGCAGCGTATGAGTGGAGTAGTGCTACTGTTGCCTCACGGTATGGAAGGCCAGGGACCTGAGCATTCAAGTGCACGACTTGAAAGATTTCTTCAGTTGTGCGCAGACTTCAATATGATTGTTTGTAATGTAACCACTCCTGCCAACTATTTTCATATGATCAGAAGGCAGTTGGCAATGCCGTACCGCAAACCATTGATACATATGTCACCCAAATCGTTGCTTCGTCATCCTGAATGTGTGAGCAATATCACGGATATGACAGGCAATACCAAATTTATGGAAGTGATTCCGGATACAGAAGTCAAGAAAGCGAAGAGAGTGCTCTTCTGTAGCGGTAAAATATACTACGACCTGTATGATTACCGAAGAAACAACAATATCACAGATGTTGCCATAGTAAGAGTAGAACAATTATATCCTCTACCGGAAGCTGAAATCAGGAGTATCATCAAACAATATGCTAAGGCTGAAATCTTCTGGGTGCAGGAGGAATCCGCCAATATGGGATCCTGGAACTATCTGATGGATTATTTCAGAAAAGATCCTATAGAACTGATATCGAGAAAAGCCAGTTCTTCTCCTGCCACAGGCTTCAAAAAGATTCATGACCAGCAGCAGAATGAAATCATGAAAGCAGCATTTAGTAACAAGTAAAATCCAAAATTATATTGGATTATCAGTAATATTCAGATAAAAAATGCCATCATCCAAGTTACCGATGATGGCATTTTTTTATACAAATCCAGAAATTGAACATAATAAAAAAAGAGCTTGCCAAATAACTGACAAGCTCTTTTTTGTAGCGTGAGGCGGGCATGATCCGCCGACCTCGCGATTATGAATCGCGCGCTCTAACCAGCTGAGCTACCACGCCATTCGTATCGATTGTATCAAAACGGCTGCAAAAATAATACTTATTTAAAATATACCAACTATAAATGAGATATATTTTTTAAAGATAATGGTTAAATTACACAACCTTCATATCGTCATCATAAAATGCAGGTTTTTCCTTCTTCAAAAACAAAGAAACTATGGATGCAAATATCGCGATAAACAAAGAGCTGAACATAAGCGCCATCAACTGCTTAGCAGGTGTAAAACTATCAGCTGAGGCTTCTTCAACAGATTCCATCGCCTGATCAATCTGATCTTCTGCCATACCCAATTTTTCCATGGTTGACCTGCTTTCTTCAATAGCTTTATCTGCCAGTGTGTCGGCCAAACCCGGATCTATAAGGTTGATTAATATAATAGTAAACAGAACAGAAATAGCAGTCCCCACAAAAGCCGTTAAAAAAGTTGTCTGAAATGCTTTGCCATAACTCATAAACCCTCCATCATCATTGCGTTGAACTTTGCCGGCAAGAAGCATAATGTATATCATGATACCAAAGCTTAGGATACTCAAAATCCATGAACTTATGTTCATAACGTAATATGTCATAATAGAAACGAGAATGGCAATAACTCCGTAGAGAATTCCATATCGGAGCCATACAGGTTGGATGTTATTCATAATAGTTAACTTTTATAAAAAATCAATAAATACTAACTTACAATGTATTAACGGATGTTCATTGATTTATGTATATTCAATTAATATCGGTAAAATATGGTGTAAATATAATGATTCTTATTGCTTACATGAATTTATTCCGTACTCTTTTTTAAAATATTACCCGTAATATGTTAATTTACTGTTCATTTATGCAATACTAATATCAAATATATAGTATACAGATTTAGACGTTGCCTATAAATAGGTGTCTTCAACATAATCCGCTTTTTCAGGATAATCCGTGTTGTAATGCAGTCCACGGCTTTCCTTGCGCATCTGTGCACCCTTGGTAATCAGATACGCATTGGTAATCAGATTGCGCAATTCACATAACTGAGGTGAAATTATAGTATTATTGTACAAATCTTCTGTTTCAGCATACAACAGATGTAAACGGTCTAATGCTCTTTCCAGACGAACATCTGTACGTACGATACCAACATAGTAGCTCATTATCTCTTTCAATTCCTTTAAACTCTGTGTCAACAGAACCAACTCATTGGGCTCTGTGGTGCCTTCGGCATCCCATTCCGGAATATCCGCCATCCAATTCAGATTATTAATTGTATCTGTGATATGCTTATGTATCCGGTCTGCAAATACAAGACCTTCCAGCAATGAATTGGAAGCAAGCCGGTTGGCACCATGTAGTCCCGTATTCGTGCACTCACCTACTGCATACAGCCTGTTGATGGAAGAACGCCCTTGTTTGTCTGTCAGGATGCCACCACAGGTATAATGACATGCCGGAACGACAGGAATAAAGTCTTTGGAGGGATCGATACCTATGCTTTTGCATTTATCTGTGATATTGGGAAAATGCGTATAAAACGCCTCTGTATCCAGTTGGGTACAATCGAGACATTCGTGTTCATCACCCCTGATTTTCATTTCGTTGTCTATAGCTCTGGCTACGATATCTCTGGGAGCAAGTGATAATCTGGAGTCGTATTTCTGCATAAATTCCTGACCATCCGTTGTCTTTAGAACAGCTCCGAATCCGCGCACGGCTTCCGAGATCAGAAATGACGGATTGTCTCCTGTGGGATTATACAACGATGTAGGATGAAACTGCATGAATTCCATATTGGAAACTCTGCCTTTTGCACGGTAAACCATGGCGATGCCATCTCCGGTTGCTATAACGGGATTAGTTGTACTTTTGTATACCTGACCTGCTCCACCTGTAGCCAAAACGGTAACTTTAGCAAGTAAAGTTTCTATTTCTTTTGTTTTCTTATTGAGAACGTAGGCGCCATAGCACTCTATATTTGGGGATAGCCGCGTAATATTACGTCCCAAATGGTGTTGGGTGATGATGTCTATGGCAAAATAGTACTCATGAAATTCGATATTACTGTACTGCTTTACCTTTTCATTGAGCGTACGTTGTATCTCCCAACCTGTGATATCCTTGTAGTGCAGGATTCTGTTTTCAGAGTGGCCACCTTCGCGCCCAAGGTCGTATTCGCCTTTTTGGGTTTTGTCAAAGCGTGCACCCCAGCTGATGATCTCCTTCACTCTTTCGGGTCCTTCCTTAACCACGATTTCAACTATTTCCCTGTCACAGAGACCGTCACCGGCTATAAGTGTATCTTCAATATGTTTGTTGTAATTGTCAATATCAGCATCCCAGACTGCTGCTACACCACCTTGTGCATAGCTTGTATTGGATTCGTTTTCATTGGTCTTAGTCAATACCATTATCCTCAGATCCGGACGTTTATCAGCAAGACGGATGGCAAGAGAAAGCCCGGCAACACCGGCGCCAATAATCAGAACATCTGTTTGTACCACTTCAATTCAGTTTTGTTAATATAATAATTGCCAAAGATAAAGAAATGTTTATCTGATATTTAAAATTTTCGGAATGTAATTTCAGATATCAGCAAATATTTGTTGGAAAAATTATTCCTGGCGTGTCCATACTTTACATCCTTCTGTACAATTGCGGCATATGTCTATCATATCTCTTCCCTGCAGTAATGTACGGCGGAAGTTGTAATAGGCTTCACCTTGCCATACTTCAGCAAATGATTTATCCCTGACATTGCCCAGTCTGTGTGCAGCATCCTTATCAAAACAACAGGGTACCACGATACCATTCCAGGTAATAACACTGGCATGCCATAGCTTCCAGCAATGGTTAAGAAGTTCATTTTTGACGGTATATTTGCCATTTTTCATTTTGGCATACCGCGAATATTTATCTATGGTAGGTATCAGGTCATTGCCTTCCTCATAATCGTATATCTGTGCTGTTTTTAACTTGACTTCATCTACTCCGATTTCAGCTGCGAGCCGGTAAATATCGGGTATTTGGTGCTCATTGGGTTTGACGACCAGAAATTGAATTATGATGTGTGGTGTTGAAGATCTGAGTTTTTTCTTCCATCTGACGATATTTTTGGCACCTTCAATCACGGTATTCAGATTGCCTTCACGCCGGTATTGTTCGTAGACTTTCTGTGTTGTACCGTCAATCGAAATAATCATTCTGGACAATCCGGATTCTATCGTTTTTCGAGCATTTTCATCATTGAGGAAGTGCCCGTTGGTAGAGGTGATGGTGTATATACCCTTGTCAGAAGCATATCTGACCATATCCAGAAACTTAGGATTAATATACGGCTCGCCCTGAAAGTAAAATATCAGGTAGGTAAGCCTGTTATATAGCTCATCGATGATTTTTTTAAAAAAATCCTGCTTCAGATTGCCTGTATCTCTTGTAAATGCTCTAAGACCACTCGGACATTCCGGACAACGCAGGTTGCAAGCTGTCGTCGGTTCTATGGAAATCGTCATCGGCAGTCCCCATTGGATGGGTTTTTTCAACCATTTTGTCAGGTAAAAAGAAGAAACCAACTGCGATATATTTACAAGCTTCATAAATGAAAGTTTGCGGATAAAATGGAGTGTATCTTTTACGTAAAAAGGCAATTCGGATAAGTTTCAGTTAGCTATTATATCATTTAGTAGTACAAAGGTCATGATTAATATCGACATTTATCTAACTTTGCAGCATAATTTCGATCATGAAAACTAAAACATTGAGACCGGACAAGGTCAATGTCATTACATTAGGTTGTTCCAAAAACTTAGTTGATTCTGAAAATATCATCACACAGCTGGAAGCCAATGATTATGATGTTATACATGACAGCGAGGAAGATGCTAATGTCATTATTATCAATACTTGCGGATTTATAGACCTTGCCAAGGAAGAATCCATTAATACGATTCTACAGTATGCAACACTAAAAACAGAAGGCAAAATAGACAAACTTTACGTTACCGGCTGCCTGTCACAGCGATATAAAGATAATCTTGAAGAAGAAATACCTGAGGTAGATGCTTTTTTTGGTACACTCGAAATGCCGGCATTATTAGCCAAACTCAATGCCGACTACAAGCATGATCTCATAGGTGAACGATCTATAACGACTCCGCAGCATTATGCCTTTGTCAAAATCGCTGAAGGATGTAACCGTACCTGTTCCTTTTGTGCCATTCCACTGATGCGTGGAAAACACGTGTCCCGGCCGATGGAGTCTCTGATAAAGGAAGCAAAACATTTCGCTTCTATTGGAGTAAAGGAAATAATACTGATATCACAGGAATTGACTTATTACGGTTTAGATTTGTATAAAAAAAGAGCCTTGCCGGACTTACTGGATGAACTTTGCAACATTGACGGCATCGAGTGGATTCGGCTGCATTACACTTATCCAAGCAAATTTCCGAGAGAATTACTGGAAGTGATGGCACGCCAACCTAAAATATGCAATTACCTTGATATTCCGTTGCAGCATGCATCCGACACTGTACTGGAAAGGATGCGTCGGCAAACCACCTGTCAGGAACAGCGGGAACTGATCGAATATGCACGGGCTACTGTTCCCAATCTGGCAGTGCGGACTACCTTTATTGTTGGTTTTCCGGGTGAAACAGCCGAAGAATTTCAGGAATTGTGTGATTTTGTAGAGGAAATGCAGTTTGACAGAGTAGGTGTATTTCAGTATTCGCATGAGGAGGACACTACCGGCTATCTGCTGGCAGACAGCGTTTCTCCCGATGAGAAAACAGAGCGAGCCAACCGAATCATGGAGATACAGCAGTCCATATCCTGGCAGAGTAATCAAAATTTGATTGGTCAGACACTGAAAGTACTGTTTGACAGGAAGGAAGGTGATTATTTTGTTGGACGTACTGAATATGACTCCGTTGAAGTAGACAATGAAGTATTGGTTTCCGCCAAAGATAACTATGTCCGTATAGGAGACTTTGCGATGGTAGAAATCACAGACGCTGAGGACTACGACTTGTATGGACATGTAGTGTAGTAGGGATAGTGTGACATATCAGAACAATAAATGCAGGAAATGGGTTTAGTATTCCTGTTTTGAGAGAGTATAAATTAGAGTCTGCTGAATATGCCGGCAGGCATCAACAAACTAAACCAGTTCTGGGTTGAATAATATACTCCCCAATAATATAAGCACTGCTCTTACCGTATGTATAACAAATTGCACAAAATTTTGATAATATAATATTCCCGATTATGCAAGTAAGCAACTAAAAGCGAAGTAAGTCATTTTTTCTTAATATTGATAAAAGCTATTGATTTACGCTATATGAATTAAATAAACCCGGTCAAAAACAAGCGATAGTGGTCGTAATGTCAAAAGTGCGTCTATCGCAAAAATAGCAGTAAACACAGAGAAACACCACTGCATGCGATAGAAAAAGCATTTTGACAATGAAGAAAACGATGCCCCGCAATCGCCTTTTTTGACCTGGACTTTTTGTTTACTTTTTTGGCAATGAAAAAAGTTATACCCACTGGTTATTCTTGTCCAAAAGTTGATCAAAAGATGTCTCGAACCCAGACAATGGTACTACACCCGGACTGAGGTATCTTTGCCTGTATGCATGGTTTTTCGCGTTATTGCCATATACGCTTACGCTTTATTAAGCAAATATAACCATTTTGTCTATATGGCTGCTCTCTTTCTTGTTCTTGCAGCAGACCCTATTTATTACAAACCATTCAAAGAAGACACTGAATACCGGTATGTAGTCAGCCGAGAGCCCAATCCCACTGGACAGATTGATGTGTTTAGTGGCGATAGCTACACCTATCGAGCCATTATCACCAATGATACAGAAATGACTGATAAAGAAGTGATTATATTCTATAACCAACGAGGCGGATCAGAAAAAATATTTG
>JADZFD010000019.1 GCA_020850225.1 Saprospiraceae bacterium | reverse complement strand
TTTTGCTGGTATATGCAAAAATAGTGACAAAACAATACATCTAAAGGAAATAACCAGTGTTGGTTTATCCGGTTTATGATAATTTGCAATTTAAAGTATGAATATTTGCAGTTTAATTTATGATAATTTGCAGTTTTAAGTATGAATATTTGCAGTTTAGTTTATGATAATTTGCATTTTAGCTTATAGTTGTTTTCCATACTTAAAATTAAGTACTTATAAATCACTAAGATATAGAAACTAGAAAAACCATAGCACTGGTAGCGAACTCTACCTGGAATATTTATAATTTCAGACTAAATCTGATAGACAGGTTTGTTGCTGAAGGTATGCAAGTTGTAGTGATTGCACCAGTAGACGAATATCTCTCCTACAAGGAAAAATATCCTATAGTAAGACATTTTAGCCTGCGTATGCTGGACAGAGACAGTACCAATCCGTTGAAAGATTTGTTGTTATTGCTGGAGTTAATCAGGAGATACAAGAAAATCAAGCCGGATATTATACTGCACTTTACCAACAAACCGAACATATATGGAGGTATTGCGGCAGGATTTACAGGAATTAGATCCATAGCAACAGTAACAGGACTCGGTTATGCGTTTATAAATCCGGGATTTGTTAGTAGAATAATGACATGGTTATTCAAGATTTCTGGCAGATTTCACAGAAAGTTTATATTTGAGAATCAGGAAGACAGAAATATTTTTATTGCGAAAGGAATATGTACCCTAAACCAGTCCGTGGCAGTTAAGGGTTGCGGTGTGGATACCCGTTATTTTTCTCCCAGAGTACATACGAAACAAGATAGTAAAATCATATTTACTTTTATAGGTCGATTGTTGTATGACAAGGGTATCAGAGAATTTGTCAAAGCTGCATCCATTATTAAATCCAAATTTCCTGATGTACAGTTTTGGGTAGTCGGCGAATTGGACGATAACAATCCGTCTACAGTTGACAGGGATGATCTTGTGTCCTGGATAGAGAAAGGAATTGTTTTCTATCACGGATTCTTAAAGGATGTCCGGGACATTATTACTCAAAGTGATTGTATCGTATTGCCGTCGTACAGAGAAGGTTTGCCACGGGTCAATATCGAAGCGATGTCAATGGCTAAACCCGTTATTACAACGGATACCGCCGGTTGTCGGGAAACGGTGGATGACGGTGTTAATGGCTTTCTGGTACCGGCACAGGATGAAAATGCTTTGGCAGCAGCAATTGAAAAAATGCTCAGCCTGTCTCCGGAAGCCAGAATGGAAATGGGTAAAAACGGAAGGGAGAAAGTGATGGAAGTGTTTGCTGATGATATTATTGCTAAGGATATTCTGGAGGTGGTGAAAAGTATTGAAAAATGTGAGAAATCTCGTTGAATAGGCGATTGTTACAAATATACGGGTGCATCAAATGTGTCATTTGTAATTGATAACATCAAATACGGTTTTACAATAGTTTTTTAGGCTGGATGTTTGTTTCATTTCTTTGCTTGCCCAAAGAAACGAAACAAAGAAAGGACACTTTCGATATGGCTTTTTCGCTTCGCAAAATCGCTCAACATTTTCTAAAATCGTTCCATGACTTCATGATTTATTAACGAAAATGGTGAGCTAAACTGAATCGAAATATAGTATTTAAAGGAAGTTGTCTATTTTAAAGGGTGTCAAAATCTGCCTTTCCCCTTTTAGTGTTTTAGACGGATATTTTTAAATTCTTTTACTTAGTCTATTTGATATCATGATAAAAAACGGATTAAGACTTTTCAACGAAGATGATTAACGAAATCCTACAATAAATTTATCAAATTGAAATTGAACCCAATTAATGGAGAAATTTACACAAAGCGATTTTTTGGGCAGAAAGGGTGTCGTGGAGATCAGACTTTTCTTGATTTTTAATGGGGTTGTCCCAATGTAGAAGTAAGAATGGAAGGAATCCTCATTATCTCTCTGATTATTTCTGTCGGTTTCAGCCACTTATTCTTTATTCAGGGTATTGGATATGCTTTTCAACCGACTGAGATCATCTTTTTAATGATGCTTTTGAGCGGTTTATCGTCCGGAATATGCAAAAAAGGAAATTATAAATGGGGTCGGTTTCATTGGCCTTTCATCCTTCTTATATTTATTGCGATGATCAATGCCCTCGTTTATTTTAGTAATCAGGTGATAACTGAGAATCTCGGATTGATATATCTGAGTATTTTGAGCCTCGTTACCTTCTATTTTGTGATGAGAAAGGGAGAAAAAATGGAAAAGTACCTGGCTGTGGCTGCGAAAGTGGCTTTCTATACCTTGAATGGGCTAGTGATAACGGGACTTTTGTGGTATTTTATTTCGGGCAGTACCCGGCTTGTGCTATATTACCCTGATTATCCTTATTTTGGTGACGTTGTACGAGTGAAAGGCTTTAATTACTCACCCAATATTCTCATCAGCGTATACGCCTTTTTTGCAACTCTAAAAACATCGTTTGACAAATATAGTAAAGTGGATTTCGGACTGACGCTATTGGTGGCATTGTTGAGCCTGACCAAGGAAGGTTTACTTTTGATTGTTTTAGCCACCAGTTTATACCTTTGGAAAAACTATAATATCAAAAAATATACAAAACCGGCCCTTATACTTGCAGGTGTGTTTTATCTTATTTTTAGTCAGTTTGTATTCTCAATAAATAGAGAAGAAAGTGACTTTTCGTCTTCATTTGCGGTGAATACGGCATCGGGATTTTCGGTGGGAAACGTTATGATATATCCTACTGTTTACTATTATTTATTCAAAAGTGGTTTCTTATTATTTAGCGAAAATATCTTGTTTGGAGTAGGTCACGGCCATTTTATTGATCAGTTGAATTACCTGACTTTAGAAGGTCGTTATCCGGCAACTATGCCTAAAGTAACGCCGATGGATAGTTATTTTGGAGTTGCTGCCCAACTTGGTGTACTTTACTTGGTATATTTATATTTGCAATGGAAGAATATGAAGGAAGCACTTTTTAAATTGGAATCACAATACTTTCCACTTTCTCTGCTTGGACTCTATTTTATATTGGAATCTTTGTCTAATGGTTCTATACATTTTAGGCATTATTACATATATTTTGGACTCTGTATTGCGTTGTACTATCGAGCTAAAACGCATCATGGCCCTCAAGTAGAAAATAAAGAGGCGTAGCAAAATGAGGAAGCTCCATTTTTTAAGCTATTACTATCCACCGGTTCCGTCGGTGGCATCCAAAAGGAATTTTCGATTGTACAGGATATTGTCATCAGTATATGATGAAACAACCATTTATACCACAAGCAATAGCCAATTTTTCAAGCCCTTGGGATCAACCAATACTCCGTCTTTTATACGGGTTTTAGCTACTTTTGACTACCGTACACTACTGCTGCTTTTCAAGCGTGGGGAGCAGAATAAAATTCACGTGGATGAAGTTAAGAAGCAAGGGAAACCCGTTCGCTTTTTTATTCGGCTGAATGATACGATGCCTTTTAGTTTTGCTTTTGGCGAAGGTGGATTTGTATTTATTATTGCAGCAATTTGGAGGCTGTTGAGAGCCATAGATAAGGATTCTGAAAATGTCGTTTTTACTTCCTATCGCCCTTCAGCAAATATCTTGGTGGGTTATATGGTTAAACGTTTTAAGCCCGGTATTAAATGGGTGGTAAGCATGCATGATCTGCCTTATGTCCGGAAAAAACCCAATGCTTACTTCCCTGCATTGCAAAAGTACATTTGGCGGAAATTTCTACAAAAGTCTGATAAGGTGATTACAGTGTCAGAAGGACAGGCAGCAGCACTACGGGAATACGGCATTCGACCATTGACAATACGCAACGGTGTGGATATCAGGACACCCGTTTCAAAAGACAACGAAAGGTTTACAATAGCTTTTACAGGGTCGGTTTATCAGGAACTGATGGATCCGGGCATACTTTTCAAGTGTCTGCAACAGATGATTCATTCCGGTGATTTGGAAGTTTCCAGGTTGAAAATTATATATGCAGGAAAGGATGGGAAATACTGGATGCATAAAGCCAGTCAATATCCTGATGTAGCTGGCTGCACGGAAAACTTCGGTATAGTAGCGGAAAGTGCAGCAATGAATATACAGGATAATGCCAATATCAATTACCTGATGTCATGGAATGATAGTCAGGTGTATGGCGTTCTTACAGGAAAATTCTTTGAATATGTAGGTGCCCGAAATCCTATCATTACACTGGTCAACGGTCATTATGACCAGGAATTTGAATCGATATTTTCCATTTTGCATTGCGGTATGGTATGCTATACACAAGACAAGGATTATGAGGAAAAGATGCAACATTTTATCAGAGATAAATATCATCTATGGCTGTCAGGTGAATACGATAAAACCTATACAGCATTAGATCGTCTGACAGAATGGACATGGGAGAATAGAAGTAAGCAACTGAAAGTTGCATTGAATGACTTTTTGGTTCAACAATAATTTATGGCAATAATATGCATGTTTGGATATAGGAGTAATAACACAATAATGTCAACGGTAGAAGCATTTTACCACTAAGACCACTTATATTGCTAACTTTATGGTTAATTTTATACATTGGATTCCGAAAAACACGAAATAATCATACGACCCGATAAGGGCTTTTCAGCAGGGTGGAGAGAGCTGCGGCAATACTCGGAATTGCTGTATTTCTTTTCGTGGAAAGAGATCAAAGTGCGGTATAAACAGGCATTTCTGGGTGTATTATGGACAGTACTGCAACCACTTGCATTGATGTTTATCTTTGTATTTTTGCTGAATAAAGGTTTGGGTATCAGTACCGGCAATATTCCTGCACCATTGTATTATCTTTCCGGCCTTATATTGTGGAATCTCTTCAATCAGTCCGTTTCCGGAGCAGCACAATCTATCATATCCAATGCTGCCATCATCAAAAAAATCTACTTCCCCAGGCTGATAATCCCCGTATCCGCCATCATTACAGCATCCTTCGATTTTTTGATCAGCCTGATACTGTTTACCGGACTTCTCCTGTATTATCGCTGGTTTGAAGATTATACATTTTCTGTTTTGTATATAATGGCAGGCATGAGTATTGCATTTTTGATGGTCGTCATTACAGCTTTCGGGATTGGAACATTACTATCAGCTATCAATGTCAAGTACCGGGATGTTCGCTATGCATTGCCTTTTATGATGCAGGCATTGTTTTTTATTACTCCGGTAATGTTTGACACTCAGACATTGTCACAAAACTGGCTCACGTTGATTCTCGAATTGAATCCGTTGTATTATGCCATTCACATTGTTCGGGAAAGTATGATATCGGGAAATTTAAATTTTATCCTGACCTTACCTGTGTGGATAGTAGGTGTACTTATTCTGTTGTATTTATCAGGAATTATAGCCTTCAGACGGATGGAGGCATACTTTGCAGACATTGTATAAATTGTAAAGATAGTGAAACCCGCAATAGAAGTTAAAGGCGTATGGAAAGCCTACCATAAGGGTGTGGACAGGCGATATAAAAGCCTGAGAGATGCGCTGATGCAATGGCCAACTCAGATATGGAGAGATAAGCAGGAACAATTTTGGGCACTTCAGGATATCTCCTTTGATGTAGAACACGGACAGTCCATCGGTATCATAGGTAGAAACGGAGCGGGGAAATCCACACTTTTGAAGATTCTCAGCCGGATAACGCCTCCGACCAAAGGAGAGGTGGTATTACGGGGCAGAGTGGCAAGCTTGCTGGAAGTAGGAACCGGTTTTCATCCGGAGCTCACCGGACGAGAAAACATTTTTTTCAACGGCTCTATTCTTGGAATGAAATACTCCGAAACCAAACGGAAATTGGATGAAATCGTCGATTTTTCAGGAGTGGAGAGCTTTATTGATACACCACTCAAGCATTATTCCAGTGGAATGCAAATGCGTTTGGCATTTTCGGTAGCCGCACATTTGGATGCTGAAATACTGCTCATTGATGAAGTGCTCGCAGTAGGTGATATTGAGTTTCATAAGAAATCTATGGGCAAAATGAATGACATCAGCCGGCAAAACGGGAAAACCATTTTGTTTGTTAGTCACAACCTGACACAAATCAGGCAACTTACTACCCGGAGTTTACTGTTGGACCAGGGTACACCGTACGGATTCGGAAATACAGACGATATCATTAATGATTACTACAATAGTATTTTGGCTATTCAACATCAACAGTTTGACAGTACTGCAAAACAGTCCGGCGACATTATATTTAAAAATTGTGAATTTGTGGATGATATTGGGAAACCTATAGGAGATATAGCTACGGGGCAATCAGTACATATCCGGATATCGGTACAGAACAATGGCAAAAATGATATACACGGAGTTAACATAGGTCTGTTGGTTCGAAATCTGCAGGGTAATGCCATGACCGGTCTGAGCAGTAATGTTGAAGGTGTAAATTACACTATCCTGAAAGGTGAAAATATTTTTATTTGTAGAATCGATAAATTCCCTTTAAGTCCGGGTCAATATACCTACAATCTGATAATAACCAAAGGGAGTCTAATCTATAATTGGATGAAGGAAGCAGGAAGCCTTACAGTAACACATGGCTATTTCTTTGAATCCGGCGAAATTCCTTCACCTGGTCTACAAACTGTATTAACTCAGCAAAGTTGGGAGAAATTATAATATTAAACAGAATTAACTGATCAACTGAAACCGAACAACGGATTAATAAAAATCTGTTTTTGTTATGCAAGTATCTGTAATTGTAGCTGTTTATAATGAAGAAAAGTTTCTGGACAAGTGTATTGAATCCATTCTCGCCCAAAAACAAACATTTGAACTCATATTAGTAGATGATCACTCTACCGATAATAGTTTGGTAATATGTAATAAATGGGCTGCTATAGATAATCGTGTAAAAATTTTGACCAATACAGGCATAAAAGGTGCAGGTGGTGCATTTAATACTGGTTTACGTATGGCGTCTTCACCATGGATAGCCATTATGGGCGCAGATGATTATTACCTGGATGGACGTTTTGATAGTGCAGCAGCCATATTTGAACAATATCCCAATGTGGAAGTAGTTTCGAATGCTATGCAGATAGTTACATTTGACGGTCGTGACCACCTAAGACTGAATATGTTGTTACGGCATAACAGCATAGTAAGCTATCCGGAGTCTTTTTCATATATAAATGCTAAAAAATACGATTACAAAGCTATGCTGCCGATTACAGGACTAACTATCCGACGAGAAGTTGTAGACAGAATTGGATATTTTGATGAAACACTCAAGCAGGCTCAGGATACGGACTGGGTAGTAAGAATGCTGTCCAAGGCTGTATTTATGTCAGGAGATATCTCACATCCTATTGTTGTCTACAATATCCACGAACACAATACTACTGCAAACTACACAGAATCTGTATATTACAGAAGGAAGAAAGCAAAAAAGTTATTTAAATCGGTAGTTAGGGACAAGTTGGGTATAAAAGCTGCCACACGTTATTTAAAAGACTTTATAGAATATGACTATCTGTGGGTATTCCGGAAGAATTACAGGGTCAAAAAATACATAAAAGCAGTGTTATTTCCCTTTTTTGTTTACAGACTGTTTGCTAAAACAGATCCCTTGTATGACTCTGAGCGAATAATTGACGTACATTGACCCAAACAATCCGCAAAATTAGCTTAAGGTAGGAAACCGGATTCTTAATGAAAATCCGGATATTATCAAGTATGCCTGTTGGGATTTTACGCCAGTTATACTTCATGTGTCCATGTAACATGATTATTGATGTCAGGCATCTGTTTCGATACAGATAAGGCAAGATAGCGGTTTTGTTCCAGGAAATTATATCATCCAGACAGTTTTGCATGTTTTGGAGATTTGTCATATAATCTTTGCTATGAAGCCCTTTGTTTTTAGGATTATAATGTACAATGCCTGTCCAGAAAGGGATTATCCGAATCCCAAATTTCAATCCTGTCCTTAGGATGAAATGTAAGTCCTCACTCATATAAAACCGCTCATCAAATTGTAATGTTGTTACTACAGAACGATGAAAGCAAGCAGTTGTATAATTCCCGTATGGGAAGGTGTCGTACACTGACTTTGGCTTCAATCCCGAGCGGGCTATTTCTACACCATTGTCAAAAATAATAATACCTGACTTGATTATCATGTTGTTTGGGTAATCCGTAATCGCTTTGTTTAAAACGGCAAGATGCTCAGGCAAATACGCATCATCACTGTCCTGAAAGCAAATCCAATCACCTTTTGCTAGACGAATTCCATGATTTCGGGCAGCGCTGCGTTCTTGATTTTCTTGATAAACATATCGAATTCTATTATCTTGATAAGTCTCTACAATTGCTTTCGTATCATCCGTACTACCATCATCCACTATGATTAGTTCCCAATCAGTAAAGGATTGAGCCAGTATGCTTTCAACTGGCAGGTGCAGTATGTGTGCCCGGTTGAATGTCGGAATAATAATACTGAAAAATGGTTTTTTCATCGACCCTCAATTACGTTGATGAGCATTTCTTTTCGGTCTTTTCCTGCAAAATAATCCAATACTCTTTGCCTTACCTTGTCCGGATTTCGGGTGAAGGTAAGCGCATGACCAATCATATCTCCAAGCATATCCACATCTCTGTAAGGCAGGATATAACCCTGGTCGCCAGTCAGTTCCCTAAATATACTTATATCCGAAGCTATCGGAGTACATCCGCAAAGCATGGCTTCGAGTAAGGTATTTCCTATACCTTCTGTCATCGATGGCAACAGATAAACTTTGTGGTGGCAGTATAGGGTACGTACCTGTTCGGGAGTAAGCAGCCCATGTAGCTTTATATTATTGGGCATAGATGGCTGATACCTTTCCAGCATTTCAGGTGAAAAGCCTGCCAGGGTAAATTTGTATTCCGGCATCATCTGCGCACAGGCAACAATGATATCAAATCCCTTGAGAATATAGGTACGCGGATCGTATACATAGGCTAAAGCCAGAATGTCATTGCGATATGTAAAAGGCTTGAAATTCCAGAATTCATAGTCAATTTTTGAAGGTATAACCCGGATTTTTGATGCTAATTCAGGCATAAAATTCAATAAACCTGTTTTGTATCCCTGATGATTGGGATCAGCATATGTATTGAATGACCTGACCAGGGCATCGCTGACAGGGCACAACCAGGTTGTAGTTCGGTAGGTCATCCTTAGCAAACGCTGAAGTATGTTTTTTTTGTAAAAAACGCCATATTCCAGTGATGGGACTGACATAGCATCGAAGCCACCAATAAGTATGATAGATTTTTTACGTAACAATTTTGCCATCATAACCGGCCATATTGTATGCCAGGATCCAAAATTTATTATGACAGTTTTAGAGTCGAAAATCTTCCTTGTGACAGATAGATTATAACGCATAAAACTTCGGATTTTTTCCTGGAATGTTTGCTTAATATCAAAATGAGCTACTCTGACGTCATAAGTATCAGATAACATCGCTATGTCAATCTTGCCAAAAATGGAATGGCCTGCATAACAATACAGAACAGTACCGGACTCCGTAGGTTCCATAGGGTGCTTTTCTTAAGACGACAAAGGTAAATAGTTTTATGAAGCTCCTCAAGAAAATCAGCGGTTGTTTCTGTATTTGAAGCTAATCTTTTGGTGAAAAGTTAGGTCTTTTCTAAAAGTATACCCGTCTAAACTCTCTGTTAACACTACATTGAAAATATGAAAATAAGGTTTTATGTGTGAGATGCTTGCCGTGTCACTAAGGTAATAAGGCTTATAGGTGTATGATCCCTGCATCGTTACTAAGGTGATAAGGTTGGGTTTTCCTGAAAAATTTTATATGCCCATTAGTACATGTTTTGCAAAATTTAATCATCGCAATTGCTTGATAATTAATAACCTGTAATTGGATTTTTTTTCACATAATACTTTCTGTTTAGTATAAAATAGACTTTATTATCTTTGTAACGGTAGATAAAAATACAAATTATTAAATAATTCACACATACTTATAACTTATGTGTATATTTGGCACTCGATAGGTCAGGCGACATTTATTACAGATTTTTTAAAAGTTAATACTATGGCAACCGGTAGTAAAACATCCTTAGATTTACCTTTACTGATTTTCAGAGCAGGTGTCAGTCTTTTTATGATTATGAATCACGGATTATTCAAAATGGGTAAATTGACCAGCGGTGAAGAAATTCAATTTGCTGACCCCTTTGGTTTTGGACCCGGACCATCGCTGACACTGGCATTTCTGGCCGAATTTGTCTGTTCGGTTCTGATAGTGATAGGTCTGTGGACAAGATGGGCGACCGTTCCGCTGATGTTTACCATGCTGGTAGCAGCATGGGTTACTTTTGGAGAGGAGATTAATGAGATGGCATTGCTCTATTTTCTTTCTTTTTTTCTATTGTTTTTTACTGGAGCAGGAAAGTATTCCGTTGATGCCATGATTATGAAAAAGTAGTGTTTATTTAACAGAACTCAATCAATTCAACTTCTGTAATACTTGGGGTATTTTCTGACACTGAATTGTTTTGTCACGATTGTTGTGGAATCAGGCAACAATCCTATCAAAATAATGAATGTATTTGATTCCGATTATCGAACTTCAATCAATATATTTCCTGACTTTTGTTTTAATATACCGAAGGCAGATACCGGAATTTGCATGGTTTTCATAAAATCCTCAAAATCTGCTGTTGTATTTTCTTCAACTGCTATCAACAAACCACCGCTGGTTTGCGGATCGGATAAAACCCAGCGTTGTTCTTCACTGATATTTCCGATCTTATGTCCGTAACTTGACCAGTTGCGTTGGGTTCCGCCCGGAATACATCCCTTTTGAATATAGGAAAGTAGCGATGGAATACGAGGAATCTTATCATATTCGATTGCTGCCATTACGCCGCTTCCTTCGCACATCTCGCTAAGATGTCCCAATAATCCGAATCCTGTAACATCAGTCATAGCACAGATTCCCTCCCAGGTACCCAGCTTTTCACCCACTTTATTGAGCGTTGTCATGCTTTCTAACATGATATCCGCATCCGCATCCGTGAGTATTCCTTTTTTCTGTGCTGTAGATAGTGCGCCGATACCCAAAGGCTTCGTAAGATACAGTTTGCTACCCGGTGTTGCTGTCGAGTTTTGTTTTAAATGATTGATAGCCACAATACCGTTGACTGCCAGCCCGAATATAGGTTCCGGACTATCTATACTATGGCCTCCGGCAATGGTAATACCTGCTTCTGCACATATACTCCTTGCCCCTTCCAAAACCTGTTGTGCTGTTTCCGCAGGAATGGTATTGACCGGCCAACCTAATATAGCTATCGCAAGGACGGGTTTACCGCCCATGGCATAGACATCACTGATGGCATTGGCAGCTGCGATTCTCCCAAAATCATAAGGGTCGTCCACTATAGGCATAAAAAAATCCGTGGTAGAAATTAATGCATTTCCATCGCCCAGATCCCACACAGCAGCATCATCCCTTTCCGAATTTCCAACCAACAGGCGTTTGTCGGCATCATGTTTTACGCTGCTATGCAAAATCGTGTCAAGTATTGCCGGACTGATTTTGCATCCGCATCCAGCACCGTGTGAATATTGTGTTAGCTTAATATTTTCCATTTAAAGAACTCCTTTGTTTTTGATTTAATACGTTATGTATCGTACGAATTTCATTACAATTTGTGCACTTTCACGGGGCGTTGCATATTCAAATTGTAAGGCGTGTATCGTATCAGGATGTCTGCGGCTGATGCATCCCTGATATGCTTTGTCATAATAATCAAGTACTATACTTACAAATTCCCGCATATTATCTTCCTTTATGGCCTGAATAGCCAGAGCCGCCCGATCAAATCCAAGCCGCTTTCTGATCTGCTCCGTTTTTTCTATTAAAAAATCCTTATTTAAACTTCCATATTCCTGGGTTAGAAAATTCAATCTTTCTTCACGCCCGATATGTATTTCTATCAAAGATTTGGTCTGCATTTGTTTCCAGAAGACATTCGGAATGGCTACTTTACCTATGGTACGGCTTTCATCCTCGACCCATATGGCTTCCTGAAGATGCATCCCTCTCAGGATGTTGCCCAGTTCATTTTCAAACTGTTCCTGTGTCGGTTGTGTCCATTTGTTCATGCTTCCGAATGCAGAACCCTGATGATGTGCAAGCCCTTCCAGATCGATTATCTGCCTGCCACATAATCCTATTTCGTGTAGAATTTCTGTTTTGTGTGAACCCGTCATACCTCCGAGTAACCACAGTTTGTAATCCTGTTCAAAAGCATCGAGAATCCAGTGCCTGAATGCCTTGTATCCACCTTCCAACACACTAACTTCAAAACCGTAAAAATCAAGAGCCCATGCCATGGCTCCGCTGCGCATACCGCCACGCCAGCAATGTACAAATACCCTCTTGTCAGGTGCCAGCTCCACTGCTGTTTCAATAAATTTTCTCCACTTGTTGCCGACAAAATCAAATCCTGTCAGAATGGCAGTTTCACGACCTTCCTGCTTGTATAGTGTACCGATGATTGCACGCTCTTCATCTGAAAAAAGTGGGAGATTGTGCGCACCAGGAATATGTCCCTTACTGAATTCCATAGGTGCACGTACATCCAGCAAAGGTGCTGAATCCCGTTGTTTGAAATAATCCTCTATGGAAACTCTGCTGATCATTAGAAGGTGCAAATATAGAATTTAAATATCGGAATCTAAAGAATAAGATAAATTCAACCACATGAATTAAACATGCTCATACACTTGTAAACTTTATCATATATCATGAATAATATGACGATTGTTTGTAAATGTTACTTTTTCAGTAGGTTGACTATATTATTAAGCTGGTTGTAATTTATTCATAATGAAAATGTTAATATAAATCCCTGAATTATACAGAATGACTATAAAAGCGACAACAGAAATGTTAATTCTGTTTTAAAATATGACTTTTAATAACCTTTTTAAAGCAACAAAGAGTTATCTTTATATTATTATCATATAGATTGTATTTTCAATGTCAAGGTATTTGTATTTTTCGTGGTTTGTTTTAATGCTGTCAACATATACTGTTCATGCACAAAATAAGATTAAGTGGAATACTTGGGATGAGGCCCTGGAAAAATCTAAAAAGGTTAAAAAGAAAATTTTTGTAGATATCTATACGGATTGGTGTGGTTGGTGTAAAAAACTAGATCACTCTACCTTTGCAGAAAATCACATTGCCAAATATATAAATGAAAATTACTATCCTGTAAAATTTAATGCAGAGATGAAGGAATCCGTGATCCTGAAAGGCGTTGAATACAAATACGTAAATAGTGGCAGAAGGGGATATCACGAATTGGCAGCATATCTGATGCAAGGCAGGATGAGTTATCCGACGGGTGTATTTCTGGATGAAGATTTTAATCTGATTCAGGCTATCCCGGGATTTCAGGATGTTGATAATTTTGAGATGATTATTGCCTATTTTGGTACAAACAGTCATAAATCTATACCATGGAATAAGTTTATGAGTCAATATAATCATCAGGCATATTACAGCAAATAGCCTTCATGCGCAAATAGGTTGTCTACATGTATTCCAACGCTTTGAGATCTACTTCGATGCCTTCCAGAACAGTTTTGTCGTCATGAAAAAATATAATCCAACCCATAGTTGATACTGCAAGTGCAACTATAAAGTTAGTCCAGATGCCATTCAGACTGTTTTGTACCATCACGATATCCCAAAGAAATACAGTAATAACAGGGAAGAATATCAAAAAAGTCAATTTGACGGCGGCATACCGCATTTCCTTCAAATGGAATCCTTCCCATAAATATTGGTCAAAATCATTCTTGAAAGAAGAAAGCGCCAGGGTAGCAATGGTAAGTTTCCTGCGTACAAAAACAAAGAATGTCAGTATAACAATAAGTAATAAAATGGACAGCAGATGCATGAATACTATATAATGTGTCAGCATGACAATCGCTGCCAGTATTACGATGGCATTCAGCATGATCATATATTCCTTTTTGTCTGTATCTTCCCTCATTTTGCGCATAAGTTCCACACGCTTGGATTCAGCCAAAGTCATTTCGGGTGTTTCAGTTGATGTGTTGTTTTCGAACTGATCCAGTATCTCCTGCAAACGCTGGGTTTTCAATTCCCTTACATAAGGATTTATATCTTCGGACATAGATAGGATGATTTTGATTTATTCTGCAAAAATACAATATATAATTGAAATGTAATATATATTTATATCTGATATTAAATATATTCAATCAATGTCTTTTAACTCTCTGCTGCAGCAATACAAAGTACAGATATCTTGCCGGCACCCGCGTCAAGTAATATATTGCAGCAAGCTTCGATGGTGGCTCCGGTTGTTATTACATCATCAACTACAAGAATGTGCTTGTTAAGGATAGCCGATGTCCGGACTACCTTGAATCCACCGGCTACATTGTCTACACGTTCTGTTCGGGACTTGCCTGTCTGAGAAGGGTTTTCTATAATTTTAATCAGGATTGTATCATCACATGGTACATGGATTGCCTTACCTAAGCTATGGCCGAATACAGTACTTTGATTATAGCCTCTTTTCTTTATTTTATTGGGATGAATGGGTACAGGAATGACGATATCCGGCTTTTCAAACAATACAGATTGTTCTAATTTTGAAGCAGCCATTTTACCCATAACTTTACCAATGACGGGTCTGTTCTTGTATTTAAGCTGATGTAAAATATGCTGGACGATGCCTTCCTTTCTGAAAGTCAGCAATGCAGCGCCATGATGTAAGGGAACTCTTCCTGCCAGGTGCATCTTAACTGTGTTCATCTTTACTTCAAAGTGATCTGTCAGTGGGAGCGATGTCAGACAGTGACTGCAAAATATTGTAGTTTTGGATTTAGGACGCATAGAACACGCCAGACAAAGATCAGGAAACAAAACTTTGAAAATCAATTCAAATACATTTCCTATTTTTTTAAGTATCAGCATATTCTACAATAAAATTGAGATAGGTTTCATACAAATATATTAACCCGAAATGAATTGAAAAAATTCAAAATATTATAATGACATGCACTTATGTCACAAAATTGTAACTAATATGATTAAAATCGTGACTTAATACACCATTATGTGTCTAATAATTAATCATTACATTAATGAACAGTATAGTTTATACAGTTTATTCATTTTTAATCAAAATCAAAATTTTTTTCAATGAAAAATGTAGCATTAATTTTATTTGTATTTATGGGAAGTATATTGACTGTACAAGCCCAAAACAACCCGGGATTACCTGAGAATCCACAGCCGGGTAAATGTTATATCAAATGTATAACAAAAGATGAATTTAAAACGGAAGAAGTTAAAATCAAGACAAAACCGGAATATTCTACACTAAAAACTACACCAGCAGTATATAAGGATGTAACAGAGAAAGTACTTGTAAAAGAAGCAAGTAAAAAATTGGTTTATGTACCTGCTGTTTATGAAACAATTGATGTTCCTTATGTTAAAAAAGAAAAAGGTAACGCCTTAAGTATCGTTCCCGCAGCTTTTGGATCATCATCTGAAACAGTTGAGACTTTTCCAACGACTTCAAGATGGGAATACAAGGTTCTTGCCAACTGCCCGGATGCTAATAAGGAAAACTGTATGACAGCATGTTTTACAGAATCTCCGGCTCAATCAAAAACTGTTGCTCAGACAACATTGACTAAAGACGCATTCACTACAGAAAGTACGGTTGCTGAGGTAGGTGCTACCTATAAAAAGCAGGTTGTAAAAACACCGGCAAGAATGGATGAAGTAGAAATCCCTGCTGAGTACGCTACCATCACCAAAACAGTATTGGTAACACCTGCAAAATCTGAAAAAGTAACAGTACCAGCAGAATATACTACAGTAACAAAGCAAGTACTTACCAAAAAAGGTGGAATAACTGTATGGGAAGAAGTTGACTGTAAATTATTATCAGGTACTCCGCTTCCAATTTTTTATAAATTGAATAGCGCTGAATTAACCAGTGAATCTAAAAAAGTGATCGACCAGCGACTTTTACCGTTGTTGCAGGGTAAGCAGGCAAGTGTCGAAATCATGTCTCATACAGACGCTCAGGGTAATCCTGAATACAATATGGCATTGTCACAACAGAGAGCACAGTCAGTAGTTGATTATCTGGCATCCAAAGGAATCAACCGCTCAAGAATGATTGCAAAAGGTTTTGGTGATACACAATTGATCAATCACTGTAAGAAAGGCGTACAATGTACAGATGCTGAGCATCAGAAAAACAGACGTACAGAGTTTAGAATACTAGGAAACTAATGTTAGTAAGCTAATTGAAAAAATATACAATCGGAGCCATTTCTTTTTAGGGATGGCTCTTTTTGATTATATACTTTACAAAGTCATATATACATTATTTATACAGACTTTCAACAACATATACGGGATATTCAGCTTCAGTGATTTGAGAAGTGATACCTAATCTTTCCAGATTCATAGCCATGAGGTCGTAATATCTGTAATGAAAATCCCAATCGTAAACACCTTTTGGAAATGGGATAGTCCGGTCAAAAACAACAGGAATGCCCTTGATTTCGGAAAGTTTATAGATAAAAGTCACAAAATCTATATCGTCAGCTTTAAATCCATCACCTGTTACCAGGAATGCCTGATGCAGGTCAGATCCCCACTGAATACTGTTTTTATCCCACCAGTTTTCAAACGAACCTTCAAAATCAAGCTTCAATACCTCGCCTTTTCTGATTCCCGGTTTCAACTGCATACCTGCATCTGATAGTATCCTGATGGCTATATCTGCTTTGCTTACCGTATCCGATAAGTCATTGAGGACTAACTTAATGGTCTTATGCATCGTATAGGGTACATCGATCTGTAGCGGATTTGCCATCAGTAAATATGCAAGTATCTGCCTGAGTCCTCCGTATACTATGGTATAATTGCCTACTTTCTCAATGATGGCTTCATCAGCTTCAAATGCTTGTTGGAGTGTACTTATTTTGTAGTCTTTGATGACAGGAATATCCTCTGAGATATGTGTTTCTACGATATTTTTACTACGATTACTGTACTTTATAAAATGATTTGGGTATATGGGAGTTTTGAGTTTTGCTGATAGCTTTCTGACTATCTCTGGTTTCAGGTTTGTAGGGTTGCCAGACCAGATTATCTGTCCTGAAGCATCCAACAGTACACTATATGGCAATGACTGAACATTGTATTTATCAAAGTTGGATTTACCTTCATCAATACTTACATTAAGCCCTACAGGATGTTTTTTGATAAATTGCTCAACTTTACTCAGGTCTTCATTGGAGAGAGAAACAATATATAATTCATCCGGAAACATCTGCTGCAGGTCATTCAGATACTGAGACGCATAGACGCACGGACCACACCACGTTGCCCAAAAATCCACTAAGACCATATTTGTTTTTTCAGCATTGGCATACTGTGATTGCTGGACTTCGGTATCCAGTAATAGTTGTCCATAACTGACATTATACAGCCACATTACTACTAAAACAAGACATATCTTTTTCTGCATATATTAAATTATTTTATAATATTTAATTAATGTTTTATCAATTAGTATACCAAATTTGCGTGTAGATTTATAACGTTGTGGGATGTCTTAAAGTTATCATGTTTGCTTTTGTTAAAAGGGATTAAAGATTATAACAAAAGATACATACATTTTTTCATAATAATATAGGTAATCTTAGTTTCTTTATCAGGATTGTTGTTCAGTTGGATTAGTAAAATCTTTGTTATTGGTTTCAAACGATGTATTTGGCTTATTTATTGGTTTTTTTCAACTACCTTTGTCACCTTAATTTCAAATTTTTAATACAATGAGATTTACAACTGCAGGATACTTACTGGCTACTATGTTTTTTGCACTTTCATGCAGTACCGGGAAGGTCGTTGACCACCATCATGAAGAAGAGCATATGGAAGAATTTACTTTTGATCCGATAGATATCAGTCCGGATTCAACATTTTTGGATACTATGCCAAAATTATACCGACCATCAGCTACGATGACATACGATATAGTCCATACCCGGTTAGACCTCAGATTCGATTGGCAGCAACGTCATGTACTTGGGATGGCTAACCTTAGGATAAAACCCTATTTTTATACCATAGACAGTCTGAGATTGGATGCAGTAGGCTTTGATATTCATAAAGTGTCTCTCGCCTCAGGTAAGGATTTAACCTACAGGTATGACGGTAATAATCTTGTTGTCCTGCTGGATAAAGCCTATACCCGTAAAGATACATTCAATTTATTGATTGAATATACAGCCAGGCCGGATGAGAATCCTGTGTCAGGCAGTGCGGCCATTACATCCGATAAAGGGTTGTTTTTTATTAATCCGGAAGGGAGTAATCCTGATGTACCTACCCAGATTTGGACACAGGGAGAAACAGAGAATAACAGTCGGTGGTTTCCAACATTTGACAAGCCTAATGAACGCTTTTCACAGGAGATTTTACTGACAGTGGATAGTAAGTATACGACGCTTTCCAATGGGCTGCTTATTAGTTCGAAGAGTAATGCGGACGGAACACGTACCGATCACTGGAAACAGGATAAACCACACGCACCCTATCTCGCTATGGTAGCAGTCGGTACATTTCATGTTGAGAAAGACGATTGGAATGGCATACCATTATCGTATATGGTTGATCCTAAATATGGAAAATATGCAAAAGATATTTATAAACACACTCCGGAGATGCTAACTTTTTTTAGTAATATACTTGACTATCCATATCCATGGGACAAATACAGTCAGGTCCTGGTACATGAGTATGTATCAGGAGCAATGGAAAATACAGGAGCTGTGGTTTTCGGGGATTTTATACAAAAGACAGATCGCGAACTCATTGACGATCCTAATGATGATATCATTGCACATGAAATGATTCATCACTGGTTTGGAGATCTCGTAACCTGTGAAGACTGGTCAGATCTTACACTAAACGAAGGTTTTGCCAATTATGCTGAGTATCTGTGGAAGGAACACAAATATGGCAGGGATGAAGCTGAATTGCACAGGCTTCTGTCCACCTATGAATATTATCAGGAGATTTATTATGGCAAAAGCAGACCTGTGGTAGATCATTATTATGAAAACAAGGAAGCCATGTTTGACAGGCACAGTTACAATAAGGGTGGACTTATCTTACATATGCTGAGAAAATATCTTGGGGATGATGCCTTTTATACAAGTTTGAACAAGTATCTTACACTCCATGCAGGTACGTCTGTTGAGCTGGATGAATTGCGTATGGCATTTGAGGATACAGTAGGTGAGGATCTGAATTGGTTTTTCAATCAATGGTTTCTGGGTAAAGGACATCCACATATTCATGTTCAGTATCAGTATGACGATGTGAATAAAATACTCAAGGTTCACGCAGATCAGTCCGGAACGCCTGATAATTACAGTTTTCCGTTTGTTATACCGACAGATATTGCATTGTACTATGCCGATGGTACTATTACATATCATCCAGTCAGAATGACGGATACGATACAGGATTTTGTAATTAACAATCTTAAAGCTGAACCCGTATCATATGTTTTTGATGGAAAAAATGTTTTGCTTGCAAACATCAGTGAGGAGAAAAGTGAATACCAGTATAAACAACAGTTTCTTCATTCACCTAACTTTATTGATAAAATCGATGCTATCAAAAATGTTGAGTCAGTTATTGATTTGATTCCCGGCATGCTTGATAATGCATCCTATTTCATCAGGTCTGCAGGAATTGAGTATATGCCGGACAGTCTTACGATGCAATATGCAGATAAATTGCAGGAGATGGCTATGTCAGATCCGGATTCCAGAGTGCGCAGAAGTGCACTTATAAAACTGCTCGATGAGGAGGATTATGACCCTTCACTGCTGAGTCATATTATTTTAAGTAGTGAGCAGGCGTATCCGGTACTTGAAATAGCACTGTATGTGATAGGGGCCAATGAGTCTGAAAATTTTAATCAGTATTTTAATCAGTTTAAAAACGAAGATTCGGATTATCTGGCCAGTACGCTGGTACGTCTTTTTCCGGATGAAAGCGAAGCCTACCTCGATTATGCAAATATTAAAGCTAAAACTATAAATCTTAAGGATATAAATGATTTTTATGCTGCATATCTGGAATATGTACAATCCAAAGATCTGAATGTAATAAAAAGAGCTATTGATACAAACAGTAAAATAGCAGATCCGTCCAATGGAAGTGTCCAAAGAAAATTATACGCAATGAATACGCTGGTAAAATTAAGCAGTGAACTGCTGAATCGCCATAATGATTTGCAGGCTCAACTGTTACTGGACGAAACTCTTGGCATTATTAAGAAAATAGCTGCTGCTGAAACAGACCCTGAATTGACAGCTTTGCCCATATATCAGGACTTTAAAAAGTAGCTTTTGAAAGTGGAGTTTTTTTCATTGAAGCTATGCCTCAGAACTTACCGAACTGATAAAAAAAAGGATGTACAAATTTTGTACATCCTTTTTTTATTTTGTGCTACTAATATTCAGTTAATATTAGTTCATTGCATCTGTCAAAGACTTACCAGCCTTAAATTTTACAGATGTTTTAGCAGCAATGTTAATTGTCTTTCCTGTAGATGGATTCCTACCTTCTCTTGCTGGTTTATGTGCAGTTGAGAAAGTACCAAATCCTACAAATGCAGCTTTATCACCACTCTTAAGAGCAGCTTCGATGCTACCGAATATAGCATCTATAGCACTACCTGCCTGCGCTTTTGAAATACCTGCAGACTCTGCAACAGCATTAACTAAATCTGTTTTGTTCATTTCTGTTATTTTAAAAATTAAGATAAAAATTTAAATAGGGTGCAAAATTATGCTATTTCCATATAACTACAAACAGTAATTTATAAAATAAATTGTTAACTCTTTGTATTTTTATTGTAAATAGGCCATAAACCGGTTGAATAAACACATTCAAGCTATTCGTCGCTGCTTAAATCAGGAAAATAAGTGTCGGTGTATGTACGAAAATCAAATGCATATCAGGATTTTATTTTAAAACTCTTAAAAATTTAAAAAATACTACATAAAGAGTTTATATAAATTTCTTCGAAAAGTGAACGAATTAAGCGGTATTCTAATATTTATATTATACATAATAGCTGCTATTGATATATAAATTCCTGAATAAATTCTTGTTTCAGTTTTGGTGCCGACTATTTTCTGCGCTTAAAGTCCCCTCTGCGCCATGCTTCAATAAAGTTTTTCCAAGCTATTGGGTTAAAGATGTTCATAGGTTTGGTTTGACCGGTATAGATATAGTTGCGTGCTTGTTGGCGGATGACCATGCTGGAAGCTTCTCTGCCATCAGCGGGCATATTATCGCGCAACTCACGCATTCTGTCCTCTGCCAGATTGGCCATGGCATTGTCGCGTAATTCGTTGGATATATCTATGGCTAAAAATTCCTGTTTGAAATGTTCTTTACTTGGCCAGGGCATGATAATGGCTTCAGGAAGAATATATGCGTTTTCAGTCATTATCTGAACCCAGGTGTACCGGTCAGCAATCAGTTTTTCAGGTATTTGAATTTCAACAGTCTGATATCCGATTCTTGAAAACTCAACGGTTTCTCCGGGCAAGGCTACCAGGGAGAAAAAACCTTCGTAATCCGTATAGGTTCCTCTGTTTGTACCCTTGACAACTACATTGGTAAAGGGTAGTGGAGCGGGATTACCATCCGGACCTTCATGAACCACCTTTCCCGAAAATTCAACGATTTGTACGGTTTCCTTATCCGTCTGACCATACAGCAGTCCACAATACATTGTAAAAAAAAGTATTAGTATTTTGAATTTCATATCTGAACTTTTACTACCGTTAGATAACAGGTTTTATTAGTTTTCAATTGTATAATCCGTAAAGATAATGTAATTATAAGATTTTAATCAACTGTAAAGTTTATCTTTAACCAATATTTAATTATTAACCAGGTGTATATATCTCTACGGCGTCAAGTAGCATGATGGAACAATAGCATCCCAGGTGACTGATGCAATGCTTGATATCCGTTGGGTATATGTTAACAAAATGATTGAATTAATAAACGTAACTTCGTAGTTTTATTCTTTTTATGAAAATATTACCATTTAAGGCGGTTTATCCGGATATGGCTGAATTTATCACCAGAGATGTGGATTTTAAACGGGTCAGGGATGAATATCCGCTACTTCGAAAAGACAATTTTTTTAAAAAACTAAGAAAGAAAGCCTTCTATATATATCAGATTTGTGGTAAAAAGAAACATACGGGTATCATTGTTAATAATGCACTGGAAGATTATCTTCAAAACAGAATTCTTGGACATGAAAAAACATTGGCCATAAAGGAAAGTGCCATTGTCGGTATTGCTTCCAGTTGTAATGCCATGACCAAGCCCGTATTACTGACTTATCTTGACAATGATGAGATACATCACTGGGTATCCGAATATACCGGAATAAATAAACCATTATTGGAAATCAGATTTGATGATAATGATGAAATCCAAAGATTATGGAAAGTCAGCAACGAAGCATATATCAGTCAGCTTAAAACGCTATTTTACGACCACATACCGTTAGCTTATATTGCGGACGGGCACCACAGGTCTTCGGCATTGGTGGATTTGTTGAAAAACAAAACTGCTTCGGGTACAGATCAGGATGGTTTGTTATGTGCTTACTTCCCATTTTCAGCTTTAGAAATTTATGATTTCAGCAGGGTAGTGCGTATTCGTCATGGATTGCGTATTCATGACATATTGGATAGGCTTCCGGAATTCTGTTACGTTCAACCTTTGCAGGTGCATGAGAAACCAACGGAAAAACATATGTTAACGATGTTTACGTCTACCGGAGCCTATGCTTTGGTATGGAAGCCGGACTGGCTCAAAAATGTACTTGCAGGAGGATTGACCACAGATGTCGAAATTTTTAATAAGTATATTCTGGAGGAAGTTTTTAAGGTACACAATCTAAACGATACCGGACAGATAGAATATGTCAACGGGAAAGAATCCTTACAACATCTGATACAACTGGCTCAGGAAATAGATGTTGCAGTATTTAATTTTTTTCCATTGACGATGCAGGAAATAGTAGAAATATCTAATGCCGGTAAAACGCTGCCTCCGAAGAGCACCTGGTTTGAACCCCGTATAAAGAATGGAATCATTATACAAGAGTTCAGAAAGTAAGAGTGATACTTAAAAAAAACAGGCAAATGGTTTTTTGCCTGTTTTTTAGTTTGAAAAGTAGTTCTGATTTAATTCAGCACTTTATGAACAAGAGTGTTGTAATATGGAAAAAAATCAAACTTAAAATGTAAATTGAATAAATGCGGTTATATTTCTACCCGGTTCATTGACCGGTACAGCGGCGAATCCTTCCTGATTGCGGAATGAAAAATTCAAATGGTTATGGTAAGTTGCATTGAAAATATTCAACCCTGCCACACCCAGGCTAACGTTATCCCATGGTTTGTATCCCAGTTTCAGATCCAAAGTACGATAAGCCGGTGTTTGACTTTCTCCGAACGAAGGTGAAATGTTGTCCTGTGCAGCGACAACATTCAACATTAGGTTGTACCATAATCTGTTGTTGTCAAAACCTGCAGTAATCCGGGTTGTAAATGGTGGTATTAAAGGTAAAAATTCATTGGAATCCTTATTTCTGGCATATACGTATGACAGGTCGGTTTTTACGTAGTAATTTCCCGCCAGATCCAGTTTTAGAGAAAGATCTGCACCAGTTTTCATGGCATTTTCAATATTGACAAATACTTTGGAATTGGGACCATATGCAGGTTGGATTTTCGCTGAAATATAGTCTTTGATTGTACTGTAATAAACAGAACCTTCAAAATGTATTGTTGTAAATACATCGTTTATATGTTGATATCCGCTTATACCTATCTCTGACTGATGGTTTATCTCTGCTTTTAAGCCAGGATCTCCGGTATATGTATAACTATCCTGTCCGACATTGAACTTGTTGATATATCGTTCGATCATATTGGCTGATCTGACACCCCGACCGAAAGCAAGTTCTAAAAACATATTGTCCGACAATGCTTTTTTAAGGGAAATTGTTCCGCTTAAATGGCCTTCATTTCGTTTTTTTAGATTGTACTTTGCTGCAAAATCAGCATCCGGTTTTCTGATATCGGAGGTGACTATATCGTATCTTACTCCGGCAGTCAGGAAATAGTTTTGCAAAAAACTCCATTTTGCTTCCGTATAGATGCCGGTATTGTCAATATATGCGTCCTGCCATATTGATCCTGTGGTCAGAATCGGTTCAGGTAGCGGTTTCCCGTTTTGCATTTTTATAAGAGTTGTCCTGTTGCCGTCTCTGCCTGTATGCTGGTAGTCAACACCACTGAAAAATCGAAGATAGTCGGAAGTTTTCCATTCCAATTCTGATTTAATGCCAGTAGTAGCAGCATTAACCCTTGATTTCATTTCCATCATTTTTGAATTACTGCGCTTCAGATTAGTCATCAGGTGATCCACATAACTATAATAGGACTTGATTTGCCACTGACGGATAGCCTTGCTATTGATTTTCCATTTGTAATCCAGAGCTGCTATGCTGCTGTCATCAAAATCGGTATCCATCGCCAGTCCTGCATGAAGTACGTCTCTGCCATACGCTTGTCGCCACGTAGCCCGCAGATATTGATTGTCAGTAAGGTGATAACCCAGTTTTAATCCGTAATCTGTACTTTTGAAGGATGAAGGAATGGAAGTGCCACTACCATCCTTATAGTTGCCGTAGTTTCTGTACCCAACATTACCTGCCAGCTCCAGTCGATCGTAGATATATCCGAGTTGTGCCATTCCAACCCTGGAGTTGCCGTTTGATTCATATCCGCTTCCCACCGAACCATGCAACCCATGTTTTCCCTTAGCGGGATCCCGTGTAACAAGATTGACTATGCCTCCGAAAGAAGCTCCGTAACGTACGCTGTAAGGCCCTTTTATAATTTCTATTTTTTCAATTTCCTCAGGAGAAATATGTGAAGTAATCGGATCCATACGGTTTGGGCAAGCATGCATAGCTTTCACACCACCATCATACTGGATATTTATTTGTTCGTACTGTACACCACGGAAAGTTGGGTCCATTGCATAGTTCCCTCTTTTTATGAGAGAAAAACCATTGATATCATCAAATAGACCTGCTACGTTTTTAGGCTGGACTATTTTTTCATTGTAATTGTTGGAAACAGTACTGAATGTCGGGTTCTCTATTTTGTAGCCCTGTATAAGTATCTCGTTGAGTATATTTGTTTTTGAAGTATCTTCTTTTGCGTTCGGTTGTGCCATGGCACATATATGCCACAAACACAACGAAGCCAATATTATTGATTTCATTATTTTTAGATTTTGATATTAATATAAAATTTTAAAAGTGCATTTTTAATATGAACAATATATCATTCGTATTAAATGCAAGTGTACCATTCGGGTACACCTCTTTGGCTGACTGTTTTCTGTTACAGTATCAAATGTCAGTATATTATTATACCGACAAATGTAATAAAGACGGTCAGTAATCCTCCGGGTGTAAATTTTTATACCTGATATACATCCGGTAGAATCTTAGGGTTACACCTCGGGAGGATGGATTATTGTAGCTATGAATGTGCTGAAATACATGTCTCCTGCATAGAGTGGAGTTAACAGATTATCAGGAACGGGTACAGACAGATGTAATGTTCTGATATCACAGGGAATAAAATCCTGCAGACTTAAGATAGAAGGATTGCTCTGCTGCTGCTCCTGTTCTTGTCCGGAATTATCTTTCAGCACCTTGTTGATGCTGCATTTGCCGTTACAGAGTATTTCGGTATTATCTTTATTTTCACAGAATATACTTACATAGGATGCAGTATTCATATTGTACCATAGTATGTGAACATCTGCATAGAAGACCCTGAGCATCAAAGCAATAATCAAAAGGTATGCGGATATTTTTTCCAATGTATAAGGTTATAATATCAATATAGTACAAAATTACAAATCTGCATGTTTTATAACTATGATTATTGTCATACGTTGGGATAACATATGACAGTAATTCATGACTGATGCAATGTTTTATTTTTAATCCAGCAGGCTGAAATGGAGGGAAAAGAACATCGGCTCCTTATTGAATCCGTTTTGTAAGTCCGGATTATTTAAAATATTCGATTTTTCTCTCAAAGATATCCAACGCATTATTATTCATAAATCTGGTTTTGGTAGTCCAATTGCCTTTGTCATCAAATATGTATTCGTAATTCCATCGTGCAATCAGGCTGTCCGGTCTGTAAAATACTTCATCTGTACGGTTTTGACCTGTATCGTAGTGGTATTTTATGATCATATTGGCCGTTTTGTCCGGATTAAAGTACTTTAGCTCTGTTTCATTGCCGTGAGCATCATATTTGTATTTTGTGGTATGTCCGAGTTCCCCATTGGAGTTATAAACAAATTCTTCAATTTTTCTGCCATTCTGATCGTTTTTGAAAGTCTTTCTGTAAGCCAGTGAATCGCCATTTATGTAGTTGACTTCTTCAATTTTATGATTGAAGGAATCGTATGTGAAAAGCATTTTGTTTGTTACGGTATTTTTGTAATCATAATAAACTACCTCCGTTTCATTGCCGTTTGCATCATAGGTATACTGAACCCTGAAGCGTAGATGATTGTCAGCCGTATATACTTTTTTATTAATCAGCCGAAAGGATTTGTCAAATTCATACGCTTCTTTTTGATTGACAAGACCTTCCGAATAGTACTTTATAATTTCAGTTTTCATACCTGAATTATTATAAAACTCTTCGTTTGGCCTTATCTCTTCTCCGCGTATTACCGTGTCTTTATTATTGGAAGCACTGTAGATTACGGTACGGATATATTTGACTTTGTCTTTCAGGTTTTCTTTTTTCCAGTCGGATTCGACAGGTGTGCCGTTGTTGACGCAACCCTCCATGCTGATACCCATGCTAATACATATACATGTGAAAAGAAATTGAAAGTACCGGGTATTTAGGCGATGCGTTCCAACCATATTGTGTTGCTTACAAGAATACGAAAATAGTATTATATCATCACAAAAATACACAAATATTTAACTTCTAATACTTTTGTTGTAAACTCATAAGGGATTGAGTATTAATTGAGGTAATACATAAGCTTAATTCCCGGTCGAAAAATAGTCAGACAATTATCGTTAAACAGACAGCCTGAGCAAAATGCATAATAATAAACGACAAAACTTCAACAAAATATGACATTTTGACACTTAAATACGGATGGCACAGACTTTGACCATAATGGATAAACCAAATTTTTATAATTATGTCTAAAGGTAATATATCCGTTCAGGTAGAGAATATTTTTCCTATTATCAAGAAGTTTTTGTATTCTGACCATGAGATTTTCCTAAGAGAACTCATTTCCAATGCAGTAGATGCAACAACAAAGGTGAAAACGCTGGCTTCCAAAGGTGAGGTTAAAGGGGAATTGGGAGATACACGTATAGAAGTTAAAATCAATAAGGAAGAAAAGACACTACACATTATTGACAAGGGAATCGGTATGTCTGAAGATGAAGTCAATAAGTATCTGAATCAGGTAGCATTTTCTTCTGCTGAAGAATTTTTAGCCAAATATAAAGATGATGCTTCCATCATCGGGCATTTTGGCCTTGGATTTTATTCTGCTTTTATGGTTGCAGACAAGGTACAGGTAATAACTAAGTCATATCGTGATGAAGATCCTGCTGTAATGTGGGAATGTGAAGGTAATCCTGAATATACTCTTACTCCATCTGATAAATCAGAAAGAGGTACCGAAATCATTTTGCATATCAATGAAGATAACAAAGAATATCTTGAAACGTACAGAGTACGTGAATTACTTAATAAATACTGTAAATTCCTGCCTGTTGAAATTAAGTTTGGAACAAAATCAGAATCCACATGGGAAGGTGAAGGCGACGAACGCAAAGAGATAAAAACTGAGATAGACGATATTATCAATAATCCGGAACCTATCTGGAAGAAAAAACCAGCTGATCTGACGGATGAAGACTATCAATCATTCTATAGTGAGTTATACCCAATGAGTCAGCCACCGTTGTTCTGGATACATCTGAATATTGACTATCCTTTTAATCTGACCGGTATTCTGTATTTTCCAAAACTTACCAATAATTTTGAAATTCAGAAAAACAAGATACAACTATACAGCAATCAGGTGTTTATAACGGATGATGTCAAGGAAATCGTTCCTGAATTTCTGATGCTCTTGCAGGGTATGATAGACTCACCGGATATACCGCTTAACGTATCCAGAAGCTATCTGCAATCCGATGCCAATGTAAAGAAAATCAATACCTATATATCCAGAAAAGTAGCTGAGAAGCTGCAAAACCTGTTCAACACAGACAGAAAGTCGTATGATGACAAATGGAATGAAATAAGTACCTTTGTTAAGTACGGTATGATTTCTGATGAAAAATTCAATGAAAAGGCTACCGGATTTGTATTGCTTAAAAATATCGATGGCGTGTACGCTACCCTGGATGAATACAAGGAGAAGGTTAAATCTGTTCAGACGGATAAAAACAATAAAATCGTATATATCTACACCAATGACAGAAAATCACAGTATGGATACATTCAAGCAATAAAAGATACAGGGTATGATGTGCTGGAAATGGATACAATCATTGACAATCATTTTATGCAGCACCTGGAATACAAGGACAATGAACTTACCTTTGTAAGGGTAGATTCCGATACTGTGGACAACTTGATAAAAAAAGACGAATCCGTTGAATCTGTGCTTAGTCAGGCAGATCAGGATAAAGTCAAAGATATATTCACATCAGTGTTGCAAAGTGATAAGTCAGGACAGATAGAACTGAAGGCAATGTCGCCCACAGCACCTCCTGTTGTCATCACAAAGCCTGAATTTATGCGTCGTATGAAAGAGATGCAGGCGATGCAGGGTATGGATATGCATATGTTTCCGGAAATGCATAATGTTATGATCAATACTAATCATCCACTTATAGCTGACAAATTGCTGAAAATGAAAAGTGCTGACAAAAAGAGTGATTTTGCAGCCTATCTTCACGACCTTGCATTATTGAATCAGGGTATGCTCAATGGAGAGGAATTATCTAAATTTATAGCCAGAAGCCTTGAGTTTGTAAAATAAAACTTAACAGATTGCAGGACTGCAAATGGCAGATACTCTGAAAGTGCAACTGAAATTTTGATAAAAAACGGCATCTGTATGGTAAATGCAGGTGCTGTTTTTATTAGATTTATATCAAAAATCACAGGTGTGCTGTATTAACTACATAATCAACTGTACATCTAAAGTAAATGTCATTAAATAATAAGGTCTTAATCATGGCAATTTGCTGACTAATGCTGATACAATAAGGTTTATCAAATACTAGTCTGGAAAATCTCAACCTTATACCTAATAGAAAATGATTTGCAAATCTAAAATATCGCAATAACTTGATAATTAAGAACCTGTGATTTGATTTTTTTCGCATAATACTTTCTGTTTAGTATAATTATCGCTTTAGAAGTAAAAAAACATAAAATAACCTTAATGTTACAGTAATATTCCATAACCATCACATGTATAAAAACCTTATTATCTTACGCTCTTGTATAAACAATTATGGTTTCTGTATAGATAAGTCAGCGATTCATCCAATTCATTATAAACATTAGTTAAAATAGTCATATATTTGCACTTATGAACAGACGGAATATCCTTACCATAATTGTTATCATGACCTTGTCTCTGATAGGTGTGGGTGCTATCCAGTATTACTGGGTTGTAAAAGCCGTCAATCTGGACGAAAAAAACTTTAATGATAAGGTTACCATCGCGCTGAATAATGTCAAAAAGAAGATTACGACCGATACTGAAAAACTGATGGAACAACGGTATTATGAAAATTTGGGTATTCCACAGCCGTCAGTTAGCCTGTCACCTGGAGTTCAGCCTGAGATAGGTACTGTCGGTATCAACCAGACCGATCCGGCTACCCATGATATCAAATTGAAATCCGGCTATCTGAATCAGGATGAATTGCTGGAAAATATTGATAAGGATGTATTAGATAGTTATCTGAAAGCAGAGATGGCTTCCAAAAGTATTGATATACATTATGAATACGGCGTTTATTCGGTAGAATACAATTCATATTTCATAGAAAACGGAAGTTACATCGCAACCATAGGCGATACTACAAAATCATCCAACATAGCTGCATTAAATCCATTGGCGAAAGCCGAATATAAAATTCCCCTTTTTGATAATGAGTCATACAGTCCGGGACATCTCAATATTTACTTTCCTAATAAAAAGGGTTTTCTGTGGTCGAATGTATTGGGTATATTGATCAGTTCCATCATCTTTACGGGACTCATTCTGTTTTGTTTTGCCTATACTATATGGGTCATCGTGCATCAGAAAAAGATATCTGAAATCAAAACAGATTTTATCAACAATATGACACACGAATTCAAAACACCGATTGCTACCATATCCCTGGCATCTGACTCCATCCTGAGCCCGGTAATCATCGAAAACAAAGATAAGGTGAAACGATTTGTAGGCATCATCCAGCAGGAGAACAAACGCATGCTCAAGCAAGTGGAAAAAGTACTCCAAATGGCACAGATAGACAAGGAGAATATCGAACTCAAATTCAATCAGATCAACATACACGATATCATTCAGGATGCTGCAGTGAATGCAGAATTGAAAGTTCAGTCTAAGGGTGGAAAAATCACTGCCAGCCTCCTGGCTACAGATCCTGTCATAGAAGCAGATGGTATACATCTGGCGAGTATCGTCAACAACTTGCTCGACAATGCTGAAAAATATACACCTGAACATCCCGATATATATATAGAAACCGCTAATATTCCGGGAGGGCTGACATTTACAGTGAAGGATAATGGAATCGGTATGAACAAGGATGCGCTAAAAATGATATTTGAAAAGTTCTATAGGGTACATACCGGCAATCTTCATGATGTCAAGGGCTTTGGTTTGGGGCTTAGTTATGTAAAAGCTATGGTTGAAGCACATCATGGATGGGTGAAGGCTGAAAGCGAGCTGGGGAAGGGTAGTGCCTTTACAATTTTTATACCTAAAAAACAAAATGCATAAATCGGGAAATAAATTGAACGTTTTTTGTGTTATTTAATAATAAAGCAAATTTTAAGTTATGGGAAATAAGATATTATTGGTTGAAGATGATCAGAATTTTGGAGATGTATTGAAATCGTATCTGGAAATGCACGACTTCGAAGTAACACTAGCTACGGACGGAGAAGCGGGATATGAAGCGTTCAGGAAGGGAAGTTTTGACCTGTGTATTACGGATGTAATGATGCCCAAAAAGGATGGATTTTCATTGGCTAAGGATATTAGAAATCACAACAAGGAAATGCCCATTATATTTCTCACTGCCAAAATCCTGAAGGAAGATGTCCTTGAAGGTTTTAAATTGGGCGGAGATGATTATATAACGAAACCCTTTAATTCTGAAGAACTCCTGCTGAGAATAAAAGCAGTAATGCGCAGGGTATCCAAGCCGGAAGCATCTCCGGAAAACCAGCGTGAATTTAATATTGGCGATTTTCACTTTGATTTTGCGCTGAGAATCCTTACCTACACTCCGGATGGTAGTACTGACAAACTTTCACCCAAGGAAGCTCAATTGCTCAGGTTGCTGTGTTTTAGAGTGAATGATGTATTGCAGAGATCAGAAGCTCTTACAAAAATATGGGAGGATGACAATTATTTTACTGCCAGAAGTATGGACGTATTTATAACTAAAATCAGAAAGTATTTAGCCAAAGATAACAATATCGAAATTCAGAACATCCATGGCAATGGTTTCAGATTGTACATTAAAGAGTAATAATTACCGCAAAAACAGTCAAAGATAACATATATTATAGTTTTCCTGAATTGTTAAAAATTTAATAATAATTTTATCTTTTTTCGTAGTTTATCTTTTGTTGTACTCAGCTTTATTATACTGATTATCAATGTATAATACTGATTTGGGTTTAGTGCTTCTTTTCATTTTTTTGTTTAATCAATAATATAAATGATTCTGTATTGAACCTTTAACTCCATAAATGCATTATATTTGTTGTAACAAATGTTTTAATTGATGCAGCGTAAAGATTTTTTGAAAAAGAGCTTGCTCGGAGGGAGTATGTTGATAACCTCAGCACTGAGTGCCCACCTGATAAGGAATGACATCGACGAGCTGAAAGAGCTGGAGACTGTATCCTTAAAGCAGGTTGGATTTAATCATTTGCCTAATTTAAAATCAGCTATAATGGACAACAAAGTTTTACACAAAGCAGACACAAGAGGTCACGCCAATCACGGATGGTTGGATTCTCATCATACTTTTAGTTTTGCTTCCTATTACAATCCGGACAGAATGCATTTTGGAGTATTACGTGTACTCAATGACGATATTGTATCTGCAGGTATGGGATTTGGAATGCATCCGCATGATAATATGGAAATCATATCTATTCCATTGGAAGGTGATCTGGAACACAAGGACAGTATGGGTAATACAGCAGTTATACGTAACGGAGACATTCAGGTGATGAGTGCTGGTACAGGTATCAGACACAGTGAATACAACAAAAATAAGAATGAAGATGTTAAGTTTCTGCAAATTTGGTTGTTTCCCAACAAGAAAAACGTACAACCGAGGTACGACCAGATAACATTGAATCCGGATGATAGACATAATAATTTGCAACAGATAGTGAGCCCTGATGCTGGTGATGCCGGTGTATGGATACATCAGCAGGCATGGTTTTTTCTGGGCAATCTGGACAAGGACAACACACAACAGTATCAGGTAAAAAGCAAGGAAAACGGTGTGTATGTGTTTGTTCTAAGCGGAAATGTTACTGTAGACGGAGTTCAGCTGAGTTCCCGTGATGGTATCGGTATTTGGGATACAGGTACTATCGATATAAAAGCAGACACAAACACCGAGATTTTACTGATGGATGTACCTATGTCAATTTAGAATAATATATTTTATAAGAACACATGAGAATATTTACTTTCGGAGCCAGTTCCAATAAAAATTCCATCAACCAGCAGCTGGCCATGTATGCTGCCAGTCAGTTTGAACCGGCAGACATCGTGACGATAGATTTGAATGACTTTGAAATGCCTTTATATTCCATTGATAGAGAGCGGGACAATGGCGTGCCTCAGGCTGCCAGGGATTTTGTAAGTATGATTGAATCGAGTGATCTGATCATCATCTCATTTGCTGAACATAATGGTAGTTACAGTTCTATCTTCAAAAATCTGTTTGACTGGTCTTCGAGGGTAAATATCAAAACATTTATGGGGAAGCCCATGTTGCTTATGGCTGCCTCAACCGGTAAAAGAGGTGCGATCAGTGTACTTGAAGCCGCTGCAAACCGGTTTCCGATACATGATGCAAAAATAACCGGTACATTTTCATTTCCGGAGTTTGGTAAAAATTTCAACAGTATGGAAGGTATTGTCAATGCAGAACTTAAGGTCATTTTTGACGATTTAATCAACAGGACAAAATCCATACTTGCAGACACCGAAATAATATTGTAGAAAAATCTATAAAGCATAACTTGAATTAGATTCTGCTTTTTGAACTGCATAATGAAATGTATCCATATAGTAACTATTTTAAACTAATAAGGTTAGTTGCAGAATGGAAGTTGGTTTTTTTATGCAGCGTATGATGATTAGATGATATTACTTAGTCTATATGGTTTAAAAGATGTAAGTTGTTATTGGTGGATTTTACTGGGATTATAAAATTTATTGTATAAATTCTGTAGAGGAAACCCTAATCTTATTTCCTTATAAAAAGCTGTTTTTAAATCATTTATACTGTCTTATTTTCTACTTTCCGATGAGATGCTAAAGTAGGAGTTTATATAGATGCACTTTTTGAGCAAATTAAACTAAACACCGGGATTTTAGTTATAAAAATTAGATGGTTCGGTTATTTATACTCCGAAGCATGATATTTGCCAAAAAAAATAATTGAATACGTGCGATATGAATCTGATAAGTGTCAGCAGAGACTATAGATCTTTTATTATTGTGTTTTGTTTTGTTTGTAAAGTAATATTTGCAAATGCTCAATCCGTAACACTGACTGTTGATCTGGATTTTGACACTGATAATAAGGCAAGAGCTGTTCGGGTTATAGATTTGTCAGCGTATAAGAATAGAGATTTTATTGCTGTTTCTGTTGTTATTGAAGGAGAGGGGTTAGATAGGGACGGCATTAAGGGTTATATTAAAACCAACAAAACGCATATACTGACACCATCCCATGAAGGGGAAAGGACGTCCAACAGATATACGAGTGAATTGTGTTTTTTAAAACCGGAAGAAGCAGTTTTGTCAGAGTTGTCCATTGATGCAGGCATCAACAATGCACTGTTGGATCAAATAAAGGGGAAATTGCGTATATTTATACCAGAATCAGTAGATTTGAAATCTGCAGGTTTACATCCTCACCGTCATATACTTGAAGATTCCTGCAATTGTACCGGGCTGCCTTACATTACCAGAAATGTTTGGGGTACTGCCTTTCATTTAGACAGTTCCATATATATAAAGCCTGCAGTATATACTAAAGTGACACATCTGATTATTCATCACAGTGCAGGAACAAATTTCAGTGACAACTGGGCTGGTGTTGTAGCAGCTTATTTTGACTATCACGTCAACAGCAATGGCTGGCAGGATATCGGATACAACTGGCTGATAGATCCTAAAGGTGTTCTCTATGAAGGTCGTGGTGGTGGTGATAATGTACAGGGTGCACATATGTGTGGATACAACCGAAATTCAATGTCTGTCTGTATGCTGGGCAATTTTGAAGTGACTACACCTACGGATACTATGACCAATACACTGATCCGATTGTTGGGATATAAGGCGTGTAAAGATAATATCAACCCTTTGGGAGACGGAGATATTGCATCGTATCCAGGGCATATGTTCAATATATCAGGGCATAAAGACGGGTGTTCGCCCGGTTATACATCCTGTCCCGGAAAGTTTTTGTATGCAGAATTGAATGGAATCCGCAACGCTACACATCAATATATCGAGGATGCCTGCGATAGTTTATCTGATACTAAAGACTACTTATCACATAGCGTATTGTATCCCAATCCTGCCACACATACGCTCTGTGGATTAAATAACGTCTTCAGGTTGACAAATATTTATGGTCAGGACATGGATGTTGTGTATCCGTTCAGGGAAGAGAACTGTATAGATATATCCGGATTACAACCAGGCAGGTATTTTGTCAGGCAAATCGAAAACGGACATGTTATGATATCGTCTTTTATAAAGATCTAACCTTGTTAAAAAAATTAATTATCCGGAAGCAGATGATAGCATCTTGATTAAAGATTGTGTATTGTTAACCAATAAGATTTATAATAAAAGTGCAATTTGTTATACACGCAATTGAGGGTGTTTGCGGCACTGTCATGATGGTGCATGTAATATTCGTATTAGTCAGGAATGTACGATATGCATATTACCCCGTTTTTTGCCGGCCTATACATAAATTCCGCAGCCAAAAAATACAGCACCCGAAACCTGTCTGGGTAGTAACCGGAAAATAAAAAGTATAATTTTATACCATAATTTGTCGTTTTATTGTACTTTTGGTGTAGAATACGTCGTTTTCTATATCCGGTGGCCGACTGAGAGATACAGAGCGGGTCGCCCATACTTAAAC
>JADZFD010000018.1 GCA_020850225.1 Saprospiraceae bacterium | reverse complement strand
CTTCACTATATTTTGTCGCCTTTTTTTGCTCTCACCTATTCCTTTGGAATGCTAACGCGGGCTTGGCTTTTACTTTTTTCATTGCCAAAAAAGTAAACAAAAAGTCTAGGTCAAAAAAGGCGATTGCACGGCACCGTTCTCTTCATTCTCAAAATGCTTTTTCTATCGCATGTAGTGGTATTTTCTGTGTTTACTGCTATTTTTGCGATAGACGCACTTTTGACATTACGATCACTATCGCTTGTTTTTGACCAGGTTTGTTAAATCATACAGCCTAAATCAATAGCTTTTAACAATATTAAGAAAAAATGATTTACTTGACTTTTAGTTACATGTACAATCAGGAATATTATATCATCAAAATATTGTGCAATTTGTTACACACACCTCAATATGCCATCATCAGATCTGTCATAGATACAGCACTGAAAAAAAACGCAAATGTATTGAATATGCTATCTTTGGTATAATTTGTACCTGAGTATTTATAAAAAGGTAATACAGAATGATACAATTTCTAGATTACACTATAAGGAGCGCAGGCTTGGCTCCAAGACTAATGAGTATATCTGAAATTTCATTTGTAAAATTGGCAGGGCCACAAACATAAAAATTATGACTAAAATCACTAATCGCCTGAATTAGAAATTCTCTGTCTATTTTTCTTTCCTTGAATCCAATGATACCTTGCCTGGTTAGTACATTCATGTAAGCCGGACCTAACATTCTGGATAATTCATCATGAAGGATGACGTCTTCTTTGCTGTGATTAGAATAGATAAGGCCCACATTCCGAAGATTCTGAGTCAGAAATAATGCTCTGAATATGGCTATAAATGGCGTAATTCCTGTACCGCCTGCTATAAAAATTCCCGGACCTCTGTACTCTATACTTCCGTTGATGTCATGTAACAGAAGTTCTGCACCGGCATTCAGTTTCCCTAATTGCTTGGTGACACCTTCATGATCATCATATATTTTTATGATAAATTCAAGAAATGGCCAGTTATTGAGTGATGTAAAGGTAAAACTGCGAATCTGATCTTCCCAACCGGGTAAATTAATCGACAAAAGCGCAGACTGACCCGGTCTGTATAACAGTTTCTGTGGCCTTTCAACTACAAAGCGTTTTACATTGTAATTAATATAATTCGTCGAGATTATCTTTAAAGTTTCCATCGCAAAAATGGCTAAACAGCGGCCACTACATTTATATTTCGTTAATAATTAATCAATTATTGTATACAAAATCACTTTCCCTAACCTGAATTTATTCGGCAAGTAATATTAAAAAATATCACTTCCTGTTAAAACCAGATACACAAAAATGGATATACGAATATATATTTGTAAGTGTTAGTTATAATAAAGTGCCCAAGACTGGATTTGAACCAGCACGTCCTTACGAACGCTGCCCCCTGAAAGCAGTGCGTCTACCAATTTCGCCACTTGGGCTGTACTTTCGTACCGCAATATTACAATAACTTATGTAATTATAAATAGCTTAGTGGATTTTTTTTAATAATTTCTAGCTACTTATACATTATATTCGTTACAATATGTTTAATATCAATATGTTATAATGTCGATATTAATAAAATTCAATTATTCTTATTATCTCAAATCTGGCAATAATGTAAACATTTCATAAACAGGTTATATAAACATACATAACTATAGCAGTACTCTTATGTAAATTTTTTGATGTTAACAATTATTGCTCTCGTGGTATCAGATTAAACTCTACCCTACGGTTAAGTGACCTGCCTTTCTCATTGTCATTGGATGAGATAGGACGTGATTCACCATATCCGATATGACTCATACGACTGGATGATACGCCTTTGCCTATCAGAAAATCATAACAGGCCTTAGCGCGTTTTTCAGATAGACTCTGATTCAGCACAGGATTTCCTGTATTATCAGTATGTCCGCTTATGTGCAGATTGAAATCCGGATATCTCGCCATTATGTCAGCAATCTGTATAAGTACAGCATGAGATTCCGGCTTCAGTACCGAAGACCCCAACTGAAACTGAACCGCTTGCATGGCTATTTCAAGTGTTTTTTTATCTTCCTTCTTGATTTCAGGACATCCTTCGTTAGCAACACTACCTGGTATGGTTGGGCATTTATCCCTGTGGTCAGGAATACCGTCTCCATCTGTATCCGGGCATCCTTCATATATTCTCAAACCTGGTTTATCCGGGCACTTATCCAAGTGATCCGGCACACCATCACCATCTTTATCCGGACATCCTTTTGTTGCAATAGTACCTTTTTCCTTTGGACATTCATCTTCACTGTCCGGTACACCATCACCATCTGTATCCAGTACTTTAGGTGCTTCAGGACAACCTTTATTGGCTTTCGTTCCTGCTACTTTAGGACATTCGTCTTCATCATCCGGGACACCGTCACCATCTGAATCCATAATCTTTGGTGTCTCAGGGCATCCCTTATTGGCTTTGGTACCTGCTACTTTAGGACATTCGTCTTCATAATCCGGAACTCCATCTCCATCCGTATCCGGACATCCACTGAATTCTTTAAGACCTGCTATATCCGGACACTTATCTAAATAATCCGGAACCCCATCTCCATCTTTATCCGGACAACCGTTCAATTCTTTAAGACCAAAGGCAAATGGGCACAAATCCAATTCGTCCGGTACACCGTCCCCATCGGAATCCAATACAGGTTTTTCTTCTTCCATTTGCTTCTCTGGTGCTTTTCCAAACAAATAGGTAAATCCTATACCATGTACAAAATTATTCCGCTTCTCAAGGAAAGAATATCTAAATTCGGATTGTATCTGAATATATGCATTGGATGAAGCCCTGAAGTACATTCCCAATCCTACAGGAATCTGAAAATTGAACTCACCGATCTTCTCATATACACCACCTGCACCCGCTACTACATAAGGTATAAAATTCTGCCCCAGGTCACTGAACTGATACTGAAACTGAGCATCCAAACTTGCTATGCGCTTTTCTATCAATGTTACGCTGTCAATATGAGAATTGACAATACCGTATCTCAAAGGTAAAGTCAAAGCAACTTTATCACTCAACATACGATGGTATCCAATTTCAAAACCATGTTTGTAGTCTTTAAAATTTGTAAAACTACCACCATTTGCAGTCTGATAATCCAAAAACAATTTTTTAAATACGATTCCTGATTTCAAATCCGGATTCTGAGCAGTAACTACCGATACAGGCAGAAGGAATATCAATATTAATCTTAACCAGTCTTTCATATGATTCGCTTAAGTCCTCTAAAATTAAGGCAAAAATACATAATGTTTTATTATAATATATAATTTGAGAAATAAAAATCTAAATTCTTATATAAAAAAAGGATGAATATTCAAGATATTCTACCCAAAAGTTAATTAATGAGCTCAGAATCCTATAATAAAATTGAAAAAATTAGAATTTGCTGAATTATATGCCCTCAGGTTTTACAGATAAATCTCCTGATTATCATTATGGTAATTATTCCATAAATCATAAAAATCAAAAACGATTCTGTTGCTATAGTTACAGACTGAATTGAAAAGCACTACGATACCCGTTTTTGTTTTCTGATCAAAGGCAATTTCTGCTCTGAATCCGTTAACCAGTCCACCATGATATACAAGTTGATTTTGTGGAGTTGTGATAAGCCGCCATCCCAATCCGTAATTCGTATGCGAAACATCTGATTTTTTATTCCAGAATTTTCTGTCATAGGAAGTATTGGCATAAGAGCTGAATGCAATATTTTGTGCCTCTTTTGAAATGACATCAGGGTTATTACCCATCACTGCACTTAACCACTTTTCCATATCCTTTAAAGGTGCATTGATGCCGCCAGCAGACGGAATATTGTAATATTGTCTACCGAGCTCTTTGGATGCATAACCATACCGAGTATAGCCATGTCCTTCACACCTGTTAGCAACACTTTCCATACTTTCATATGTACAGCTTGTATTACACATGTTGAGCGGTGATAATATATAAGAATCCAGTGCTTCAGTATAGGTCATACCTGTTACCTTCTCTATTACTTTCTCGATCAGACTGAAAGCCACATTCTGATAAGCATATACCTTACCTGTTGAGTCTTTGGGTACTAAGTTATCCAGATACCGGATCATAACTTCTCTGTTGACATTCTCATCCACCAGATTGGAAAAAGCATGTTCTGTAAATCCTGAAGTATGTGACAATATATGTTGAATCCGCATTATACCATCCTTGTTTTTGGCTTTAACCGTAAATTCAGGTATGTACATTGAAACAGGATCATCCAGTTTAAATTTATTTTTTTCGATTAATTTGGCCGCCAGAATCCCTGCAAAGCCTTTCGACAAACTACCTATCCTGAATAATGTATTTAAATCAATCGATGCTTCATTCTGAATGGAACGAACACCGTATTCTTTTTCAAATATTATCTGATTATCTTTAATAACTGCTATAGCCATGCCTGGACACTGATATTTGTCAATATTCTCAGTAATCTGATTCTCCCACATCTTATTGAATACCGTATCCACAGGTTTCCACACCAAAGCATTCGGGTCATGATTTATACCCAAACCCTTAACTTCGTGGCATGAATTAAAACTCATAACTGTCACAACCATGAACATTAAATAAACAACAACTGATAAGTCGTTCAATTTCATTCGGTATAGGTTTAATTATTTGATGATTATATATTAAATATAATAATAATGTATAATCGTTCTGAAAGACAAACGCAAATATAAAATATATCTTATACTTCAGAAATAATTTTAACAATTTTAATATTTTTTTGATTTTTTTTTTGCCAAATAGCCTGTTCAAATGCATAAATTTGAATAGTTTCACACATTCAATCTATTATACACCCATGGAAACACTCAATCAAATCAATATACATTTTTCAGAAGGCAACGTCATTGTCCTCAATATATGTTTGGGAATCCTGATGTTCGGAGTTGCATTGGATATGAAGTTGACTGATTTCAAATACGTCCTGGAAGCACCAAAGTCTCTCATTACAGGAATGGTTTCTCAACTTATTCTTCTACCTGTTTTGACTGTAGGATTGGTATGGATAATACGTCCTGAATATTCACTCGCATTAGGTATGGCACTCATTGCAGCCTGTCCGGGAGGCAATGTTTCCAATTATGCCGTGCACCTTGCCAAAGCGACTACAGCATTGTCTATCATGATGACTACCATATCCACTTTAGCATGTGTTGTTACCACACCTATTGTTTTCAGTCTCATCAAAGCCATTTTACCTGAAGGAAGTGTTGTAATCCAAAGTTTTGACATATCTTTTTACAGCATGGCTATTGTGATTTTTCAACTTATAGTCATACCTTTGATTATAGGTTTTGCCCTGAATCATTATTTTCCTGAATGGGTTCAAAAAATAAAGAGTTACATACAAAAATTGAGTTTTATTATTTTCGTTGGCTTTATTATTGTAGCTGTCCTGAATAACCTTGACAATTTATTCAATTATATACACATCGTATTTTTTCTGGTGATTTTACATAATTCTCTGGCATTATTTACAGGATACTGGTGGTCAAAAGGTATTGTTGGCCTATCTGTTCGGGATAGCCGGGCTATCAGTATTGAAACAGGTATTCAGAATTCAGGTTTAGCGCTGATACTGATTTTTAATTTTTTTTATGGTAACGGCGGAATGGCACTTCTCGCAGCATGGTGGAGTATATGGCATCTGATAAGTGCCGGTAGTGTGGCACTTTGGTGGAGAAGATCCGAAAACAAGGTAAAACTAATATAGTATAGGTACACCTTTTCAAAATCAGATATACTGATTTATTTAATAGCCTGGATCCTGCCTGATTTTAATTGTGCATAAAAATCAACTATACAATCTGATTTGAATATTACGGTATAATTTATTATTTTTGCCTTACATTTAATAAATATATCGTCATGGCATTAGATAAAACAGGCATTGCAAAAAGAATAGCAAAAGAACTCAAGGATGGCTACTACGTCAATCTTGGAATTGGAATACCTACACTGGTTGCCAATTATATACCTGAAGGTCTGCATGTAGAAATTCAAAGTGAAAACGGTGTTCTTGGTATGGGACCTTTTCCATATGAAGGTGATGAAGATGCAGATTATATCAATGCAGGTAAGCAAACAATCACTACCCTTCCGGGTGCAAGTTTTTTTGATTCATCACTGAGTTTCGGGATGATTCGGGGCAAGCATGTCGATCTGACCGTATTGGGAGCAATGGAAGTATCTGAAAATGGTGACATAGCAAACTGGAAAATTCCGGGAAAGATGGTCAAAGGCATGGGCGGTGCGATGGATCTGGTATCATCTGCTGAAAATATCATCGTTGCCATGATGCACGTCAACAAAGCCGGCGAATCCAAACTGTTGAAAAAATGCTCATTACCGCTGACAGGTGTCAGATGTGTCAAAAAGATTGTGACCGAACTTGCTGTACTGGATGTAACTGATAAGGGATTCAAGCTTCTGGAACGTGCTCCGGGTGTCAGCGTCGAATATATTCAGTCGGTGACAGAAGGTACACTAATAGTTGAAGGCGAAATACCTGAAATGAATCTATAAAATTGTAGTAGGTCCAATATTTTAGATGAAATATTTTAAAATCTTAATTATATATTTTTTATTCTTCGGAATTTTCATGGCAGGTTTTAATACTATGTTTGACCATCATGATGGTAAGCCGTTCGATACTGGTATTTTTATAATCAGATTTTTAACATACGGTCTTAGTTTGTCTGCAATTCAGGTAGTGATTCAAAAATACACGGACTCAAAATCTTCAGGAAAATAACCGAATCGAAAGAAGCGTACATTTCCCTTTTTGAATACATTTCAAATAATATCTCCCCAAAAAAAAACAGAGGCTAAGAATATTTTCCGCCTCTGTTTTTCTCATACTTTACAATCTATCTAATATTAGAATTCATATGCATAACCTCCCGTTATTGCAAAACCCTGATTTTTAGAACTCACCTCAATGATTGTATTCTGTAGCATATCAGTGATACCAGCATTATAACGTACATCTGCAAAAATCTTACCTGGGCCAGCTTTTACTTCACCACCGCCGCCGATAGTAGCTGCTACTTCAAAACGCTGATAATAGTCGCCATCCAAAGGAAGATTGACTTTAGGAAGATTTACCTGCAATATCAAATTGGCTACCGGTCTGATATGACCATTCATAGCATATCCAAATGTTGGACCTGCTATGATGTAGGCTTTCGCCAGGTTATTACCCATACTGTACTTGAACAATAACGGTAAATCGAGGTAATTATATCTGGTTTTAGCTTTAGCACCCAGTGATGTTTTAATACCAAAAATGTCTACTTCCGTAGCTTTTATATCCGTAATAAAACCTTTCTGGGTAAAATTGAGTTCCGGTCTGAAAGCAAAACCATTTTTTAATGGTATTTCTGCTATCGCTCCCGCTGTAAATCCTAAGTACACATCCTGACTCGGCAGAAAATTATCTGCAAATCCACCTATTCTGGTATCCGAAAAGTTGGCACCAATCTTCAGGCCAACTGCATACTGGGCATTGGTCAAGGTTGACAATCCAAATACCATCATGGCCACACAAGCTGATTTTAACGCTTTCATTTTTAATTATTTTTATTGGTTTTGATGAAAAATATTTTTACAATATAATATTAAGACGTATGAATTATCACAATCACGTTAATGGCATGATAAAACACGGTATTATTATGTTAAAAAACAGTTAACTGTATACAAACCAATTTTTCATACGAATTGTTTTCACAAAAACTGACCGATTTTCTCGCACAAAATTAAACCCGAAAACTATCTGAAATTACATTACATATAAATACTTGTTATTTATATTAAGCTTTTTTACTGTACATTATAAGATATTTTTATTATGCATGTCATCATGTCAATTGATAATAAAACAAGAGCTAAAATCAAAATTTTCAAGGATAGAGTCATAAAATTAAATGATGAGCATAGTTTTTGCAGTCTGATATATTATGTTTCTGAACAATGAATTTATAATGATACTTTATTTAGTTATTACAGGTAGACTTGGATAGATTTGGCAAAACAGAACCTTTGACAGTATAAAAACGTTGTAATATTCCCTTATTCAAAAAATATATAATATGGAATCAGTAAAGAAAGGATTTGAATATATAAAATATAATGCTTTAAGTGAATTGACACCTGCCGATCTCGAATTGGTGCAAAAAGCAATGGAACAACTTCCGAAAGCTTATGCGCCCTATTCAGGTTTTCATGTCGGTGCTGCTGTCCGGCTGGCAGATGATTCTATTTTTGTTGGTTCCAATCAGGAAAATGCTTCCTACCCGCTGTGCATGTGTGGAGAAAGAGTAGCTTTATACAATGCTGCTGCCAACAAACCCGATGTATCGCCAATGACGCTTGCTATTACAATTCAAAATCAAAAAATCAAAATTACAGAACCTGCTTCACCCTGCGGTGCATGCCGACAGGTAATATCAGAATATGCATTCAGGCACAAACAACCGATACGCATTCTGTTGAAAGCCGATAGTGAAGTTGTTTATGAAATCCAATCAAACGAAGATCTGCTACCTCTTGGATTCAATGGCTCGTTTCTTTAAGGACTAACGCTCTGACACGTTCCAGATCTTCAGGTGTATCTACACCAACGGATGTATAGTTTGTTGTACTACAGTAAATTGAAAATCCATGTTGCAACCATCTCAACTGTTCTAAATTTTCAGCTTTTTCATATGATGTTTGGGTGAGATGCTGCAATTGCAGTAAGGTTTCCCTTTTGAAACCGTACATACCAATATGCCTGTAATAATCAGCCTTGTTCACCCAGTCACTGTATCTGGAATCCCTTATGGCAGGAATGGCCTGTCTGGAAAAATAGAGGGCTTTCTCCTGATCATCCCTTACAACCTTTACGACATTATAATCAAATAACTGATCCAGATCGGTGATCTTTGTGCATTGTGTACCTATCTGAACCTCCGTTCTCTCCATAAGCCTGATGAGTTCTCCAATCTGAATCGGATCAATCAGCGGTTCATCTCCTTGCAGATTGATAATAATATCACTATCCAGCTGACCGGCAACTTCCGCTACCCTGTCAGTACCAGACTGGTGGTCAGGTGACGTCATAAATACAGTACCTCCAAAATCCTGAACATGATTATATATGACCATATCATCTGTAGCAACTATGACCTCTGCAACCTTCACTTTGGATGCCTGTAAGTATACTCTTTGAATCAAACTTTTACCACCTATATCAGCCAGCGGCTTCTGAGGTAATCGCGTTGAAGCAAGTCTGGAAGGAATAATTATTGAAATTTTCATAAATTTTTTTAAGTTTATAATACATATTACAAATATTCATAATATATTTGCACTGTGTTTTGAAACTATTAGAAGATGTTTGATGTGTTTTTATTAAAGAGTTGGACTGTAGAAAGCAAAGTTACGCTATTTTTAGTAATTTTGATTACAAATATTTTACCGGCTCAGAATAGTAGCAACCGATTTTTTTATACAGGCGTCGAAATAGAAGTCGACAATCTGCCTGAGAACAATGTTTTTTATAGTCATGTATATGACAACAGTGTGACGATTTACAGTCTTGCCGAAGTATTCCAGGTTTCAAAAGATGTATTGTTTAGAGAAAGCAATATAGATCCCAACAAACCGATACATGCCGGTAAGATTGTAAAAGTCCGTTTGGACAATAAAAGGATTACAGTCACAAAACCCCGGTCGGAAAAATACTTTGTCCTGATATATCGGGTCAAACCTTCGGAGACACTGTATAGTATTTCAAAAAAATTCAAAAACAGTGTTAATGCAATACAAGTATTAAACAACAAGACTACATCGTCTGTTCAAGCGGGTGAAGCCATCAAAGTAGGTTATTATCTGCCTTTACTAAATACGAACACTACAACAAAAACACCGAAAAAAACAATTGAAAAATCCGAAGAAAAAAATTCAAAAACAGATGTGGATATAAAAAGTACAGATCCTGAAGATGTAACTATTACCAAGTACTATCTGTCGGATGTAATCGGGTTTTACGACAAAACAGCTGCCGAATCTGCAAACTACTTTGTCTTATTTGACGATGCCCGACCAGGAAGCATGATAGACATCTACAATCCAATGGTCAGAAGACATATAAAAGCAAAAGTTATAGGAAAAATTCCACAAAATACCTACAATAGTGACGTTTCTATCATTATCAGTCCTTCAATAGCAAAAGGATTAGGTATTTTTGATACACGGTTTAAGGTGAATATCAAATATGAAAAATAATTTCAAAAAGTATCCATTGCATCCATTGTGCAAATAAAAAGATTATAAAAGGCAGACCTATCATACCATCGACATACACGAGATAAAATGATTTGCGATGCAAGGGTGAGGCACTGATAAAAAGTATAACAGCTACTAAATACGTGACTAACAAAGCATAAAAATTGATTTGCTTTACCCAGTGTTCACTAAAGGCATAAATATTAACAATACATGCCAGAACAACCCATAATATAGCTATAACTATGGAAGTTCGGACACCTAAAAGAGTTGGAACAGTAGGATGCACTTCCAATCTGTCTTTCTCGACATCACCAACATCGAATATTAAGGCCAGTGCTGCAATAAAAACAATTCTTTCAAGCGTCAACGACAGTATAAGTAACCAGGGAAGATGTGCAGTGGCTGCCGGATAAGTCAGTGTAATCAAGGCATATACAATTCCGATACTTAATGGCTTTATCCAGCTTTTCCTGAATGTATAGTTTTTAAATACTCCTACACTGTAATATCCCATCACTATGACTAATGCCAGTAACAATATCCAAACATAGGTCACGGATATGGATAATACCAATAAAAAAACTGTACTGATGAGATACAATATTATCAGGGGACTCTTTATTAACTGATTTATCAGCATCTTTGGAGAAAGACTAAAAAAAGAATGGTAATTATAAATCAGGAATGTGCCCGACAATATGCTCGCTACATAAAGAATATCTATTGGTAATGCTAATGAAAAATAGGTAAAATATGTCAACCCTGCGGTACACAGTCCCAAATAAATATATCGGTGAATAAATATATCCAGAAAGTACTTAAACCACTTTCTGAAGGTAATTTCCGGGTTTTTATCCGACAATATCATTCAGTACAAGACGGTTACTTCAGGGATATCCCACTCCTGATATACTTTTTAACATTCAGCCAGAAAGCTGTAAAAAGATAAAAAATAACCGGTGAACCGAAAGTGACAAAACTGCTGTAGATAAAATATAAACGCACCTTGGATTCATCCAACCGCCATTTCTGAGCCAGATAACTACATACACCAAAGCTATACTTTTCGACGAATGGCTGTATATTATTTTCAACAATATCCATAAAATCTTAATTAAGCTTTATATTCTGATTATTTGAAAAATATTTATCTTCACAAATATACATTGAACCTATTTAATAATCCAATTATTTTGAATATATACTTTTAAAAAATATTTCTAATTAATATATTTTTAAGTAAAGAATCTTACTGCACCAGGTTTATATATCTGATAACTGCCGTATCATTCTAAAATCATACCCTTTGCGTTTTAGTCCTGCAATAATGCCCTTATCACCTCCAAGATGGGCAGCACCTACAGCAATAAAACACGATTGAGAAGAAATGAGTTCACTGATACGATGTATCATTTTCTGATTTCGTTCATATATCATGAGTTTGCGCATAGACCCCATACTCTTTTTAGAATATTTATATAACAAATCAAGCTCACCTGCTGCATATAATGTGTTTAATAAGCCAGTCTTTTTGCGGAAAGTGTTGAAACGACGCATGCTGTCCTTAAAAGTCTTGATTTGATAGTCCAATGGTATTTGTTGCATAATACTGCACTGATCCTGAAAAGATTCCAGTCCTGTCATATCTTTCCCTGCCAGTGTAGCATATGTCCACAAGGCATGATCGAGTGGCATTCCTGCGGTACGTGGCAACGACTGTTCTGCCAACAGATTGGTAATATAAAACGGTGAAAATCTGGCTAAATCGTCCAAATCCAGATGACATGCCTTACTGATGAGCCTTTTATATCTCGTATATTTCCTTACTGAAAACAAATCACTGAGTTTTTGTTCACCCGGCAACCGGAGAAAATGCAATAAGGTGTTCTCATCTACGGCATTCAAATCCATTTCTCCTGCATAGAGCGCGACTCTGTCTATACATGCTTCTGCCAGGTCTCTGAACTGCATCGCTTCCTGTGTTGACGTGTGTATGGTGCCCAGGATGTATTGACAGTCGTTCGGGTCTTTTCTCCAGAATTTCCAAAGAAGTGTTTTTGTCATAATATAAGACTTTCTGAATGAGGATAGTTTGGTTATCTAAATAACAAAAAAGCCATTTTCCCTATATTATTGGAAAATGGCTTTTTATTCGGGGAAATCAATCCTGACTATTCTTCAACAAAGTCATAATTCAAAGGCAGAACCTTCTCTTTTTTAACTGTTGAAAGGGTCATTAATGTTTTCAATCTTTCGATTTCGTCAATTTGTGACAATGTTTTGAACAACAATTTCTCATAAGTAGAAATGTCTTTACAAACAATCTTCAACAGGAAATCCGCATCACCGGTGATGATATAACATTCAGTGATTTCAGGAATTGCTTTAATTTTGGAGATAAATCCATCTAATGCATTGGGCTTGTGCCAGGCAAGAGATACCAAAACGAAAGTCTTCACATTCAATCCCATCAATGTAGAGTCTACCTTTGCATGATAGCTCTGTATTACACCGGATTGTTCCAGTTTTTTAACTCTTTCGAGAGTTGGTGCAGGTGACAAACCGATTCTTTTTGACAATTCAAGGTTTGTGATTTTACTGTTTTCCTGAAGGATTTTAATGATTTTAAAGTCGATCAGGTCCATCTTGTAGTCTGCCATTGTAAATTATTTTAAAATTTTATTTTATGGTAAATTAATAATAGGTTGCAAAAGAAATAATATTTTACAATATCTAATAACCTTAACTCAAATATTTCTATAATTGTTTTACGAAATACAAAAAAAATAAAATTTTTAATAACTTTTATTTAAAAAAAGAATTAAAACACTACGTCAATTAGTCAAAATCCTCCGACTTAAATATTTTTATTGGTCTTTACCAAATCGAATACTAACTGGAAGTGTATAAATCTTATTTTTTTCAAGACTTACCAATGTTATTTTGTGGTAGTTGAGTGCATTTTTAATAACATGATCCAAACCGGTATTATTTGTAGATGTTACAAGGATTTCATTATTATTATTTACAATGAAGCTCACCTGAAGTTTGGTATCTGTTTTGACATATTGCCCCAGATCGGCATGCTGTAATATGTTTTGCAATTGCATAATTTCTGATTTCTTTGATACTGGTACTTCTTTGGCAGCAACATAACCTATGCATACAACAAACGCAACAGATAACCCAATAAATTTAAATGTTTTCATAATTTTACAAAATTTAATTATTAATAAAATGCTTTTCTAATTCCCGGACAGAATTTCCGTCTTGTATTTATAAATACGCAATAATTAAATTTTTAGTTGTATGGGAGTAGGTGAACAACATTACATAATCGACCAATTTATACATATTCCGGATAAATGGCTATCTTATACGACATAATAAATTGTATACCTCTGTTGCAATAAAACCACTAAATTGCGTAAGACCATAGCAGAATCAGGTATTTGAACCCAAAACGGTATAATCTTAAAGCTGTAAAAACGCCTTCAGGATTGACTTCAAAAATTATTATTAGCAGTACATTAAGTGATTACCATCTGATCAGCACGCTACCCCATGTAAATCCACTACCAAAAGCAGCGAGACAAACAAGGTCACCGTCTTTAATCCGTCCGTCGTGCCATGCTTCAGACATAGCAATCGGAATGGATGCAGCTGTTGTATTACCGTATTTCTGTATATTATTTACAACTTTTTCATCGGATAATCTTAATGTTTTCTGTACAAATTGACTTATTCTGAGGTTAGCCTGATGCGGTATGAGCAAATCAATATCGGAAGTTGACAAATTCGTTTTTTCCAGCGCTTCCTTAATAACCTGTGGAAACTTCACTACCGCTGTTTTAAAAACGAGTTGTCCTGTCATATTGGGCACCAACATATTGTCATCCACCATTTTTTGTGTTACAAAAACGCCACCTGGTGTTGAAGGATCCGGATATCCGAATTTTTCTGTACCTAAATGATATCCGCCGTGTGAGCCGGGATTTATCATAGCGAGTTCTTCAGCATGTGTGCCGTCTGAATGCAGACATGTGGTTAGTATTCCCTGGTTTTCGTCTTCGGTTGGTTGTAAGACTACAGCTCCTGCCCCATCACCGAATATAACCGTTACATTTCTGCCCTCAGTGGAAAAATCCAATCCCATGGAGTGCATTTCAGCTCCTACCAGCAGTATATTCTTATACATGCCCGATTTGATAAACTGGTCAGCAATGGAAAGACCATAGACAAATCCGGAACACTGATTGCGTATATCCAAAGCACCTGCTTCAATGCCTGTGATTCCAAGTTCTCTTTGCAATAATACACCACATCCGGGAAAATAGTAGTCCGGACTCAACGTAGCAAATATGATAAAATCGATATCTTCAGCAGTAATACCGGCATTTTTAATAGCCATTCTGGCAGCTTTGGCACCCAATGTTGTAGTAGATTCCTTGTGTTTGGTAGCATAGCGCCTTTCTTCAATTCCTGTTCTTTCGATTATCCATTCATTGGATGTATCCATGTATTTGGTAAGGTCGTCGTTGGTAACTACATTTTCAGGCACATAGTGTCCTGTTCCGGCTATTTTGGTTCTCATATGCTAAAATTGACTATTCTATTTTCAATGATTTTATAAATAATTGGCTAAAATTAATCATTTTTATCTTATAGGTTACTATCTTTACTATCTTTATCAATAATTTTCAATAAATGCTTTGGGACATACTGACTGAAGAAGAAAAAAATCAGATACTATTGAAACTGATAGTCCATATATCAAAAGCAGATGGTAATATGGAACAAGCAGAATTCGCATATTTGGTAAACTTATGCAATACATTGCAGATAGATACAGAATACATCCGGACATTCGTTCATTTAAACGATGCGGAAATTAATGAGATTTTACCCAATGACGAGGAAGATAGAATCCGTATACTCTATCATGCCTTGTTTATGATGAATGCTGACAATCTTGTAGATGCAAGGGAAGAAATGCATGTATACAAACTGGGTTTTAAACTCGGGTTTTCCGAAGTTATGGTCAGAGAGTTTATTGAATTAATGAAACACCATACATTAGACGATTTACCTCATGAATCCATGTTGAATATCATACGAAAGTATAACAATTGATTGTTTTGTATATTATATTATGTTCAGGATATACGTCATATTATGAATTTTCGATTTTTTTTAAGTAGCCTGATTTTTTTACTTCTGTTTACATACACACTTTCAGGGCAGCGTTTTGAGAAAATGCAGGTTCCGGTATATAAAAACGGCAGGTTATTTCCATTGCTTAATACAGGAGGACTACGATCACCACAGTTTTCCAATATCGATCTGAATGGTGATGGCGTTCAGGATTTATTTATATTTGATAAAAATGGAGATGTCATCATTACACTTATAAAAACAGGCAGCATAGGATCTTTAGACTACAGATATGCACCGGAATACATAGAGCGGTTTCCAAAATTACAGGCATGGTCTTTATTAGTGGACTACAATAATGATGGTATCAAGGATATATTTACCAGTTCATCATCCCTGCCCAATTGCTGTGTGGAAGTGTGGAAGGGCGGAAGAGATGCCAGTGGAGATCTGCTGTATGAAAAGGTGACTTTTGCCGGACTTCCTTTCAGAGATATTTTACAGTTTCAGGTAGGGAGCAGCTATACCAACATTTATGTTTCGGCGGTCGATTTACCCGCAATTGCTGATGTGGACGGAGATGGAGATACAGATATCATCTCATTCGAACCTGATGGCAGCTTTGCTACATTTTATAAAAACGTGGCTGTAGAGGAAAAATTGGGAAATGACACCCTGAAGTTTGTCAAAGCGGATGTTTGTTGGGGAAAATTTTCAGAAAACCAATATAATGAAAAACTTACATTGAGCAGTAGTGCCTTCGCATGTGCCAATCCATTAGTCCCGGAAGGAAATACTGGTGTGAGACACTCTGGGTCAACACTCACAGTTTTTGATTCCAATGGTGATGGTCTGATGGATTTGATTATCGGAGATATTGACAGTCCGCGATTATCGAAGTTAGTCAATGGTGGTACTAAAGAATCAGCCTGGATGAAATCTCTCGAATTGCAATTTCCGGCAGACGATACACCTGTAGACCTCGGATATTTTGTATCAGCATTCTACGTCGATGTGGATGGAGATATGATACGTGACCTTGTAGTAGCACCCAATGACCTGAGTATCGGCGAAAACAACAACCATATCTGGCTGTATAAAAATACAGGAACGGACACAGCACCCGTGTTCAAATTGGTTAAAAAAGATTTTCTTATTGATCAGATGCCTTTTTTTTATGGAGGTTCACATCCGGCATTTGCTGATGTCAATGGTGACGGATTGACAGATATTGTAATAGGCATCAGCAGTATTATTAAGCCAAACAATACTTTTGAAAATCGTCTCATTCTCTTAATCAATATTGGTTCTGACACACGTCCTGTATACAATGTTGCAGATGAAGACTATCTTGATTTTTCAAAGATGACACAATTTATTGGCAGACTCGCACCTGCTTTCGGAGATCTCAATCATGACGGAAAACCGGACTTGCTCGTAGGAGATGCTTTCGGAATGATATACTATTTCAAAAACAAAGCAGAAAAGGGTTATCCTTTTTATTATGAAAACCCTGTCTATCCATATTTTGACATCTTTGTTGGGCAGAATGCCAAGCCTGTGGTAATAGACATAGACGGAGATGGACTAAATGACCTGGTTGTCGGAAAAAAAAATAATGAACTCAACTATTTCAAAAATCAGGGTACAGCATCCAATCCGTTTTTTACTCCTAACCCCAATACATCACCCAATGAAAGACAGCTGGGCAATCTGTTTTCGGGTAATGATTATTATACACAAAATGGTGCTCCGGCTTTTATAGAAATTGATGGCGGAGAGCAAATGCTGTTACTGGGAACCGAAGCTACCAATATCAGAACCTATTCAATTCCGAATGATAAACAATCCGGATATGAATTGAAAAACTTAAAAACTGGCGATGTATTTGAAGGTCGTAAAATCGTTCCTTCTTTGCACGATATCGATAACGACGGCTACTATGAGATGCTTGTGGGCAATGAAAGAGGCGGCATTTCTTTTTATAAGACAAATTTTAAAAAAGGTACTACAGGCATATCAGATTATCACCATAATGAAAGGGAAATCATAATTTATCCGAATCCTGTTCATGACAGAATGTATGTATCCAGCGATAAAGCCCCTTATCTAATAGAGTTACGTGACATACACGGAAATAAAATACAACAATTATACAATCATTCTTACAATGTATTACCCGACAATTTGCCAAATGGCATTTACTTACTTACATTTTTATATGAGCAGGGAACAGCAACTAAAAAAGTCTTGATACAGCATTAGTTCTACTTTGTCAACTTAAGAATTATCAAAAAAAACTTCATAAAGGTTATCATTATGATTGTTTTTAAAGTGCCTTTGAATATCCTTTTCACGCTGTATGTGCTTATGGAGTATCTGTGTTATTTCATCTTCGATGGTCACGCCTTGTGAGAGGAATAAAGTAATGGTCTTTAATTTGAATACAGATTGATAATCAATGATATGCGTCCATAGGTCGCTACTCTTGACGACGTGAAAAAATTCTTAAAAGGTTTTAAAAAAGTCGTTTTTGTTACTGCCGTTCCTAAAGGTAAGGAATATTAGACTGGTAAAAAAACGACAATACATTATATACACCTTATTTACAATATATTGGTTATCGGTATTTTAAATTTAACAAAGTAAGAATTAGGCTTCGACAAACTGACGGAAATCCAGAATAACTGGACTCCGAACTACCATGGAGGTAGTTTTTCTTCTAAAAACAGGCTTCATATAAGCCATTTTAAGCCCTTTCATTTTTTACAACAAAATATTGCTGCTTAAATTTTACTTTCCGTAAAAGGCAAATGATAGTTATTGTGCCAGGGTATAGGATTGTTGTTTTTAGAAAAAGACTTTTTTCACAGCCTAACGGCTGGCTATGCGATGTACGACCGATAGGGAGTATATGCGTCATAGCCAGCCGTTATAGCGGTTATTCTAATTTCACAATTTTAGACATTATCGGAACACTGTTTTTTATACTACTTTGAATTTTTATTAGATATATTCCATTGGGTATATTTTCTAAACTAATTTCATTATCATCTTCCATTTTAATCATAGATACCATTTTTCCCGTTATATCAAACAGTTGTACATTTAATGGCCAATAATCTGCTTTTGCTTTTATTCTAAAGTTATTAGTTGTTGGATTAGGAAAAACACTAACTTCTTCTTTCAATAATTCATCTTTTGTACCAACCGTTATACCTAATTCTTCTGCTTCTATTTTTATCATATTGCCCCATCCACCCGTGTTAAATGCATTTGTTCCGACGACAAGAGAATCCAGCAATACTTGAAACCCAACAAATAAATCACCGTCGTTTGCTTGTGATGCTAAGACAGGTTTAAAAGCATAAACTGATCGATTATTATTAATTAATTCACCTGCTTTAATGTATGAGCCATCTGGCCGCTCTTTGTAAAAATAAATATTGTTATTTTCCTGCGGTCTGAAGATATGCAAAATGTCATCGGAATTTTCAAGTTCTATGGTTTTGAGAAAAATAGGTCTATATCCATCGATAACCATTTCTTTGTTGTCTTTTATCAAATTTCCATCAAAATCAATCTCAACGTAGCCATGATGACCATATTCATGGAATCCAGCTTTTGGAACCCGACATTGAATCCTTATTTTATTACCATCAATAATTTCGGCATCATCATGATAAACGATCCCTCCACTAGACGCAATTTGATCCGTAATGTCGATATCAGATATTTGATAACCCCAATCATCAAGTTTCAAAAGATGGTGCTTGGTTTTACCATTTATAAAATAGTTATAAATAATTCCATTTATATTGGTCTGTAATGGGAATATTTTGGCGATGACATAATAATATTCTGGCCGATTACCATTGGGCTCTATATGATTAAAAGATATGGATGGTGCTGCCTTACCTTCTAATTCATTCCAAGGTGCCCAATTATAATATCTTTTTAAGGTTTTACTATCTACATATACATGCATCAACTGTGCCGTAATTGAATCACTATTTGATGTAAAAAGGCCAAAAAAGTAATATATATTTTCACCTTTTATTTGTTTAGGTGTAACACCTAAAGCAACTCTATCTAAATTATTATAACCCTGTATAGAATAGTAATCTAATTGCTTACCAGTTTTGTGTGAAATTACAATTCTATTTGGAAACCCACTCCTTCCAGAATTAAGTAAATATTTAGTAGGCTCATAACTATAATATGTTCTAAAGCCCAACAATTCCAATGAATCGCCGTTAAGTTTTTTTACAAATGGGCAGTTAAACCCTCGCGTTTCTTCTGTATTGGTATGGTTGTATATTTTTTGCCAAATAATATTGCCAGTATTTTTATCTACTGCATTGATGATCGTACCTCCTACGCCATTGCCAAATACACAGATATATTTATCATCATATTCTATCGGATCGACCCATAAGGCACTTTGTTGATGTGCATAGATTTCTAAAAGGCAAATTGTTTGATCCATCAACGGGTCTTCTACTTCGTACGACCATGCTATCTTAGTGCCTGAAAAATTCATATCTGGACCTGGTAGGCATTGTGCACAAATATTAAATGATATTAGAAATTCTGCGATTATTATTATAAATAGATGTTTCATTATATTGAATTTTTTATTAGTTTACAAAAAAGATCAATGAAAACCAAGACAGCCCTCACTTCTGTCTTAGTATCACTTAATATCATCCTCCTTGACCGATAGAAGCGCAAGCAGGACGGCAAGTTGAGGAAAAAACTGTACCAAATGGACAAGGTATGTTGTTCGTCACAGTACAAGGTGTGGCAGGTGTCACCTTGGAAATCTCTTTGATATGTATTTCACCTGTATTAGAATCAAAACAAATCTCGTTTACTGACTTACAACAAGAATCACCACAAGGTATCACAACTATTTTATACCCTGAATTTGAATCGCCAGGTTTTGGATTTTTTGTCTTTACCAAACAATACTTATTGCAAGCTGATTGGAACAAACTAACATTTACTGCTGGTGCAACTCCGCAAATTGGGAGCTGTTGAGTTGGATTATTTGAATCTACATCTAACACTGCTCTTAATGTACCAGCTTTTATCAAATCTTTCTCTACCTGTTCAATCACTTGCTCGGCGATAAGTGGATTGTCGGTATCGATGTCAAACTGGTTGCAATCAGGATCATTGCCATTGAAGCCAAATCCAATATAGATAACATCAACATTACCTGCACACCATCTTACCCTTAGCGTGACGTTAAATTCGCAATTTGGGTATGAAGGTGTACCTTCAGGGATTATGTACGTTTTAGTTACATAAGATCCGCCACAGCCCCCAGCAGCACTTTCACACAGCCCTGTTGTTCGAGTTTGAAGTTCTGATGTAGCTTCAGTGGCTTCTTTTGTAGAAGATGTCTCTTTGGTGCAGGAATAGATGGCCAAAGATGCGGTAGTTACAAAAACTACGATTAAAAATTTTACTAAATTACTCATTTTAAATGATTTTAAAAAATTAAAAAATATAAGTATATGAACAAATTTGTAGTAACAATCGAAAAAACCTACTTTTGCAGGATCGTTTATCACGAGTGAGGGTCTGCAATTTCCTTTCTGTCAGGTCGGGATTGTAGGCTCTTTTTTATTTAAACAAATTTGCTATTTCCATGCGTTTTTTATTTTAATTGCTATTAACGGTTTCGGGCTTTGCGTTCGGGCGGGTTTCGGAGCACAAAGTTTCAATTTATTACTAAAGTTTAATAGAAGCAAAAAGCTTCAAGTTTGCACGTCAGCCCGCCTGACGCAAAACCCATGTTACCTGCTGCCCGATTGTCTGTTTTGCTCATTCTATTTAAGATATATAAAGATGTCATTTTTAGATTTTACTCCAATATTTTTAATTGTTGCTGGTTTCCAAGTAGTCTTTTCAATTAATGGAATTACAATACTTTTAAAGTAGTCCCAATATTTTTTGTTGTAATCTTCTTCTTTGGTTCTGTCGTCCCAAAAAACGAATTGAGTCTCGGTTACTTTTGCTTTTCCATTTTCGTCAATATCTATATAAACTTGAAGCATCGCCATTGCGTTCTCACCCTTTTTTATTCTGTAATCAGTTGGATACTTAACTAACTTTTCAAACTCTTTCTGAAGTCCTGAATGGTTTGTTTGGTCGTATGTGCTGTCGCCTGGAAACATAGCTGGTTTGTCCCAACAACTACTTTCACTACCGCAGTCAAAAACCCTGTCTCTATTTTTAATTATCCATAAGCTATCTGCTATGTAAAGAAGTCTGTCGGTAAATTTGTCGCCAAATTTTTGGTTTATTTTCTCTTGCATAAATTCACAATAGCAATGGTAATTTCTATTGTCTTCGATTACGCAAGGTGAAGATTCGTCCTGATATTCAATGCCGTTCTGCCTCAATAAACTCTGCATTTCTTTCTCCGCTCTTAATGCTTGCCAAACAATATTTCCAACATAATTGCAATAAACAAGCTTGCTGTTTTTTAAGTCTGTCTTTGCTTGTGAAATTTCCTTAATGCAAGTTGTGTCTGATGGATGAACTCTGTCTTCAACTGACTTATTTTTCTTGTCATTGCAAGCCGCAACTGTCAAGATTAGGGTAAAAAGTAAAATCAGTCTAATATTCATTTCTTGTATTTCGTTTCAAGTTAGCACGGTCGTCACGGGTTGCAGGTAACGTCAGTATATCCGCAATCTTGCGCATATTCCCCATTTATATAGCGTAAAGTCCTTCACAAAGATATGTTGTCATCTTGTTAAATCCAAATTGTCCAGAGGAGAAATTATATAATTATCATAGGGTCGGTTTTTTTAGAAAAAGACTTTTATCAAAACCTGACGTTTTCGGCTTTGTGGCGTGGCTGGCACTAAAAACAGCAATAGAAAAGTCATTGTTATTGATGTTTGTTCCGCTTGAGGTTAAAGCATAGGAAATTTTCTCGTCATCGAAATGAGAATAAACGGATCTAAAACCGTCAATTCCGCCTGTGTGTCCGTAATCTGCCACCATTCATTCGATTTTGTGTTTGGAACGTTCTGCACAGAACAAACCTTCAAGATATTTGACGGAATTTTCGCAAAGGACAATGGTCTTTAATTTGAATATAGATTGATAATCAATGTCATACATCCATAGATCGCCATCCTTGACGACCTGAAAAATTTTATAAAGAGTTTTTTTGTGTTTTTAAAAAAGTCGTTTTTGTTACTGCCGTTCCTAAAGGTAAGGAATATTAGACTGGTAAAAAAACGACAATACATATATACACCTTATTTACAATATATTGGTTATCGGTATTTTAAATTTAACAATGTAGCATTAGATTATTTTATTCTAATGTCATATAATAGCCTGACGGATATCGACCAATTTCTGTAGTAAGGGTTCGAGTTGATCCAAAGGCAACATATTGGCCGCATCTGACTTTGCCCGGGTTGGATCAGGATGTGTTTCAATAAATATACCATCCACACCGACTGCAATAGCTGCTTTGGCGATGGTTGATATCAAACCCGGCTTACCGCCTGTCACACCGGAAGGTTGGTTTGGTTGCTGAAGAGAATGTGTACAATCCATTACTACAGGTACACCAAACGATTGCATCACAGGAATACCCCGATAATCCACTACAAGGTCCTGATATCCGAAAGTAGTACCTCTTTCTGTTAGGATCACCTTGGGATTATCACATTCACGAACCTTTTGTACAGCGTGTGCCATTGACTCCGGGCTCATAAACTGACCTTTCTTTATATTGACTATCTTACCGGTTCGTGCTGCTGCTGCTATCAGGGATGTTTGCCGGCAAAGAAAAGCCGGTATCTGTAAGATATCCACATATTCTGCTGCAATCGATGCTTCTTCATCCGTATGAATATCTGTCGTAACGGGTATATTAAATGTATCGGATACTTTTTTAAGAATTTTCAACGCCTTTTCATCACCGATTCCTGTGAATGAATGTATGGAAGAACGGTTGGCTTTTCGGTATGAGCCTTTGAAAATATAGGGTATATTAAGCCTTGAAGTGATATTCCGGATCTGATCTGCTATATCCAGCGCCATGGATTCTGACTCGATAGCACACGGTCCGGCTATCAGAAAAAAATTATTGGATGTTTTATTACTTATATTTTTGATAGAAGGAACTAAAGAATAGGATTCCATAACGGTTGTACTTTGAAGTGAATGATGCGTTAAAATAATTAATTACCAAAAACGAACTGAACGATATTGGCGCCCATTTTTAAAGCTTTAATACGGACCTCTTCGGGGTCTTTATGTACTTCCTGGTCTTCCCATCCATCACCCAGATCTGTCTCATAGCTATAAAAACATACAAGTCTGCCTTCCCATATCAATCCATATCCTCCTGGAGGTTTGCCATCGTGCTCGTGAATTTTGGGTAAGCCATTGTCAAAATTGTATTTTTGGTGGTATATCGGATGATTAAAAGGTAACTCTACAAAATTGAGTTCCGGAAATACTGTTTTCATGGCTACTCTTACAAAGGGATCCATACCATAGTTGTCATCTATATGTAAAAATCCACCAGCTATAAGGTAATTTCTTAGGTTTTCAGCTTCTGCATGACTAAAGACGACATTACCGTGTCCGGTCATATGTATCAAAGGATAATTGAACAGGTCAACACTGCCGACATCCACCGTAGCATAGTCCGGATCCAGATTGGTATTCAGAAATTTATTGCAAAAAGCAGAAAGGTTTATCAGTGAGGTTGGGTTGGCATACCAGTCACCGCCTCCACCGTACTTCAGCAAACCAATTTTAACCGAAGGAGGTGCAAACGAAAGGTAGAAAGGAACAATCAATATCAGTAAATAACGCATATTGCAATTTTATACATTTCACTAACAAAAATGTGTGTAATTCGTTGCAAAATTAGACTTTATTTGAATTATTCTGATATTTTATCCATGTGCAATCAAAACTTAAATTTAAAAGCTGAATCTATTATATTTAAAAATGATTACTTTTGTACAGATATGTCGGCGCTTGTGCAACTGACAGTAGCTATAATACAATAATTTGTTCAACATAACAAAACTGCTTAATTTAATAAGTCATAGGGTTAATTCAGTAAACTTAAACATATTGAGGTCTAAAAGATGGTACATATTGTTTTTCATATTGCTGACCACTACGCTTATGGTCGCTCAGGAGCCGTTTGACTGCCATGGCCAATACTATTTAAGTCTGACTAAAAATGGCAGCAGAAGCTCGGGCCTGTATAATGTGCGTATCGCACAAAATGGAACTTACGTTTATCTGGACACAATCTCACCATCTATCGGCCTTGTCATCAATGCTATGGGATACCGGATTACGGATAATCTTATATACGGCATGGATCCCGTGACCGCTATGCTGCGTAAAGTCGGTAAAGATGGCGTTGCCATAGATTTGGGTATTCCAAAAGGTATTCCTACAGGGATATACTATTATGCAGGTGATATCTCACCGGATGGGCGGTATCTTATTTTGATAGGACTCAGCGGCAACAATCCACAGATAGTCAGGGTTGATCTCGAATCGGCAGATTATGTATGTAGTTTTACGCCTTTAAAATTATCCAATCCGAGTATTCTTGACATTGCATTTGACCCATTTACCGGTATCTTATACGGACATGATTCAGGTCGGAAAAAACTACTTACCATAGATCCCGAAACCGGATCCGTCAATACTAATTTTCAAATCGTAACAGAAGTAGATCAGATAGGTGCACTGTTTTTTGATTCCTTTGGCAATTTATTTGGCTATGGTGCATATGGCACAAGAGATCAGGATAAATTCCTTGCCGTTGACAAAAATTCAGGACACATCACATTACTTGGCAAAGGACCGGTTTCATCCGGACAGGATGGATGTGCATGTCCCTACACCATTGATCTGCAAAAGATAGTAACACCTGACACTGCATATACATGTAGTGAAGTAGTCTATTCCTTTATATTCAGTAATCTTTCGGGTGTACAACGTGAAAATATACATTTTGAAGATAATATGCCGGATGTTTTAACCATACAGAAAATTATAAAAAATCCGTTCGGTGGCCAAATACAGGTAACAAAAAACAAAATCATAATTGAAGATATGCGTGTGGATGTTGGCATCGACACATTGCAGATATTAGTTTCTATTGACAAAAACGCCTCCGGGGTGTACAGTAATCAGGCTGTGCTGAGTGGCTTACCTGCTTCATTGGGTAGTATTAAGGTGTCAGATAATCCACATACATTTATCGAAAAAGACAGTACATCCCTTTTTGTTATTCCTGTCGATTTGAGCTATTTGGGGAATGAATTTGTCTCATGTTCCGGTGATTCTGTACAGATGAAGATTCAACCGGACATATTCGGTATCCGGTGGTATGATGGCGACACTTCTACTGTTAAATGGCTGAAAAGTCCGGGTAATTACCCCGTAACGCTTACCAGTGCCTGTGGATCGGACACCTATCAGATTTCCATTCAGGATCAGACACTTTTACTGGACATACCTGAAGATACTATTCGGATCCAACTGGGTCAATCTGCAAATTTTCACAGTAATGCAATGTCTGACAACAATGACCTGACCTATTACTGGTATCAACATACTGAAAATCCTGAAGTGGATTGTTTGTATTGTGCCCATACTACTGTAAAACCCACAATGAATGGATATTATTACCTGACTGTTGAAGATGCAGACGGATGTACTGCAACGGACAGTGTTTATGTGCGGGTCGATTGGAGTAGTGATATCTTTGCTCCCAATATCATCACTCCCAATAATGATGCACGCAATGATATATTTTTTCTGAGTGGCAATCCATTGGCAGCTTCCGGAAAAAATCTTGTCATTTATGACCGCTGGGGCAATAAAGTCTTTGAAACAGTTGATTTTAAGCTCAATGAACCAACATACGGATGGAACGGTAAATTTCTGGGACAATCTGTCGTCCATGGTGTATATACATGGGTTGCCGAAATCCTGTTTATTGATAAATCCGTCAAAATCTTTAGCGGAGATATCACTGTTATCAGATGATCGTTTTTCTCTGATGATATTATACCCGATTAAATGGACATGTAAGGGATTATTTTGTCCAATGTCCATATATACAATCCTCCTGTCACATTTTCTACACAATAATTCGCATCATCTCCTACGTATACATTCTTTGACTCTTAAATTCAGGATACTGTCTTTAGATTTTTACAAATCTTTTGGTCACGACATTTCCTTTTTCGCTTACTATTTGTAAAAAATACATACCTGAGACTAAATAATTTATTTCCAACACATGACAATTTCCGGGAGTAATGCTGTCTGTCCTAACCATATTACCTTCCATAGTAACGATTGAAATACGACCTTTAAAAGCACTTTCCGACGGAAAATGAATCTCAAGTTTGTCAATTGCAGGGTTAGGCCGCATAGTAATAAAAACTTCATCAGCATTATCTGTGGCAGAAATCATATCACAATCTTCCTCAGTAAATTTCAGATGAATTTCTTTATCTGCGTAACATCTCATGGCAGCAGTACTGTGGGCAGGACATCCATACGGAACTGGAACGTTTGTCAATCCAAATAAGTGATTCATAGAGCCCATTCGCTCAATGATATAACCCATCTTATTAACATCTGTGGCATGTCTTGTATCAAATCGCTTTAAGGCTTTACCTTCTTCTGTATATATCGTATCAATTGCTTTAATCCAGTACTGATCTTCATATAGTATGGCTGGGTTGCTTTGATCCGGATCTATTTTTTCTATCATATAATAATACGGTGATTTTTTGGAGACATAATAATCAACAGTATCTCCTGCTTGAGCCGTATAATCATATAACAGCCGCCATGCATCCTCTTCGAAGAAATATAACCTGCCATCTTTTTCAAAAAAAGGTAATTCACTCTCTTTATAATATACACCACCCCGTGTTACACCTATGATACGAGCAAGTGTGTCACCGATCAGCGTATCCCGCATAACCCGGGTCACCACCAACTCTACCCTACAATCCCCTTCAGGAAATTTGCCAATAAAACTTGAACTGTACCATACAGCATGCTGATCCATATTAGTAGTATCTGTATCATTATAAGGAGACCCTACTGTCCACACCTGCTGATAGTTCAATACCCTGCCACATTTGTCCAATGCATGCCATACAAATGTGACTGTACCCTCACAGGCTGAAGTGTCAACAATCTGATAGGGAATGATCGTTCCAGCAACAAGACAGTTACCTGTCGAGCCATTGGAATAGGAAAGCGGAGGCAGGAAAGTAGCCACAGGAAACATCTCACAGGAGATTGTTACATCATCAAAAGGTGTGAAAGTAGCTACAGGTATAGGATCGATTGTGATAGTCTGTGTACTGATAGCTTTATTGCCACAACTGTCTACTACCGTCCATATACGGTTAATAGCTCCGCCACTGCAATCAGTGTAGGCTTCTGTCTGAACACCCGCTACAGTACCTCCCGACATACAATTGTCTGTAAAGCTGAGATCTGTCATAACCGGTATGCTCTCATAACAATCGACTGTAATATCGACAGGAACATTTAAAAACACAGGTTCTTCATTGTCTTCAAAAACTATATCTACAGAATCAAAATCACAACACTTATAATCTTGCGAACATCCGTCAGTCACAGTAGCTAAATTGTCTCCTACCTGCGGTACTGGCTGTTGTACTGTCACGTAGTTATAACTGTAAGCCGTAAATGCAGCACATTCAGACCATGTAAATGATCCGGTAGTACCCGGAGTAACCTGCACCACTGTACCACTTGCATCTACTATAACGATATACTGGGAGAGTCCGGCATCACTGGCATTACCCGTGACATTTATATTGACATTGTTACCAGGGCAGGTAGGTGTCGGATTAGCTGTGATGGTACCTGCTTCAGCATCATGAACCGTTATGGTAATACAGTTGGGAGGTGGGTTGTCTGTAATCGGAACACAAACGTTTTCGGTGTCCACACACAAAGTATATGTACCTTTTTGACTAAAAACCAATCGGTTAGTCATACAGGTGATACCACTGTCATCTGCAGGTCCTGCGTCTACTAACACTCCGTCTAATGTCCATATATAATTTAATCCTCCTGTCACATTTTCTACACAATAAGTCGCATTATCTCCTACGCAGACATCTTTCGGACCCTGTATCTCCCTTTGCCAATCCTGAATATCAGGAAAGCATGGTGGAGTCGTTATGTTTATATGAACATGACATGCAGAATTACAACAACCATCTACCACTAAAGAATAAAGTTTACCTACTGTAAGGCCTGTCATACTCAGATTTATCGTCTGAGACCACGGAGCACTATTACGGCATTGGTTTACATTGCAGGCAACTGCATCCCATGGATTCTGCCAATCACACTCCGGAAATACAGCAAGCTGTACACCCCGGGAATCACATCCCGATTGACCACCGTAATTACAATTGGTGGTAGTCACTGTCATTTGCAGGTCCTCACACAATGCTATAAACCGAAACCAGGTAGGATTGTGTGCTGTAGTATTAGTACCACCTGGCATACACATGGGGTTATCTGGCCCATCCAATTCATGACGATAATTTGTCATATCATACTCATAATTGTCAAGTACATTAGTGCACAAAATAGGTGAGGTTTCACAATGACAAGTATTTTGAGAACCAAACGTACAAGGCTCCGGTGGGGAAGTTTGTGCTGTAATCCGAGAATTAAAAAAAACAAAAAAAAATATAAAAAATATTATTCTATACATTGGAAAGAGATTTACTGATAAACAAAAGTTGATTAATAAAAATTAAAATAAAATCAGTCTGCTAATATACAATATCAAAAAAAAATATTTTTATTTTGATGTTGCCTTTCGTATTAAATAAATTGTCAATATTTTGATTATCCAAAAGTTTTATTTCATATATATCTCTAACATTTTGAGTCTTTCCATCTGGTCTGGCTAGTAATACAGAGATTACATTGAAATCTGCTAATACCTGATTCAACTGCGGATCCATAGTGTCCATAGTATTTACTAACGGTTTAGCCAAGACATTTTTTGCCCGAAACAGTACAGAACTGCAAATATCCTGAGATATGGCAACATTGACACCCGCCAAATTAAAAAATATTAGCAATATTAAATACTGTCCCCCTTGTTGTTAAATACTTAATTTTAGTTTTCATGACATTTTGTATTAAAAAAAATACAATAATCTATGAGTAAATATAGTATAATTGCGCATATTAACTATAGACACAAACAATATTATTCACCAGCAAACATAACTGTTTAAAATCATATAGTCAAACAATATCTAACCATTAACATATTGAGCAACACCATAGATTTGATACAATCAATATACTATTCCTACATATACAAGTACAATATTACACAATATTATATAATATAAAATTAAATTTCGCTTACATATTTAGTAATCTATCTCATTCAAATTAAAGTATTGGCAGCAGTTGCTAAATTAAACTTGCTGTCTTAAAAATATTTGCAATAATATCCTTGCAATTTCATGATAACCAATACATGATCAACTATTGAATCAGAACTCAACTCATGAGATAAGCCTTACCAATCTTTGAATATTGGAGTTAGTATAATAAAAAAACAGTTCAGCCATCCACAAGAAGCTAATGGCCAAACCATTCAACTAACTAATACAAATCAATATGCATTCTACCATAATACGTAAAATGCAGGGAACCGCTATATAAATCTTATTTTGACAAGAATTGATTAACCTTTTTAACAAAATCACTGGCATCAATCAAATCTGTTCCAATTGAGTTACCGTGTTCATTATTATAGACAGACCATACAATTTTTCGTTTATCACTGAGTGATAACAAAACATCAACCTTTTCTAATATGGTTACCTGAGTATCATGTGCAACTCCATGTCCTGTTTCTTTGACAACTTCAATATGTTGAACTTCTGACAAATCGACTTTCTCAAACGCATCCTGATTTTTACTCATATAATACATATTCCTGCGTTTCTTGTCTACCGCTAAAATGTAATTATTTAATACAACATTTTCTCCCAACTCTTGTCCTTCATTTTGTAGTTTTGATTTTAATTTTAATCTTGATTTCTTGCTTCCATCTCTGAGTATCAAGTACAGCATAGGCACCATAACCATTGAAAACATAATAATATACATTAATATATCTGACATTTCTATTAAATTAAATTTTAAAAAAAGATAACCATAAACAATATCACTGATGCAAATAGTCTGAAATTATCTGCTGAGATATTGATTTTTTAATTACAACAAATGCGGCCAAAAACAATCTTTTATGACCAAGCTGTAATTATATTATGTTAGAAATGTAGTATTTACCAATGATGGTGATAAGGAAATAAGTGATACCTGATCCTTAATGTACGAAGTACTTTAGCAACAAATACGGTTGCTGATTCCCTGTGCTGATCCAAACTACAGCTAAATTCAGTATAGATGGATTTTATATCCTGAAGATTTAAAAATGCATTGGGAAGACTCCCCGGTCTTTTGAAATTGCTTAAGAAAGACTTTGTATTATTCAGTGCAGCATTGGCAACCGGAAGACAAGCCTGATCTATGGTATCCTTTGTATTATTGCCGGTATTGACCGATTTAAAGACAGGATGGCTGTATAAGGCTGTCAGATACAGCGATATCAGAAGGAACCAAGACCAGAAGTTTCTACTTAACAAATACATGCTGCAAATGTAAAGACTTTTTGAATACTTGAAAGAAAATATATAGTTTTTAGATAATTATAATGATTAAGGACTTAGCCACACTTTATATTTGGTAACTAAGTCCTTAATTATGCTTGCTTTAGCAATTTATGACGTAATATTATCAGTGATCTTCATTACTGCAAAGTCCCTGTATCTTATGGAAGACATCATGCAGTTTGGTCAGACTCGCTTCGATTTTATCATTTTTGGCCTTCTTTTTTACCAATTTGTCCAAACTTTGCGCACCATCAACCAATTCCTTAATAGCATTTGTTATCTGTACAGTTTTAAAAGAATTAGGTGCTGGGGAAGTACTTAGCAATTTAGCTTTATCAAGCATTTCTGAAGAACGTTGTCTGATAGGGTTAAAATCTCCATCTTCCATCGGATGGAAAGTTTGTGCCATCACAGCATGAAAATTTTTAAGTGCTTCCCATGTATTTTTTTCTATCACTTTCAGGAACGGATCCTTTAAAGCTGCCTCATATTTTTTGTTAACAGTATCCCAGTCGACTACGTTCCATATAGCATTGAGGTAGTCACCTCTTTTATTCTGATATTTCAGATAATAAGCGTGTTCCCATACGTCAATACCCAAAACAGGGATTCCCCTATTACCCTTCATCACATCCATTATGGGATTGTCCTGATTAGGAGAGGAACAAACAGCAAGCTTTTTGTCTGTATTTACATACAACCAAACCCAACCTGAACCAAATCGTGTTGCCGCCTGATTGTTCATCAGTCTTTTCAGGCTGTCAAGTGAAGTAAAGGTTCTATTGATTTCATCTGCCAACTGACCTTTAGGTGTCTTCTGAGCATTGGGTGACAGTATTTCCCAGAAGAGTGCGTGGTTGTAAAAACCTCCCGCATTGTTTCTTACTGCAGGGCTTCTCTTTTCTGCATTAAGCATTAGCTCTTCTATCGTCCAATCAGCAAAATTGGTATTGGCCACTGCCTTATTCAGGTTGTTCAGATATCCCTGATGATGCTTGGAATAATGAATTTCCATAGTTTGTGCGTCTATATACGGTTCAAGTGCATCATAACTATAATTTAATTTGGGCAAAGAAAATGGTTGTGCTGTAACAGATCCTCCAAAAATGACTATTAAAGCAAAAACAACAATTGATACATGTTTCATTTTTATATAAATTATTTTTTATTTCTTAAAACAAGATTAATCTGCAATAAGTTTGTATCTCAATGATTTTTTTGACGGAACGAATCGCATAATTGTCAGATTAGAAAGGATAATTGACAGCTACCTGAACATTTCCAAGTCTCTGTTGCCGGATTTCTTTGAATGTGTACCAATGCCTGCCTGTAAATTCGTCCCTATACGGATTGCGCAATTTATAACCAAAATCAAATCTGATGATAAAGAAATTAAAGTTAAATCTGATGCCATATCCAGCGCCTATTGCCATCTGATTCAGGAAATTGCCTGAAATCTCAGCTCCCGGTCTATCCTTATCCTTATTGAGCAACCATACATTGCCGGCATCCAAAAAAAGAGCTCCATCTACAAAATAGAACATTTTAAATCTGTACTCGGCATTAACCTCCAGTTTCAGATCTCCCTGATTGGTATGTATTGTCGGAGGTACCACAAGTTTATCCAAATTATCCCTGAAGCCGCCCGGACCGGGTTCCTTGATATTCCATGCCCGTAAGCTATTAGGGCCACCTACTCCAAACTGACGAACAAAAGGAACAGCTTTGTTCTCCCCAAAACCCACAATACCGGCAATATTCAGGCGTGCTGCAAAACTTTCAGTTTTTGAAAACTCTTTATTATATCTCGCATCCAGTTCATATCTTGCATATTTGGCAAAGGATTTATTACCGAGACTCCATGTATCAGTCCTGTTAAAGGCTTTATTATACAGCCAATTCGTCATATGTACTTCCCAGCCCGATAATTCAAGGTTATTAATAATTAAAAATGAATTACCTCCGGGCAGTTTGTTGCTGTTATATATATAGGTAAGATCCCTAAATAAAAAACCTGTACCCAAATTGTCCCTGAATGACAACAATACCAACGGATTGTTGATAAATCTGGCTGTATCAGCTATATTGTACAGATCAAGGTTAAAGCCTAAGGGTCTGAATATATATCTGTTATTGCGGGGTGAGGTATAGTCAAAACCAAATGAAGCATTAAAAGAGCTCAACGCATATAAATCGATGATATTATTAGAATTATATCCTAAAGCTATATTTGTACTACACCCATCCTGAAAATCATTGAAAAATCTGTCTTTAATGATTCCCAACTTATTAACCAGCTTGCCGAGACCCATAAAGTCCTGAAAGGAAGGGAAACTCAAATTGTTCTGAATATTCAAATTATTGGCACGCTGTATCAACCCTGTTCCACTTTTATATCCCAACTCAGTTCCAACTTCAGCCCTAAGTGTATATTTTTCAGAACCGCCGAACAGATTTCTGTTCATAAACTGAGAGGACAATGATATTCCGAATAATCTGGAAGCACCCAGGGTACTGAAATATCCCTGCATACCACCGTCCCAAGTCCATTTCTTAGTAAAAGGTGACAATAAAATATCAAAATGCATCAGCGAATCCTCTTGTTTATCAGGTATTGCATTGATAGTGATAAATCTGTAAGACCCTAATCCATTCAACTTTCGAAATGTTTTTTGCCGGTCTTCCCTACTCAGTAGTTTTCCGGACTTCAGATATATGGATTTATTAAGAATTCTTTTATTAACTATGAAGTTTTCGGACTGTTTAAAAAATACCTTATTATCTAAAGTATCCTGAGTCATATCTTGTAGTCTCTGGTCATTAAAATAGTCTGTAAATACATGGATATCTCCCGCTCTGTACCTGTGATGTGGTGTATTGGGTGCCGGTTCGCGAATTTCAAAAAACAGATCAATTTCTTTTTTTAATTTATTACTGTCTCCTAAAATTTCAAAATAATTGTTTGAAAAATTTATGTATCCGTTATTTTGCAATTCAAGTGTAAGCCTGCTTTTCTCAAATTCCAATGTATTGTAATCGACAAAGTCTCCTGGTTTGATCAAAGCATCATTCTGCCTATCTTTAATAAACTTCAGGATAGAAGTATCACTTGATTCGTATGTTAAGCTTTTGATGGTATACCTGCTACCAGTTGACACTATAAATTTTATAACTGATGTATTCCATACTTCACTATGGGAAGATGTCGTCCATCCATACTGATTTTCATCAACAATAAAATCCACAACTGCCTCATAATATCCCTTTTTAAATTTAAGGTAATTTTCCATGTTTTTTGCAATATTTCTGGCTTCACCTTCATTATAAACGGATGGTGGTTCACCGAAACTCCGCATTGCCTTATTATACCATTTCTGCTGAAGTGTGTCAGCATTAGCCATGTACAGATATTCCTTTGGGATTACAAACAGTAACTTGTGATTTGGCTCAACTGTAATAAATGTAAGCAGTTCTTCCCTAAGTTTAGATTCGTCCTTTACTTTGTTTTTGGATTTAAATATTATCTTTGTATTTTCAATAAGCGATTCTTCTGATGGAAGGAACCGTGAACTATTGCAGGATGTTAGCAACAGGAATCCGCACAAAACTGCAATTATCCATGGTATTCTATTCCTATTATTATTCATATTAACTATTAAAACAGTTCCAATTGATCTCAAAAGCCCATATTAAAGTAGTCCGCTCTCTGCATTTACAAAAATTCAGGCAAATTTATAATAAATTCATAGTTGAAGGTGGAAAAGTATGTACTGAATTCATAAAAAAGAATAAATTTAAAATAGAAGAAATATATTTAACTGAAGAAGGGTACAATAAATACGGCGCTATCATAGAAAAAACCAGACATACCTATGAATTGATTTCTACAAAGGAAATGGACCAGTTGTCTGCTCTCAAAACATCTGCAGACATGTTGATGGTCGTACAAAAAGCAGAAGATACACACAAGTTACTTGCATCATCGGATATGTCAGTCATCTACCTCGACGATGTACAGGACCCTGGAAATGTGGGTACAATCATCCGTATTGCAGACTGGTTTGGAATAGATGCTGTTGTACGTTCTCCAAATTCGGCTGATTTTTTTAACCCTAAAGTGGTTCAGTCAACTATGGGCAGTATGGTAAATATCCATCTTATAACTGCTCTGCTTTCTGATCTCATTCCTTATAAAATGCCTGTAACAGGTGCTTTTATGGATGGGGTTTCCATTCACGAATTTGCCATTCCATCTAATTCAATTCTGATAATGGGAAATGAAGGAAATGGTATCTCTCAGGACAATATTCAGCATATTCAACATAAGATCAGTATTCCTGGTGCAGCTACTAAGCAGGCTGAATCACTGAATGTATCTGTTGCAACCGGTATCATTTGCTCCTTATGGAAGCGATAGTGAAGCAATTTCAGTGTGCTATTAAAATATTTCACATTTTTATTGTTTTAATATGTTAAATTCCTTTATATAACATTCATATTATCAAATTGTAACATAAATATAATTATCAATACTTCAGAATTAGTAACTTATGTATAATACAAAATACATATAAATTGATTTTTATATTTTTTATTTCATTAATTTGTCATACCTTTACACTTCCAATTGTGCAATAAAGATTGTCTGATTGGTTAACCGATTATTTTAAACCCAAACCCGATTATATGAATGCAGAATTTTACCCTTCTATTCGCCTTAAGAAGAAATCGCATAAGGCATCGCATATTTTTAAAGTGCATATAGAGCCCTTTTTATTAAGTTTACTCGTTTTAACCGGCTTAATAGGTTCTATCTATCTTTTTGGTCAGAAACTTATTTTTTCCAATGGAAATGCTTCTATCCCGGAAAGTAATAATAGTCCTATGCTATCTTCAATTACATCTATGATCGCAAGTGAAGAAGAGGCTCCTTCAAATGCATTTGACGAATACATAGCTATGGATAAAAAAATTGTTGCAGGCGAAAAAGTAAACATTCAGTTTTTGAAGGATGAGAAGTCTTCCCGATATGTAATGGAAATGGGTGATGGTGTCCGATTGATCGTTACAAGAACAGATCTATTCTATGTATATGAACAACCCGGCAAGTATGTCATAGAACTCAAAGAAATCAAAGATGGCCTGCTGCATATAGTAGGCACTAAAAAGATAAAAGTCAAATAATACCCCTTACGAATATAAATCCATAAACAATTGTAATAAAAAAGCCATTCCTGTGAAAACAGCGAATGGCTTTTTTTTATTACATTCCAATGCCTGTGACTACATAAATCCCTGTTGTCGCATCCAGTCATCATTATACAGTTTAGCTATATATCGGCTACCATGATCGTGAAAGAGTATAACAACAACATCGTCAGCAGTCAACTGATCTTTCATCTGTAATAATCCTGCCAATGCGGATCCTGCACTATATCCAAGTAGCAATCCCTCTTCTCTCGCCAATCTTCTGGCAGCCAATGCACCGTCCTTATCCGTTACCTTCTCAAAATGATCAATCAAACTGAAATCTACATTTTTAGGTAATATATCTTCACCGATGCCTTCAGTGATATATGAATAAATTTCATTTTTATCAAAGATACCTGTTTCATGATATTTCTTGAATACGGAGCCATAAGTATCAATACCCCATATTTTTATGTTTGGATTTTGCTCTTTCAGATATTTTCCTACTCCTGAAATGGTACCTCCTGTTCCTACTCCAACCACAAAATGTGTAATTTTCCCCTCTGTTTGTTTCCAGATTTCGGGTCCCGTGGATTCGTAGTGTCCCAGTCTGTTAGAAAGATTATCATATTGATTGAGCCATACGGAGTTAGGTATTTCCTTACTTAATTTTTCTGCTACAGAATAATACGATTGCGGGTCATCAGGTTCTACATTGGTGGGGCATACAATTACTTCAGCTCCCAATGCTCTTAAAACATCCATTTTCTCTTTGGATTGCTTGTCACTGGTTGTAAAGATACACTTATATCCTTTGACTGTTGCAGCCAGAGCTATTCCCATTCCGGTATTTCCGGAAGTACACTCAATAATTGTCCCTCCGGGTAATAACCGGCCTGATTTCTCAGCATCTTCGACCATTTTGAGTGCCATTCTATCCTTTGTAGAGTGTCCGGGATTGAAGGTTTCAATCTTACCCAATACCAGACAAGGGAGTTCTTCAACTACCTTATTAAGTTTTACCAAAGGCGTATTGCCTATTGTTTCCAAAATATTATTCCGATAATCCATATTTATTCAATTCGTCTTAAAAATTAATTCTGCAAAGGTACAAAAACCCATCCCCAATGCATTAAGACGATGTATATTAGTTTAAAATAATTATTATAATCCGGACTCAGTACCCGAAATATGATAGAATCATTCAGCTATAAAATTAATAAAATCTGTAGTCAGCTTAAAGTCTATTCTCCTTTAATGCTGTCCATTGATTCCACCGTTTTATCCCAAAATGATTTGAAAATGGGCTTTAATGATGTAAAGAAAGCTCTTCCTTTCTCTGGCAATGGTTCCAGTAATGAATATGTTATGGATGCTTGTTTGACTTCCGGTTTCAGTAAACTCATACCATCCACCATCCATAAAGTGAGGCTAAGCAAGTATGCATAAAAAAGTGCCTGAAGCGTACCTCCGGCTATCTTATTGATAAAATTAATATTAACGGCCTTAAGAATGTCTTCAAATTTTGTACTGATATACCGGATGAGATACATCACACCTAAAAATGTTACAACTACTCCCAATAAAAACGAAACAGCAGGAGAAGTACTGAATACAGACTGAATAATATCCATCACTACGGGTGACAGCTTGAGCGCTGCTAATATTCCTATTATTAAAGATAATGAGTTAAATACCGTTTTGATTAATCCTCTGGAATACCCAAGGTAAAACCCAACAACTATTACTATCGCTACAATAAGATCCAGTATCATAAATTATCCAATTACTTTTTAAAAAATCAATTACCATTCATTAAAACGATTCTATGACATAGAAAATGTGTCTTCCTCACGATTTATTTACTGATATTATTCGATTTTATTTTAAATCCAGTAAAAAATGTTGTAAAGAATCGGCCAGTTTTCGGTCATTACTCAGCCGGGGTACCTTATTCTGACCTCCCAGCTTTCCTATAGACTGCATATAATCCCTGAAAGCATGGGGTCTTAAAACACAGATTTTCAATGATTGTAATATATTGCCAGCCCGGAGATCATCATAATAAATATTTTGTTTTCGCATTTGCTGATCTATTTCCAATGCCAATGTTTCGACATTGTCCGGTCTTTTGACAAATTCAACGAACCATTCATGATAAGGAAGCGTCTGATCAGGTGGATTCACCTGAGGAGCAACTGTGAACTCTGTTACTTCGGTGGAAAACTTTTTCAGTGCTACCATTATTGCTTCCTCTACTTCTTTACCTATGACGTGTTCACCAAAAGCCGAAATATAATGCTTCACCCTTCCGCTTACTATAATTTTATAAGGATTCATATGAACAAATCTTATACAATCACCAAGATTATAACCCCATAGCCCGGCATTGTTATTTATGATAATGGCATAATCTTTATCTAATTCGACCTCTCTTAGTGACAATCTGTCCGGATGTGCCTGACCAATCTGTTCTACCGGTACAAATTCAAAGAATATTCCGGAACGAGTATTCAATAACAAACCGTTGTCATGGATGTCATCCTGAAATGCAATAAATCCCTCCGATGCAGGGTATGTTTCTATACTATCAACTTCTCCGCCAACCAATGTTTCAAGACCTGACCGGTAGGGTTCAAAATTAACACCGCCATACATGAACAAGCTAAAATCAGGAAACACCTCTTTAATCGTTTGTTTTCCTGATACCTGCAAAATTCGTTCGTAATACATCTGAACCCATGGCGGGATACCGCTTATAAGCCGCATATCCTGATGAAGGGTTTCTTCTACTATTCTATCCAATTTTTCTTCCCAGTTTTCAATACAGTTGGTAGCATATGTGGGCAATTGATTAGTTCTGACCCAGGCCGGAATCTCATGATTCACGATACCTGAAAGTCTACCTGTTGGAATTCCACATTTATGTTCAAGTTCAGGCGACCCTGACAAAAATATCATCTTTCCTTTAAAAATGTCCGAATTCCCTTTCTGATGTATATAATTCAGCATTGCAGTCCTGGCAGAGTGAATATGATTAGGCATACTTTCCTGCGTTATCGGAATATACTTAACGCCACTTGTAGTGCCGGAGGTTTTAGCAAAATATTTCGGTTTTCCTGGCCAGATTACATCTGGTATACCATCAGTAACCCTATCTATATATGGACGTAAACCTTCGTAATCCAATACCGGAATCTGTTTTCTGAAATCATCATAATTTTTTATGCCGGCAAAATTATGTGCTTTTCCGTATACAGTATCTTTAGCTTTATACGTAAGCATCAGCATCAGATTAACCTGGTCCTGATGCGCATTGAATTTCCACCTTTCTACTGATCTGGCTGTCATAGCTGCAGCTTTTCTTATAGCATAAGTTTTAAAACTCATAAATCATGCTGTTTTCAGCCCAAAGATAATGGATTTTATATGAATATGAAGCAGCATTAAAATATTGATTCCAAAAATCGGGTAGATTCAAATATTCCTTATCCGATTACACTACATCATCATTAATTATTTCCAATTCATGGTATGCGATTCTTTCATTCCGCTCAAATGATCATCAACTCTGTGTTCATTTCTTATTGTTTTGTTAAATATCATCATCTACTCCAAATACAATGAACCAAAATTAAAAAACATTTGTTGTAACAAATAAAATCAATATTATGAACAACACAAAATGGGTAATTGACCCGGCACACAGCGAAATTCAATTTAAAGTAAGACATATGATGATTGCCAATGTAACCGGGCAATTCAATGTTTTTAATGCATCAATCGACTCACCTTCTGACGATTTAAAAAACACTCAAGTTTCATTCAATGCTGATGTAGCCAGTATAGATACAAACAACGATCAACGTGATAACCACCTGAGAAGTGGCGACTTTTTTGATGCTGCTCAATTTCCGGAAGTGACATTTACTGCTAACGATTATGATGCTTCCACTGGTAAGATAACGGGGGCATTGACCATTAAGGGAGTAACTAAAACAGTAAGTATGAATGCTGAATATCACGGAACCAATAAAGATCCGTATGGAAATATCAAAGCAGGTTTCTCTTTGGATGGTAAAATCAACAGAACGGATTTTGGTCTTAACTGGAATGCAACACTTGAAACAGGAGGGTTTCTGGTAAGTGAAGAAGTACGGATTAATGCTGAACTCCAGTTTATAAAACAAGTTTAGTCCTGTAAATAAAAAAGGCCATCTGATGTATCAGGTGGCTTTTTTTATTTGTAAAGCTTTTATACTCCGTTCAATTCATAAACTTTCCGTTGAAAAACACTTATAATTCGAAGCTACTTTATCAATTAACTGATAAATTTTGTAACCTCTCTGACTGTCGTGTACTCTAACCTTATATATTAACCACTTTAAAAATTATAAAAATCATGAGTACAAGCACATCACAGAAAACATTAATTCAGGTCTTCAATTTATTAAAATACACCTTTGTTGTAGTTCCCATAGTAGCTGGTGCAGATAAGTTTCTAAATTTGCTGACAGACTGGACAGCCTATATTAACCCGACACTATCCGAAATTTTACCATTTTCCGGTGCAACTTTTATGATGATTGTTGGCGTTATAGAGATAATAGCGGGATTGATTGTCCTTAAAAAGCCAGAAATCGGCGGTTTGATAGTAGCAGCCTGGTTAACATCCATTGCTTTATCCTTACTCGCAGGGTTCATTTTTGTTGACGTTGCTGTACGGGATTTGGTTATGGCTATTGCAGCATACTCTATGTCTCAATTATCAAAAATAGTTTAAATAATCGATTATGGTATCAAATATGCTATTAACTGATAACGAAGTTATCTCCTATGTTCTGCAGGGTAAAAAATCAATGTTTGAACTTGTTGTTCGTAAATACAATCCATATCTGTACAAAATCGGCCGTTCCTACAATTACAATCATGATGACACAGAGGATTTGATGCAGGACACTTATATAGATGCCTTCAAGCATTTAGCTCAATTTGAACAGCGATCTGACTTTAAGACATGGATCATACGTATCATGCTGAATAATTGTTATCGGAAAAATAAAAAATCCAGTTATAAAAATGAGATTATGAAGGATATTAATGAAAACTCCAAACCTCTGTTTCATAATTATGACCATGATACAGGAAGCATGGTTCATAATGCGGAACTTAAAATCATACTTGAGGATGTTTTGAAACAGCTACCCGAAGATTATCGAATGGTCTTTGCACTCAGAGAAATAACCGGTTTGAGTGTAGCTGAAACGGCTGACTCACTCCATATTTCGCAGGCAAATGTCAAGGTACGCTTAAACAGGGCTAAGATTATGCTTCGTGAACTTATTGAAAAGTCATATAAGCCAACCGAGTTATTCGAATACAACGATGCATTCTGCAATCCTATGACTGACAAAGTGATGAAAATTATTGAGAATCTGTAATTTTTTAATACATATGGATTTTGGGACTAAATACTTGAGAACCATCTACATTATAAATGATAATTTTCTAAACCTTCCTTTATAACCATTTGTTAGTTTAACAGATAGTCTTACTTACAATGACTGATTTATTTATGGAAACTTCCATATATATTTTTTATAGTTCTTCATGAGTCAGAATATGATTGCCGATTGTATTCAATTAAATATATTCTTTCAAAACAAATAATTTCAGTATCATGGCACAATCTGTCAAAATAAAGTCAATACAGCACATTACACACGATGTGTTGCATATCATACTTGAAAAACCAACTGATTTAGCCTACAACCCGGGACAGGCAGTAGATTTTGCAATTAACAAACCCGGCTGGGAGAGTGAATGGAGATCATTTACATTTACCTCTTCTCCTGATGACAACCAAATCGAATTTGTCATAAAAACCTATCCGGATCACAAGGGTGTAACCAATGAATTATTGTCATTATCCAATAATGACGAAATCCTGATAGGTGATGTTTACGGTGATATTACATATAAAGGTGAAGGTGTTTTTATAGCCGGCGGAGCAGGTGTTACACCTTTTATCGCTATATTAAAACAGTTGCAAAAAGAAGGTAAAGTCGGCAACTCCAAACTCATATTTGCCAATAAAACCAAGTCTGACATAATCGATGAAGCATGGTTCAGTAATTTATTGGGTAAGAATTTCATCAATATTCTTTCCAATGAGCAGGTAGATGGATATGAACACGGATATGTAAATGCTGAGTTGATTAATAGTCAGATGGATGGACTTAAGTATTATTATTTGTGTGCTCCGCCACCAATGATGAAAGCTGTGGAAAGCCAATTGGCCGGATTAGGAATAAAAAGCGATTATATCATTAAGGAAGGTTTTTGATATTTTTGTCGAAGCTGACTTTGTCCTGACATTTTTAAAGTTTTTCGGCAGATTTCACCTTTTGATAATATAGTTTTCAGCATTATTGAATACTGTAAATGATTTTTGATGTATTGTGGTATTTCGGATATTCTGTATTGATACATAATTGTTCATTTTATTCCGAATAATCAAAATGCACTTTAAACAAACTTAACACATTGTATCCGTTTAATTTATACATTATAAATACAGAATTATAAAAAATAATTTAAAAAATGTTTGGACATTTGATAATTAATTTAAGACCTTTGCCTGTCTTAAACAAAGAATAAAAAATGAATTTAATTTTAAACAATATGATGGTTATGATGATGTGTTGTAAGAAAATGCAGGGCATTCGTATTGTTTAATCTGAAATATAAATATACAAAAAAAGCCCTTGCAGATGTAAGGGCTTTTTTTTTAATAATACCCAATTGAAATATGAATAATTTTAATATAACTTCAAGAATGACAACCGATACATCGTGTATGTGTATGTGTATGTGTATGTGTATGAACATGTGCCTGATAAGCCATTACCGGAAGTCATGAAAGCTGTTATGTAAAATACTAATTCGACAAAGCTTTATAAAGTCCTTCCGGTGAACCGGAAGGACTTTTTTTATTTATTCACCCATTTAAATTTTAAAAAATCATGAGTCAACTCAAATTTTCTACAAAAGCATTACACACCGGACACGATGTAAAAACCTCATCAGGTAGTCGTGCTGTACCCATTTATCAGACATCCTCATATGTGTTTGAAAATGCTGACCATGCCGCAGGCGCCTTCAACCTCAGTATTCCGGCGTTTATCTACACGCGCCTGAATAACCCAACCAATGATGTATTGGAGCAAAGATTAGCTGCACTTGAAGGAGGTATCGGTGCTGTCGTAACTGCATCAGGATCGTCAGCTGTAGCTACAACATTACTAACATTGCTGAAGTCAGGTGACCATATAGTTGCTTCCAACAGCCTATATGGCGGCACATATAATCTACTGAGTGTCACACTGCCCCGTTTAGGAATTCAAACTTCTTTTGTCGATCCCTCTGACATAGAAAACTTCAAAAACAGTATAAGAGATAATACCAGAGCTATTTTTGTTGAAAGTATAGGCAATCCAAAGCTGGACATAATTGACCTCAAATCTGTTGCTGAAATCACCCGTAATGCCGGGATACCTTTTATTGTTGACAATACTACTGCTACACCATATTTGTTGAGACCGATAGAACATGGAGCAGACATTGTTATATATTCACTGACAAAGTACATATCCGGCAATGGTACGTCATTAGGTGGTGCTATCATAGACTCAGGAAAATTTGACTGGAGTAATGGTAAATTTCCGGAATTCACCGAACCAGCAGCGGGTTATCATGGATTGGTATATCATACTGTATTGGGGAAAGCAGCATTTATTGCTAAAATCAGGATAGAAGGTTTGCGTGATCTCGGTGCAGCATTAAGTCCATTCAATGGATTTCAGATCATACAAGGACTTGAAACCTTACAAATACGCATCAAAAGGCACAGTGAAAATGCACTGAAGTTGGCAGAATGGCTGGAAAAACAACCCGAAGTCGCATGGGTTAACTATCCCGGTCTGACTTCAAGCAAATACCACGATTTAGCTTTAAAATATCTACCTGATGGTCAAAGTGGATTGGTTACATTTGGTTTAAAACATGGATATGAGGCTGCCAAACTGGTAGTTAATGAAACCAAATTGTTTTCGCTTCTTGCCAATTTTGGAGACAGCAAGTCACTAATCATACACCCTGCTTCCACAACACATCAGCAACTATCCGAAGAAAGTCAATTGGCTACCGGCGTAACACCTGACCTTATCCGGTTATCAGTCGGGCTTGAAGACATCAACGACCTGATTGACGATCTTAATAATGTATTTTCACAGATATCCAAAATATACAGTAATGTCTCTCGACACCATACAGTTGAATCCAGTCAAATATAAGGATATACTAACACCATCCATAAGTCTGCGTTATCAGATTTTTGGTCAACCATTACTACAGGCGCCTGTTGTTCTGGTCAACCATGCACTGACAGGCAATAGTGAAGTAGCAGGGCCTGATGGATGGTGGAAAAACCTGATAGGGAATCAAAAGACTATTGACCTGAACAGGTATACAGTCATAGCTTTCAATATCCCCTGGAATGGGTTTCGGCAAAATGAAGTATCTCTACCAGAACAGTACCGCTCCTACTCTACCAGATTAGTTGCGGAATTGTTCTGGCTAGGGCTGGACAACTTGAAAATCAAAGAAATTCATACGATAATTGGTGGCAGTATCGGTGGCAGTATCGGATGGGAAATGTCTATGCTACGTCCTGAATCTGTAAAAAACCTGATACCGATAGCGTGTAGCATCAAGGCATCCGATTGGCTTATAGGCAATGTGCTGGTACAGGACATGATTCTTAACAATTCGGTCAATCCCATAGAAGATGCCCGAAAACACGCCATGCTACTGTATAGGACTCCGGAATCATTAGACAAAAAATTCAAAGGTATTTATAATATACCTGAAAATCAGTATGCAATAGAAAGCTGGTTGAATTATCATGGGGACACCTTGAAAAACAGATTTTCACTCAACTCATATAAAATTATCAATAATCTACTCAGGACTATTGGTCAGGATCTGACCGAACAGGACATAATGAAGTATGCGGCTTTGACCAATGCCAACATTCACATCATAGCTGTCAATACTGATTATATGTTTACCAAAATGGAACAATTAAATATATTTGATTCGATCAGGCGTTACAAAAAAGAAGTAAGATATTCTGAAATCCAGTCAATACATGGACATGATGCATTTCTGATAGAATATGATCAATTAAATTCAATATTAAAAAACAATTTTTAAAACACGAATACAATGAAAGTTATTAAGTTAGGAGGAAAATCACTAGCTGCTTCTGACCAATTTGAAGCGATCACACAGATTGTTCATAACCGAATCAAGGATGACCAACTTTTAGTGGTTGTATCAGCTATCGGCGATACGACAGACACCTTGGAACACATACTTAATCTTGCTAAATCACAGCACGAATGGCTGGATGTATTTGACCAGTTCAAATTAAGAAAATATCATAATAATGTCAATCTGGAATCTGAATTCAAACTACTCGAAAAACTCTATGAAGGCGTATTTATGCTTGAAGATTACAGTCTCAAAGTGAAGGACCTGATTTTAGCACAGGGTGAGCTGATATCAGCAAAAATCTTGTCAAATGCACTGAATAAAAAAGGGTACAAAGCTGAAGCAATCGACAGCAGGCATTTCTTCAAAACCGATGAGCAGTACGGCAATGGACAGATTCTTGAAGAGGAATCCACGACAAGGACAAAAATATGGTTTAGCAATTTTAACAAGGACACCATCGGAGTCGTAACAGGATTCATTGCCTCTACGCTAAAGGGAGATACAACTACACTGGGTAGGAATGGCAGCAACTACTCTGCTGCATTGTTATCAGAATATCTCCAGGCCAGGGAGTTACAAAATTTCACACATGTTGACGGCATATATACTGCCAATCCCGAATGGGTCAGAGACGCAAGAAAGATAGAGGCCATTCACTTTAATGAAGCCAGCGAACTGGCCAATTTAGGTGCTTCCATCCTGCATGGTAAAACAATCCAACCACTGATCAGAAGTAATATTCCGCTGAGAATTCTTAATACACTGAATCCAAACAGTACAGGAACGCTTATTTCAGCTGAACCCACATCAGCAGATGTCAAAACGCTATCGATTCAGAATGATGTAGCACTGATTCAACTGGAAGGGAGAGGCTTACTTGGCAAGGTAGGCATTGATGCCAGGGTTTTCAATATACTTGCCCAAGCAAACATAAGCGTAGGACTAATATCTCAGGGTACTTCTGAACGGGGTCTCGGATTTATTGTGAAAGAAGAAGATGCCGGATTGGCTGTTGAGCTTCTTGACAAAGGATTTGAAACATATCTTAAAAACAAAGACGTAAGTTCCATATACATCCGTAAGAATATCGCTGTTATTTCAATCATTGGCCAGGATTTGAGTACTTTTGACAGGGCTTATACAGCACTTATAAAAAACAATATCATACCATTATTATTCAGCAATTCAGTAACAGGAAAAAATGTAAGTATAGTCGTCGAACGGAATGATGCCCAGAAAGCCATAAATGTAATACACGGTCAAATATTTGGCATAGTTAAAAAGGTACATTTGGCTATCTTTGGACATGGACTGGTGGGCAGTGCACTTATTGAGCAAGTACTGGCTTCTGCTTCTACTATCAACAAAAAAAAAGAAATTCAACTAAAAATTATATCTATAGCCAATTCTCAAAAAAACATCCTCAATGAAAATGGTCTTGGCAGTGATTGGAAAACGCAAATTATGGAAAATGGCAGGTCATATACTATAGATGATATCATCCGTTTTGTCAATGAAAATCATCTTGAAAACCTGATTGCCATCGATAATACTGCATCCTCTGGTTTTATAGAAAACTATGTAAAACTTATTGAAAATGGTTTTGACATCGTATCATCCAATAAAAATGCAAATACGCAATCCTGGGAATACTACACCAATCTCCGCAAAAAACTCAGGGAATACAACAAGGAATATCTGTATGAAACCAATGTAGGCGCCGGGCTACCTCTTATCGATACCATTAAGTTATTACATTTGTCAGGTGAAAATATTACACGTATAAGAGGTGTATTTTCCGGTACACTGAGTTATATATTTAATACATTTTCAAAGGAGAATAAATCTTTCAGTGAGGTACTCAAAGAAGCCATAAGTAAAGGATATACTGAGCCTGATCCAAGAGAAGACTTATCAGGTAATGATGTTGCACGTAAACTATTAGTACTGGCTAGAGAACTGGAGCTCAAAAATGAATGGGATGAAATTGACATTCAGAACCTGATTCCCGAACAATTACAAAAAATATCAACTGTAGAATTTCTGTCACGTCCGGATGCTTTGGATATTTATTATGATCCTATAAAAGACCGCCTTAAACCCGGTTACGTATTCAGATACGTAGGTGAATTGTCCGGAGACCTTCAACTGGAAAAAGGATTACTCACAACACAACTTATAGAAATATCTGAGAACTCGGCTTTGGGTCAACTGAAGGGTTCAGACAGTATTTTTGAGATTTATACTGAGAGTTACGGCGATAACCCCATCGTTATACAAGGTGCAGGAGCTGGCGCCAATGTTACAGCAAGAGGTGTATTCGGCGATATACTGAGACTTTCCGTAAAATAAAATATACTTTATGCTTTATGATTTTCATTAAGTTATTGAGTAACTACACTACAAATTGGACATTTGCCTGCGTCATGCCCACGTGCAGGACAGAATTGTCTTCCAAAGAAGATAATCTGTAAATGAAGCTTATTCCAGGTAGATTTTGGAAAATGACGTTTAAGATCTTTTTCCGTTTGTTCTACAGACTTGCCTTTGGTCAGACCCCATCTATGTGCCAGTCTGTGAATGTGCGTATCGACAGGAAATGCGGGAACTCCAAATGCCTGAGACATGACTACAGAAGCAGTTTTATGCCCTACTCCGGGAAGTGACTCCAGGTCTTCAAAAGTTTGGGGCACTTTTCCGTCATATGTTTCCATTATGATTTCGGACAATGATTTGATTGCTTTGGATTTTCTTGGTGAAAGACCACAGGGTTTTATAATAGCTTCTATTACTGCTGCATCCTGTTTTGCCATTTTACCAGGTGTATCAGCAAGTTCAAACAATGCCGGGGTGATTTTATTGACCCTTTCGTCTGTACACTGAGCTGACAGTAGTACTGCTACAAGTAATGTATAGGGATCTTTATGGTTCAGGGGAATCGGTGTTTCAGGATACAATTCCTCCAATTTCTCACTAATAAACTGAATTTTATCTTTATTTTTCATTTGTAAATCTTTCATTTCCAATTATCAGGACTTCATCTTCTGCCAATTGAAACCTATCCTTCATTACACCTTGTATCAGTGGTGCTTTTAGTCCATCTTCCAATATCTTTTTTGTCCTGATAACCATAGCTACATGCCACATTCCAGCTTCTGCAAAAGATTGCAATACCTTAGCACCTCCTTCAATAATCAGTGACGTAATACCTGACCGGTATAGTAACTGAAGCATACCCTTCAAATTACCGGAATCAAATTGTATATAGCGTGGATTTCCTGAATCATCATTTTTAATCTTATTAATAATCCAGGTCGGAGCACTTCCGTCAAAAAGCCTGTATGAAGATGGCAATTCCAGATTAGAATCCAAAAGGATTCTTACCGGTTTTCCGGAATCAAAATACCGGTCATCCAAAACCGGATTATCTGTCATTGCCGTTCCTTTTCCGATTAAAATACCATCAAACATACTTCTGTCCCTGTGAGTCAGTATTCGTGTAAACCCATTGGACAGCCTTATGTTTTTGCCGGAAATCCCTATATAGCCATTCCTGGATTGTGCCCATTTGAGTTGTATAAAAGGTATTCCATCAAGATTGGCCTTAAATTTAATTAATAACTTATCACAAGCTTCCTGCAATTCCGATATTTCAACCAACAAACCATTTGCTCTGAGATATCCCATACCTTTTCCTGTTACTATCGGATTGGGATCGCTTGTTCCGACCACTACCCTTCTGATACCTTCTTTGACAATCCTGTTGGCACAAGGTGGTGTTTTCCCTGTATGAGAACACGGTTCAAGTGTCACATACATCGTACTTCCCTGAATCAGATGTTTATCTGCCTGACATACAGACTCCAGTGCATTAATTTCAGCATGCTTATCTCCATATCTTTCATGATATCCTTCACCAATAATACGATGCTCATAGACAATAACAGCACCGACCATCGGATTTTTACCGGTATCAGCAAACCCTTTGATAGCAAGATTCAATGCTCTCTGCATATACATTAGATCCGGAGAACTATCTGCAGGGCTTATCATGATTATACTGTCAATTTATACACCGTGACAATGTTTGAATTTCTTACCACTACCACATGGGCACAATTCATTCCTACCGACTTTTTGTTCTGTACGTTTGAATGTTTCAGGCTTTTCTCTTTTTTGAGATACACCTTCTGCTGCTTTTCTTATTGCTTCCTCATCCGTATTGGTTTTCAATTTGGATAAATCTGTCTTTTGAACTTCTGCTTCCCTTACTTCACGCTGCAACAATAACTTACCATTCAGTAAATAGGCGCTTACATCCCTGTTGATCTTGTTAATGAGTTCTTCAAACAAGTTGTATGCTTCGATTTTATATTTGACCAACGGGTCTTTTTGTTCAAAAGAAGCTGACTGTACTGCATCTTTGAGTTCATCCATATTTCTAAGGTGCTCCTTCCAGTGATCATCAATGATGGCAAGTGTAATCGTTTTTTCTATGTCGCGCATTATACTCACTCCCCTGGTGTCTACTGCCAGTTTTAAATCAGCAGCTATGGGAAGTGGAGTATTCCTTCCATCTGTAAATGGTATCGCAATCCGCTTATACTTGTGTCCTTCATGCTCATATACCTGCTGAATGGTAGGAAGTAATATTTCTGTAATCTGCTGGCTTTTTACCTTGTATTGATTTAATGCTGTACCCAACAACTCATCGATAAGTTTATCCGCATTAATGGATTTGAATTCATCAGCATTGATTGATGGATCAATACCTAATGTCGTCAGACAATCATATTTGAAATTTTCATAATTGGCGGGATTCTTATTTGAAATCACATTATATTCAACAGAACCGATAAACATATTGAATAAATCAACGGACAATCTGTCACCGTGGAGGGCATTATTTCTCTTTTTATATATAGCCTCTCTTTGAATATTCATAACGTCATCGTATTCCAGAAGCCTTTTCCGGATTCCGAAGTTATTTTCCTCTACTTTTTTCTGTGCTCTTTCGATGGATTTGGTTACCATACTGTGCTGTATCACATCACCATCCTTATGTCCCATTTTGTCCATTAATCCTGCTATTCTTTCAGATTGAAAAAGACGCATCAGATTGTCCTCCAATGATACATAAAACTGTGAAGATCCCGGGTCGCCCTGACGACCTGCACGACCTCTAAGCTGCCTGTCTACACGTCGGGAATCGTGACGTTCAGTAGCAATTATGGCAAGACCGCCTGCATTTTTAACAATTTCTGCTATCTTGATATCCGTTCCCCTACCCGCCATATTCGTAGCTATAGTTACAGCACCTCTCTGCCCTGCTTCGGCAACTATCTCAGCTTCACGCTGGTGTAATTTAGCGTTCAGTACATTGTGTTTAATGTTCCGAAGGTTAAGCATACGACTCAGCAATTCAGAAACTTCCACTGAAGTAGTACCTACCAATACAGGTCTTCCCTGGTCTGTCAACCGGTTAATTTCATCTATTACGGCATTGAACTTCTCTCTTGCTGTCTTATATACCAGGTCTTCCTTATCATTTCTTGATATTGGTCTATTCGTTGGAATAGACACCACATCCAATTTATAAATCTCCCAAAACTCACTGGCTTCAGTCTCAGCAGTACCCGTCATACCTGCCAGCTTGTGATACATCCTGAAATAGTTCTGAAGTGTTACTGTAGCGTAGGTTTGAGTAATCTCACCGATTTTGACACCTTCCTTGGCCTCAAGAGCCTGATGTAATCCATCAGAATACCTTCTGCCTTCCATCATACGCCCTGTTTGTTCATCAACGATTTTCACTTCTTCATTGATAACAACATATTCCTGATCCTTTTCAAAAAGTGTATAGGCTTTCAGCATCTGACTGGTAGCATGCAATCTTCTGGATTTAACTGCATAATCCTGAATTAAGGCTTCTTTCTCCTCATTGTGCTTGACACCTTCTTTCTGTTCTCTTTCAGTTAATGCTTGTATCTGTTGTGTGATATCCGGTAAAACAAAAAAGTTGGGGTCATTTTCTCCCCTGGAAAGGTATTCAATTCCTTTTTCAGTTAATTCTACGCTTCTGTTTTTTTCATCAATGGTAAAATACAGCGGTTCATCGGCAAGATGCATATGTTTGTTTTGCTCCTGCATATAGTAATTCTCCGTTTTTTGTAATACGACCTTCACGCCCTCCTCACTCAGATATTTTATCAGTGGCCTGTATTTAGGTAAGGAACGGTAAACCCTGAACAATGCCAAACCTCCTTCGTCTTCATTATATCCCGTTTTTCCTTCTTTAAACAGTTTTTTGGCTTCTGCCAAAAATTCAGTGGCTTGCTGGCGTTGAATATTGAACAGTTTTTCAATCTTAGGCTGCAATTCAAAATACTCCTGCTCTTCCAATCCCTGAGGAACAGGTCCTGAAATAATTAATGGCGTTCTGGCATCATCAATTAATACAGAGTCCACCTCATCCACCATCGCATAGTGATGCTTGCGCTGTACAAGTTCATCAACATCCCTGACCATATTATCTCTAAGATAGTCAAAACCAAATTCATTATTGGTACCGTAAGTTATATCACACCGATATGCAGCTATTCTTTCGGGAGAATGCGGTTTGTGCTTATCGATACAATCTACTGTCAGATACAAAAATTCATAAATCGGACCTACCCATTCACTGTCTCTTCGAGCCAGATAATCATTGACTGTTATGATATGTACTCCTTGTCCCGCGATTCCATTCAGATAAGCTGGCAAAGTAGCTACAAGTGTTTTACCTTCACCGGTAGCCATCTCAGCTATTTTACCGTCATGCAATACCATTCCGCCTATCAACTGCACATCATAATGCAACATATCCCATGTAATTTCATTGCCCGCAGCTAACCATGAATTTTTCCATATTGCTTTGTCACCTTCTATAGTGATGTAATTTTTCTTGACTGCCAGGGATTTATCATGCTCCGTAGCCGTAACTTCTATCGTACTATTCTCTTTGAATCTTCTTGCAGTCTCCTTGACTACTGCAAATGCTTCCGGAAGTATCTCTTTGAGTATGACTTCAAGATGCGTATCTCTTTCTTTCCTGATCTTGTCTATCTCATTATAAATAGCTTCTTTTTTCAAGAAATCCGGTTCCTGATCAGCCTGTTCCTTATGGACAACAATATCTACATCTATGGCTGCCAGACCTTCTTTAATTCTGTTTTGAAATTCAATCGTTTTATTTCTTAATCCATCATTGGATAGCTTTTGAAATTCATTGTAAAACTGATTTGTTCTGGTAACCAGGGCACTATAACTCTTAACATCCTTTTCCTGTTTGTTACCAAAAACATTTTTTATAAAATTCAGCATTATTTATATTTATCGTTTAAAATTTGAAATTATTCCTAATATTAATTCAAGATATAAGTTAAATCAACTTACAATCATACAACATAAATGAATATTTGAGTACTTTTGTTTTTAAGGTGCAAATATAGATAATATGTCAATTATGCATTATATACGTACCCATCGTCATACAAAAAAATACTATATGTCATCAGGCAATATTTTGTCCAAAATTATACCAAACCTGAATTTTATGTCAAAATGTCATTGTCTTCGCCTCAATTTCAAAAAATTAATGTTATTTTTTGGACGTGGGTCGGCTTTCGGTTATATCAAAATATATAATCAATAATACATATATCAATATATTAATTTATTATACATAGCACATATTACAATATGTGTTTTTATATAAAAAGCAATATGCATTAGATTATACACAATATATGGCAAAACAATGTACAAACGTCTCAATAAATACCTCTATCACTCTGAGTTTGTAAAATTTTTAATCATTTTAAACTAAATATTATTCACATAATCACTACCTTTAGAGTCTTGAAAAATAATATCATAATATTAATCTGTACATATATTTAACAAACTTTAACAACGCAGTATGGAAAATCACCATGTATCAGCACATATTCGAACAATAAAATATAAAACAGAAATTACAGCCGGTAATCACAAGTTAACAGCAGATGAATCAATAACTGATGGAGGAGGCGATGCCGGCCCCAATCCCGGTCAACTTCTTGCATCGTCCTTAGCTGCATGTTCTTCAATTACGATGCGTATGTATGCTGACAGAAAGGGCTGGCCATTGGAAGAAATCATTGTTCATGTAGATTTTGATCGTAATATAGCAACAAACAGCACTGTATTTACCAAAAAAATTACATTAACCGGCAATTTGGATGATGTTCAAAAAAAAAGATTGTATGAGATAGCCGACAAATGTCCCATACACAGGGTATTAACCGGGACTATATCCATAGATACTGAAACACTGTGATTTTCGTAATAATTCATAAAATCGTATCTTTCTTTTTCATTCAATAGTTTTCCAAAGCAATTGGATTTGTTCCCATATTTTCAATTATGATGTAATACTCAAATAATTTTATCATACTTATTATGTGATTCAACTGATATGAACTAAATTTGTCAAAACAATTTTATGTGGGATTTATTTTTAAAAAACAACGGAGAATTTGTTAATTACGGATTAGAACACCTTATTGCATTTATATCCTGTATAGCATTTATTGCCGGTATTTTGTACTTTGGGAAAAAGTCCTGGACTACAAAACAGAAATACAATTATATTATCTTTATTTGTTTATTAGGAGCAGCATCCCAATTGTTTAAGGTTTTTTATAAACTTGAAGCTGGAATTTTTCATGCATATGAAGACCTTCCTCTCCACTTATGCAATCTGATGTCCATGGTAATGCCTTTAGTATACATATTCAGATTACGCATCGTTTGGGGTATAACTTTTTTCTGGATAATGGCTGGCTGTGCCCAATCGATTTTTACTCCAACCCTGACTGAATCTATGCCTCACTATGAAGCCATCCGTTACTGGCTGGTGCATGCTGTTATAATTTTAGGGGCGCTTTATGGTAATATGGTAATCGGATGGAAGATAGTTTGGCAAGATGCTGTCCGATCCATCATTGGTATAAATCTGCTTGCTGCCGTACTTTACCCTACAAATGTACTTCTTGAATCGAATTATATGTATATGAATGCCAAGCCACCCGGAACAACTTTTTATGATCTTCTCGGACCATGGCCCAACTATATAGTTTCCCTCGAATTTATTGTTATTTCAGTTTTTATGTTAATGCTGATTCCATTTTACTGGGACAGGATTAAAGCTCTTATGGTTTCCAAAATAATATAAAGTAGAAAGTAAGCATAAAAGACAAAGGGCTCACTAAATGCAAGCCCTTTGTTCTTTTAAACGATGTATTAGCTATTTTCTTAAAACAGCATTATCTTTTTTGAACTGGTCGTCTGGTTACTACCGTTTTTCAAAGTTACAATATGCAAACCGGGAGTATATCTCGTGTCAATTTGTACTTTCCCAGTAGTCAGATTACTGCCTGACAACTGATAGATAACTTTACCCGATAAATCTGATAGTATTAATTCAGAAGATGGATTTAATTGAAAATTTTTATCCAAACTGACAATAATTTTTCCGCTCTCAGCCTGATAAGCTGTAAAATTAACATTATTTACATCACTGGTAGCCGTTGTAGATTTTACTTCTGATATGAAAGCATTATGAAATAAAAACTTGTTATTATTCTTTGTCCATATTACTCCAAGAACATGGTATTTATCCTTTGCTGCTTTAACGTTTCCGACAGTTCCGCTTAGTTTAAATTCAGTCCCTTGATCTACTTTACCATATATCAGGTGATTATTAAATACATTCGGTAAAAAATTATTTACCAATACATTTTTGTGTAATGGTGTACCCTGCTGACTTGCCTGACTATGATTAACATCTTCCAGGAGGTACATTCCAAAATAATAGTCTCCACCTTCAACTTCCTGTACAAATTTTACGATAGCATTGGCGGTGACAGATTGACTTGTTTCGTCCAACCTGGCATCAATTCCTACGCAGGCATATGGAAGAACATTCTTTTTAAAATCTACTTCTGAACGTGTTTCTATAAGCTTTGTAGTTCCATTTGATGAAGATACATTGATATTTACACCATCAACATAAAATATAGGTTGTCCGGCACCTGTAAAATTAGCATCAAATTCTTTTGCAACTGAATTTGTCAACTCTCCACTATAATCCAATGCCATAAAAATAACATTGTCATCTTTAAATTCATTGAGTACCTGATTTTTAAAATCCCAACCCCAGGTACCACAATATGGACACCAGGTTGCAAATCTTTCATGAATAAGCGTCCAGTTTTTCTCACTTACTTCCTGAGCTACACTATAGCTTTGTGATAATAACACAATACCAATTATTATAAATAAATGCTTCATTGATTTTTTAAATAAAATTATATAATAAAATAAGTTAATTTTTTATGAAAAAGACCAGGATGAACCGTCCTTACCGTCTTTTATCTGTATTTGCAACTCATTAAGACCATCTCTGATTTTATCTGCTGTTGTCCATTCTTTATTGGTTCTGGCTATCTGCCGTAATTCTATTATCAACTGCATCAAACCATCAACTACACCGTCATTTGTACTGTTTTCTTCTTTTAAACCGAATATTTCAAAAATTATTGTCTCGAAAGCTGATTTTAATGTCTTTATTCCAGTATCTGAAATTTCAGAAATCCGGATTTGTCCTTCTTTAAGACTGTTGATTATAGTTACCAGTTCGAATAATCTTGCTATTGCTCTAGGGGTGTTAAAGTCATCATCCATATCAGCATATGCACCGTTGATAATATCACTAATTCTACTATCCAGTTCAGTAGGATTATTATGATCGGACAAAAGATCACTTAATGACTTATACGCTTCCATCAATCTTTTATATCCCTTTTCTGCTGCCTGAAGCGCATCGTCCGTCAAGTCATTGGTAGACCTGTAATGCGACTGCAACATAAAAAACCGTACAACCATCGGGCTGTAACCTTTAGATACATGGACACTTTCGCCAGTAAATAACTCATAGGGAGAGATGGTATTTCCATCGCTCTTTGACATTTTCCTGCCGTTCATGAGCAACATATTTGTATGTACCCAATATTTAGCCGGATGTATATTACATGCGCCCAGATTCTGAGCTATTTCGTTTTCATGATGTGGAAATTTAAGGTCATTGCCACCACCGTGAATATCAAACTGTTTTCCCAGATACTTGGTACTCATAGCACTACACTCCAGGTGCCATCCAGGAAATCCTACTGACCAGGGTGAAGGCCAACGCATGATATGTTCTTCATTTGCCTTCATCCAAATTGCAAAATCAGATGGATGATGCTTCTCATCCTGATTCTTCAGATTATCTCTTGTTTCTGATAGCAATTCTTCAATAATCCTTCCGGAAAGTTTACCATATTCTCCCGTAACTTCAGCAAATTTTACAGTATCAAAATATACAGAGCCGTTCATAATATAAGCATAACCATTGTCCAGAATATTTTTCACCATTTCAATCTGTTCGATAATATGACCGGTAGCTCTGGGCTCAATACTGGGTGGTAATGTATTAAAAAGCTGCAATATCTGATGAAATCCCAGCGTATACTTCTGAGCTACTTCCATGGGTTCAAGATTATCCAGTCTTGCACCTTTTGACATCCGGTCTTCACCGTCATCCAGCAAATGTCCGACATCCGTAATGTTTCTCACATACCTTACAGTGTATCCCAAATAAGTAAGATATCTGTATATAACATCAAAACTTATAAATGTACGGCAATTGCCTAAGTGAACATCATTATATACTGTAGGACCACATACATACATTCCGGCAAAACCTTCATGCAAAGATTCAAATTTTTCCTTTTGTCTTGAAAGACTATTATATATAGTCAGATTGTGATTTTTCATGTTCACTGATATCTTACGCTTCCTGATATAATAAAATGGGCTGCAAAGATAATGATAAATTGATATATGATAGTGTTAAAGAATTGTTATGCAAATACATTATAAATCCACTCTATTGAAAATCAAGCAATTATTTTACACGATAATAAGCTATAAAGCATAATTAATCATCTACTTATCCTGATACTATTCATAAAATATAGGTTGAATTATCATACAATTCAAATCAAAAAAAGGCACACGTTGAATAATCAACGTGTGCCTTAGCTTTATGCGTTCGTTGAACGCTCAGAGAATTATCCCTGATTACTCAACGATGATCATCTTCTTGGTAGCTGTGAAATCACCGCTCTCTAATGTGTAGTACATAACACCACTTACACCTAACTGATCTTTCGTGAATACTTCACTGTTCAATCCTTTAACTGCACTGATGCTTCTTGTTACTACCAACTTACCTGTCATGTCATATACACTCAACGTAGCTGCTCCTGCCT